>NZ_JAPCKL010000006.1:108413-254853 GCF_025942345.1 Pseudoalteromonas sp. A3
TACTAACAAGCTTTCTTTCGCTATCTGACTTGGCAATATAGTCTTTTATGTTTTCAATAAAGTCTTCACAACCCAAAACCGACAATAACTTTTTAGCACTATAAAAAGCACTTATTTCTTTATTATTTTCAAATTCAACAAACTGTTGATAAGCAGCATATTTACGCTTTTTACCTTGCAGCGAAAATATAAAGTCTCGGACGAGCCATTTAGGTATCGCTACCCTTTTAATGAAAGCTGAATAGCTAGACCATGTATACTTAGCAAGGTCATCTACCATCGGGGTGCTCGTTTCAATTGGGTTACGGTGAATGTACCGACTAACATGCAATAAATAGTTACCTGCATCCACCAGCACCGCTTTGTAGCGCCCTCTAAACAGTGCACCATCTGTGTTATGTGCTCTATTAAAGTATTGAGTATAAAGGCCATTAATATGCTTCATGGCTCGGCCTAAATTTGCATCCGGGTTTTGATTAGTCGGTGGTAATGATTGGTCATTAAACAATAAGAATGCACTTCAATATTAAAGCGAAGGCTTGCTTGCTCAATACAATATAAAAAATACTTAAAGTCGCCATCGCTCAAAAAGGTATTTTCACGCCCTCTTCCACGATTCATCACATGGTAAAACGCATCCTCATACTCTATTCGCAGCGGCCTAGACATAGCAATTCACTCAATAAGCAGTAAACTATAAATCTAGACTCTTGATGTCTAAAGTCAAGACTTGATAATCATATAGAAAGCTCCTCGAGTTTTTCGATACAGTTGTGGAAATGGTGGGAAATGGGGTCAAATCTTGACTTCAGACATCAAACAATCTCGAAGTTTTTCCAATTGTAATTTAACCTTTTCATCTTCAACCATTAATTTATTCAACCTACCTACAGATTTCGATATCGCCGAATAATGCTCAACATTAAAAACAGCTGCTAATGCCTGCAAATTTAACCCCGTTAAATCTTGGCATAATTTAATAGCAAACCAGCGTGGTAAATTTTTCTCTTTTCGCCCCTTTTTAACCGTTATAATCTCATTAACCTCAACATTAAAGTATTGAGCTAAGTAAGCTATAACTTCATCTGCTGAGTGATTTTTACTAACAAGCTTTCTTTCGCTATCAGGCTTGGCAATGTAGTCTTTTATACTTTCAATAAAGTCCTCACAACCTAAAACCGACAATAACTTTTTAGCACTATAAAAAGCGCTTATTTCTTTATTATTTTCATATTCAACAAACTGTTTGTACGCAGCATATTTACGCTTTTTTCCTTGAAGCGAAAATATAAAGTCTCGAACTAACCATTTCGGTGTCGCCGCTTTTTTGATGAAGGCTGAGTAGCTAGACCATTTATAGTCAATGAGTTCATCGACTAGCTGTGTACTTGCTTCTATAGGGTTACGATGTATATAACGGCTAACATGGAGTAAGTAATTATCAGCATCCACCAACACCGCTTTGTAGCGACCTCTAAACAGTGCACCATCTGTATTATGGGTTCGGTTAAAGTATTGAGTATAAAGGCCATTAATATGCTTCATGGCTCGGCCTAAATTTGCATCAGGGGTTTTGATTAGCAGGTGGTAATGATTGGTCATTAAACAATAAGAATGCACTTCAATATTAAAGCGAAGGCTTGCTTGCTCAATACAATATAAAAAATACTTAAAGTCGTCATCGCTCAAAAAGGTATTTTCACGCCCTCTTCCCCGATTCATTACATGATAAAACGCATTCTCATACTCTATTCGCAGCGGTCTAGACATAGTAATTCACTCAATGAGTAGTAATCTATAAATCTAGACTCTTGATGTCTAAAGTCAAGACTTGATAATCATATAGAAAGCTCCTCGAGTTTTTCGATACAGTTGTGTTGGCCAAAACATAAACAGTATCACGAGGAGCTTGGTATGAAACTATATGGTGGAATTGACTTGCATTCAAATAATAGTGTCATTGCTATCATTAATGAACACGGTGAAACGCTTAACTGCAAGCGTTTAAATAATGATATGTCTGTCATTTTATCTTTTCTAACCCCTTATAAAGACAAGTTAACAGGGCTTGTTGTCGAATCAACATTTAATTGGTATTGGTTAGTCGATGCTTTAATGGATGAAGGGTTTACACTTCACTTAGCAAACCCCGCTGCAATTCAACAATATTCAGGCTTAAAATATGCAGACGATCATAGTGATGCACGCTGGTTGGCTGAAATGTTACGTCTAAAAATTCTGCCAGAAGGCTACATTTATCCTCGTGAGCTCAGAGCTGTTCGCGACTTAATGCGTAAACGAATGGACATTGTTCAACAGTCCACTAAAAACTTATTATCAGTGCAAAGTTGTTACATGCGTCATCTTGGATATAAGCCCAGTAGCAACAAAATCAAACAAATGGCCGCTATCAGAAAAGGCGTCAATGTTGAGCAAGTACACACCGACTTTAGCTCAACGAATACAGCATTGTCAGTCATTTCTAACCTCTCATTAATACGCTGTGCTCAACAGCAAATCAATGCAATAGAGAGCGCTATATTACAACAAACATCGCTCTCCCCTGAGTTTATAAACCTAACCAGTATCGATGGGATTGGGAATACGTTAGCACTGACCATTATGTTAGAGACAGGCACTATTAAACGTTTTGATAGCCCAGGTAATTTCTCCTCCTATTGCCGCTGCGTTAAAGGTGCAAAATACAGCAATGGGAAGAAGAAAGGCGCTACAAATCAAAAGAATGGTAATCGTTACTTAGCGTGGGCGTTTACTGAGGCCGCTAACTTTGCTATTCGGTATAACCCAACAATTAAAAAGTATTATCAACGCAAGTTAGCTAAAACAAACCAAGTTATCGCGATTAAAACCGTTGCACATAAACTGGCAAGAGCGTGTTACCACGTGCTAAAAGACAACGTCCCATTTGATGAACACAAGGCGTTTGCTTAGCGTCTATAAAACAAATTAGGTTAACGTGTTGAGCTAGTAATGGGGTTGGTAAAACCATTAGATTTGATTAAGCCTACACGTTAACCGCTCATATTTTAAATACTGGATATGCCCAATATTTGAGCCACAAAGGGTTGGTTATGTGTAAGCATAAACCACAGACTTGTTACAGCGCAGTGTGTAAACACAGCCAGAAACTGGACTGACATTGGTACTAAACGATGACTGAGGCGAAAGCCAAGGGCCTTAATTAATCATCAATAATGCTTAATTAAACTGCCTAAATTCATATGGGTGACTGGTGCATATTCACACCAATCGACGTCATTACTAGGTGCGTAGTCATATTTAAATTGAGTTAAATAATAAAAACACTTGGTTTTTTGAATAAAAAGATCAAGAAAACGCAGCTGCCTGCTTGACCGGAACTTTCTAATAGGTGACCCCTTTGGCTTTTTAAATAATTAAACGCAGTAATGAAGCTCAATGCAGTGTAAAAGTGCCTAAAGTCGTCATCGCTTAAAAAGGTGTTTTACATTCCTTTGTGCGGTTAACCACATGATAAAACGCATTTTAATACTCTATTCGCAGTAGCCTAGACATAGAAATTAACTCAATAAGCAGTAAACTATTAATCTGAATTCTTGATGCCTAAAGTCAAGACTTGACCCCTTTGGCTCACTCTATCCGCAGCGGTCTAGACATAATAATAAACTCAATGAGCAATAAACTATAAATCTAGACCATTGATGTATGAAGTCAAGATTTGACCCCTTTGTTTTTTTTGATGTATGAAGTCAAGATTTGACCCCTTTGTTTTTTAAGTTCGTACTAAATTAGCATAGAGTTTCTTAATTTTTTTGTCTGTTAAGCTGGCTACGTAGTCTTTAGCAAGAACAATGTCATAAACGTTGATATCCTGAACAGAGTTCGCAAAATTGATAGTTTTTTCTTCTCCAATTACACGATCCATTGGCATAAATTTAAAAATATCAGTATTAACTTTAATTTGTTTATTTTTACCACTCCCATATGAGTTATAGAACTTCATGTATGCTGAATCTTGACTACTTAATCTTATGTGCTCTTTTCTGAATTCATTATCGATTAAGCTAGGAAATGCGATGTACAAAATAGTGAGTTCTGAAACCATTCTGGAAGCATTTAAATTGGCTGATAAAACTCGTGGATCTTTATGTAATTTTGCTACTTGAATTTTCGTCCATACTTCATCCATATCTGCATCAATAGTTGGACTATGGAATATGGCGTAATCCCCTAATGAAAAAACGTCTTTTCTACTTTTAATTTTGGATAACCTCTTAGAAGACTCAAGAATAACGTCTTCCATTAATAGTTTTATAATGGAACCACGCTGCTCGATGAATTTTAAATATAGAGACTCACCTTCTCGAAGGCGAAAATCGACAGGACTTCGATGAAATAGTCTGCAGGAAATCAAATCTGTATATGTTATCGCGTTCAGTTTAATACCATCTTCTATATCTGATAATAGATAAGATATTTTGTCCGCAGCTCGGACTGCTTGACCTTCTAAGTGAGAGTAACCACCCTTAATTATGTCTTGATGCTTGGAATTGGCGTATATACTGTCTTTGTCTTCACTACCATGATGGCAATATGTGTGTTTCAAAATGCAATCACAGACTTCTGGTGTTAAATCAAGCCCTGCGTGAGAATCAAACCCTCTGTTTTGATAAGGGCCTTCAAGGTATCGAACGACATCTACACCGTGCTCATAATGATTAAAACCACAGTCAATACTTAGATGATTTTTAAGTAAAATATCTAATGCATGCTCTCCTGCATGCCCGAAGGGGGTGTGACCTATATCGTGTGCTAATGCACCCGCTTCAACCAAATCTTTATCTAGTCCAAAGCTTGCAGCAATAGTTGAAGCCAACTGAGAAACTTCAATACTATGAGCTAGTCTTTGTCTAAGGTGCTCATCTTCATCTAATGGGAATAGTTGTGTTTTATCGGACAACTTACGAAAGCCTGATGACCAGATTATTCTATCTCTATCCCTTTGAAACTCGATTCGGTAGCCGTCACTGGAATTTAGATGTTCTCTTTCAGATGGTGGGGAAGCAAAGTTATCGTCATTAATTGATAAAGTTAATTCTTTAATTTTTTCATCTGTACGCCTTATATCACCTTCTGAGTTTTGATTCCAAAGATCTAATTTTGACTCGTACTCATCAAAAAGCTCTTGCGCTTCTGCTTGGGAATTAACATTTCCTAATGACGCTAATTCCCCGATAGTTTTTACTTTCGTTTTACCGAATGCCCAACACTCTAGTATCTTTTCACCTACATCTATATCGCTGATGTAAAATGCTTTTTTATTTGATGTCCATAGGTTAAAGTTATCAACGACATCTCTTTTACTTACAGTCTCTGAATACTTGGTGATTTCCTTTATGGCATTAACGGATGAAATATCATTGTTAGAAGTATCTAAAAATACTCTGAATAATGCTTGAGACTTTTGTCTAGAAAATAGCTTAACACGTGATTCCGATATATCGGTGTATTTAGACTCTAATTCAAGTTGATTTCCATTGTTTACCTTAATAGCTATTAAATCAGAGCTTCTCCAGGGTTTTATTTCGAACTCGTCATCGATGCTACTTAAAGCTTCTTCTTCAAATTTTGGAACAATATACTTGATAGTGCCTTTTTGAATAAATAAAAGTTCATGTCCTGCTCTTGATAGAGAAATAATTAGCTCTTCTCTTTGTTTTTGTACATTATCCCTCGTTAAAACTTTTGGTATCGAACAGAAAATAATTCCATTATTTTTTAGTGAAGTGATAGCTCGGTTGATGAACTTTATAAAATAAGGTTGATACCAAGGCGGATCGATTACAACATAGTCAAACACATGTTCAAACTGACTTTCAATTTCATGGTAAACATCGTATTCATAGGCTAAAATGGTTTGATCATTGTTAATTTTCGACATTACTTGTTTGTAACAAGTAATAATATCACTATCAATATCCAATAATGTTGTATCTACATTCATAGAGTGCAAATAGGCTGCTATTGTTGGGGTACCTAGGCATAAACCTTTCATAGCTCTGATATCTAAATGTTCGGAAATAATGCTCGCAAGTTTTTCTTGTGATTCAAGTGTGTACCACCATTGAAAGAACTCGGGGTTAGCTGCAGGAAGTCTAAAAAAGAAATTGGATTGAGCTTTGAAATCGATTTTTCTAACACCTGATTCCAACTCTTTTTCTGATATCTTCTCAAGTATTTTAGAAATGTCTTTTGGGCTTGCTCCTTCACAGTATTCAGCAAGTGCACTAGGTGATAGAGTCCCGATAGAATGGTATGCGCTAATAATTCTAGTTTTTAATTTTTCTTCCCAAGTTCCAAGCTCTGACATAGTTTCGTCTCCCTATGATATTTTTGCCAATTATTATGTTTTATACTTATTTGTCAAATATATAATGGCTTTATCGAAGCCTTTTGCTATTTAATTATTTTCTAGAGCTTTACGGAAGTAGTAACTTGATTGCGTGGTAGGAAATTTATATCTACTTTAAGTGCCTAAACTTACCCTATTTATACCGAACAACTGATATGCAATCCGTTGCTGCCCTTGATAAAAAAGGCTATAAAGCCATAAGCAATATGATCTGAGCCCGATAAAGTAGACACGGGGTTTTAATTCATTGATTCATATTGTATGAGGCTAATATTTCCAATGTTAGCCCACGTATTCTCACTGAGTTGTAGTAATTTTCAGTAACAATAAATTATTATTGGACAAGAACGAGGACAGGTCTTGTTTCTTGCCAAGAGCAAACACTAATCTCACGTTTAACACCCTCCCCCGTCATCGCGCCCTGAAAATAGCAATTGATGAGTAATGTCGCGCATGGATGCGCGATAAGGTGAAACTACGCCATGGATGGCCTATCTTCGCCGTTTACGTTCACATCAATTGTGATTTGAAGGAAACAGCGTGATGCTCGGGGCGCCGTGGGATTCCAAGGGGCGGTCGGCGGTAGCCGCCCCTTGGTTGCCGCCAGCAATCTAGCAAAAACCTTGAATAAGGTTTCTAATCTTTAAAAAAGTGCGAAACGTATTCGCGCTATCTGTAATAGTAATTCCAAGTACCTATTCAAATACTTATTCGGGCTGCCGCCCGCGCGTCAGCAAGCTAAACGCCTACAACTAATAACACATACTCTTGGCTTTTGAGCGAGTAAGTATATTTGGGTTTCGTATCACTCTACCCAACCTACGTTCATATAATTTATGGCGAATCACCACACACAAAAAAGCCGCTGCATTGCTGCAACGGCTTTTATAATTTTGATAAATTTTCAAACTATAATGGAGCTTACTCCCCATTAAAGGTCAAAAAATTAGTCTCTGCTCTTAATCACGGTATGTCTCAACCGCTGGGCATGAACATACCAAGTTACGGTCGCCGTATACGTCATCTATTCGTGTAACGGTTGGCCAGAACTTGTCTTTTGCTACTGAAGGCACTGGGAATGCAGCGTAAAAACGGTCGTACGCGCGGTCCCATTCGTTACCTAACACGTCAGCTTGTGTATGCGGTGCAAATACAAGTGGGTTGTTTTCAATTGACCATTCGCCAGAGATTACTTTGTCGATTTCGCCTTTAATTGACACCATAGCTTCGATAAAGCGGTCTATCTCGCCTTTTGACTCAGATTCAGTTGGCTCAATCATTAACGTGCCCGCTACAGGGAACGACATGGTTGGTGAATGGAAGCCGTAATCTTGCAAGCGCTTAGCTACGTCCATTTCGGTAATGCCTGATTGCTCTTTAAGTGGGCGTAGGTCAACAATACATTCGTGCGCAACGCGGTTGTTACGGCCACGGTATAAAATTGGGAAGTGCTGGCTTAACTCGTGCGTTAAGTAGTTAGCATTCACTATCGCCATTTCAGTAGCTTGTTTTAAGCCCTCTGAGCCCATCATGGTAATGTAAGCCCATGAAATAGGTAAAATAGCGGCTGAGCCGTAAGGCGCTGCTGATACTGCACCGTTGTTAATGTTTGTACCCGGTACGTTAATTACGCTGTGGTTTGGCATAAATGGCGCAAGGTGCGATTTAACACCAATTGGGCCTACACCTGGGCCGCCACCGCCGTGCGGAATACAAAACGTTTTGTGCAAGTTTAAGTGCGATACGTCTGAGCCAATAAAGCCTGGGCTTGTTACGCCTACTTGCGCGTTCATGTTTGCGCCATCCATGTAAACTTGGCCGCCGTGCTCGTGCACAATGTCACAAATTTCACGAATGGTTTCTTCGTAAACGCCGTGTGTAGATGGGTATGTGATCATAATACACGATAAGTTTTCAGACACTTCTTCGGCTTTCGCTTTTAGATCGCCCATGTCTACGTTACCGTTTTTATCGCAATCAACCACTACAATTTTCATGCTGGCCATTTGCGCAGATGCAGGGTTAGTACCGTGCGCTGAGCTTGGAATTAAACATACGTTACGGTGCGCATCGCCGCGTGACTCGTGGTATTTACGAATAGCAATTAAGCCTGCGTATTCACCTTGTGCGCCAGAGTTTGGCTGTAGTGAAACTGCATCGTATCCAGTAATATTAACTAGCCAGTCGTGCAGCTCGTTAATCATTATTTGGTAACCTTCGGCCTGATCGAGCGGGCAGAATGGGTGCAAGTTTGCAAATTCAGGCCATGTAATTGGGATCATCTCAGCGGTCGCGTTTAGTTTCATGGTACATGAACCTAACGAGATCATTGAGTGGTTAAGCGCTAAATCTTTGTTTTCTAGGCGCTTAATGTAGCGAAGCATGTCTGTTTCGCTGTGGTAGCTGTTAAAGTTTGGATGCGTTAATACTTCGTCATCACGTACTAAACTAGCTGGAATAGAGTCGCTACCGTTTGCTTCAATATCGGCTGCAATACCATCTACGCTTAGGCCATGGCCTTCACCTAGTACAATATCAAATAGCTCAGCTACATCGGCGCGTGTGGTAGTTTCTGAAACCGAAATAGAGTATTCGCCGTCGTGGTTTGTGGCAAAGTTAACGCCTTTGGCAAGTGCACGCGCTATTACGTCGTCTTTGCTGTCGCTCACTACTGTTAGCGTATCAAACCAGGTGCTGTGTTTAAGTGCTACACCTTTAGCTTTTAGGCCAGTTGCTAAAATATCAGCAAAGCGATGTATACGCTGCGCGATAGTTTTTAAGCCTTGTGGGCCGTGGTACACCGCGTAAAACGCGGCCATGTTGGCAAGTAGTACCTGCGCTGTACAAATGTTTGAGTTGGCTTTGTCGCGGCGAATGTGTTGTTCGCGCGTTTGCATGGCCATACGCAGTGCATCGTTACCTAAACGGTCTTTAGATACACCAATAATACGCCCTGGTAATGAGCGTTTGTATGCGTCACGCGTTGCAAAAAATGCAGCGTGTGGTCCGCCGTAACCCATAGGTACACCAAAACGCTGAGCCGAACCAAGTACTACGTCGGCACCTAATTTACCCGGTGCTTTTAATAGTAATAAGCTCATAATGTCGGCAGCAACACAGGCAATGGCCTTTTTGCTTTGTACGCCAGCAATTAGGTCGGTTATATCGACTACTTCACCTGATGTAGTTGGGTATTGGAAAAGTGCGCCAAAAATGTCGTGGTTAACGGCATCTTCTGCTTTACCTACAATGATTTCAAAACCAAACTGCTCAGCACGGGTGCTTACTACGTCGATTGTTTGTGTGTGTACGTCATCGGCAATAAAAAAGGCATTGGCTTTTTTAGCTTTAGATACGCGTTTTGCAAGGCCCATAGCCTCAGCAGCAGCGGTTGATTCGTCAAGCAACGAGGCACTTGCTAAATCTAGGCCTGTTAAATCTAGGGTCATAGTTTGAAAATTTAATAACGACTCTAAACGCCCTTGCGCAATTTCTGGCTGGTACGGCGTGTACGCAGTATACCAACCTGGGTTTTCTAGTACGTTACGTAAAATTACGTGCGGTACGTGCGTTGGGTGGTAGCCTTGGCCAATGTACGATTTGAAAACTTTATTTTTGCTTGCTACCGATTTTAAGTAGCTTAGTGTTTCAACTTCAGTACGGCTTTCGCCAACTGTTAATGGCTGCGCTAAGCGAATGCTTGCAGGTACAGTTTGGTCGATCAGCTCTTGCACACTTGATACTTCTAAAGCACTTAGCATATCGCTTACTTGTGCTGGGCTTGGCCCAATGTGGCGGCGAATAAAATCTTGCTTTTGCTCTAACTGTTCAAGAGATTTGGCGTTTGACATGCGTCTAGATTCCTATGATCCTAAATACTAACGGGTAATTAGTATTGATTAAAATATGTGATGATTTAATAACGTACTGTGTATGGGAAGTAGGCCGTTAAATCATAAAAGCCCCAAAAACAGTGAATGGGGCTTTTGTCATCTACTTAGAGTATTACTCTTCGTCGATTGTGTTAGCGTAGTCTTCTGCGCTAAGTAGGTTTTCAAGCTCTGACTCGTCAGTTGCTTTAATGCGGAATAACCAGCCGTCACCGTATGGGTCGTTGTTAACCGTTTCTGGTGCGTCTTCTAGCTCTTCGTTAATCGCTACAATTTCGCCGCCAACTGGTGCGTAAATGTCTGATGCAGCTTTAACCGACTCTGCTACTGCACAGTCTTCGCCTGCATCTACTGCATCGCCTACTTCTGGTAGTTCTACAAATACCATGTCGCCAAGCAGCTCTTGCGCATGCTCAGAAATACCCACAGTAAATGTACCGTCACCTTCGTTGCGAACCCACTCGTGAGAAGAGGCGTATTTTAAATCGCTAGGGATATTGCTCATTATTTTGTTCCTTTGGTTTAGATTGGGAGGATACCAATCACAATAATTATTGTGATTGGTATAACCAAATTTTTAAATGATTGATTTGCCGTTACGTACAAAGCTAGGCTTTACTACTTTAACGTTAACTAATTTTTTGCGCATTTCTACTTGGGCTGTATCCCCTGTTGAACGCGGTACACGTGCAAGGGCTACACTAAAACCAAGTGTTGGTGAGAAAGTACCTGAGGTAATTACCCCTTCACCACCTTCAACAATTACTTTTGAGCCGCTACGCAATACGCCTTTTTCTTCAAGCACTAAACCAACAAGTTTATGGGTGCTTTTTTCGGCGCGTTGCTTAACAAGTACGTCACGACCAATAAAGTCACGATCTTCTGGTTCCCATGCAATAGTCCATGCCATGTTAGCTGCAAGTGGCGATACGCTTTCGTCCATATCTAGGCCGTAAAGGTTCATACCTGCTTCTAAGCGTAGCGTGTCACGTGCACCTAAACCGGCTGGCGCTACACCTGCATCTAGCAGTTGTTGCCATAAATCGGCTGTTTGCTCGTTCGGTACTACTATTTCGTAACCGTCTTCGCCAGTATAACCCGTTGTGGCAATAAATAAATCACCTACTTGTACACCAAAAAATGGCTTCATGCCTTCAACGGCTGCTTGTTGCTCGGCATTTAAAAGAGTGGCTGTTTTTGCTTTAGCGTTAGGGCCTTGTACTGCAATCATTGCAAACTCTGGGCGCTCAGTTACGGTTACTGTAAAGTCGGCAGATACTTTAGCTAAGTGAGCTAAATCTTTTTCGCGGGTGGCAGAATTTACCACTAAGCGATAAAACGTTTCGCTAAAGTAGTAAATAATTAAATCGTCGATTACGCCGCCTTGCTCGTTAAGCATGCCAGTGTAAAGCGCTTTACCTGGTACGGTTAATTTTGCTACGTCGTTTGCTACTAATTTACGTAAAAATGCTTTTGCTTGTTCGCCTTCAATATCAACAATGGTCATGTGTGATACGTCAAACATACCTGCATCGGTACGCACTGCATTGTGTTCTTCTATTTGTGAGCCGTAGTTGATTGGCATTTCCCAGCCATGAAAATCAACCATTTTTGCGCCTGCTTCAAGGTGCTTAGCATGTAGTACAGTTTTAGAAGTCATAACATTCCTTCACTTTTAAATTAACCCTGTGCGGGCGTGGCTTAAATAGATTTAACTCAACAGGTAAACACGGTTATGTTTACCGGTTATTTTATGTATTAGGCAGCTTCGTTTTGCATTAGGGCAAAACCTTGTGCTTGTAAGTGCTGTTGCCATTTTTGTAGTTCTTGTTGCTTGGCTACTAACACAAAGTGCTGTTCGTCGTTTTTATCTATGGCGGTAATAAATACTTCACCGCTTTGCGCGCCATAACATAGTAGTGGGTTAGATAAACGCAGCCCTGGCGTTAATTTAAACGCGCTAATTAAGGTATCAAATGCGTTTGCTCCACACAGCGCAAGAGTTGCAAGGTCGCTACGTAGTACATAATCAATATCAAAACGAAGTTGCTGCTCGTTTATCAGTGCTTGTAATTGCAAGCTTGCGCTGTGCGGTAATACAAATCTAAATGCGGTTTCGCTAAAGTAATAAACGGCAAAGCTGTAATCAGAATTTAAATCGCCATCAAGCGTGCCTTTTAGGCCTAAGCCGCTGGCTGTAAGCTTTGTGAGATCTAACCCTAAAATAGTGCTTAAAAATACACTGGTTTCACTGCCACTAAAATCCATTACAACGAGGTTGTTATTTGCTTGCACGGCATTGGTAACTGCACTTGCAGCATTGCTGTGGCGGGCAAACATTATTGGGTTAAAAGTCATAACAAACACCTGTGTATTTTTGATACCAAAAGTATATTGCGCCACTGTGACAACAACAAATTGTAATTATTTATCAATTGATAAATAATACTTATATATATAGCTATATAAATTGTAATTTTAAATATGAAAAACATATCAACCGACAGTTTGCGTACCTTTGTAATGGTTGTTGAGGTAGGTGGATTTGCAAAAGCCGGCGACCTACTGGGGTTATCGCAACCTGCGGTAAGCTTGCAAATTAAACGCCTTGAAGATTTACTCGGTTATAAATTATTTAAAAAGCAGGGCCAGCGCCAGGTGCTTAATCAGTACGGTGAGCTACTTTTGCCTATGGCAAAACAAATGATGCAGTATAACGATGCTATTTTGCAGCAGTTCACCTCAGAAAGCATAACCGGTAAAGTGCGCTTGGGTATTCCTAGCGAATTTGCAGCACGTATTTTACCCTCTATTATTGGTGATTTTGTCTCGCTTTATCCTGAGGTATCGCTGGAGGTTAAATCGCGCTTAAGTAAACATTTACTGTCAGCCTCAAGGCAAGATCAATTTGATCTTGTTTTAGCACTTAACGAGCGCCTTAATTCAGACAAGTTCCCTATTTTTATGCAAGACGAGCTAGTATGGGTGGGCGACCTAGCACAGGCAAAAAATGAGGTAGTAACCTTAGTCACCGCGCCCGAGGGCTGTATTTATAGGCGCCGCGCTACAGATGCACTTAAAAGTGCCAATATAAAATACCGAATTGTTTACAGCAATGCCGATTTAACCGGCCTTATTGCCGCTTTAAAAGAAGGCTTGGGTATTACTGTACTGGCTAAAAGTACGGTGCCAAGCGATCTTAATTTTCAGGCGCAAAGTAAATATTTACCAGCTCTTGGTAGCATAGGTATTAGCTTAATAAAAAGCGGTGGGGAGTCGGAGCATGCAGTAGACAAACTTGCTGAGTTTATCGCATTACGTTTAGGCTATTAGTGCGCGTTGGCGATTTGCTTAACCTGTAAAATTACCAACTACGCTACATAAAAAACGCCGAGGTTAAAATAACCTCGGCGTTTTGTAAGCTAAACCTGGCGCTAACTAAAACCCTCATTTAAACGATTAAATAACGAGTTTTTGTCTATCGACACGCTTAGCTGCCTAATAATAAAAATATTAATTAAGCAAATGGATATTAGTTATTTACGTTACGTTGGCGTAGCACTTCAAATAAACAAATACCGGTGGCTACCGATACATTTAAGCTAGAAACACTTCCTGCCATCGGAATTTTAACTAACACGTCGCAATGCTCACGCGTTAAACGGCGCATGCCCTCGCCCTCTGCTCCCATTACTATTGCCATTGGCCCAGTAAGGTTTGCATCAAACACATGGGTGTCTGTTTCGCCAGCGGTGCCCACAACCCAAACACCTGCGTCTTTAATTTCGCGAAGCGTACGCGCCAGGTTTGTTACCTGAATAAGCGGTACGGTTTCGGCTGCGCCACAGGCTACTTTACGTGCTGTGCCGTTAAGCTTGGCCGACTTATCTTTAGGTACAATTATAGCGTGTACACCTGCTGCATCTGCGCTACGTAGGCAGGCACCTAAATTATGTGGATCGGTTATGCCATCTAGTACTAATAAAAACGGCGTATCTTCGCGAGCAATGATCTCATCTAAATCTTTTTCGTTGTAAACACGCGCAGCTTTTACATTGGCAATAATGCCTTGATGCTGCTCATCGTTTGCTTTGTTATCTAGCGCTTTTCGCTGCATAAATTGTACAGAAATACCAAATTTACGTGCTTCATTAATAATCGGGGATAAGCGCTTATCATCACGACCTTTTAGGGCATAAATTTCTAAAAAACGCTCTGGCTCTTTTGCTAAAATTGCTTCAACAGAGTGAAAGCCAAAAATTAATTCATTACTCACGTATTGTTTGCTCCTGGGCTATTACGTTTACGGGCATTTTTGCCTGGTCTTTTAGGCTTTTTAACTGCCTTTTTTTTCGGTTTTTTCTTAGCGGTGGTTTCAGCGGCTTTTTTACCGGCTGGTTTTGCGCCAGACTTACCCGCTGGTTTGCCTTTGCTTTTACTGGCTGGTTTTTTGCCAGCTTTGGGTTTTTCATCGCCTGATGTGTTTTTTCCAGGGATTTTACCCGCTTTAAGCTGCGATCTTACACTTGCTGGTGCATGGCTTGATTTACCGCGCCCTGCTCCTTTAGCTGAGCCACGGCGACGCGCGTATCTATCTTGAGCCACATCACCACTGAGCGTTAAATTTATACGGCGCTCATCTAAACTTACCGAAGCAACTTGTACCGTTACTTTATCGCCAAGGCGGTAAACGGTATGTGTATGCTCGCCAATTAGGGTGTGTTTTGCACCATCATGATGGAAGTATTCATCACCTAAATTAGTAACATGGATCAGGCCATCAATTTGTAAGTCGTCTAGGCGTATAAATAAGCCAAAGTTAGTAACGGATGAAATAACCCCGTTAAACTCATCACCCACGTGATCTTGCATAAACTCACATTTAAGCCAGTCGGCAACTTCACGCGTTGCGTCGTCTGCGCGGCGCTCGGTGGTTGAACATTGCTCGCCTAGTTGGTCTACTTCATCATCGGTGTACGCGTATGCGCCCGATGTTTGCTGACCTTGTGCTTTTATTACCGCTTTAATTGCACGGTGTACCACTAAATCAGGGTAACGACGAATCGGTGAGGTAAAGTGTGCGTACGCAGGCAGCGCTAAGCCAAAGTGGCCTATGTTGTCTGGCTGATAAACCGCTTGCTTCATTGAACGAAGTAGCATGGTTTGAATAAGCTCGGCCTCAGGGCGGTCGCCTAAACGGGCTAACACTTGGGTAATTTCTTTCGGTGTTGGCTCATCGCTTAATGTGCTTTGAATGCCAAGCTCACTTAAAAACTGAGTAAAGTTACCTAGTTTTTCTTGATCTGGCTCATCGTGCACACGGTAAAGCGCGCTGGCTTCGTGTTTTTCTAATAATTTAGCCGCCGATACGTTGGCTAAAATCATACATTCTTCAATCAGTTTGTGCGCGTCGTTACGAACAACCGGCACAATTGACTCTATTTTACGGTGTGCGTTAAATACAAAACGCGTTTCGAGCGTTTCAAACTCAATAGCACCACGGGTTTGGCGCGCCGATTTAAGCGCCATATACATTTGCTGTAAGTCAGTTAAATGTGGCACTACGGGTGCGTATTCTTCGCGTAGCTTTTCATCACCTTGTAAAATGGCATTTACTTTGGTGTAGGTTAAACGCGCATGCGAGTTCATCACCGCTTCGTAAAACTTATAACCCGAAAGCTTACCTGCGTCTGATACCGTCATTTCGGCCACCATACACAGGCGGTCTACTTTAGGGTTAAGCGAACATAAACCGTTCGACAACACTTTTGGCAGCATTGGAATTACTTGCTCAGGAAAATACACTGAGTTACCGCGAGCAATCGCTTCTTTATTTAGCGGCGTGTTCATACCTACATAATGCGATACATCGGCAATGGCTACCCATAAGCGCCAGCCGCCAGATTTTTTACGCTCACAATATACGGCATCATCAAAGTCGCGGGCGTCTTCACCATCTATGGTGACCAGTGGCAGGTCGCGTAAATCTACACGGCCTTGTTTGTCGGCTTCATCAACAAACTCACCTAAATGAGCAACTTGTTCTTCCACTTCTTCTGGCCAAACATGAGGAATATCGTGATTGCGCAGTGCCACCTCTATTTCCATACCTGGCGCTAAATGCTCGCCCAGTACGTCAATAATTTTACCTACCGCGTTCATGTTACGGCTAGGGTTTTGAGTGATTTGCACTTGCACCATTTGGTTATGGCGCGCGCCGTTTTCACTGCCTGGCAGAATAATAATATCTTGGGTAATACGTGGGTCTTCGGCTACCACAACTGCAATACCATGCTCAACAAAATAACGCCCTACAATAGGTGCGCGCTCGTTGGTGAGTACTTTAATTATGCGGGCATCACATTTTGAGCCTGAGCCACGTTTTGTGCCTTTAGCAAGTACGATGTCGCCGTGCAGCACCATGTTCATTTGATGCTTGGCTATAAACCAATCTTTGCTCTCGCCTTCAACTTCTAAAAAGCCAAAACCGTCTCTGTGGCCAATTACTTTGCCTTTGGTTAAACCGGCTTCGTCAATTAGGGCGTAACATTTAAACTTATTAAAATACAATTGGCCATCGCGCTCCATGGCACGAAGGCGGCGCTTAAATGCAATTTGGCGTTCGGTATCGTTTACAGCTAATTCATCACAAAGTTGCGTGAAGTTAGCAGGTTTTGAACGCTCTTGAAGGTGAGTAAGTATAAACTCACGACTAGGGACTGGGTTTTCGTACTTTTCTTGTTCTCGGCTGAGATTTGGATCTTGGTTTGACATTCACTATCTTGTTAGTTGGTTATGTAGGTATTTTAACCCATATACGTAAAATGAGACAGGTAAAAGCGTATGAAACTTTTAATAAACCGCTTTAATAAGTAAAACATACGCTTAATGGCCTTAATCATCACTTAATATAAGCGCGATTATAACCAGCCTTTTTGCTTTGCAATACGCGCTGCATCTACGCGGTTAGTGGCATTGAGTTTTGCGATAGCATCGGATAAATAATTACGTGTTGTGCCTTCGCTTATAAACAGCTGTTTGGCTATCTCGCTTGTTTTTAAGCCATCGCTTGCAAGCTTAAGTGCTTTGCGCTCTTTATCGGTGAGCGGGTCGGCATCGTCAAGCGCGTTAATGGCAAGCTCTGGATCTATAACTTTTTGCCCTTGCATTACTTTTTTAAGTGCATTGATAAGCTCATCACTTGGCGCTTCTTTTAAAATGAAACCTTTAACGCCTAGGGCGAGCGAGCGCCTAATATAACCAGCTCGCGAAAACGTGGTCATAATAACCATTTTAATGGTTGGGAACGTGGCCGCTATTTGCTCACTTAGCTCTATACCGCTCATGTGTGGCATTTCAATATCGGTTAAAATTATGTCTGGCAATGCCTCATCGGCCAGTGCTTTTATTGCATTAAGGGCATCTTGGCCGTTACTGGCTTGGCCTATCACTTCAATATTAAAATCAAGGCTTAACAATGCCCCTACTGCGTCACGCACGAGTGCTTGATCTTCCACTAAATATACTTTGATCATTGTTAATCCTTAGCTGAAATTGGCAGCATTACGTTTAAAGTAAACTTATCGCCACAGGTAAACGCGGCATGGCCATTAAGTTGCTCTGCACGCTCTTTAATACCATTTAAACCGTTACCTGCGTTTAACGTGCTGCAAGGTGCGTTATCAACCACACTTATATGCAGCTGATGCTGTGTTTGCTCTATACTTATTTCGGCGTTTTTATTACTACTATGGCGTAATAAGTTAGTTACCGCTTCTTTAATTATAAGCCCTGCGATCCCTTCTACTTTAGGAGGCAAAGTATTTAATACAACATTAAAGTTAACGTTAAAGTCTTGCTCTATTAGCCTTTGTTTAAGCTGGGCTATTTGGCTTATTAAATTAAGTTGTTTTAAATCGCTTACGGCGTTTCTTACATCGCTAAGTAACTGCCTTGCCAGATCTGCTACTTGTGCTATTTCGTTATTGGCTTGTTCGTAGCGCTCTCCTTGATTTAGCTTATTAGCAAGCTCAGCTTTTAAAGCAATAGATGATAGTGAGTGGCCTAAAATATCGTGTAGGTCGCGCGCTATACGTTCGCGCTCAGCAATAGCAGCTAATTGCTCTAATTGGTTAGCGCTTTCTTGTTCGCGCTTTTTATGCAGGCGCTCTTTTTGGGTTGCAATGCCAAAAGCCAGCAGCGCTCCTGAAATTAATAAAGTGCCGGCTAAAAAGTATTTTATGTTTGCTATATCTGCCAAATAGGCGCTTAACGCCACCGTAAATATAAGGCTAAAAACGGCATATAATCTGCTTTTTTTAGCGTATGACTCACCAGCTATAAACGCGATAAAACCAAATAATGTAGAGGTCCCGGTGGTATAAAATGTGGCGCTAAAACACACCACTAACATAATAACAAACAGCGTTGTTATACGCTTTGTTTCACAGTGCATGGCTTTTATGTAAAGCAAAATAAATACAATATAAAACGCCACGCTCATTACAATGGTATTGACTGGCAAGTTAGATAGATTAAAAAGAGTCGGAAGCAAATAAAACCCAGTAAAAATTAAAGGTGCGTATTCCCAAAATTTTTTATTACTGGGCTTTGAAAGCGTATTTGTTGTACTCATGCCACTGCCCCTAGTTCATTGTTATTGCTTATAACATTATTTTTATTAATAAATATAAATAACACAAAAATACTAATGAGTATAAAGTAATCATTTATTGAAACACTAAAGCTAAGTGATTCTAAAAACTCGCTAATAGCGAGACTTATTAAAATTAACGTATTCATAGCCACCTCCCATTAAGATAAGTTAACTATGCCAAAGCCAAAAAATAATAAGAGTGTGAAATGTCATTAACTTTGCTGACATTTGTCATGTTTTAAAAATTTCATCCTGTGAGTTCGCACCCAGTGATAAGATAATAAAAAAAGGAGTTCTCATTTAAATGCAGCCACAACAGCAAAGCCTGATTTACTTACATATTGCCGTGTTACTTTTTGGGGGCACCGCCCTTTTTGCAAAGTTAATAGGGTTAAATGCAATTGATATTACGGTGTACCGTACCGCTATTGCTGGCATGGCAATTTTGGCTATGCTGTATTTTCAAAAAAAACAAATTAAGTTAAACAAACCAAAAGATTACCTCATTGCGTTATTTTTAGGTGTGGCAGTAGGCATGCATTGGGTTACTTACTTTGCAGGCATGCAAATGGCGGGCGTAACTGTGGGTATGCTGGCTTTTTTTAGCTACCCAGTAATGACGGTGTTTTTAGAGCCCTTGTTTAATAAAAGCAGGCCCCAAGCAAAAGATATTATAAGCGCAGCTGTGGTTGTATTTGGTATATATTTACTCGTACCCAGCGCAAATTTAGGCGACGATGTAACCTTAGGGGTTATTATGGGTGTGGTTTCGGCTTTGTTTTTTTCGATTAGAAATATTACCCATAAGCGCTTTTTTAGCCAGTATGGCGGTCCACAAACCATGTTTTATCAAACCTTAGTGGCAAGTGTTATGCTTTTCGCATTTATTAAGGTCCCTGTGTATGAGGTGAGTAACCACGACCTTATTTTAATTGCTGTGGCGGGTATTATTTTTACCGCTACACCGCACTCGCTATTTGCAGCGAGTTTAAAGCACTTATCAGCAGCTACTGCGGGGTTAATTTCGTGCTTGCAGCCGCTTTACGGCACTTTGTTGGCTATTGTTATTATTCATGAGCGCCCAACGCTACTAACACTTATTGGCGGTGCACTTATAGTCAGTGCAGCCTGTTTTGAAACGTGGTCTATTACTCAAAAGGCTAGAAAATGAAAATATTTGCGCACCGCGGGGCAAGCGGCAATTACCCAGAAAACACTAAAAGCGCTATTTTAGAAGCGTTAAATGTAGGGGTGGATGGCATTGAAGTTGATATTCAAAGTGCGCTTGATGACTATATGCTCATACACGACTCGTGGCTAGATAGAACCACCAGCGGGCACGGTAAAGTAAGCGACTTTACCGCGCAGCAACTTAGTCTGTTGGATGCCGGTAACGGCGAGCAAATCCCCACTCTACAGCAATTACTTGATTGGAATAACAATAAAACATTACTCAATATAGAGCTTAAACATACCTTTGAGCTGGAAAAGTTTGCCACTATTTTAAACAACAATATTGCTAAAGGTGTTATTACTAAAGGTAATATTTTAGTGTCGTCGTTTGATCACCATCAAATTCACTGGCTTAAAAATAGGTTACCGTGGTTACAAATTGGCGCGTTAACCTCATCAATTCCGTTAAATTATGCACAGTTTGCTCAACAGTTAAATGCGTATAGTGTTCATGTAGACAAAAGCTTTGTAAATAAAGCTTTTGTAGATGATGCCATAGCACGAGGCCTGCAAGTTTATGCCTACACCGTAGATAGGCCAGAAGACATGGATTTTATGATAAAAATTGGGGTGCATGGTATTTTTACTAATTACCCCGCTCGTTCTAAAAAATATTTAGCAAACATTATTACTTGAGTTAACGGTAACTTAGTCGATAATCTAGCTAGGGCGTGATGATCTTTGCGGATTGAAATTTGTTCAATCTAGGGGCGATTAAATCGCGGCGCGAGGCTTGTAACCTAGTGGGCTAAGTAAAAACCGAGTAAAGCTTCCGCGTCCTGCTCACGCCCCTTACCTACATCCATGTAGGCAACAAAGAGTTTATCGCCCTTAGGCAGAACCCAAAGGGCAGCGCATGTTTGGCATTTATGCAAGCGTTATCGCCTATTTATGGGGAATAACCACACTTCATAGGCTCTGCCTTGCCTAAAAGCCAAACATATTGCTGCAAATTCAACCATCAAAGGTCAACACGCCCTAGATGGGTAAGCAAAAAATGAGTGGTGTAATGCAATTTTATAATTATATTGAGCGAACATTTTTTTATACGCTTACGCGTAAAATAGTGGGTAATTTAAGCTTTGTTTTTTTGTTTCAGGCCATTACCTTATTTTGGTTATATCAAAGCTTAAGCGAGCAGCACAGTACTAGCGCATTTTGGTTGTTAACCTTGGTTATTGTAGCGGGCTTTGCCTTTACTATTTTTTATATGCGCTATTTAATAGTGCGCCCTGTAAAAGCTATGTGCGACACTTTAGTAAACATAAACCAGCAAGAGGCTAATTTAGCCGCCAACTTACCGCAATTTTCTTTTGACGAATTTAAAGAACTAAGTACGCAATATAACTTATTTACTAACCACTTAAGTGATTTACTAAGTACAACTCACGCCAGCGCTAAAGCCAGCGAGCAAAGTAATCTTGATGTAAATACCGCTATGCAAAATACACAGCAGTTAAGTGAGCAGCAAACTCAGCTAAGCCACAATATTATTAATGCGAGTAACCAAATAGTGCAAAGCTTAGAGGGCATAGTGAGCAATACCGACAGCGTGCATAGCGTTAACAGCGAGCACTTAGACTTTGTTAAGCTTTCGTCGCAAGAGCTTGCAAGCTTAGTCGATAAGGTGTCGCTTATTGGTACCTTGCTGCAAAGATTTTCTAAAACGGTGTCTGGCCTTAAAGAAAACAGCGAAAATATTCGCAGCATTTTAAAAATGGTTGAGGAGTTTTCGGATCAAACTAATTTACTGGCACTAAACGCTGCCATTGAAGCGGCACGCGCTGGTGAAGCTGGCAGAGGATTTGCTGTTGTTGCTGATGAAGTACGTACATTATCGGTAAAAGTAAGTGGTGCAACCCGACAAATAAGCGACTTTATTAACCAAATGAATGAGCTGGTTAACGAAACCAATCAAGAAAGTGAGCAGTTAATTAGCCACTCAAGTACCGCACAAAGCGCCATTAGTAATACCTCTGAAGGGTTTAAAACAATGCTAGGTGAGTTTGAACAAAACCAACAGCAGCTACAGCAAATAGCGGATGCGGTGCATACGCTAGAGCAAGCGCAGCAGCACACTCACCAATCGGTAGAGCAAATTGTTACCTTAGGCGAGCAAGCTAAAAGCGCTATTGATCATGCACTAAGTAATAGCCAGCAATCACATGCACTTAGCCAACAAACACAACAGCAATTAAAGCGTTTTGTGCAATAAGCAATTACAAAACAAAAGCCGAGCGGTATATTGCCTTAATATTTTAACTGGCAACATTCAACAGCGCTTTATAAATATGGTAAATTACGCAGCTAATTATTTAAGTGTGTAATGTGTGTGAGTAACTCAACCCCTAACTATCAACAGCTAGCCAAAAATATTAAAGCCTGGGGCCAAGAACTCGGCTTTAGTGAGGTGGGTATTACCGATATAGACCTATCTAAACACGAAGCACAATTACAGCGCTGGTTAGATGCGGGCTACCATGGCTCTATGGATTATATGGCAGCCCACGGCATGAAACGCGCACGCCCTGCTGAACTAGTCCCTGGCACCCAGCGGGTTATTTCGGTAAAAATGAACTACCTGCCCCCTGATGCTAGTTTTGCCAAAACACTAAAAAACACTGAAAAAGCCTACATTAGCCGCTACGCATTAGGGCGTGACTATCACAAATTAATGCGCAACCGACTAAAAAAGCTGGGCCAAAAAATAGAGCAAGAAATTGGCGATTACGGTTTTAGGCCATTTGTAGACTCTGCGCCTGTGCTTGAGCGCCAGCTTGCTGAAAAAGCGGGATTGGGCTGGCGAGGTAAACACTCTTTATTAATAAACCAAGAAGCTGGGTCGTGGTTTTTTTTAGGTGAGCTTTTTGTTGATTTACCGCTGCCAATAGATAATGAAAACACGTTTGAAGGCTGCGGAAAATGTGTAGCTTGCATTACGCTTTGCCCAACAGGCGCAATTGTAGAGCCGTATGTGGTAGATGCTCGCAAATGTATTTCGTACTTAACCATTGAGCACCAAGGCCCTATACCTGAGCAATACCGTGCATTATTGGGGAACCGAGTTTATGGCTGCGACGATTGCCAATTGGTTTGCCCATGGAACCGTTATGGTCAAATTACCGATGAGCAAGACTTTCATCCCCGTACGCAATTAAAAAACAAAGACTTACTTGAGCTATTTACCTGGGACGAACCTACATTTTTAAAAAATACCGAAGGCAGCCCAATTCGCCGTATTGGACACGAACGTTGGTTGCGTAATTTAGCGGTGGGTTTAGGCAATGCCGATTTTAGCCCTAGCATTATTAACGCTTTAGAAAGCAAACATGAGTCTAGCTCGCAGCTAGTAAAAGAGCATATAGAGTGGGCGCTTGAGCAACAAAATAATAAACAACGAGAACAACTTCGTAAAACACAGCGCCTAATTAGAATTGTCGAAAAAGGCTTACCTCGTGATGCGTAAATCACTCAGGTGAGCCTTATTGTGAAAGGTTTATTTTTTAAGTAACAAAGATAAATCTTGTTCAATTTCAGCAAAGGCGGCTTTAACTTGTTTAACCGACTCTTCTCTGGCAATTGAATTTTGAATAGTTTCGTCCACTTTTTTATAAATAAATACCTCTTGGTCTTCATCTAACCCCATTGTGGGTATGCGTACTTCTAAGTCTTCTTGTAATTGCTTGAATACCTTTTCGTTACTTTCGCGGTTTTCGTTTAGTAACCCAATCAAGCCATGAAACTTACTATGCACTGTGCTGGCTACATCATTTAGCTTTTGCTGCTGCGACTCAAGCATTTGCTTGGTCATAATTGCACGTAACTGCTGTTCAGTCACACTGACAATAAAGCAAACGTGGTCACGAATACGCCCGTGTTTATCTGGGTCGTGATCTGGCATATTCAGAATTAATAAGCTTATCATCTCGTAGTTAACTAATATTCGGTGAGAAAACTCATGTAAGCGACCTTTGTTTTTAAGCATATCAAACAGCTCAATTACAATAGGCGAACACACTCCGCTAAGAGCAAAGTGCTCTATTGTATCGCCATGTCTAAATTCAACATTACTTTGTAGGTCAAACGTTTGTAAGCAGTCTATTAAGGCTTTACCTAAATCTTGCGGATTATTAATAAAACCAATGTTTTCAATGTAATTAACTATTTGCCCCATTTCGCTACTGTTTGCCATAGCGTTAAATGCCGTAGATGTTGCATCTTCTACTTGTTTTTCAAGGCTTTGTTTTTCTATTAATACTTGGTTTAAGTTTTTAAGTTTTGATTTAAGCTCATCATGCCCAAACGGTTTTACAATGTAATCCTCAGCACCGACTGAGTAACCTTCCATACGCTCTTCAACCGTTCCTCTGGCGGAAACAAACATAACAATTATATGCGCGGTATTCGGATTCGCCTTTAATGCTTTACACACTTCGTAGCCATTCATTTGCGGCATACTTACATCAAGTAAAATAACTTGGGGCATGTAGCCTTCAACCATGGCTAAACACTCAGGGCCGCTTGTGGCAACTTGTAATTCGAAATCAAGATCTTCTAAAATTTCTTCAATAATTTCAAGGTTGAAAGGTTCATCATCTACAGCAAGAATTTTAGTTAAGGCCATATTTTCATCATCCAATTAAATATCATTTAAACATTACTTACACATATAATTAGCTATCTTGCACTGCTAGCTTATCATCGGCTAAATGCTCATCTAAATCTATTTCTAGGGGTACCTGAATCCTAATTGTTGCACCACCATCGCTATTATTACTTGCCGTAATTTCGCCTTGATGAAGTGCTACAAACTCTCTACAAAGCGCAAGCCCTAAACCAGTACCACCAGCGCCACTGTTCGTTTTGCTGCTTTGTACAAATTTAGTAAACACGTGCTCTAATTCATCCTCAGGTATACCTATTCCATTGTCTACTACATCAATAATGGCGCTATCTTGATCAGCCATTAAGTTCACTTCAATACGACTTTTAGGTTCGCTAAATTTAAGTGCGTTACCTAACACATTGCGCAATAGCTGATTAATTTGCTCTTCATCACACTGCACAACCACTGGCCCGGGTTTTGAAAAAACAATTTCAATTTCTTTTTCCATAGCCGTACCAGAGACATCATCAATACTGGTTTTTATAATGCTTTCTATATTGTATGGACGTGGGTTAAATGGAAATTTCCCTACATCCAATTTAGATAAATCAAGTAAGTTGTTTAATAACGACAGTAAACGCTCGCCGCTGCTTTCAATACGGGATAAATATTTTAAGAGTTTATCTTTAGCAAAATCGCCCGCTTCTAACTTACTCAAACCAAATCGAGAAAAGCTTAATATAGAGTGCATAGGGGTGCGTAACTCGTGCGACATGTTAGCCAAAAATTCCGATTTGCTTAAATTGGCAGCTTCGGCCACATTTTTAGCATGCTCTAGCTGCGAAGTACGAGCTCGCACTTGCTCCTCAAGTAGGTCTTTGGCTTCAAGGAGTAATTCTTCTTTTTGTTTTAAGTGAGTTACATTTTTAAATATAACCGCTAACGCAATTTCGCCATGGTGGTCTATTTCGTTAAACGAGCCAACCAGCGGAATATACCCGCCGTCTGTTTTTTGCAAACGTAGGTCGCTACTAAATTGGCGGTTACGATTGAGTGTGCTGATTTTATTTTTTATTTCAGCACTTGATTCCTCATCTAAAAATTCAAATACCGAAAAACCCGCGAGTTTGTCAAAGGGCAGCTTAAACAGCCTTAAGCAGGCATCGTTTGCTTCTATTACTTTGCCGCTGCGCTCAAATAACATAATGGCGTCAGGCGTATTTTTATAAATAACTTGTAGTAGGCTGTCTTTTTCGATTAATGCATCAACGGTATCTTGCAAACGCTCAACTAGCTCAGCGTTACGGCGTTTTAAAAGCTCTGTTTGCCACAATTTATGTACCGATTGCAGCAGTACGCTATCGGTTAGAGGCTTTATTAAAACATCTTCGACCCCTTTACGAATTGCCTCAATCATTGAAACTTGCTCAGGGCGTGCGGTAAACAATAAGCATCGGCAATCTGGCTGAGACATTTTAATAGCAGAAAAAATATTTAAACCGGTGCCATCTTCAAAGCTAAAATCGCTAATTAAAATATCTATACTGTTTTTATTAGCCACTGCCACCGCTTCGGTAGCACTAGTTGCGGTTAGCGTTTTGATATGCGCCCCGACTAAATTACTTTTCATTTTTTCAAGGCGCTCAGGCATATGATCAACAAGTAAAATAGTGGGGAGTTTTAGAACGTGACTAGAGCCAAGCTCTAAGAGGTTTTCGAGTAATGAGGTAATTTCTTTATTTGAAAAAAACGGATAAATAACCGTTGCATCAGGGACTAACTTATTAAGCTCGCTAAAGGCGCTAAGTTGCTCACCGCTTTCGGCTTTAGGGGCAAGTAATACACATCGGTCTTGTGAGATTTTTTGAGCTAACGACTTTATTACTTCACACGGCACTCCGTAAGCACCAATTACCAAGTCATACTGGCTGGTGTTAGAGTATAAATCAATCATAGAGTAATGAACGAGCTCAGCCTCACAACCTATCAATTCTAGTAAAACTTTCACTCTCATTGCGATAACACTGCTGCTATCTACAATTAAAATTTTTCGACTCATTAAGCCACACTATCGTAAACACTTTATATGTTAATAGCGTAGCCTATAATTTCTTAGTTGGTATAGGTTGTTAGACTTAATTTTGATTTTTTTACCGATAAGCTCCACAACTATTTTGGTAGATGCTTACCGAATATTGTTAAACTGTAGCGCGTGTTATCCATTACCGCGATATGAGGCAACTCACCCCATACGCTAAAACCAAAGTGCTTGAATAACTTAATACTTGGTAAGTTGTGGCTAAATATAAAACCAAGCAATACATCAATTTCGAGCTGTTTAGCCTCTATTTGGGCAAACTCCATCAGCTTTTTGCCAAGTCCTTTACCTTGCGCCGCTTTGGTAATATAAATGCTCATTTCGACGGTGCCATCGTATGCGGGGCGCCCATAAAACGATTTATAACTTAGCCAGGCAAGTACTTGGTCATTTTCGCAATAAACATAAATAGGCCGTTTATCGGTGTGGCTATTAAACCACTCACGTTTGCTCTGTACCGATACTTCTTCGGTATCGGCGGTCACCATACGCGAGGCGATCGTTTCGTTGTATATTGCGACAATGGCAGGTAAATCTTCTATAGTGGCTAAACGTGTAGTCATAACAGCTTAATATTGTTGATCACTTTTGTGCATATTAGCGTAAGATAGACTAGTCAAACAATTATAAATTTAGGCGTTGAGTATGTTAAAAAAAACGATACTAGGGCTCAGTATTTTTATTACGAGCTTAGCTGCCCATGCAAATGACACGTTACCCAGCAAACAACAGCAGCAACAATGTGAAGACTTTACAAATGTAGAGATACTTAAGCTGCGCTCAAAAGAATCCTTAAACTTATGCCAATTTAAAAACCGCCCTTTGCTCATTGTAAATACGGCTAGCAATTGTGGTTTTACATCTCAATTTGAAGGTCTTGAAAAAGTACACCAACAATACAAAGACAAAGGTTTAGTGGTATTAGGTTTTCCATCTGATGATTTTTTTCAAGAAGAAAACGATGAAAAAGACATAGCAAAAGTGTGTTTTATTAATTACGGCGTTACTTTTACTATGTTTACTACCAGCAAAGTTCGCGGCAGTGATGCAAATCCAATATTTAAACACTTAAACGCGCAAACCAGCTCACCTAACTGGAACTTTTATAAATATTTAGTTTCAGCTGATCGCAAAACAATTAAACGCTTTAACAGTAAAGTAGCTCCTAATTCAAAAGAATTAATTGATGCAATTGAAAATACGCTACTCATCAATTAAGTTTATACTGGTACTGCGAGTTAAAACTAACTAGACTGGCTTTAATGGTTAAATACACCAACTTTAAACAGGAGATTTTATGGCAGTGGCAAGTGCAAGGCACATTTTAGTAGACAGCGAAGCAGAGTGCTTAGATTTAAAAGCTAAGATTGAACAAGGCGAAGACTTTGCAGAGCTTGCAAAAACATATTCAAACTGTCCTTCTGGTCAAGACGGCGGAGCACTTGGCGAGTTTGGCCCAGGTATGATGGTACCTGAGTTTGATAAAGTTGTATTTTCAGCGCCAATTAATCAAGTACAAGGCCCTGTACAAACACAGTTTGGCTATCACTTACTAGAAGTGACAAGCCGCTCAGAATAACGTTGACTTATCGCAACGCAAAAAGCCGCTTATGCGGCTTTTTTTAGGAGCAATTATGAAACTTATAGGATCTAACCCTTCTCCATTTGCGCGCAGAGTAAGAATGTGGGCAGCACAAAACAATGTTGACTTAGCGCTAGTAAACCTAGATATTTTTTCTGAGCAAGACCGCCCTACCTTAGCCAGTAACAACCCTGGAAGAAAAATACCGGTTTTAATTGATGGTGATTTAACGCTAAGCGATTCAACCATTATTTTACGTTACCTTATCGCCAAGGCTGGTAAAACACCACTAAGCTGGTCGCAAGAGCACCTACTTAATATTATTAACGCCTGTAACGACTCGTTAGTAGAATTAGCACTTAGCAGACGCTCAGGATTTGATACTAGCGACGATAAATTATTTTTTAATCTGCAAAACGAACGAATTGCTGAAACATTAAGCTATTTAAATAGTCATTTAAACGATGATGAATTTAAAGGCTGTGAATGCCTTAACATCAGTTTATACTGCCTACTTGATTGGATTTGCTTTCGTGAATTAACAGACTTTAGCCAACACGCTGCTTTAGTCAGTTTTTATAACGACTATGGCACGCGTCAAGCTGCAGTAAGCACCGATCCCAGACTCTAAACAAATAAGGTAAACACATGAGCGATATTGAAATTGAATCACAACTAGTTAGCTTTGTAGAAAAAGTACGTTTAAGCGAGCAAGTGTGGGCGTTAGGTGGCGACGACGGCGGCTTTGTAGTGTGCGAATCTAACCAGTTTGCCGAAACGGATGTACTGCTTTTATGGGAAAGCGAAGACGCAGCAAAAGCCCAGTGTAAAGAAGAGTGGCAAGAATTTACGCCTGTAGAAATTAATTTAGATGAATTTTTAGATGAGTGGGTAGAAGATTTAAACGAAGACAGCGCATTAGTTGGTTTAAATTGGAATGACGACCAAGTGTGTGTAGAAATAGAGCCTGTTGGCTTAGCACGCGCACTTAGCGAATAACTGCCACTATAAATTAAATAGTGAATACAACACCTGCTTTTTAAGTGGGTGTTTTTGTTTTGTAGCTAAAAACATAAATACTAAAATCGATACTCGCATGTTTATCTGTTTTAAGTATAAAATATAACATGTCATTAATTTCAAGGGATTACGTTGAAAACCCATCTTGGCCGCCGCCCTTTTTCAGCAATGGAACTGCATACGCTTTATAACGGCTATATTTATGGCGATTTTAAAGTAGCAAGAGAGCAAGCAAAGCACTGGCATTTTTGGTTGCCTTTAATTGCCTATTACAGTGGCGCATATAGCGATGAAATTGGCTGCTTAACGCTTGACGATCTTGAGCTTAAAAATGGCATTTTATGTTTTAATTTTCATACTAATGGAAAAATAAAAGCGCGTTTGGTTCCGGTGCATCAAGCCTTAGTTGATGCAGGGCTTAACGACTTTATTGCCTTTGTTAAAGCACATAATCACACACGTTTGTTGTTTGATTTACCGGCTAAGTCTGGCCGTTACAGCGAAAAAGTACGCATTTGGTTTACTGGTGAAGGTGAGCGTGCGGGTTATTTGCAAAAATGTGCCATTCCCACTGTTGATCAACTTGGTATGAAAACCGCCATAAGTAGCCTACGACTTAATTTTGAGCAACAAGTACGTATTTACGCATTACAGGCTAATTCAAAAGACGCCTTTAATTATTTAATGGGGTTTAACGAATACCCCAATGATAAATTTGACGATACCGCCTTACTAAACAACGTAATACAGCAAATTCGCACCATTAACCCACAGCTGCATTGGCAGCGCTTTAAGCAGCGCCAGAGCCACTGACACTATTTGTTACTATTTTAAATCCAAGCAGCCACTTTATTAAATTACTCTCATAAAAAAAACTGCTAGGATATCTAAATCTCAATTTTTAAGGGCATAGAAATGCCTGTTTGAGTCAGTTTCTAACAACAACAATCTAGGGATCACTATGTTTTTAAAAAGCCTATTAACAGTAAGTGTTGCTTTAGCAATGACTACTGCCAACGCTAACGAGTTCGTTATCGAAAAGCTTGCTAAACCAAGTTCACAAAAGGTGTCGTTAACACTCGACCCAAGCCAAGACACCTTTACAGGGATGACAGAAATAGCCCTAGAAGTGTTAAAACCCACTCATTACATTGAACTTAACGGCGTGGCTTACGCTGTTAAAATGGCGCAGTTACTAGGCGATGAAAACTGCGACTTAAATAACGAAATGCTAAAAACAGAAAAAGTAAAATTTAGCTGTGATGAGCAAATTCAGCCGGGTAAGTACACCCTAAAAATAGATTTTTCTGCGCCGTATAATCGCCAAAGTGTGGGCTTATACAAAACAATTGATCAGGGCACACCTTATTTATTTACTCAGTTTGAAATGAATGATGCACGCCGTGCATTTCCAGTATTTGATGAGCCAAGTTATAAAATACCGTTTCAGTTAACAATTACAGCGCCAACGTCTCAAAAGGTTTATGCCAATACGCCAGAGCTTAAAACCGCAGTTAACGGCGAGATGACAACGCATTACTTTGATAAAACGCCACCTATTCCTTCTTATTTAGTGGCTATGGCCGTGGGCCCTTTTGAAGAACTTGAAATACAAGATATGCCAATTCCAGGGCGTGTTATTACCCCGCAGGGTAAAATTCATTTAGCTGATTACGCAAAAGAGAACATGCCAAAAGTACTTGCTGCACTTGAGGCATATTTTGGTATTCCTTATATTTATAAAAAGCTCGACTCGGTAGCAGTACCCGAGTTTCCTTTTGGCGCAATGGAAAACTCAGGCCTAGTAACCTACCGCGAAGATATATTACTGGTTGATTTAGCAGCCGCTACACGCAGTAAAAAACAGCGTAATGTGTCGATTATTGCTCACGAGCTTGCCCATCAATGGTACGGTAACTTAGTTACCATGAAGTGGTGGAACGACTTATGGTTAAACGAAGCATTTGCCAGCTGGATGGCGGCAAAAATTACTAAGCAGCTTAATCCAGAATTTGAATCTCACCTCGATTTACCACAAAACAACGTAATGGCATTAGATGCTCGCTTAAGCACTAAGCCGATTCGTAAACCAATTAAAACCGAAGCCGATATTATGGATGGTTTAGGGCTTGCCTACAGTAAAGGCAGCGCAGTACTGGCTATGGTTGAAAACTGGATTGGTGAAGACGCATTCCAAAAAGGGATTCAAAGTTACTTAAAAAAATTCTCGTATAAAAACGCCGAAGCAGCCGATTTATGGGAAGCACTAGGGAAAGCTTCTAATAAAGATGTTGCGAGTGTTTTAAAATCATTTATTGAACAGTCTTCTTTTCCGCTTGTAGATGTAAAACAAGACGGTAAAAAAATTACTATATCGCAAAGCCGCTTTGCTAATGCCGGTGTAGATGCACCCGCACAGCTTTGGAATGTCCCTGTTGGGATAAAATATGGCGCTGGTGATAAAGTAAAAACAGCCAGTATTTTACTCAATAAGCAAAGCCAAACCTTAACACTTGATTTTGAGCCGCAGTGGATTTATCCCGATGAAGGGGCGCTAGGTTATTACCGCTGGGTAATGGACGATGCGCAGTTTGATTCACTTATAAAACATGCTCCGCAAGCACTTAATGATCGTGAGCGCTTAGCGCTGCTCTCTGCCACTGATGCACTACTTGATGCGGGTGTAATATCGGCGGCTAAGTTAATGCAAACCTTAGAAGTATTTGTGAGCGATGATCACCCTCGTGTTGCAAATACAGCGCTGGGCTACTTGGTATCGCAAAAAAATACCTTTAAAGATGAAAGCAACGAAGCGTTATGGCCTGAGTTTATTCGCAGTGCAGTAATGCCTGCAGCTAAAAAATACTCACTTGAAGCACAAGCTGGCGAAGACGGTGCAGTATCGCAACTACGTGCGGGTGTTGTGTCCTTACTAGGTTTTGATGGCGAAGATCAACGTGTGATCAGCAAAGCAAAAGAGCAAACGCAAGTGTACTTAAACGATCCGCAAAAAGTGGATCCGTATTTAGCAGCTACCTATTTAAAACTTGCCGCCTATAATGGGGATAAAGCCTTACTTGATCAATTTATGGCAACCTTTAAAACCACTAAAGATCCACAAGTACGCACAAACATGCTGGCTGCAATGGGCTTTATGGGTAAAGCGCAGTTACAAAAGCAAGTATTAGCGTACACCTTAACCGACGAAGTAACCGCGTCTGATATGCGCACTATTTTAGCAGGTCAAAGTTATAGCGAGCCACGCCAAGCATTATTTATTGAGTGGATATACAACAATTACGACAAGGTAACACAAAGCTTACCGCCGTTTTTTGTGCCTAACTTACCGTACTTTACAACCGCGCGTTGTGATGAACAAAGTTTAGCAACCACGCAAGCATTCTTTAAAGATAAAATTGAAGAAACACCGGGCTACGCGCGTACGCTAAGCAAGCTTGAAGAAAGTACCCATGATTGTATTGCGCTTAAAGAGCGTGAACTGGCATCAGTTAATGAATTTTTAAAAAGCAAATAAGTATAATTAAAAATAAATATGCATAATTAAAAAAGCCGCTGAGTTACTCACTCAGCGGCTTTTATTTACCCATTAATAATCTGTGTTAGCTTGGCAATAAAGTCTTTTGCTGCTTGCTCTGAGTTAATTTTAAAGGCCACACCATAGTGAATCGGCTGCGCACTTTTGTGAATACGTGTAGGAAAGCGTGTCATCTCGCTACTATGAAAATAACCTTGTACTCGTGTTACCTCATCAATTGTTGCAAAATCATCGCTAAACACCTCAAAGGCTGGGCGAATAATTATTTTGCCTTTACCCGCTTCGCTGTGGGTATAAATTGCTTCTTTAGAATTTGCTAACATGTACTCAGCAATGTTTTTAATTTTAAAGTTGCTTCTGCACTTTAACTGAATGAGCTGCTCTGTTAACTCATCTGCACTATAAGCCACGTGGTGATCCCTTTAATGTTTAATTGTGCATTACATTAGCCTATACGCGCTGCAAAGTCCGAATTATTTTACATCGCATACAAAGGCAAGTTTGTCGTTTTTATAACTCATTCGCGTTATGTTTGTCTCGCAATATGGGCTTAAGTTAAGCCATTGAGAAACCTCATCGGTGCCACTTAAATTACGCATATATACACGGTTTTTAACCGCATAAGCCACTGTATTAGCATCTTTTAAAATAAAGTCTTGTACTTGCTCTGGCAATCTAAGTAAATCTTCTACCTGTTTAGATTGCGGGTTAAAACTTGCTAAAATATGCTGATCATTTTTTGTGTAACTAAATAAAAATGTTGCGGTTTTACTGTTATAAATAAGCGTACGCCCTATGTTACTTGCTACCACCTCGCCTTTTGCCGCAGCAACCGAAGTATATTGCAATGTATGTGGCTCACCTAAAATAAACATCACTAAATCGCTTTGAGCGCCCCATGCGTGGTAGCCAACAGGTTCAATCCAATCAAAAATACGGCTCGGCGCTTGCTCAGTATCGAGTGGGTATTGCCACAACTTTTGTTTGCTATCTTGCTCTACCACAATGGCCGATAAACTTTGTTTTGAAGGCATAACAGTGGGCGAATATTCGCTCACTGGCGTATTTGTTATGTTGCTTACTTGCTTGGTTGCTAAATCATAATAGGCAATATCGGTTTGACTTTGCTCGCTTGAAATAACTTCATGGGTGAAATAAATACCCTTGTTTGTTAAATAAGGTTGGTTGTTATAGCTATTTTTGTCGCTCACTATACTCACTTGCATACCGTAGGGTGTATTTAAATCAGCAAGTAATATTTGGCTTTTAGGCATGCTAGCCTGCGCTGTAGCAAGGCTTAGCGCCGCTAAAGAGACTAGCCCAAGCCATGGTTTAATAAGTTTCATGCTTTCTCTCGTTTTATTTTTAAGCACCTCATGATAACGTTATTTGCCGATGGCGTCACTTGACCTAAGTCAGTCAACTCTTTATAACTAACTTGGTCCTAAAAAAGAGAAAATACATGTCAGCTAAACATCCTATCATTGCTATTACAGGTTCGTCGGGTGCGGGAACTACCACTACCACCAATGCAATTAAACATATTTTTCGTAGCCTCAACATTGATGCGGCTTTTATCGAAGGAGATAGCTTTCATCGTTACACGCGCCCAGAAATGGATAAAAAAGTACGCGAAGCACAACAAGAAGGTAAACACATAAGTTATTTTGGCCGTGAAGCCAATGACTTTGGCGCATTAGAAACCTTATTTGGTACCTACGGCGAAACAGGCCAAGGCAAGTTACGCCGATACTTACATACCTTTGATGAAGCTGTACCTTATAATCAATTACCGGGGACGTTTACCCCTTGGCAAGATCTTGAAACAAACACTGATTTAATGTTTTACGAAGGCTTGCACGGGGGCGTGGTTGATCAGGATCATGATGTAGCTAAGCACGTGGATCTGCTTATAGGCATGGTGCCTATTATTAACCTTGAATGGATCCAAAAATTGATCCGCGATACGCAAGACCGCGGCCACTCTCGCGAAAAAGTAATGGACTCCATTGTACGCAGTATGGATGACTACATTAACCACATCACACCGCAGTTTTCGCGCACCCATATTAATTTTCAACGTGTGCCAACGGTTGATACGTCAAACCCATTTAGCGCAAAAGATATTCCTTCGCTAGATGAAAGCTTTGTGGTTATTCGCTTTAGAGGAATTGATGACGTTGATTTTCCGTATTATTTACAGATGATTGAAGGCAGCTTTATGTCGCGTATAAATACCCTTGTGGTGCCAGGCGGTAAAATGGGTTTAGCAATGGAGCTGGTGCTTACTCCGCTAATTAAAGACATTATTGTTAAAAAGCGTGCTCTTGAAAACCTAGCCCCTTTAGATATACCCATTTAGCCCCTCTTTTATGATTTACACTTCTGACGTACACTGCTGCTTTTGCTAACAGTGAGGGAAAACGTGTCGCACTCATTAAAAATTATTGTGGGCTCTAAAAACCCAGTAAAAATTAACGCTGCAAAACATATTTTTGCAATGTACTTTCCTAGTTACGAAATTGATTGCCAAGGCGTTGATGCTCCCTCAAATGTTCCCGATCAACCAATTGGCGAGGAACAAACCCGTATAGGCGCACAAAACCGAGTTACTTACTGTAAAAGCATGTACCAAGCAGATTACTACTGTGCAATGGAAGGCGGTGCAGAGCAATTTAGCTATGGTGCTGCAACCTTTGCCTATGTTGTTATTAATAATGGCTCTGAGCAAGCGATAGGACGCAGCAGTAACCTGCCGTTACCGCAAGTGTTATATAACGCGCTGCTAAGCGGAGAAGAGCTTGGCAATGTAATGGATAAAGCATTTAACACCCATAATGTTAAGCAAAAAGGCGGCGCGATAGGGCTTCTCACAAACAATCATGCCACTCGCCAAAGCACCTACACCCAAGCGCTTACCTTAGCTATGGCTCCTTTTTTACACCCTAGCCTTTATCAGGAAAATTAATGAAATACAGTTATGTACTGTTTGATGCAGACGAAACACTATTCAGGTTTGATATTTTAGCGGGAATGACCCGCATGTTTAAAGCGTACAACATTGAGTTTACCCAAGCCGATTACATCCATTACCAAAAAACTAATAAGCAGCTGTGGATAGATTATCAAGATGGAAAAATTAGCGCCGATTACTTACAAGTAACCCGCTTTAACGAGTGGGCTGTAAAATTAGGGGTACCCGCTAAAGAGCTAAACGACGCATTTTTAGATGCTATGGCACAAATTTGTGAACCACTCCCTGGCGCAATCGATTTACTAAATGCACTCAAACCGCATGCACAATTGGGTATTATTACTAATGGCTTTGCCCGTTTGCAAGCCCTGCGCCTAGCGCATACCGGCCTTGAAAATATGTTTGATTGGCTGGTTATTTCGGAACTGGTAGGCATTGCTAAGCCTAACAAGGCTATTTTTGAGCACACATTTGAGCTTATGGGTAACCCAGACAAAAGCAGAATATTAATGGTGGGCGACACTGCCTCTAGCGACATTTTAGGAGGCAATAATGCCGGTATTGATACCTGTTGGCTACAGCACCCAGGCGAGCAGTTACCAGCAGGCATAAGCCCAACCTACACCATAACTGAACTGGCACAGTTACCAACAATTTTAGCGCTTTAAGCTGCGCGTTAATTATTAAAAATTAATAGTAATTAGCTGCAACTCGCTAATTTAAGGCAAAAAAAATGACGCTATTAAGCGTCATTTTTTATAACTGTTTGTGAGCGTGTATTTTTAAAAAATACTAAATTAGGCCGTCGCTAATTCAAGGCCGGGTGCAGGCATCGTAACAGGCGTTTCAAATGTTGCCCACTCCCATGCTGACTCTGTTGCCATAATTTTGCGAAGTAACTTATTATTTAAATCGTGACCCGATTTATAAGCCGTTACTTTACCTAGTAGGTTATGACCTGTCATAAACATGTCGCCCACACAGTCTAATATTTTGTGTTTTACAAATTCATCGCTGTAGCGCAAACCATTTGGGTTTAGTACTTTAAAGTCATCAAGTACTACTGCGCTGTCCATGCTGCCACCAAGTGCTAGGTTATTAGCATGCATGTATTCAATGTCTTTCATAAAGCCAAACGTACGTGCACGGCTAATTTCTTCAGTAAAGCTTTGCGCAGTAATATCTAAACCAATGCGCTGGCGGCTTTCATTAATGGCCGGGTGATCGAAGGCAATTTCAAAGTCGATATGAAAACCATCATATGGTTCTACTTCGGCCCATTTATCACCTTCTTCAATACGTACTTTTTCTTTTATACGAATAAAGCGTTTCGCAACATTTTGCTCTTCAATGCCGCCTTTTTGTAACAAATAAATGAACGGTAATGCACTACCATCCATAATCGGCACTTCTGAGCTGTCTAATTCAACAATTAAATTATCGATACCCATTGCAGCAACCGCTGCGATTAGGTGCTCAGTCGTAGATAAGCGAACGCCATCTTTGTTAATTAAACAGGTACACAGCTGCGTATCACCAACGGCTTCAGGTGTTGTTTCAAAATCAACAACCGGATCAAGGTCGACACGACGAAATACAATCCCGGTATTTGCGCTCGCAGGTCGGAGAGTTATTGTGACCTTCTCACCTTTATGAAGTCCAATTCCTATGGCTTTGACTACTTGTGCAATCGTACGCTGTTTAATCATAGGTTCGCTCACTTTTAAATCAGTTACAGTTAGACGGCGGAGTTTAACATAAATCCTTTTGCCTTTCAATATTTGTACATATTTCAAACAAAAGCATTAGTAAATGTTAATCAGCCTGCTTACGTAAAAAAGCCGGAATATCAAAATAATCTCCGCCTTCTGATTTATCCGCTTTTTTACTGTTTTGCGCTGATGAACTTGCCGTGTTGCTTGAGCTTGTAGATGGCGCTTGTTCTTTGCTTTCTACTTGCGTGCTTGGCGTCGTTTCTTCAGTGCTTGTGCCTTGGCTTGCAAAGCTTGGTACGTACATGCTGCTAGATTGGTTTGATGAACTTGCTACATCAGAACCTGATGCCTTTTTAAAGCCGTTATCAACAATACCAAACTGCGGACGACGATCGCCGCCTAAACCCGTAGCAACAACAGTTACACGTAACTCGTCGCTCATTTCTGGGTCAATAACCGCACCTACAACCACAGTTGCATTTTCAGACGCTAGCGCTTTAACGTGGTTACCCACAATTTCAAATTCTTCAATCGCAATGTCCATACCCGCGGTAATATTAACCAAAATACCTTTAGCACCGGTTAAATCAACGTCTTCTAGTAATGGGCTTGAGATAGCCGCTTCTGCAGCTTCTTGAGCACGATCTGGGCCTGATGCAGAGGCTGTGCCCATCATGGCAGTACCCATTGCTGACATTACGGTACGTACGTCGGCGAAATCCACGTTAATTAAACCAGAACGTGTAATTAGCTCCGCAATACCTTGAACCGCACCAAAAAGTACATCGTTTGCTTTAGCGAAGGCATCTAACAGTGTAGTCCCTTTACCTAAAACTTTAAGCAATTTATTGTTCGGAATTGTAATAAGTGAGTCTACAATTTCTGACAATTCGTTAATGCCTTGTTCAGCAGCTGCTGCGCGCTTTTTGCCTTCAAAGTCAAAAGGACGCGTTACTACAGCAACCGTTAAAATACCTAATTCTTTGGCAATTTTAGCAACCACTGGTGCAGCACCAGTACCTGTACCACCACCCATGCCGGCAGCAATAAATACCATATCTGCGCCTTCAAGGCTGGCACGGATTGTTTCTGCATCTTCTTCAGCCGATTCGCGGCCTACTTCTGGGTTTGCACCTGCACCTAACCCTGAGGTTATTTGCGTGCCTAGTTGTACGGTAATATCGGCAGCGGAATTACGTAATGCTTGTGCATCCGTATTTGCGGCTATGAAGCGCACGCCTTCTATTTGTTGTTTTACCATGTGCTCAACAGCGTTACCGCCGCCACCGCCCACGCCAATTACCTTAATTACAGCTTCTTCGCTGTGTTGTTCCATCATATCAAACATGTTTACTCTCCGACTTGAGTACTTTAAAACTCGCCTTGGAACCATTTAGTAATGCGGTTCCACCAATTATTATTATCCTCTGCTTTCGACTTTTGTGCATTCATCGATTGCATAGTGCGCCCGTATTGTAACAAACCTACAGCGGTTGCGTACGAAGGATCGTCTACGTAGTCTGTCAAACCAACTATCCCGATTGGTTTGCCTATTCTCACTGGCATTTGGAAAATGTCTTCAGCCACTTCCATTGCGCCAGTCATTTTAGCGGTCCCGCCTGTAATAACGAGGCCTGCCGCAATTTGGTCTTCTAAACCTGAGCGACGAATTTCTTCCATCGCTAATTCAAATAATTCTCTAAAACGAGGCTCTACCACTTCAGATAAAGTATGGCGCGACATTAATCGTGCTGGTCGCCCGCCTACACTTGGTACTTCTATGGTGTCTTCGTTACTGGCCATTTGGCTACTTGCACATGCATATTGTACTTTGAGTGACTCAGCATGTGATATAGGTGTACGAAATATTTTTGCAATATCACCGGTTACTTGATTACCCGCCACTGGGATAACCGAAGAATGGCGTAATGCCCCGTTAATATAAATAGTGATATCCATTGTACCACCACCAATATCAAGTACCGCTACACCAAGCTCTTTTTCGTCATCGGTTAAAACGGAGTAACACGATGCGAGTGCAGTAAATATAAGCTGATCAACCTCTAAACCACAGCGTTCAACACATTTTTCAATGTTTTTAGCCATGTCGTTTGAGCAGGTAATAATGTGTGCACGTGCTTCCATACGTACACCGCTCATCCCAAGGGGGTTTTTAATGCCCTCTTGCATATCAATGCTGTATTCTTGCGGTAATGCATGCAGCATTTTACGCTCGGCCGAAATAGGCACAGAGCGCGCTATATGAATTACATTTTCAATGTCTTCATCGGTTACTTCTGTATTATTGATAGCAACCACGCCGCTTTCGTTTTGACATTGTATGTGCTTGCCAGAAATCCCTAAGTACACTGAGCTAATACGACAATCAGCCATTAACTCGGCTTCATCTATTGCTCGGCGAATCGACTCAGACACTAAGTTTAAATCGTTAACGCCGCCTTTATCCATACCATGAGATACTTGGCTGCCCACACCAACAATGCTGAGCTTGTTATCTGCGGTGATTTCACCTACCGTGGCCACCACTTTTGAGGTACCAACGTCTAATCCAATCACTAGGTTTCTTTCTGCTGACTTAGTCATGCCTTACTCTTATTTTGTAATTGCTGTTCTTGCACAGGCTTATAGCTAACTGCAAGGCCGGTATCATAGCGTAAATCTATTGCATCTATTTGTGCATCTGCACGCTTTTCCATGCGCGGGTACACATCTATAAACCGCTGTACTCGCTTTGCTTTGTCTTTGCGCCCTAAATTTAAGCGCACACCATTATCTAACCATAACTGCCACGAAAAACGCTCCGAAAGTGCTAAGCTTTTTAGCGTTAATGCATTTACCTTTAGCATTTCGTCAAACTGCTTAAAGGCAATCCACGCTTCTTTTTCGCTGCCTTCTGGGCCGTAAAGTTGCGGTAAATCATTAGCGAGTTTATCGCTACTTGCTTCAAAGGCATCGCCACTTTGATTTAGCAGTAAATCGCTATTCCAATGGGCTACGGCTTCGTGTTCAACTACGTACACTTGTATTGTATCGGGCCATTGCTTGCGTACCGATACGGTTGCAACCCAAGGTAAATCTTTTACCAATTGCTGTACGCGTTTTACATCTAGCTCAAAAAAACTGCTTAAATCGGCCTTTTTTATTGCTTTTATTATGGCCTTTTCGTCAGTGTATTTGGGCTTTCCTAGCACTGTTAAGTGCTTTATTTGTGCATCTTTGTTCTCTACTAGCCAATCAGATACACCGGTAGTTATTTGCACGAGCCCAATCACTACCACCAGAAAAAAGCTCACACCAAAAATTAGCGACCAATTAAAGTTAAGTTGCTGTTTTAACTGTTGAGCTTTTTCTAAAAGGGGATGCATATTAAAGCGTTTGCCCCAAAATGCGAACAACTAATTGCTCAAATGTTGCCCCGTTTGCTTTTGCCGCCATGGGCACCAGCGATTTTTCGGTCATGCCAGGGACTGTATTTACTTCTAATAAATAAAAATTCCCCTGCTCATCTTGCATGGCATCTACACGGCCCCAGCCGCTTGCACCCACTAAATCAAACGCCTCTAACGAGATAGCCTGTAAGTGCTGTGTATCTTGCGCCGATAAATCTGCAGGGCAATGATACTGTGTTGTGTTCGATTGATACTTAGCTTGGTAATCGTAAAAACCATTTGGAGTCGTCATTTCAATCACAGGCTGTACTTCATCGCCTAATACCGTCACGGTAAATTCGCGTCCAGTTATCCACTGCTCTACTAACACTTGGCTATCAAACTTAAAAGCGTGTGTAAGGGCATCTTCAAGCTCTTGAGCGGTACTTGCTTGCGCCATACCTATGCTTGAGCCTTCGTGCGATGGCTTAACCATTACTTTTTTAAACTCATCCATAATGGCTTTTGCATCAAAGCCTTTTTTAGCATCAACAACTGCATAAGGCGCAGTGCTTAGCCCTGCAGATTTAAATAAACGCTTACAACGGACTTTATCCATTGCCAAGGCTGAGCCTAATACAGTGCTGCCCGTGTATGGCAAGTTCATAAATTCAAGCGCGCCTTGCACTGTACCATCTTCGCCACCACGGCCATGCAAAGCAATAAAAACACGATCGACCTGTAATTCTTTTAGCTCCCACAAAGAGCGATTTTGCGGGTCAAAAGCAATGGCATCAACGCCGGCATTTTGTAGTGCATTAAGCACCGCTTGCCCTGAACGTAGTGACACTTCGCGCTCTGCTGAGTTACCCCCAAGCAGTACTGCTACTTTACCAAATTGCGCGTTTTCTTGCGTCATACTTCACCTTGCTTTAATTTTTCCACCGACATACCTGTTGCCGCTAATGTTTTAACCAATTGTCCTATATTACCAGCGCCTTGCGTTAAAACTAAGTCGTTATTTTGTAAGTTATCGGCCAGCACACCAGCAAGCTCTGCGCTCGTTGCTACATGTAGAGGCTCTTTTCCGCGCTGACGTAAGCTGCGGCACAGGCTTTTACTGTCTGCACCAACAATAGGCTCTTCGCCGGCACTGTACACATCAAGTAATAAAAGTTGATCTACATCTGCTAATACTTTTACAAAGTCTTCGTATAAATCGCGTGTACGGGTAAACCTGTGCGGTTGATAAACCATAACTAAACGCTTTTCTGGCCAGCCTTCGCGTACCGCTGCAATGGTGGCAGCAACTTCTGATGGGTGATGTCCGTAATCATCCACCAACATGACATTGCCGCGCTCGTTTTCAAAGTTGCCATAATGCTGGAAGCGTCGTCCTATGCCTTCAAATTTTTGCAGCGCCTCTAAAATTGCGTGGTTAGCAATGTTTTGATCTTTAGCCACTGCAATTGCCGCCGTGGCATTAAGTGCGTTGTGCTTACCTGGCATATTAAGCGTTGCACTTAAGCTTTCACCGCTTTTATGTGTCACTGTAAAAGTACAAGTACTTGCTGATTGGCTAAAATCGCTCATGCGGTAGTCGGCATCTTTTGACTCGCCATACGTGATCACAGGGCGACCAAAACGCGGGATCAGCTCACTTGCTACTTGCGAGTCTATGCACACTACGGCTAAGCCATAAAATGGCAGGTTATGAATAAAGTCCACATAAGTGTCTTTCATTTTCTCAAGACTGCCGCCATAGGTTTCCATGTGATCTTCTTCAATATTGGTGATCACCGATACCATAGGCTGTAAATGTAAAAACGATGCATCGCTTTCATCTGCCTCAGCAATTAAAAAGTCGCTTTTGCCCACTTTTGCGTTACTGCCCGCGCTATTTAATAAGCCGCCAATAATAAAAGTAGGATCAAGCCCTGCCTGAGCATAAATGCTGGCAATTAAACTGGTTGTTGTGGTTTTACCATGTGTGCCCGCAATGGCAATGCCATGGCGAAAACGCATTAATTCGGCAAGCATTTCTGCACGGCGAACTACCGGTATACGCGCTGCTTTTGCAGCAATAATCTCAGGGTTTGTTTCGTCAATAGCACTTGAAACAACAACTACGTTGGCATCTTTTACGTTGTTTTCGTGATGGCCTATAAATACTTCTGCACCGGCTTTAATTAAGCGTTCGGTCATTGCGCTGTGCGCTATATCTGAGCCTGTAATGCGGTAGCCTTCAAAAGCCAGTACTTCAGCAATACCGCCCATACCCGCACCACCAATACCAATAAAATGGATGGTTTCTATTCGACGCATAGCAGGTCGAGTTTGTTGTTCTTGTATTGACTTATCTTTCACTTATTTTCTCTTATTTGTTACTTGCTCACAGTGCGAGGCAACGCTTGCTGTGGCATCTAAAATGGCTTGCTGCTTAGCATTGCTGGCCATTTGTTTAATTAATATAGGCTTTGCCAAATACGGGTTTAATAGCTCAACTATTGAATCTTTATTAAACTGCGGCTGAGGCATTAAAAGCGCGCCATTTGCGGTTACTAAATATTTTGCGTTGGCGGTTTGATGATCGTCTACCGCATGTGGAAACGGCACAAATACAGCCATTTTACCCGCGGCGGCAATTTCACTAACAGTCAGTGCACCAGCACGGCAAATAACAATATCGGCCCACGCGTAGGCGGCGTCCATATCATCTATAAATTCAGCAACTTTTAGGTCTTCATCTGTAATATTGTTTTGCGCATACGCGCTTTTCACGCCCTCAATATGGCCTTTACCTGTTTGGTGCCACATTTTAATTGGCGCTGTTTTAGCAAGTAAATTAAACGCCTCTGGCAGTGTTTGGTTAAGCACTTGTGCGCCTAGCGAGCCTCCCACCACTAAAATATTAATAGGGCTTGAAACATCACGTTTAGCTACATTAGCAACGCTTGCACGTACTGGGTTACCGACTAATTCGGCTTGCCCTGGTGCAAAGGCGCTTGGAAACGCAGCAAGTACTCTGTTAGCAAATTTTGCCAACCACTTGTTGCTCATTCCTGCTACTGCATTTTGCTCATGAATCACCAGTGGAATGCCTAAACTTTTAGCGGCAATGCCGGTTGGCCCAGTTACATAGCCGCCCATAGCAAGCACTACATCTGGTTGCTGAGATTTCAATACCTTACGCGCCTGCAATATTGCATTAAGTACCATGAATGGGGCTTTAATAAGACGCTTTAAGCCATTACCGCGTACGCCCTTTACATTAATAAAATCAATCTCAATGTTATGCTTTGGTACAACATCCGCTTCCATTCTGTCTGGCGTGCCTATCCAGCTTACTTGCCAGCCTTGCTCTTTTAAATAATCGGCTACAGCAATACCTGGGAATATATGTCCGCCTGTACCACCGGCCACAACTACTAATTTTTTACTCATCGCTTACCTCCGCGTGAGGTGGCTTGTTTGGTTGCCATTTTAGTTTCAAAATCAACACGCAATAAAATACCGGTGGCAATCGTCATTATTAATAAACTTGAACCACCATACGAAATAAACGGCAAGGTTAACCCTTTAGTCGGTAATAACCCTGCACTGGCGCCTACATTAACCATGGTTTGAAACGCAAACCAAATGCCAATAGCAAACGCAAAATAGCCTTCGTATTCTTTGCCACATTTTAAAGCTTGTTGGCCTATTAAAAGCGCCCTAAATACAAACACAGCCAACACACATAAAATACTTGCTACACCTACAAGGCCTAGCTCTTCACCTATAACGGCAAAAATAAAATCGTTATGCGCCTCGGGTAAATACTGTAACTTTTGCACGCTGTTACCTAACCCTTGGCCAAACCAGCCACCTTGGCTGTAAGCCATAAGCGACTGTACTAACTGATACCCTTTACCAAATGGGTCTTCCCAAGGGTCTAAAAAGCCCACCACTCGCGCCATTCTGTATGGCTCTACAATAATCAGTAATACAACAAGCCCTACGCCCGTTAAAATAAGTACAAAAAACTGCCATAACTTTGCGCCGGCCAAAAATAACAGCCCCACAGTTGTTACAAACATAACCACCACGGTTCCTAAATCGGGCTGCAGTAAAATAAGTAAGGCATATACCGCAAATACAGCGATAGGCTTAGCAAAGCCTTTAATATTTTCTTGTACTTCTTCTCGTTTTCTTACTAAGTAGCCTGCTATATAACTGAAAAAGTATAATTTAGCGGCTTCGGCCACCTGAAAACCAACAGGTCCAATGGGTATCCAACGTTTAGCGCCGTTGACTTCGCGGCCTATTATTAACACAGCAATAAGTAGCACCATACCAAGCAGCAACAAATACGGGTTTGAGCGTTTCCACCAATCCATAGGCACGCTGGCAGCAATCCAAAATAAAACAAATGCCATCGCTAAAAACATGCTGTGGCGAATGGTAATATGGTATGAGTTATCAAACAGCCTTTCGGCTGTGGGCATTGAGGCGCTGGTCACCATTATAAAACCCACCCCTATAAGCATTAACATGCAATAAAGCAGTGGCACATCGTAAAGCTGTGCTGAGGGTTTTGGGGTGAGTGTTTCTTTTAAATCGGCAAAGGCAATCATAATTGCCCTTCCATTACACATTGCACAAAGTCATCACCGCGTTGCATGTAGTTGTTATACATATCAATGCTGGCACAGGCAGGCGCAAGTAATACAATGTCACCGCGCTTGCTAAGTACTTTAGCGAGCGATACCGCCTCTTGCATTGTGTTTACCAAGTGCGATTTACTCGTTAAAGCAGCAAGCTCTGCTGCATCTTTACCAAAGCATACAAGCGCTTTTACATGACTTTTTATATATGGCTTTAACGCACTTAAATCAGCGCCTTTAGCATCACCACCGGCTATAACAATCAGGTTTTCGTGATCTGAGGCCAAACTATCTATTGCCGCTATAGTGGCGCCAACATTGGTGGCTTTAGAGTCGTTAAAGTATTGAACACCATGTTGCTCATCAACAAACTGGCAACGGTGCGCTAAACCATTAAATTGACAAAGCGCCGCTGCGTACTGTTCTTTACTAATATCAAACGGGCTTAATAACGCCATAACCGCAAGTGTATTTAAGTAATTGTGCTTACCAACGACCGCAAGCGTGCTAACAGGTAAGTACGCCTCGCCTTTTACTATAAAATGCAGCTCATTATTGCGCTCAGCTAAGTGATAATCACCGTGGTCGATGCCAAAGCTCATTTGCGGCGCTAAAGCGCGACTAATAGGCTTAGTTTGAATATCATCTGCGTTGGTTACTAAAAGCTCAGCATTGTTATAAATGCTTAATTTAGAGTCGATATAGGCTTGGTAGCTGTCGTAACGATCTAAATGATCTTCAGATATATTTAATACCGCTGCGCTTATTGGTTTTAAGCTTGAGCAGGTATCTAGCTGAAAACTCGAAAGCTCCAGCACATACACGTCAAAATCATCACTTAGTAAATCCAATACCGCAGTGCCAATATTGCCACCTAATGCCACCTTATAACCTGCTGCTTTTAATACCTCGTAGGCTAAGGTAACAACGGTTGATTTACCATTAGAGCCTGTAACAGCAACAACCGGTTTTGTATTTATACGAGCAAATAGCTCTACATCACCAATTACTTCAATGCCTGACTCTATTGCTTGAGCAATTGCGGGAATTTTTAAGCTAAGCCCGGGGCTTATGATGATCATGTCGGTTTTACAAAGCGCGGCGCTAGCTAAATCACCAAAATGCGTATTAAGCTCAGGAGCATGCTCGCTAAGCCAATCCATACCTGGTGGCGCAACCCGGCTATCAACGACCTTTGGTGCAAAACCATGAGATAATAAAAAACGCACAATGCCCAGACCGGTTACACCGAGTCCGAGCACTGTTATATGTTTGTTTTTTATCTCGTTTAAATACTGCATTTATCGAATCTTTAATGTCGCAAGGCCAGCAAGTACTAGCACAATTGAAATTATCCAAAAGCGCACAATAACACGTGGCTCTGGCCAACCTTTTAGCTCGTAATGATGATGAATCGGCGCCATTCTAAAAATGCGCTGTCCGCGTAATTTGTATGAGCCCACTTGTAAAATTACCGATAAAGCTTCCATTACAAACACACCGCCCATAATAATAAGCAGTAGCTCTTGGCGTACTAAAATAGCAATAATGCCCAGCGCGCCGCCAAGTGCCAGCGACCCTACATCACCCATAAACACTTGTGCTGGGTATGTGTTAAACCATAAAAAGCCTAACCCTGCGCCAACAATAGCGGTACACACAACCACCAGCTCACTAGCAAGCGGTAAATGCGGGATATGTAAGTAAGCCGAAAAGTTAATATTACCGGTTAAATAAGCAATTATGGCAAGTGCTGCCGCCACTAAAATAGTCGGCACAATCGCCAGGCCATCTAAGCCATCAGTCAGGTTTACCGCGTTTGAAGTGCCCACTAATGCAAAGTAAGTAATTACAATGTAAAACAAGCCTAATTGTGGCAATACATCTTTAAAAAATGGCACAACAAGTGAGGTTTCTGACGCTTGTGTACTCGTTGCATACAGTGCAGTTGCCACCGCTAGAGCAATAACCGATTGCCAAAAATACTTCCATTTAGCAATTAACCCTTTAGGGTCTTTGCGTATTACTTTGCGGTAGTCGTCTATAAAGCCCACTAAACCTAATGAGCCAATTACAAATAAGGTTGCCCATACGTATTTGTTTGATAAGTCAGCCCATAATAAGGTGCTGGTAAATATGGCGCCTAAAATAAGTAAGCCTCCCATAGTAGGAGTACCTTTTTTAGATAAGTGAGATTCTGGGCCATCATCTCGCACTACTTGGCCAATTTGCATTTTTTGTAACGAACGAATGAGCTTAGGGCCAAAATAAAGCGACATCATTAACGCTGTTAATATGCCTAAAATGGCACGTAGGGTTAAATACGAAAAAACATTAAAGCCACTGTAATATTGGGTTAAATACTCTGCCAGCCAAACTAACATTATGATACTCCATTGATGGCTTGTTGCTGGCCATTTACTAAATCGGTTACTAATAATTCCATGCGAGAACTGCGCGATCCTTTCACCACAAGCGTGGTTTTATTGTTTGTGTTATTAAGACTGGTTTGAATTTGCTTGAGCATCTCTTCGCGGTTAGAAAAATGACGGTTTGGCTTATCAAATACATCGCTTGCGTATTTACTTAACACACCCAGCGTATACAGTTCATCAATGCCTTGTTGTTTTGCGTACTCGCCTACTTCTTGATGATAAGTTCTGGCTTGCTCACCAAGCTCTCCCATATCGCCCAGTGCTAAAATACGGTGCCCTTGAATATCACTTAATAAATCAATTGCTGCTTTTACCGACTTAACATTTGCATTGTAGGTATCATCAATAACGGTCAGTGAATCACTCACTTTTATTAAATTTACCCGCCCCTTCACATCGCCCATGGTGGCAAGTGCGGTGGCTATCTCTTCAAGTGATACATCAAACTCGCTGGTTAAAGCCGCGGCAATAAGCGCATTGCTCACGTTGTGCTTACCTGGAAGAGCAAGCGTTACTGGTACTTTTTGATCTTGTGTACACAATAAAAAGCTCGCGCGAGCGTTTTCGTCTAGGCTGATATTTTCAGCCCAAATATCAAGTTTTTCAGTACTTGAAAAACACTTAACAGTGCGCCCTTTTAATTTATAAAGCCAGTATTGGCTAAATTCGCTATCGCAGTTAACAATGGCAACGCCATCGTCTTTTAGGCCATCAAAAATCTCACCTTTTGCCTTAGCAACCCCCATTAGGCTACCAAAGCCTTCTAAATGCGCAGCGGCCACATTGCACACCACAGCTACATCGGGTTTTGCCATGGCGGTAGTGTAAGCAATTTCGCCTAAATGATTAGCGCCAAGCTCTATAACAGCAAAACGGTGCTGCGGCTCTAAACGTAATAGCGTAAGCGGTACGCCAATATCGTTATTAAAATTACCTTTTGTAGCAAGCACATCTCCGTGCACCGATAAAATAGCGGCGCACATTTCTTTTACCGTTGTTTTACCCACGCTGCCCGTAATAGCAATGGTTTTAGGGTTAACCTGCGCCATAACTGCCGCACCTATATTGCCTAATGCAATACGGGTATCGCTAACAACAAACTGCACAATATCTACATCTACTTTATGCTGAACAATAACGCCAATAGCGCCTTTTTGTTTAGCGTCAGCAATAAATTTATGGCCATCAAAATTAGGCCCTTTTAAAGCTAAAAACACCTCACCGTCGCAAATACTGCGGGTATCGGTATTAATATTTACTACATTGAGATTATCACCTAGATAATCGGTTGCTAGCACATTTGCCAGCCAATCAAAGTCCATTGGGATCATTGAGTTATCCCTCTTACTGCTTTTTTTAGTTGTTCTTTTACATAACTGCGATCGCAAAAGTCGATACGTTGATCGCCAATAATTTGGTAATCCTCGTGGCCTTTGCCGGCAATTAAAATTACGTCATCCGCATTTGCATTTTCTATTGCATAGCGAATGGCTTTTGCTCTATCAGCCTCTAAATGGGCTTTTTCAGGCTGCGATAAACCCGCTGCCACATCTGCTAAAATAGCATCTGGGTTTTCTGATCGGGGATTGTCGCTGGTAACAATAACCTTATCTGCATTTTGCTCTGCCGCTTGCGCCATTAAGGCACGCTTGCCTTTATCTCTGTCGCCGCCACAGCCGAAAACACAACTAACCCCACCAGGCACATGCTTTTGCAATGCTTGTAAAGCCAGAGCAAGTGCATCAGGCGTATGGGCGTAATCAACAACGCACGTGGGTAAATTAACTTCACTAAACGCTTGCATACGCCCAGCAACGGGGTGCAAATGCGCGCATCCGGCGGCTAACTGCTCAAGCGGATAACCTAGCCCCAACAACGTTGCCAGTGCCGCAGTTAAATTATATAAGTTAAACTCACCAAATAGAGGCGATGTTACGCTAATATCACCCCAACTTGTGCTCAATTGCGCCGAAATACCATTTTTAGAATATTCAACATCAGAAAAATACACATACTGTGCATTTTTAGGCGCTAAATTTTTACGACCATAACAAATAAGGTTATTAAAACTGTATTTCTCAAGCCATTGCTCTGCTTGCCCATCGTCTTGATTTAGCACCACTAGCTGTGGGTCAAAATCGCGAAACAGCGTAAGCTTAGCGTCGCCATAACTTGCCATATCGCCATGGTAATCAAGGTGATCGCGCGATAAATTAGTAAATACCGCCGCTTTAAATTGGCATTGTGCCACACGCTGTTGCACTAACCCGTGCGATGAAACCTCCATCGCCACAAGCTTTTTATGCTGCTGTTTTAAGTCATGCAATATGTGCTGCACGTCAACAGCCGAAGGCGTGGTATTAATAAGTGGCGTAAGTGTATCGGGGTGGCCATAACCTAATGTGCCTATAATGGCCGAAGGAGTACTACAAAACTGCGCTAAATGCGCCATCATGGCCGTTGTTGTAGATTTGCCATTAGTGCCCGTTACACCAATTAAATCGAGAGATTGGCTTGGGTTTTGATAAAATTGACTCGCCAGTTCTGGGAGTTTTTTATCAAGCTCAGTTACTAAATACAGTGGCTCAAAAGTGACATCAAATTCGCACAGTCTATCGGCAATAATGGCTGTAGCGCCGTTTTCAATTGCTTTGGCAATAAACTGTCCGCCATCAAGCGCATGGCCTTTTATAGCCACAAATACATCGCCTGGCGTTACATCCCGGCTATCAAGGCGTAAATCTTTAACTAGCTGCGAAGGTGCATCTATGTCGATGTATTTTAAAATAGCCTTTAAATCACGCATCGTTATCTTTACCTTTTACGTAAGCCACTTCTTCCTTATCAGGGGCTACGTTTAATATTCTTAATGCGTTAGAGACGATTTCTGCAAATGCAGGGCCTGCGGTGGCACCTCCATAGTACACATCGCCACCGGGCTCATTTATCATCACTACCACAGCCAAGCGTGGATTACTTGCCGGTGCTACACCTGCAAAATAACCTACGTATTCATCACCGTAACCACCAGCAACCGCCTTTTTAGAAGTACCGGTTTTGCCTGCCGCGCGATAGCCATCTACTTTTATGTTTCGGGCTGTACCGTCTTTTTCAAACACGCTTTCCATCATGTGAACAACGGCTTCTACGTCTTTTTGTTTAAAAATACGCTCGCCTTCTGGCACACCGTCTTGCTTTAAAATCGTTAACGGACGATTAATCCCACCGGCACCTAACATGGTGTAAAAGCGGGCCATTTGCGCCGTACTTACCGAAATAGCATAACCAAACGATAACGTGGCAATTTCAAAGTCAGACCAGCGGCGGTTTGGATAAAATAAACCACTACTTTCGCCGACCATGCCTGTGCCGGTATCGCTACCAAAGCCCACTTTTTGATATAAGCCAACTAAGTAATCTTTAGGTACTTGCTGCGTTACCTTCGCCACGCCCATGTTTGATGAATACTTTAAAATTTCGCGAAGCGTCATTTCACCGTGGTTACGGGTATCTTTTACTAAACTGCCGCCTAAACGCATCCAACCTGGGTAGGTATCAATGGTGTCGTCGGCTTTAATTGCGCCGTAGTCTAGCCCAGCTAAAATGGCTAGTGGCTTAACAGTTGAGCCTGGTTCAAACAAATCGGTAATTGCGCGGTTACGGCGTTTATGTGGTTGTGCATCGTTCAAATTATTTGGATTAAATGATGGGCTATTTACCATGGCCAAAACTTCACCGGTTTTAACATCAACTACCATGGCCGACCCCGATGTCGCTTTATACGTAAGTACGGCAGATTTTACTGCTTTATAAGCAATTGCTTGAATACGTTGATCAATACTCAGCTGAATATTTTCAGGCTCTACACGCTCACGTTCATCTAATACTTCAACTTCGCGGCCTTGGGCATCTTTACGAATAGTGCGGCGGCCTTCTTCGCCTGTTAAGGCATTTTCGTAGAGTTTTTCAATGCCTTCTATGCCTTTCCCATCAATATTTGTAAAACCAATAATGTGGGCCGTTACCTCTCCTGCAGGGTAATAACGTTTAGACTCATCTAACAAATGAATACCAGGTAAGCGTAATTGGTTAATGTAGTTGGCAACAGCCGGTGTAACTTGGCGCTTTAAATACACAAAACGACGGGTGGGATCATTTAATAATCGCGAATTTATTTTTTTAGGATCGATACGTAATACATCTGCCAGCTCACGCCAACGCAGATCATTTTCATAATAAACAGAGGTACGCTTATCAAGCTCAGCGGCATTTTCTGCAAGCGTTTTATGATCTTCACCGTTTTTACGTGCTTGTTTTATAACTTTAGCAACAAGTGACTTATGCAATGCTTTAGGATCGGCATACACACTGACTACAGGCACACTTACAGCAAGCTCTTTGCCTTGACGATCGAAGATCATACCGCGTTGTACATGTAGTTTTTCTACACGAACGGTGCGTTTATCGCTTTCTGAACGGGCTTTATCTGGCTCAATAACTTGTAAATAGGCAGCACGCGACACCAGTGTTACAAACACTAAAAACACCACAGTGCACACCAACATAAAGCGCCATGTGATTAAGTTATTGACCTGTTTTTTGCCGCGATTTCTCATTGTATTATTATTACCTGTTCATCCTGACTGGTAGGGCGCTTCATTTGAAGCTGCGTGGTAGCAACTTCTTCAATGCGCGCATGCTGCGAATAAAACTCTTCTTCTACAAGTAAATAACGCCATTCAAGGTCGAGCTCATCTCGCTCTTGTAGCAGCGTATCTTGCTTAATCAGCTGCGCACGAGCCGAGTGCGTAACCTGCACTACTGCAAAGCTTGAAGCGAATATCACAACCAACAAGGCCGAGGTTAGCTTGTTAGCTCCTAGGCCTTTTAATATTTCTAAAAATAAATTGGGTTGGCGATGATTCGCTTTAGTGTTCATCCAAGCCTCTGTGCAATCCTAAGTACTGAGCTGCGAGAGCGTGGATTACGCTCAATTTCTTCAGCACTTGGTTTAATAGCTTTACCCACTGCTTTTAACGTCAGGTTTTTATTTATTTGTGCGTCGGTTAAAGGCAGACCTCTGGGTATCGCTTCTCCCTTACTCTGTTTTCTAATAAATTGCTTCACTATTCTGTCTTCAAGCGAATGAAACGAAATAACCACTAAACGTCCACCTGGCTTTAATACTTTTACAGCGGCTTGCAGTGCGGTTTGAATTTCTTCCAGTTCACTGTTTATGTAAATTCTGATTGCCTGAAATGTACGTGTGGCTGGGTGTTTAAATTTATCTTTAACGGGCACCGCTTCATCGACTAAATCGGCAAGTTGCTTGGTTGTAGTAATTGGCGTGTGCTCTCTTACCTCAAGTACTTTGTGGGCAATACGCTTACCAAATTTTTCTTCACCGTAGGTTTTAATTACATGGGTAATGTCTTCAAGCTCAGCTTCGGCTAGCCACTGCGCTGCGCTGCGCCCACTTGTTGGGTCCATGCGCATATCAAGAGGGCCGTCCTTCATAAAGCTAAAGCCACGCTCTGCGTCATCAAGCTGGGGGGAGGACACGCCAATATCTAATAAAATGCCATCAACTTTACCTAACAGATCGTTTTGCTCTGCAACATCGTATAAGTTAGAAAAGCGGGTGTGAGCTATAGCAAAGCGAGCGTCATCGGCAAATTTTTCAGCCGATTTTATTGCTTGTGGGTCTTGATCAATGGCCTGTAAACGCCCTTGCTCACCAAGTCGAGCAAGTATTTGACCTGAGTGTCCGCCACGTCCAAAAGTACCATCCATGTATATGCCGTCTGGCTTAATTGCAAGAGCATCGATGGTTTCGTCCATTAATACGGATACGTGTTCAAATTGCGCAGTCATTAGCTTGTGTTTGCCTTTTTTAGTGCCGTTAGAGTGTGAAATTATCTAAATCTTGGTTTGCTTCAAAATCGCCGAGCCTTTCCAGCTCAGTGTCTTGGCGCATTTGTTCGTGCCAACGCGCTTCATCCCAAATTTCAAATTTATTCATTAAACCAACTAGCATGATCTTTTTGCCAAGTTCTGCGTGGCTACGCAATGAAGGCGCCAGCAAAATTCGACCATTTTTATCAAGTTGATACTCTGTGGCATTACCTAACAACATACGTTGCATTCGGCGAGCGCGTGGATTCATATTAGAGATTTTAGATAAGCGGCTTTCTATTTCTTGCCACTGTGCAAGAGGATACAACCATAAACACGGCTCGTTTAGCGCAATGGTACATATTACCGTTCCTTGATCTTCAGACAGCAAAGCGTCTCGGTACTTAGTCGGTACCGCAAAACGTCCTTTATCATCCAAGCTCAGTGAACTAGCGCCACGAAACATAAAAAGCCTACTTTTAAATTGTGTAATCGAGTTTCGATTAATTTGATCCAGTTAGATCCACTAAAAACCACTTTTTACCACAGTGCTCCAGTTTAGGGCTTGACAAGCCTTTTTGTCAAGTAAGCTGACCAGCTTTAACGTCTCGCTAAGCTAGAAAAAATAAGGCTTTACGCAAAGCGATTGAATTACGTGGGAAAAAGTGGAGGTAGTAGATAAAATTTTTTTAAAGCGTTGCTAATAACGTTTGGTTTACATAATTTGCTTACTGAATAATCAATGAATAATTACAAAAAAATGAATCTAGGGCCTGTTGACCTTTAAGGATTATAATTTGTTCAATCTAGGGGGTATTTAATCGCGGCGTGAGGTTTGTAACCTAGTGGGCTAAGTAAAAACCGAGTAACAAAGAGTAAATGCTCCCTAGGCAGAACCCTTCGGGCAGCGCCTGTTTGACATTTATACGTCGTTATCGCCTATTTATGGGGAATAACCACACTACATAGGCTCTACCTTGCCTAAATCCCAAACAGACTGCTGCAAATTAAATCTCGAAAGGTAAACAGGCCCTAGGTTTATAGCCATGTAAAATTTACTTAGCACAGCAGCAATACTTACTTCATACTGCTTTTTATTTAATCTTACGCACCCTACCTTAAATATATAAAATTAATAAAATCAATTGGTTAAATTATTTTTAATGGTTGGTTTAATCGTTGCATCTGCTATAGCACCAGTTAAATTTTTTTATTTTATTTATTAAGGATTGATTATGGCTACTGCAACAAATACAAAACCGAATACTGAAACAAACATGAAACCTGATCTTAAACAAAAAGAGAGTGAGGCACCGTTGACTGAAAAAGCAACGTCTGTAGCACACGATGCAGTAGATGCACTTTCAAGCAAGGCATCAGTTGCTGAGTCAAGCGTACGTAAAGGCGCTTCAAGCTCTGCAGAAGCACTAAGCGAAAAACAACTTATTGCTCGTGAAAAACTAACTGAGTGCAGCGCAAAAACGCGTGCTTTTGCCTCAGAAAATCCGCTAGCAACAGCGGGTATTGCTTTTGCGGCGGGTATGCTTGTAACGTCACTATTTCGTCGTAAGTAATAAACAATGAGTAGCTCACAAACAACAGCAACCACGGACGGTAATGCTCAAAATCAAACAACAGATGACCCTAGCCAAAAGGATGATTGGCAGGATCATATAGCAAAGATCATTGAATACTCTGACCAGCTCAAGGAGGATTATAAAACGCAAGGAAAGCTTACCCACCAACTTGCAAAGGCTGAGTGGAAGCTGTCGTTACGATCAATGGCGTTGATCACTATATTCTTAGGATGTTTTGCCAGTGGTTTGATTTTGTTGTGGGCCGGCTTATTAGGTGCAATTGGCTACGGTGTATATGATTTATTTGGCTCGGTTTGGCTTAGCTTTGCTACTGCTGCACTCGCGCAAATAATTTGTTTAATTTGGCTTTGGCGAAATACCGTATACCTAAGCAATAAAATTGGCTTTAGTAAAACGATTAAAAGTTTAAAGCAACTTTTAAATCTATAAGGAAATAACCATGCTCGTTAATTTTCTAATTAAAGAACCCAATGAGAACGTTGACACGTTAAATAAGCAAATGGATTTACAGCATGCATTAAAACGCCAGCACCATGCAGCAATAAAGTATCGCTTTAAGCGCTTTGCAGCCACCAAGGTAGGATTGGCATCAGCCTTTTTAGCCGGAGCAACGGTTCAAGCTGGCAAAAGCGAAACCAGCTTTGTGCGAAAATACGGCTGGCTGGTAAAGTTATTTGCATAGCAGCAATTGCATTTATAAAAGCTTTTTTAAAAGTGCAATTGCCGCTTACTTTAATGCCTTCTAATACCTCTTAGCCCAACTTGTCTCTATTATGATTTTGGCTAAAGTTTAACGCCGGCCCTTTTGGAATAATTTGCGTTGGGTTGATCATCGTGTGGCTAAAATAGTAATGTCGCTTAATATGCTCAAGGTTAACCGTACTGGCTACTCCCTCTATTTGGTATAACTCACGTACATAGTTACTCAGCGCTGGGTAGCTTTCAATGGTGCGTAAATTACACTTAAAATGCCCTACATACACGCTATCGAACCGAATGAGTGTGGTAAATAAACGCCAATCCGCTTCAGTTAATGTGCTCCCCATCAGGTAACGATTTTTACTTAGTATGCCCTCTACTTTATCAAGTGCTTTAAATAACGCAGTAAATGCATCTTCGTATGCTGTTTGTGTGGTTGCAAAACCCGCTTTATATACCCCATTATTAATATTGGTATAAACAAGGTCGTTAATTTCGTCAATATCAGATTGTAGTGATTGTGGGTAATAGTCATCCGTATTATTCGTAATTTCATTAAATGCGGTATTAAACATACGAATAATATCTGCAGATTCATTACTAACAATTTTATTTTGCTGCTTATCCCAAAGCACAGGCACAGTTACTCGCCCACTGTAATTTTCATCGTGCTTAGTATAAATTTGATGTAAGTATTCACTATTAAATAAATCATCGCCGCTACTGAGGTTATCTTCATCAAAGCTCCACCCCTTATCTAACATATCTGGGCTGACTACCGATACGCTAATAATATCGCTTAGGCCTTTTAGCTGTCTGAATATAAGTGTGCGATGCGCCCACGGGCACGCTAAGGCAACATATAAGTGATAGCGATTAGCTTGCGCTTTAAACCCACCACTTCCTGTAGGTCCAGGGCTGCCATCTTCTGTGATCCAATTACGAAGCTGCGCTGCTTCGCGTTTGAATTTACCATTATTCGAGTCGGTGTCGTACCATTTGTCTTGCCATTGACCATCAACTAATAAACCCATAATAACCTCCTCAATTAACTATTAAATGTTGCCAAATTCACCGTTTTGATAATCACGCACCGCTTGTTTAATTTCCTCTTGCGTGGTCATTACAAATGGGCCCATATGTGCAATAGGTTGCTCAAGTGGGTTACCCGCTAAAATAAGTATCCCCGCCCCCTTTTGTGAAGATATATCAATGTCACTGTTTTCACTTAATATAAGCAACTTGCCAGCATTAAATGTTTGCTCGTCACCTGTAATAAGCTCACCTGTATGAACATAGATCATCACTTTACGTTGTTTAAGCCCTGCTAACTGCATGCGTGTATTAACGGGGAGAGTAACATTGGCCAGTGCAGCATTGGCCGCTAAGCTTTGCAAACTCGACGTTAACGTACAATCTTCAAACTGCCAATTACCCGCAAGAGCTTTAAAGCTCACGCCGTGCTTGTTAGTGACTTCAGGCGCTGGATTTTGTGTAGTATCTTGATAACGTGGCGCACGCATTTTTTCGCCACTGGGCATATTGATCCAAATTTGAAAGCCATGCAGCCCCTCTTTTGCATCTGTCAGTGGCATTTCACTGTGCATTACGCCTCTACCTGTACTCATCCATTGTACATCACCAGATCGGATCGCTTTTTTGTTACCCATTTGATCTTGGTGTTCAAAGCCACCTTTAATAATGTACGTAAAGGTTTCAATGCCGCGATGAGGGTGCGGTGGAAAGCCACCAATATAGTCACTTTCATTGTTAGACTTTAGCTCATCAATCATTAAAAAAGGGTCGAGATATTTGCCATCAAAACCAGGTATTCGACTTATGTTTACACCATCACCATCTTGGGTGGCGTAAGCAGTTAACACTTTTGCTATGTTCATATTTAAAATACTGTAGTAGATTAATTAATGAGCTTATTAAAGCATTCATAAAACAATACGACTATGTCTTTAAATCGAGCAAAACATTCTATTTTTTAGAAAGTTGAGTGCTTATTTTGATAATTCGTTTATTTGGCATAATAAGCTTCATGATTAAAAACACAGACTTAAGCTGATTTCTAATAACTTTTTAGTGCAACCCTATATTTTGTATGGTTATTTTTGGCTTTTATGTCTACAATCACTTTTTAGGGACGCAGAGCTTAAGGAAAACTTATTTTTACTTCATCGCTTAAAAGCCAGCTTTACAGGTTACTCATCCTACTTAGCATTCCCGGCGCCGCTGTGACGGTATTTACGCTATGGTATGAGCGTGATGCTGCCATTGAAAAAAGTGGAGAAAGAATAGTAAACATCGCTAAGCAATTGACACAACATCAAAAAACAATGGTTGATGATGTTAAACGTATTACTATTTATTTAGCCGATAAAACAGCAAAAAATGAAACACTCCCCACAACCTGCCCTAATTACTTTTACGAAATAAAAGCCCTTTATAAGAATATTGCAAATATAGGTATTGTTGATAAAAATGGCGACCTACAGTGCGTGACAAATGGTCGTAGTAAAAATATTAATATTAGCGATCGTACTTATTTTCAAAATGCCATTAGTAATAAAAGTTTTTCGGTGGGGTATTTTCAATACGACCGAAGTATTCAAGCGCAAAGTGTCAATTTTGCCTACCCAATTATAGATAGTAATAACCAACTAAAAGGCACACTGGTTACCGTTATTGCATTGAATTGGTGGAATATCGCCTTAAGCGAAGCTAAATTACCTAACAATGCCAAGGCCGTTATTGCCGACTCTAATGGCTTAATACTGGCCAACTACCCTAATCAACCACGTAATTTAGGCCAAAAAATTACCGACATAGATTTACTTCACAATAAAAGCTCGTTAACCGTGTTTAAAAATGCAGAAGGCGAAAACCAGGTTTTTCATCGCTCAGTTATATACAAAGACGGCCATGATAATAATTTAGATATTTATATAGCCGTTTCAGTTGAAGACTTTATTAATACAGTTAATGAAAGCTTTGCTAAAACCATTTTTGCGTTTTTATCGGCTATTGCCCTGTTGGTGCTGCTAGCTAGGCGCTTAATTAAACAAAGTATATTTAAGCCTATCGCTAATTTAACCAAAGCCACAGATGAACTGGCAAATGGCACTATGCCCAAACATATTAAAAAGCCCAATAGCCCAGAGCTGCGCGCGCTTTATGACCGTTTTGCTGTGATGGCACAAACCCGGCTATCTGCAGAGGCTAAATTAAAAAATAAGCACAACGAATTAATGAGCTTATTAAATGCTTTACCCGATACCTACATACGTATAAATGCCCAAGGCAAAATCCTTTATATTGGCGGCTATATTAGCCCTGTGCTAAATGTTGAGACAGGCAAAGCTTTAAAATTAGTGGATGTACTCTCTGAGGCCAACGCAGAGTTACTGCTTTCTCAATTAGGTACTTTAGATGGCTCACAAACCATTGAGTTTACATTGTTTAAAAAATCTAAAGAGCACTTTTTTGAGGCAAGAATCAATGCACTCACTAATAATGAATACATTATTGTTCTTAGAGATATAAGCCAAAAAAAGGTCAACGAAAAAGCACTTCATTTAGCGTCGCTTGTTTACAGTAATAGTAGTGAAGGGATGATGATTACAGACCCCGACGGCATTATTTATGACGTAAACCCTGCGTTTTGCGAAACAACCCAATACAGCAAAGAAGAAGCGATAGGTAAAACCAGTCGTATTTTAGCATCTGGCAAACACTCAAAAGCATTTTATGAAAAAATGTGGGCAGAGCTCAGAGAAACTGGCCGTTGGCAGGGTGAGATAATTAATCGTAAAAAAAATGGCGACACCTATAGCGAATACCTCATTATAGATACCGTGTACGATGATAAAAACATGCCTACTCGCCGGGTGGCCATTTTTACCGACCTAACAGAAAAAAAACAAGCCGATGAAACCATATGGCGAAAAACTCACTTCGACCACTTAACTGATTTACCAAATAGGCTAGAGCTTAAAGAGCGTTTAAATAAGCGTTTTGATGAAGTAACTGGCGACAAATGCGAACTTGTTGTGATGCTGCTCGATATTGATCACTTTAAAGATATTAACGACACGTTAGGCCATCATTATGGCGATAATCTACTTAAGTTAGTTTCTCAACGGATAATTCAAGCTGCAATAAACGCCAGTTTTGTCGCACGTATTGGCGGTGATGAATTTGTGATTGTATACGACCACGTTAAAAGCAGTCGCCATATAAACCAAATTGCCAGCAATATACTGCAAAGCCTTTCATCAAGTATACAGCTTGAAGACGAGGAGCTATTTATTAGCGCTAGTATGGGCATTGCATGCGCACCTAGCGATGGCCAAAGTACAGAGCTGCTATTAAAAGCTGCCGACCAAGCCATGTATAAAGCTAAAAATAACGGCCGTAATGGGTTTGAGTTTTTTTCAAAAGATATGCGTATTCATGCGCAAGCGCGTATGCAGCTATTAAAAGATTTACGCTCCGCCATAGAGCTTGAACAATTTGAGCTATTTTATCAGCCTATTGTGGCATTAAACGATTTGCACATTCATAAAGCCGAAGGGCTTATTCGCTGGCACCACGCTAAAAAGGGGTTAGTCTCGCCGGCGACGTTTATACCGCTTGCTGAGGAAACTAGGCAAATAAATGCGCTGGGCCAATTTGTATTTACGCAAGCAATACACACCCTAAAAGAAATAAACACCACCATGGGTGAGCAATTTCAAATTAGTATAAATGTCTCTCCTGTGCAGTTATCAACAATCGATAGCGGAATTGACGATTGGTGTGAGATTTTAAAAGCAGCCAAACTACCCGCCTCCTCTATTGTGGCCGAGATCACAGAAGGCCTTATGGTAAACCCAGAGCCACTAACTCAAAGTCGCTTAAAAACATTAGTCCAGTCAGGTGTACAATTAGCGCTAGATGACTTTGGCACCGGCTATTCATCGCTCGCGTACCTGCAAGAAATGGATACCGATTACCTAAAAATAGATAAACGCTTTATTGATAATATTAAAGCAGGGAGCCAGGAGCTTGCTTTATGTGAAGCCATTATTGTGATGGCCCACCAGCTTGGCCTAAAAGTTATTGCTGAAGGAATTGAAACGCAGCAACAAATGCAACTACTACTAAAAGCAGGATGCGACTACGGGCAAGGTTATTTGTTTTCAAAGCCAGTGCCTAAAAAAGAGTTTATGACGTTGCTGAGCAGCAAAAAAATGGTTATTGCCAATAATAAATAAGTAGTTACGCAATAAATAGAGTGTCTACACGGTCAGGTAGTTTAATCAATAGTAAGTAGTAACAAGGTTTAAAATGGCAAAGGCAACACTCGAGCAATGGAGAATGTTTAAAGCTGTTGTAGAGCATGGTGGGTTTGCCGGTGCTAGCAGCGCTGTATTTAAAAGCCAATCAACCGTGCACCATGCAGTGCAAAAGTTAGAGTCGGCACTGCAAGTAAAATTGCTTGAAGTAAAAGGCCGTAAAGCGTATTTAACCGAAAACGGTAAGCTTATATTGCGCCGCGCCGAATTTTTAATAGATGAAGCCAGCAAAATAGAATCGGTTGCTAATACGTTAAGCGAAGGTATTGAAAGCACATTAAAAATAGCGGTAGATGAAGTGTTTCCGCAGCATTTATTGTACCAAGCGCTAAGCCATATTAATGAGCAATACCCATTGGTAAAAATAGAACTGATAGAAAGCGTACTTAATGGCGCAAACGAATTACTTACCAATGCAGTGGTCGACTTAGCAATTACCTCTATTGCGCTTTATGGCATTAATTGCCATAGCTTGTGCGACATAGAATTTATTGCCGTTGCGCACCCGGATCACCCCCTGCACCAGCGCACTGAACCACTGACCTACAGAGAGCTTAAATTACACAGGCAAATAGTTGTTCGCGATTCGGCCACCCACACCAGCCACGACGACGGCTGGCTTGGGGCAGATATGCGCTGGACAGTAAGTCACTTACGTAACTCTATTGATATGGTTAGCCAAAACTTTGGTTATGCATGGCTGCCTAGTGCACAAATTAAACCTTATCTTAAAAACAACACACTTAAGCCCCTTAATTTAGAGCAAGGTACAACCCGCTCCTTAAAGCTTTATTTAATGTGCACCGACAATGACCGTTTAGGCCCCGTTGGCCAAGCATTTACTCAGCATCTCATAAGCTTGTGCAATAACGAACCGGGCTAAGAGTTTGTCGGCTCATCTACATCAAGGTGATCAGCAACGTAGGCGCCGCGTTTACCGCGTTTTTTAGCGGGGCCTTTGGTACTATCTTTCGCTGTTTGTTGTTCGGTTGCCGCATTTATTACCGCCCCAAGCGTAATAATATAGGCACTTATATAGAGCCACATTAGCATAATCACTACCCCGCCTAACGAACCATACGTTTCGTTGTAGCTTGCAAAGTGAGACACATAAAACGAAAAACCAATTGAGGCTAAAATCCATAATACAGTCGCAATACAAGAACCAAGTGTGATCCAGCGCCATTTAGCGGGTTTTCGGTGTGGTGCATAGCGATACAAAAGCACCAATGCAAAATTAAACATAAAGGCGAGTAATGGCCACGATATTAACTTTATTAGTAAGTCTATACTTTCTTTTAAGCCTACTAAATTAAGTACTATGGGTAAAATACCTATAATTAGCAAAGCAAAAATAGCCACTAAAATAGCCCCCACCGAAAATAAAAAACGTACTAACTGAGCATGAAAAAAAGAGCGCTTTTCGTATTCATGATAACTAATATTACAGGCAGTAATAAGCGCTTGGCTGCCTTTAGAGCTACTCCAAATAGTAAGAATAAGTGTACCAATTGCACTTAAGCTTAAACTGGCGTTAGAGGTTTGAGCCAAGCTCGAGACCTGAGATAAAATTAAATCGCTCGTGCTTTGCGGTAATAAGGTAACTATTTTACTCAGGTGTTCACTAATATCGGTGGGCGATGAAAAGTACGCATACACAGAAACCATTGCAGCAATAGCAGGAAAAATAGCAAGTAAGGCATAAAACGCAACGCCCGCTGCAACCAGCGATAAGTTGTCTTGGCTCATTTGCTTAAAAATACGTTTGGCTATGTCCCACCAACCAATAACCGGAATGTGCACTGGCTGCTCGGCATGTTGTCCCCGTTTAGGTTTGCTCATTGTTTGCTCCTTTTTAGCCTATTATCGAGCAAAAAGTTTGCCAAGCTGTGCTTGTGGCATTGGTATTAAACTTGCTGCTTGCTAGATTATTTAAAATACCAAGGTAATACGCCATGAACAGCCTTATAACTATGCTAATTGCAGTGAACACCACGGCTGTGAATGCCTTAAATACCCCAGAAAGCGTGCTCAGTTGGCAGTATTTATACGCCCAAAGTTTGCAATTACTTCACGCAACAGCGCAAATATTACCCACTCTTTTATTAGGTTTTATACTTTTAACTATTAGCTACTTTGTCGCCAGTCCCTTGTCTAAGGTGTTAGTAAAACCGCTCATTTATATGACCGACAGTAAACTTGTGCACTTAGTGGCCAAACGCGGGATTAGCATTTTAATTTTATTGCTGGGCGTGTATTTATTTTTACGTTTAGCAGGACTTACCGAATTTGCTATTGCCATTATGAGCGGTACCGGATTAATAGGCTTAATATTGGGCTTTGCCTTTAGAGACATAGCAGAGAACTTTATTGCTAGTTTGCTGTTGAGCGTTCAACGGCCATTTAAAATAGACGATGTAATAGAAGTCGATGGCCGCTTAGGTGTGGTTAAAAAGGTCACCGCTCGCGCAACCACCTTAGTTGATTACGATGGCAACCATATACAAATACCTAACGCCACGGTTTATAAAAATACCATTAAAAACCTAACTGCAAATCCAAAAATGCGTGCCAAGGTGGTGATTGGCATAGGTTACGATAACGATATTCGTTACTGTCAAACGCTCGCCCTTGAAATTGCAAACAAGCAAACGGGTGTGATTACTGAGCCACCAGCACAAGTGCTGATCAATAATTTAGGCAGCTCAACAATTAACTTTAATCTGTTTTTTTGGGTTAACAGCGAACAACATAGTCCGTTAAAAGTGGCCTCGCAGTTAATGCGTGAGCTAGTAACCGAATTTACAGCGCAAAACATCAGTATGCCAGATGATGCCCGCGAGCGTATTTTACTCAGTGCACCTGATGAGAGTGATACACAAAAGCCCACCAATAAAGCTGAGCAACCTTTAACTGCTCAGCAAAGCTCTAAGCAGCTGCAGCAGCAAAATGAAACGGTTGATGATGTAAGTAGTGATACCGACGAAATTCGTGATCAAGCTGAAAAATCACGGGATCCTGAACAGGGTAAAAATATTATCTAAGCTAAACGTATAAGAAAAAATAAAACCACATACAGCCAATTTACAACTTAATAATGTTTTAAACCCTAAAAAATCAAAAAATATGATTAATTAATGCATTAAATATAACTTTTGTTATATCAATAATAAAAGTTATACACCTATCAACTCATTGATTTTAAATGAGTTATTTATAAATCATCATTTAAGCCGCCTTTAACCCGCCTTTCATTATTAATAATTATTCAAAAAGTTATATTAACAAACCACCAACCAAAAACAATAAAACCAATAACATTCAATACGTTATTAACAAAACCGTGCTTGGCATTATTAATGCAATAACAATAATCTAACAACTTTAGAGCTTAATTATGCACGTGTACAAACAACCCCTATCTAAAAAGGCTAGCGAAAGCTTGTCCATATCATTGCAAGCCCCTTGTGTGGCCTGTGCACGTGCCAGTGCAATATGCGCGTTAACGCCCTAAGCAAAAGTTAAATAGCTCCCACTAAATATTATAAATAATTGGAATAACACTATGACCAGTACAACAAGTATTAATAACAACGAGCCTAAAAAAATGGCGCTCTGGCTAAAAATACTCATAGGTATGATAGCGGGTATTATTGCCGGCATGCTGTTAGGCAATAATGCTGAATATATAAAACCAATTGGCCAGCTATTTATTAGCGCCATTAAAATGTTAATTGTACCGCTTATATTTTGCTCATTAATTGTTGGTGTTACCTCAATGAAAGACACCACTAAAATGGGGCGTATTGGTGTTAAGTCAATCGTATTTTATTTAGCCACCACCGCAGTAGCCATTTCGATTGGTTTGGGTCTTGGGTTGTTGTTTGAACCTGGCGCAGGCTTAAATATGGTTGCAACCACAGTGGCTGATGCTAAACCAAGCCCTACCTTAGTAGACACCATTGTAGGTTTAGTACCAAAAAACCCAGTGGGCTCATTAGCCTCAGGTAATATTTTACAAATTATTGTGTTTGCGTTGAGCTTAGGCATTGCTTTAAACCTAATTGGTGAAAAAGGCGAACCCGCTAGCAAAATGTTTGAAAGCCTAGCCGATGCAATGTACAAGTTAACTGAGCTTGTAATGAAGCTGGCGCCATACGGTGTATTTGCATTAATGGCTTGGGTATCTGGCAAGTACGGACTGGATGTTTTACTGCCACTTATAAAAGTAATTGGCTTAGTGTACCTAGGCTGCATTATTCACGTTTTAGTGTTAGGTGGCGGCTTTGTAGGCTTACTAGGCAAGCTTAATCCACAGCGTTTTTATAAAGGTATTATTGAAGCGCAAATTATTGCTTTTACCACCACAAGTAGCTCAGGTACTTTACCTGCCAGCATTAAATGCGCCACCCAAAACTTAGGTGTATCGCGTACTGTATCAAGCTTTGTACTGCCTGTAGGCGCCACTATTAACATGGATGGCACCGCTTTATACCAAGGCGTATTAGCACTGTTTATTGCCCAAGCCTTTGGTATTGACCTCACCACAACAGATTACTTAACCATTACAGCTACAGCTACTTTAGCCTCTGTAGGCACCGCTGGTGTACCCGGTGCAGGCCTTATTATGCTTTCGCTAGTACTGACCACCGTTGGCTTACCACTTGAAGGCATTGCAATAGTTGCCGGTATTGACCGAATTTTAGATATGGCGCGCACTACCATAAATGTAACTGGCGATTTAATGGTTACTTTATTAATTGGCAAAAGCGAAGGCGAGCTTGACGAAACCCTTTACAACCAAGATAACACAGCGGCTCAACCCGCTAAGCAATAACCCTCGATTTAGTAATTTTATAGAGTACAAACCATGACTAGTAAACTTATCTATTTACCCGTTGCATTAGGTGTTATTGCCTTAGCTAAGCCAGCCCACGCTGATATTACAATTGAAGGTTTAAATGGCCTTGAAGCCGTTAAGCTATTTGGCGATATGCGTATGCGCTTTGAGCGCACCGAAGGCGATACAATTGACTCAACAAGCCGCGCCCGTTTGCGTGCCCGATTTGGTATTAAATACGCGGCTACCGATAACTGGTCTGCGCAAATGCGCTTTAGAACAACCTCAAGCCAACACGATTCAACCCATCAAACCTTTGGTATCACCGATACCAGCGATAACGATGACTTTGGTTTAGACCGCGCCTTTATGAAGTACACAGGGCTTAGTAACACCCAAGTATATATTGGTAAAGCGGCACCCGTTTATATGCATTCATCAGAGCTGCTTTTTCGTGACGATATAGCACTAGAAGGTGTACAAGCTAACTGGAGTAACAATACGTTTAGCGTTAATGCGGGGCATATTATTCTTGAAGAAAATGTCGATAATGGCGAAGGCAAGCGCGATGCTAGCTGGCAACAGCTACAAGGTGTATATGCTACAAGTTTTAATAACATTAACCTTAAAGCCGGTATTGGCGGAATTTTTGTTAGCGCCTCAGATACGGCTTATGCCAGTGCTGAGTCGGGTCTTGATAATGACCAAGCAGGCAACGTAATGACCTATAACCTTGATGTACGTTATGGCGCAGTGCGCTTTGCAGCCGATTACTACACAAGCGAAGCCGATAGCGAAAATACAGCGTTTACTGTACATGCTCGTTATCAAATTAATAAACAGTTTGGTCTGCGTTTTTACGTGCTACGTACCGAAGCCTATGCATTACCTATGAACGGCGCGTTTACGCAAACTAATACTCCGGGTTCTTATACCAATATTAAAGGCACACGCGTACAGCTAGATTACAAAATTGCAGAGAACCTAAATGCCGATTTAAGATGGTTTAGCGTGGATAATATTAATAACGATATACCCACTAACAACAATGGTCGCGATCGCATTCAAGTAAACCTAAACATGAAGTTTTAGTACTAAGGCATGTTGACCAATCGTGATTAAATTTACAGTAGTGGTTTTGATATTTAGCAAAAGCGATTATTAAGCCCACTCGCTTAAAAGCCAGCGCCTTGCTTAAACTGCCCTAGCTTGAAAAACGTTAATCTACACAGGTCAACATCCTCTAAATAGGCCCAACCAATAAAAGCGATTTAATAGCCGATATTAAATCGCTTTTATTTTATTAAACAGCCTTAAAAAGACATAACTGCCTTACAAAAAACCTTAATTAACAATTAATTTATTCTTATTTAGTTTAAAGTATAAATAGATAAGACTTGAAACCATGATAAATTCGTTAGTACCTAATTTATATAAAATTAAAATACAGACTATAGTCCCCTGCTGCCAACTAAAAACAACCTTTTTGCGGCTGTAAAAGGAACATAAACGCCATTTTATTTGTACTGTTTAGACAATTTACTAACGCACTACCACAACTAAAAAATGCAGAGGTTTACTCACTTGTTTATTAAACAAAACGCTTGGTTTTATGTATTAAAAATAGCGCTACTAAGCCTACTGGGTTTCAATAGCCTAAACTGCATTGCACAAGCTAATTTATCGCAGCCTAAACAAATTATAGTGGGCGGAGATTTTAACTACCCCCCTTATGAGTTTATTAACGAAGGTGGTGAACTTACAGGTTACAACGTAGAACTTAGCCAAGAAATAGCCGCTGTAATGGGGCTTAATATAAAAATAAAGCTAATGCCCTGGGCCGAAATAAGAGCCGAGTTTGACCGTGGAAATGTGGATATTTTACAAGGCATGGCCGCCACACCCGAGCGCACCGATCTGTATAACTTTAGCCCGCACACGTTTGTTAACCACTCTATATTTGCGCGCGACAATAGCCCTAAAATAACGCACTACAGCGAGCTTGAAAACTACCGCGTTATTGTACAAAGCAATGGCTCAGCATTTGATATGCTTAACCACTCAGGCTTAAACATTACCCTTATACCGGTTGAAACCCATGCCGATGCCCTGCGCTTGCTTGCCTCTGGCCGCTATGACTTTGCAGTGGTTTCAAACTTACCCGGTTTATATTTAAGTAAAAAATTGGGGCTATCAAACATCACTGCTATTTCTAGCCTAGAAAGAAACCGGCTTTATGGCTATGCCACTAAAACCGCAGATGAAGCGCTGTTATCGCAATTTACTCAAGGCTTAGCTATTTTAAAAAACACCGGCCGCCAGCAAGAAATTTACGACAAATGGTTTGGCCCGTTAAACGTATCACCTTGGTCAAAAGCTGGTGTAATAGCGGGTATATGTGTAGTGGTGCTGCTACTAATTAGTACCGTGGTGATAATTTGGAACAAAGCCCTGCGCAAAAAAGTAGAAAGCCGCACCAAAGAGCTACAAGCGCAGCAGTTACAGCTACTTCATGCAGATAAAATGGCCTCACTGGGGGTACTGGTTTCGGGAGTCGCTCACGAAATAAATAACCCATGTAGTATTTTAACGTTAAATTTTCCGTTTATAAAAGAAGCCTTTGAAGATGCAACAGATATACTTGATGAGCATCAAGCACGCCAAGGCGATTTTCTTGTTGCCGGTGTAAGCTATCAGCGCTTTAAACATATGCTGCCAGAAATTTTAGACGATATGCACATTGCCAGTAACAAGGTAAAGGGCATAGTAGAGGATTTAAAAAGCTTTGCCGTAAAAGGTGAAGCATCGCATGAGAAAACTGAGCAGCTAGATTTAAACCTACTAACAAACCGCTCTATTCGCTTAGTCACAAATCAAATTAAAAACTCGACAAACCACTTAGAGGTTAACTTAGCCAACTCACTGCCTGCGTTTAAAGGCAGCGGCAGCCGCATCGAGCAAGTAATCGTTAATTTAATTTTAAATGCCTGCCAAGCGCTTGAAGACAAATCGCAAAAAATTATTATCACCAGCTATTTCCATACTAAACACAATCAGGTTGTGCTGAGCATTGAAGATCAAGGCGTAGGCATTGATCAACAGCACTTAATTAAGCTCACCGACCCGTTTTATACCACCAAACGACAATCTGGCGGCACCGGCTTAGGGCTTTCTGTATCAGCGGGGATCGTGGCAGATCACCAAGGCCAACTCACCTTTAAATCAACCCTCGGTAAAGGCACAAAAGTAAAGCTATCACTACCCTTATTACAACACGAGAGTGAACTATGAATACTAATTTATATCCTAGTTTTGAGGTCCTCATTTGTGATGACGACAACAGCTTTTTACGAAGCATATCGTTTGCAATAGAGCGCTACTGCGGCATTAACAACATTGTACAATGTAATGATAGCCGCGATGTAATTGCCAAACTAAACCAAGGGAATGTTCGCGTTGTATTGCTTGATTTAAACATGCCACATATCAGCGGTGATGAGCTTATAGCGCAAATTACAGAGCTTTTTCCGCATATTTCGGTGGTGATCATCAGCGGCATTAACCAAGTAGAAGCCGCTGTAAAATGTATAAAATTAGGTGCTTATGGTTATCATGTAAAAACAGAAGATCCAGAACGCCTAAGTAATAGCATAATGCAAGTGGTGCGTTTTCAAGAGCTAAACCTAGAAAACCAAGCCATGCGCGGCTATCTGCTAGAAAACCAAACAAGCCTGCATCCTGCGTTTTCTAAAATTATCAGTGTAGATCATCAAATGCATTCGGTGTTTAATTACATTGAGTCTATATCAAATAGCCAACAACCCATTCTTATTACCGGAGAAAGCGGCGTAGGAAAGGAGCTTATAGCCAGAGCCATTCACGAAACCAGTAGCTGCAGTGGCGAACTTGTGTGTGTAAACGTAGCCGGCCTTGACGATAACTTATTTTCGGATACCTTATTTGGCCATAAAAAAGGCGCTTTTACAGGCGCTGAGCAAGCCCGCAAAGGCATGATAGAACGCGCATCAGGCGGGATACTATTTCTTGATGAAATTGGCGATTTAAACCTGGCCTCGCAAGTAAAGTTATTAAGGCTTTTGCAAGAAGGCGAATATTACCCAGTAGGCAGCGATACCCCAAAGCGCATCAACGCGCGCATTATTGCAGCCACGCATCAAAACTTACTCACTAAAAAAGAAAATGGCGAATTTAGAAACGACTTATACTACCGTTTAAAAATTCATCATGTAAATATTCCGCCGCTTAGGGAGCGCAAGCAAGATATAGCCTTATTACTCGAGCACTTTTTAACGCTTGCCGCACAAGAATTTAATAAACCGGTGGCAAGTATTCCAAAAGAATTATTAATTTTACTCGAAAACTACGCTTTCCCGGGCAATATAAGAGAGCTGCGCGCCATGGCCTTTGATGCAATGAGCACCCACCAAAGCGGCGCACTGTCTATGAAAGCGTTTGAAAGCGTACGCAGCGCCGTGCCTAAATTAGATATGCAAGCCCAGCTTGCAAAGCCCTTATTTGAGTCAACATCAACGCTACCCACTTTAAAACAAGCCGCAGAATTACTGGTAGCAGAAGCGATGAAACGTAGCAACTCAAATCAATCAATGGCAGCGCAACTACTCGGTATATCGCAGCCAGCACTCAGTAAGCGACTTAAAAAAGGACAGCCTGAGCCTTAAAAAAAAAGTACTTCATCAAATTTTAGGCACAAAAAAGCCCGCAGCGTCAACTGCGGGCTTTTTTGTTGAATGAGTGAGTTAGCCTATAAGCCGGGTTCTGTCCTTTCCGAAGAAAGTGATAATCATTCGTCTAGGCCATAAATCGCTCTATGGCTCAAGCAACCTACCCGGTTCCAACGTGGGCCACGCCATAAGGAACCCTATTTGGTCTTGCTCCGAGTGGAGTTTACCTTGCAACCAACTATTACTAGCGGCCCGGTGCGCTCTTACCGCACCCTTTCACCCTTACCAACCCGAGGGTTGGCGGTCTCCTCTCTGCTGCACTTGTCGTGGGCTCACGCCCCCCAGCCGTTAGCTGGCACTCTGCCCTGTGGAGCCCGGACTTTCCTCCCCCTGATCATTTTCGTCACAGGCAGCGATTATCTTGGCTAACTCGGCGCGCATTATACATGAGCTGTGCCTTGTACGCAGTAAAGATTTACTCTTTTTCGTCAATAATTGTTTTATACAGGGCGTTTTTCTTCATTCCAAAGTATTCAGCAACAATACCACAGGCTTTTTTCATCGGCATTTCGCTTTCAAGTAGCGCCAGCATTTTACGCGCCTCTGGCGGTATATCGTCTACTTGCTTGGGTTTACCTGGCAACATGAGCACTATTTCGCCGCGTTGCTTGGTTGGGTCATCAGTTAAAAACTGCTTTAACTCACTTACGCTACCATTAAAAAAGGTTTCAAAGGTTTTGGTAAGCTCTTTTGCAAATACCACTTGTTGCTCACTACCTAAGGCCGCTTCTAAATCATCTAGGCTTGCCATAATACGGTGGGTGCTTTCGTACATTATGCTGGTAATGCTTGAGTTTACAGCTTCTATGAAAAAATCTTGGCGGGCTTTACTTTTAGCCGGTGTAAAGCCAATAAACTGAAAACGATCTGTTGGCAGGCCTGAGCAACACACTGCAGTAATAGCAGCACACGCGCCGGGCACGGGTGTTACATGCGCGCCTTGCTCGCGGCACAGGTTTACAACGGCATAACCTGGGTCGCTTATCAGCGGCGTGCCGGCATCTGAGACTAGCGCGATATTTTTGCCTTCGTTTAGCCAATCAATAATTTGCTGCGCTTTTTGTTTTTCGTTATGGTCATGTAATGCAAAGGTTTTAGCCTTTATACCAAAGTGGCTTAGTAGCTTACCGGTGTGGCGCGTGTCTTCAGCAGCGATTAAGTCAACTTGCGATAATGTCGCGATGGCACGCTGGCTTAAGTCGTCAAAATTGCCAATTGGGGTGGCAACAATGTAAAGAGTGCCAATTTTCTGTGAATTCTCCTCATTTAACATTGAGGTCTCCTGCGTCAGTCAGTAATATAAGCAAATCGCGTTAACGTATTGGGAAATCATTGTGCGACTTAAACTTGTTAGTCTATTAATTATATTGTCAGGGTTATCGGCCTGTAGCACAACCGAAAAACCAACTAAAAATAGCGATAGCATTAACACCAGTGCGAATGCGCTGCAAAATCAAGCAACCAGTGCCGATGCTATTTATAAATTAGCGCTTAATCGTACCGGTGCCGACAAAATTCAATTGCTTTATAGTGCGCGTGATGCGGCTATTTCGGAGCAAAGCTGGCCGTTACTTGAAAACATTTGTAATGAGCTTGAGCAAACCCCAAGTGTAGATAAAATTCAAAACCGCTTATACATTGCTTATGCACAAAAGCAGCAAAATAAAAACGACCAAGCGCTCGTTATTTTGCAATCGCTCGATGGCCAACTTAAACAGCCTGAACACTTTGCTTGGCATCAATATTTAACTGCTAGCATATATGCATCGCAAAACTTTCCTAAGCGCGCCGCACCTTATTTTTTTAGAGCCTCAGAAACTGCGAATAAAAATAATATTGAGATCCCTGCTCTGCAAAGTGCGCTGTGGGATAACTTAACAAAGCTGTCTTCTTATGCGCTGGAGCGCTTTAATCGTGGCTCTGTTATACAACAAGGTTGGACTAACTTAGCTTTATACCACCAGGTATATGCAAATAGCGATGTAGAGCTTGACCAAGCCATTAATAATTGGCGCCGTCGCTACCCTGGGCACCCTGCCGTAGCTATTTTACCCGAGCAAGATGAAGCCCTAGCCGACCTAGCACCAGTTAATATAGAGCGTTTAGCTGTACTTTTACCGCAATCAGGCGCAAATGAGCGTTTAGGTGACGCCCTAAAGGCCGGCATTTTGGCAGGGCTTGATAAGCAAACTATTAGCGACACTGTTTTTATAGATGAAAACCTTGCAACCCAAGTGCTAAGCGAGCAGCTGAGCCAATTTAATCCAGACTTTGTGATTGGGCCATTATTAAAAGCGAATATAGATAAACTTGCGCAAGCTAAAACACTTATTGATACCCCAACTTTACACTTAAATACATTTGATGGTGAGCGACTCTCGCTGCAACATTACTTTTTTGCTTTAAACCCTGAGCATGAAGTGCAGCAAGCGCTGGAGCACTTTTTAGCTAAAGGTTATCAAAAGCCTATGTTATTAGCGCCTAATAATGCCAATGGTCAACGTTTGGTTGATTACTTTAATATTCAGTGGCAGCGCTATAGCGAAACAAAACCGCAAATTGGGTTTTATAACGATAACAAAGACATGCCTAACACAATTACAAGCTTGTTAGAGGTTGATAAATCTAAGCAGCGTATTAAAACGGTTAAGTCTTTATTTAAACAAGAAGTAGAAAGTGAAACCCGCTCTCGTAGCGATATTGATGCGATTTACATTTTAGGCGACGCTATAGAAACACGCCTGATAAAACCTTATTTAGATGTAAATGTAAGTACTTTTGCACAGCGGATACCGCTTTATGCCAGCTCTAAAAGCCATAGTAAACAAATAGATCGCACCGATAAAGGCGATTTAGAAGGGCTTTACTTTACAGAGCTTCCGTGGATGCTTAATGCGACAGTTAAACAACATAATTTACGCAACCAATACAACACGCTGTGGCCTGAAAATGCCGATATAAGCCAACGCCTATTTGCCATGGCTTACGATGCCGTGTCGGTGCTAAGCGACATTAGGCAATTGAGTGTAATGCCCGGTAATAAGTTTACAGGTTTAAGTGGAAAGCTTTCGGTAAATACAAGCGGACACATAGAGCGTACGCTTGATTGGGCACAATACACAAATAGGCGCATAAAAGCCGTACAGCTAGAAACAAAGCAGCCCGTGCCTTTATTTATGCAATCAGCCAACGAAAGCACTACGCTTACGTTTGATTAATCTGGAGCGGCTATGTCGTGGTTTAAAGAGCTGTGGCAAAATAGCCGAGAAAAAGGCCAGTACTATGAACGCCAAGCAGAAAAATACTTAACCCGTGAAGGGCTTACGCCTATTGAGCGTAATTATTATTGCCCCTTTGGTGAGCTTGATGTGATTATGAAACACGGCGATACGCTTGTATTTGTAGAAGTTAAGTTTCGTAAAAACAATGCGAGAGGCGGTGCAAATTATGCCCTTGGCGCACAAAAACAAGCACGACTAAAACGCACTATTTATCACTACTTGGCAGCAAAAAACTTAACTAATCAGCCTATAAGAGTCGACTATGTTGCCATTACAGGTGAAGGCTCTGGCAATATAAATTGGATCAAAAGCGTACTTTAACACCACGCAAACAGATTAGTAAAACGCCCAGCAACAAACAAAAATGACGAATAAATTATTGGTAGTCTATGCAAGATACAATTAAAGAAATTTTTACAGAAAGCATTCAAGTACAAATAGCAGCAGGCGAAGTACTGCCAAGCGCACTAGAGTCTGCGGCATTTACCATTGCACAAAGTTTAATTAATGGTAACAAACTCCTTTGCTGTGGCACGGCAAACTGCCATATGCTAGCGCAGCACATGGCCGGCGTATTAGTTAATCACTACGAAACAGAGCGCCCCTGCTTACCTGCTATTGCGCTATCTCAAGAAAACATCAATTTAGGGCAAAGTAGCCAAGTAGATGAGCATGATACCTTTGCTCGCCAAGTACGTGCCTTTGCACAACAAGGCGATTTACTGCTTGCGTTAGCAATTAATGGCAACGAAAAACATATTATTTCTGCTGTAGAAGCGGCACTTACTAAAGATATGAAGGTCATAGTGATGGTAGGTGACGATGGTGGAGAACTCGTTGGCTTATTAGGCCCTAATGATGTAGAAATTCGTACGCCTTCTAAGCGCCCTAGCCGCATTATTGAATCTCACTTAGTTAACTTACATTGCTTAAGTGAACTGGTTGATTTAACTCTTTTCCCGCAGGATGAAAATTATGTTTAAACGCTCTCTTATTGTTTTAGGTACTGTTGTTTTACTGCAAGGCTGTGCAGCCGCAGTGGTTGCAGGAACAGCTGGTGCAGTAACAGCAGCAAATGATCGCCGCACCATTGGCTCACAAATAGACGACAATAATATAGAAATTAAAGCCAGTATTGCGCTTAGTGAAGTTGAACGACTAGAAAAGTTCGCCAATGTAGACGCTATAAGCGTTAATGGCATTGTTTTACTAGTAGGTCAGGTTGCCAATCAAGAAATGAAAAACCAAGCTCAGCAGAGCATTGAGGGGCTCTCAGGTATACGTAAAATACATAACCAAATTAGAATTGGCTCAAATATTGGAATTACCACACAAACGCATGACTCGTGGCTAACCTCTAAAGTAAAAGCGCAGCTTTTAACAGCTAAAGATATACCGAGTAATAATATTAAAGTAGTGACCGAAAACGCTGAAGTATTTTTAATGGGATTAGTATCTGAATCTGAGTCTAACCAAGCGGTTAACATTGCACGCAATGTATCGGGTGTAGAGCGCGTTATTAAAGTGTTTGAATATTTATAAAATACATAAGAAGCCGTTTATGGGCACATAAAAAAACCGCTTAATTAGCGGTTTTTTTGTATTTAAGCGTTACTTGATAACGCGTAAATGTGAGCCTTTTTTCTTTTCTGGCTTTTCTGGCGGGGTTTCATCAATAATTTCATCTGATGTTTCCACACTTTCAAGGTCAGGTGCAAAATCGTCTTCGTCCTCTAAAAACTCATCTGCAGTAAAGACTGTTCCTTCGCCATTTTCACGCGCGTAAATAGCAAGCACCGCACCTAAAGGCACATATACTTGCATTGGCTGTCCGCCAAAGCGCGCATTAAAGCTTAGTTGTTCCATATCTAACGAAAACCCAGTAACGGCAGAAGGGCTAATATTAAGCACTATTTGGCCATCTTGTACAAACTGCGTAGGCACTTGTACTGCTGGGTACTGCGCATCAACCACTAAATGTGGTGTGCAGTCGTTATCTACGATCCAATCAAAAAAAGCACGTAGTAAATAAGGACGATTAGGCGTCATTATAAACGGATCTCACGCTCTGCTTCAGTTAAAGAAGCTTGGAATGACTCACGCTCAAATAAGCGGATCATGTACTCTTTTAGCTCTTTAGCGCCAGAGCCATTAAGCTCAATACCAAACTCTGGTAAACGCCATAATAGTGGTGCTAAATAACAATCCACTAAGCTAAACTCTTCACTCATAAAGTATGGAGCTTCGTTAAAGATTGGTGCAATTGCAAGTAACGCTTCAGTTAACTCTTTACGAGCTTGTGCAGCATCTGCTGTATTGTTAATGATTTTTTCAGCAAGGCTGTACCAATCAGTATCAATACGGTGCATCATTAAACGGCTACGACCACGCATTACCGGATACACAGGCATTAGTGGAGGATGAGGGAAACGTTCATCAAGGTATTCCATGATGATGTTTGCCTGATATAAGCCAAGCTCACGGTCAATCAGTGTGGGTACTGTACCGTAAGGGTTAATTTCGTGAAGTGCCTCTGGCAAGTTATCCTTTTCAGCCAAATGAATATCTACACTTACACCTTTTTCTGCAAGTACAATACGTACTTGGTGGCTATACATACAGTTAGCACCAGAAAAAAGGGTCATTACAGGGCGCTTATTGGCAGCTACGGCCATGCCTATACCTCCATTAAATAACTAAAACAGCAATAGGGGCTTAAGCCCCTATTGCAAAATTACCTTGTAAAATGCTCAAATTAATGAACATCTCTCCAGTATTCTTTCTTAAGCATAAATGCCAAGATAAACAGGATAACTAAAAATCCAATTACCTTAATACCTAACGCTTCTGACTCAAGGCGTGTAGGTTCACCTACATACTCTAAGAAATTCGTTAAATCACGAACCGCTTGATCGTATTCATCAACGCTTAATTCGCCCTTACCATCTGTTTCAGTACCAACAACTTTAGTCACTGTTTGACCATGTTGTTCAACTTCTTCAATGATAGGTGTTGGTAAACCTTGTAGTTCTTGAAGAACATGCGGCATACCCACCGATGGGAATAACGTATTATTTACGCCAAACGGACGAGATTCATCTTTATAAAACGATTTTAAGTAAGTGTAAATCCAATCACTGCCACGCACACGCGCCACATTGGTTAAATCCGGCGGAGCCGCACCAAACCATTTAGCAGCATCTTCTTTTGCGATAGCGTTAAGAATATGGCCACCTACTTTCGAACCATCAAAAATCAATTGCTCTTTGCCAAGCTCGGTTGGAATACCAATATCACGGAAAGTACGTTCATAACGTTGATACTGCATTTGGTGACAACCAAGACAGTAGTTCATGAACAACTTTGCGCCGCGCTGCAAAGAAGGCTGATCAGATATATCGTTACCCGCTTCCATAAGAGGAACCGAAGGGCCCGCAGCCATAACCATGTTAGGCAGCAAGTTTACTGATAAAGCAAATACACCAATAAGTAGCTTTTTCATCATTTCGTTAACCTCTCAGGCAATGGCTTAGTTTTTTCATTCTTACTGTATATAAATAACAGTACGAAGAACATAAAGTAAGTCACAGTACAGATTTGAGAAATTATCGTTTTCATATCAGTTTGTGGAGTTGCACCCACCCAACCTAAAAGAACGAAAGTTACAACGAAACCTGCAATGTTCCATTTGTGGAAACCACAACGGTAACGAACCGATTTAACACGACCACGGTCAATCCACGGTAACAATGCGAGTACCACAATTGACGCACCCATTGCCGCAACACCGATAAGCTTATCAGGGATTGCACGTAAGATTGCATAGAATGGCGTAAAGTACCAAACTGGGAAAATGTGCTCTGGTGTTTTAAGTGGGTTTGCTGCTTCAAAGTTTGGCGCTTCTAGGAAGAAACCATTCATCGCAGGCATAAAGAATACAACCCAACAGAACAAGATTAAGAAACCAACCACGCCCACAATATCTTTTACTGTGTAGTACGGGTGGAACGGTATCGCATCAACAATGTCTTTTTTGTCGGTGTAATACTCATGGAATTTAAATTTAGACTTATCTTCTTCAGCCACAGTGCCTTTTTTGCGTTTTATTTCAACACCGTCAGGGTTGTTAGAGCCCACTTCGTGTAGCGCAACAATGTGTAAGAACACTAAAATTACAATAACCAATGGTAGTGCAATAACGTGTAATGCAAAGAAGCGGTTAAGCGTTGCACCCGATATTACGTAGTCACCACGGATCCAAAGTGTTAAGTCATCACCAATTACCGGAATAGCCCCGAATAACGAAATGATTACCTGCGCACCCCAGAACGACATTTGACCCCATGGTAGTAAGTAACCCATGAAGGCTTCAGCCATTAATGCTAAGAAAATAAACATACCGAACAACCACAGTAATTCACGTGGTTTTTGGTAAGAGCCGTAGATCATGCCACGGAACATATGCATATAAACAACGATGAAAAACGCAGATGCACCCGTTGAGTGTAAATAACGTAATAACCAACCGTATTCAACATCACGCATGATGTACTCTACTGATGCGAAAGCGCCTTCAGAAGAGGGAACAAAGTTCATCGTTAACCAAATACCAGTAAGTATTTGGTTCACTAGTACTAACATGGCTAGCGAGCCAAAAAAGTACCAGAAGTTAAAGTTTTTAGGTGCTGGATACTGTGCAATGTGCATGTTCCAAACACGTGTCATTGGGATACGGTCGTCAATCCAACTAACAATTTTACCAAACATTAGGCTACCCCTTTTTCTTCGCCCACTAAAATAGTGGTTTCATCAAGAAAAGTATAAGGTGGTACTTCTAAGTTCAATGGTGCAGGAACTGATTGAAATACTCGCCCAGCCATATCAAATTTAGAACCGTGACATGGACAGTAAAAACCATCATCTGTCCCTTCAACTTTTTCACTAAAGTTACCTTGGAAAAAGCCTGGAGAACACCCTAAATGCGTACAAATACCAACAGCGACAAAAATCTCTGGGCGTAATGAACGGTAATCATTTGTTGATGATTCTAGTTGTTGTGGCTCTTGCGATTGCGGATCACGAAGTTGACCTTCATGTTCTTTCATCTGCTCAAGCATTTTAGGGGTACGTGATACAACCCATACAGGTTTACCACGCCACTCGACACGTATTAATTGTCCTGGCTCAAGTTTGCTGATATCTACTTCTACAGGCGCACCCGCAGATTTAGCTCGCTCACTTGGATTCCAAGACGCAATAAAAGGAACAGCAGCCCCAGCCGCACCAACACCACCTACAACAGAGGTAGCTATGGTTAAAAAGCGACGTCGGCCATTGTCTACAGGCGCATTGCTCATCCACTTATCTCCACTATGATTCTCAACACTTGCTATATTGAGAACATCAGTTACAGCAGGTTAATTTTTCGAAATTTTTAAAATAGAAGCGATCATAATTAAAACCCTTGATTAAAACAAGGTTATTCACAGCCTCACGCTCGAATAACCCGACTTGATCAATAGTTTGATAAAGTAAGCTCGAGAATAAAGCCGAATGACTATAATAGCGCTTCTGTAAAAACAATATACTGACCAAGATCAACCCCACTACGAGGAAACAGATAAACTGTACATGGTGATGTTGAACTTGCTCATACTACTTGCCAGCCAATTGTAGCAAAAAATTCCACCAATTAACTGATGGATTTACACTAATTGCGATAATTATTTAACTTTTTTGCAGCGAAATGGGTATTTTAAAGCTTTCGTACATTAAATACGCAGTATTTATAAAATATGATCAGCGCCTAGCCTTAAAAAAGCGGGCTTGAGGTAGGTAAGTACTTAAATTTTAATGCCAAAAACAAAAAACCCAGCATAAGCTGGGTTTTTGAATTCTTGATAACGTAAAAATTAACGTTTTGAGAACTGTGGACGCTTACGCGCTTTCTTAAGACCCACTTTCTTACGTTCAACTTTACGTGCATCACGTGTAACAAAACCTGCTTTACGAAGTTGTGGACGTAATGACTCGTCAAACTCCATAAGTGCACGAGTGATACCGTGACGGATAGCACCAGCTTGACCAGTTGTACCACCACCGGCAACGGTGATGTGAAGGTCAAATTTTTCAGTCATGTCAACAAGCTCAAGAGCTTGACGAACAACCATGCGTGCTGTTTCGCGACCAAAGTACTCTTCTAAAGAGCGCTTGTTGATTACGATGTTACCAGTGCCTGGGCGTAAGAATACGCGAGCACTTGAACTTTTACGACGACCTGTACCGTAGTATTGATTTGCCATGATAGTGCTCCTTAAATGTCTAGAACCTGAGGCTGTTGTGCAGCATGGTTGTGCTCAGTACCTGCGTAAACTTTAAGTTTACGGTACATAGCGCGGCCTAAAGGACCACGTGGCAACATGCCTTTAACAGCTTTTTCGATGATCATTTCAGGCTTTGCAGCTTGAAGTTTATCAAAAGTAGTAGACTTAAGACCACCTGGGAAACCAGTATGAGCGTAGTACACTTTATCTTTGAATTTGTTACCAGTTACAGTAACTTTCTCAGCGTTGATAACGATGATGTAATCACCAGTATCTACGTGTGGAGTGTATTCAGCTTTGTGCTTACCGCGTAGGCGATGAGCGATTTCAGTAGCGATGCGACCTAAAGTTTTACCTTCAGCGTCAACTACGTACCAGTCACGTTTTACTGTTTCTGGTTTAGCAACAAACGTTTTCATTTATAAAAATCCAATGTTTTTCAATTAAAACCACAGGCAGTTATTATTAACTACCGCTCTAAGTATGCTATAACCCCTTCGAGTTTTAGACTTTAGCGCCGCTCACAAGTGGCTAAACTATATGAGGACATAGAACGCAACGTGGCAGACGCGGGAGTATACCAGCACTTAAAACACATTGCTACCGAGCGGTTGTTTTTTCCACAAGAAAATTACAAAAATTTATGCATTTATATAAAAACAACAATAAGGCCACTTTAAAGAGTCGATACAGTCGTATTAGCGCTATGCTAAATGCTCTTTTGCTAAATACTCTAAAGACTGCATTTCTTGCAGGCGGCTAATGCAGCGCTTAAATTCAAAGTTAAGATTACCTTGGGTATAAAGCTGCGTGATCGGTTTTTCAGCCGAAATAATTAATGTTACATGTCGCTCGTAAAACTCATCCACTAAAGCGATAAAGCGCCTAGCTGCATCATCATTATTTTGTCCAAGCTGTTTAACATTAGAAATAATAACAGTGTTATATAAGCGGCTAATTTCCATGTAGTCGACTTGGCTACGTGCGGTTTCGCACAATTCGCTAAATTCAAACATCACTACACACTTAGCCACTTTGCGTGTGTTGATTAAGCGCCCTTCTATTTCTATGGGTTGATCAAGCTCCCCCGCCTCTGGCGAGAGCTTATCAAAATATTCAAATAAGTTTTTATCGGCTTGCTCATCTAGCGGGCTGTGAAATATTTCGGCTTGCTCAAGTGTACGCAAGCGATAATCAATACCAGAGTCTACATTTACTATTTCTGTGTTCGCTTTTACCAGTTCAATGGCCGGAACAAAACGCGCACGCTGTAAGCCGTTTTTATATAAATCATCAGGCACTATATTAGAGGTGGCGACTAATACTATATTGCGTGCAAATAATGCCTGCATTAAGCCGCCGAGTAACATGGCATCTGTAATATCTTGAACAAAGAATTCATCAAAACAGATGATATCGGTTTCGGCTTTAAATATGTCGGCAACAATTTCCAGTGGATTGCTTTTATTATTTAGCTTTTTTAGTTCATCGTGAACTCGGTGCATAAAGCGATGAAAATGCACACGCATTTTACGCTCACCTGGCAGCGCTTCGTAAAAGGTATCTACTAAATAGGTTTTACCACGCCCTACACCACCCCAAAAATAAAGCCCTTTAATTGGCTCAGGTTCGCTTTTATTAAACAACTTTGCAAAAAAGCCTTGTTGCTGTGGTTTTTTATTTGTGAGGTCATCGTATAAACGTTGTAAATGGCGCACTGCATTTTCTTGTGCTTGGTCATGTACAAAGTCATCGCGCTTGAGATCTTGCTGGTAAGTTTGCCAAGGAGTCATATCTAATTACATTTTAAACACAGTTTAATTTGCACAACATATTAACACGCATCTTAACTCGGGGTATATTACCCACAGGATGATTTATATTTGAATCAGGCATTATTAGATATTTTTTCCCAAAGGGGTAAAGTTATGGGCACAGTTACGTGGGTAGGTTTAATTATTATTACTGCTGTAGTGGCATTTTTTGTTGGTGCATTCGTTACTAAAAAGCAATTTAAGCAAGATGAATTAAAAGAGCAAGCCGAGCAAGCACAAAACGCGCTTGAGCAGTATCGCCAAGATGTGGCCGATCATTTAGCAAGCACAGGTAAGCTTGTGAATAAAATGAAAGAAAACTACGACCAACTACTCAGCCATGTTGAAGAAACCAATCAACTCTTACTTGATGATAAAAACAAAGCACCTAGCGAGCCGTTTTTCTCTAAAGAAACAACAGAGCAATTACAAGCGTCTTTAAAAGAGCGCGAGGTTGACCGTTCATCTGCACAAGCACAACCTGCCGATTACGTCTCGGGTGAGTCTGGTTTATTTGCAGGGCAAAATGGCGATACAAAACCTGCTAAAGCTTCTTAAAACACTGAGCACGCTAAAATGTTAAAGCTATCTTGAGGAACTTTTTTTTGACCCCATAGTCTTTAAATGTAACAGCTTTATATTTAAATTCGAAAAGGCTGCTTATGCAGCCTTTTTGCTTTTCCTGTGATGTGGAGTACACCCTGACTATGAAAATGAAATTATCACTTATTAGTGCTGCAATCTTATCTACAAGCTTATTACTAAGCCCAATGGCCTCTTATGCAAAACTGCCTATTGCAGTTAACGGCCAACAATTACCCACACTTGCGCCTATGCTTGAGCAAATTACCCCTGGCGTTGTGAGCATTCAGGTTTCTGGCTCAAAAGAAGTGCGCCGCCGTGCAGACCCGCTTGAATACTTTTTTGGAAACCCTCAACCACGTAGTCAAAAGCGCCAATTTAGCGGTTTAGGCTCAGGGGTTATTATTGATGCCGACGAAGGCTATGTAGTAACAAATAACCACGTAATTCAAGATGCCGAAAAAATGGTGGTAACGCTAGAAGACGGCCGTGAATTTGAAGCCACCAAAATTGGTACCGATAAAGAGTCTGATATTGCGCTATTACAAATAGATGCAGATGACTTAACCGAAGTTAAACTGGCAAATTCAGATAAATTGCGTGTCGGCGACTTTGCAGTAGCAATTGGTAACCCATTTGGTTTAAGCCATACAGTAACCTCGGGCATTGTAAGTGCATTAGGGCGTAGTGGTTTAAATATTGAAGGCTACGAAGACTTTATTCAAACCGATGCAGCTATTAACCAAGGTAACTCAGGAGGCGCTTTAGTTAACCTAAATGGTGAACTTATTGGTATTAATACTGCTATTTTAGGTGCCTCGGGTGGAAATGTTGGTATTGGCTTTGCCATTCCATCAAATATGATGAAAAACTTAGTTGACCAAATTATTGAACATGGCGAAGTTCGCCGTGGCTCACTGGGTATTTCTGGCCGCCCACTTGATGCAGGCCTTGCAAAAGCACAGCAACTTGACGTTAAACAAGGTGCTTACGTTATGCAAGTAATGGATGATACCGCAGCAAGCAAAGCAGGTATTAAAGCCGGCGATGTTATTATTAGTATTAATGGCAGCGATATTAGTGGCTTCCACGAGCTGCGTAGTAAAATAGCAACGTTAGGTGAAGGACGCGAAGTTAAATTAGGTATTTACCGCGATGGCAAAGTAAAAACCATTAAAGTAACGCTTGATGGTGCTTCGGGTGTAACCGCCGCAGGCGATGAACTGCATCCTGCATTCCAAGGTGCAACGCTTGAAAACGTGCAAAAAAATGGCACTAAAGGTATTGAAGTCGCCACAGTAGATCCGCGCTCTCCTTCTGCACGTGTTGGCCTTGAAGAAGGTGATGTGATTGTACAAGTTAACCGCCAACGTGTAGAAAACATTCGTCAAATGAACAAAATTATCGAAGATACCCAAGGTAATATTGTACTTGGCGTTAAACGTGGCCGAGAGTCTATCTTTGTACTTATCCAATAAGTAACACGTTATAAATAAGCAATAAAAATAACAGCAGCACTTGCCGCTGTTATTTTTTTTGTGCCATCATAAAGAATTGCTCACTAACAATAAGAATCTCGTGCTGAAATTACTAAAATTTGTACTTCCCCCTTTGTTTGTCGGTTTAGGTATCGCTTTTTTAGTGGTTTTTTTCAGCCCTAATATGCGCGCCTCTTTACTCCCTAATGTTCCCTTGCCCAGTGCTATGAGCTCAAATCACCTTAGTTTTGCTGACGCGGTTAAACGTGCTGCACCGTCGGTAGTAACTATTTTTTCAGAAAGCATTTCTAAAGAGCCTCGCTATAAGCAACAAAACACCGTTCAAGAGCTTGGCTCTGGCGTAATTATGGCGCAAGATGGCTACATATTAACTAACTACCACGTTATAAATAATGCAGATCAAATCTTGGTTATATTAACCGATGGCCGACGCTTTTTTGATGTGCAGTTAATTGGCTTTGACACCATTACCGATTTAGCCTTATTAAAAATTAACGCCGACCACCTGCCGGTGATCCCCGTAAACGATAATTACACCACCAGTGTAGGTGATGTAGTGCTGGCCATTGGTAACCCACTCAATTTAGGGCAAACCATCACCCAGGGTATAATTAGTGCCACCGGTAAACAAAAAATTACCGATAGCCCTTATAACAACTTACTGCAAATGGATGCAGCTATAAATGTAGGTAACTCTGGCGGTGCTTTGGTTAATTCAAATGGTGATTTAGTGGGGATCACGTCTGCGCAGTTTAAAACTCGTGAAAATCTTAATATCCAAGGAATCTTTTTTGCTGTTCCCTATTCGCTCGCCAAAGAAGTAATGGCAAAGCTAATACGCCATGGCCGTGTAGTACGTGGCTATTTAGGCTTTGAAGGCACTGCGGTTGATAGCACGGGCAAAGAGGTAAACGACAGCCTTACTGAGGTTGCTGGTATGCGCATCACTAATTTAGACCCATTAGGCCCTGCATGGCAAGCTGGCATTGAAGAGCAAGACATCGTTATTAAAATTGCAGGGTTAAGTGTGGCCAACCCGCAAAAAGTACTCGAAAAAATAGGCAATACACAACCCGGTAAAGAAATAGAATTTGAGCTGTACCGTAACGGTAAAGTAGAAAAAATAATGGTTACAGTTGCAGAGCTCGAAACTAAACTCTAACCAAAATGGCAATAAAAAGGTCGGATAGCAATACGCGTATCCGACCTTTTTTATGTCTAAAGTAAACTGTGTTTAACTCAGCGCGCTTAATTTAGGAGCAAGTGTGCTCTCACCTCAAAACAAATAAATATTATTGCGAATGGGTATTAGCTACTTCTGCGCTTAATATTGGCACCTAAGCCACTGAGTTTATCTTCAATGCGTTGATAGCCTCGGTCTACGTGGTAAATACGATCGACTACCGTTTCACCTTGCGCCACAATACCGGTCAAAATTAAGCTTGCAGAGGCGCGTAAATCGGTTGCCATTACTTGTGCGCCACTTAAACTTTGCGTTTCACCACAAATAGCGGTGTGCCCTTCTAAACGAATATTAGCGCCCATGCGTTGTAACTCTGGTACGTGCATAAAGCGGTTTTCAAAAATGGTTTCGGTAATTGTTGCACTACCATTAGCCACTACATTTAACGCGGTGAACTGCGCTTGCATGTCGGTTGGAAAACCAGGGTGTGGCATGGTTTTAATATTAACGGCTTTGAGCTCACGATTACGCATATCTAAATAAATGCTGTCATCGTTTACTTCAACTAATGCATTTGCGGCACGTAATTTTTCAATAACAGGCTCAAGTGAATGAAAATCTGTTTTTTTACAAAGTACTTCGCCTGCAGCCATCGCTGCTGCAACTAAAAAAGTGCCCGTTTCAATGCGGTCAGGTAAAATACTGTGCTCACAGCCGCCTAAACGCTCTACGCCATCAATTTCTATACGGCTTGTACCTGCACCAGTAATTTTTGCACCCATAGCAATTAGGCAATTGGCCAGGTCAATAATTTCGGGCTCGCGTGCTGCGTTTTCAAGCACCGTTTTACCATCAGCAAGTGCTGCGGCCATTAGTAAGTTTTCGGTTGCGCCAACACTGACCATTTCCATGAAAATTTCAGCGCCTTTAAGGCGGCCTTCTACCTTTGCATTGATATAACCATTTTCAACGTTTATTTGTGCGCCCATGCGCTCTAAACCTTGAATATGTATATCAACCGGGCGTGCGCCTATAGCACAGCCACCAGGTAGCGATACCTGCGCCTCACCAAAACGCGCCACTAAAGGCCCAAGCGCCAAAACAGAGGCACGCATTTGCTTAACTAAATCATAAGGAGCAAGCGTTTTATTAACGGTCGCGCCATCAATATACAGTGTATCGCCTTGCCAATTTACAGTTGCGCCTAAGGTGCTTAAAAGCGCCTCAGTGGTCACAATATCGCGAAGGCGAGGAACATTCGTAAATGTACTTTTACCATCGGCAAGCAGTGCGGCAAACAAAATTGGTAATGCGGCATTTTTAGCGCCAGAAATAGTTACTTCACCCGCAAGTGAAGTGCCACCTTGAATTACAAACTGATCCATTAAGAGGCCTTAACTATTGAGGTAAAATAAATTTTTGTTCACGCTTCCACTCAGTTGGCGTAAATGCACGAATTGATACAGCGTGAATTGTACCGTCTGAAATAGTATTCATTAATGGGCCATAAACTAGCTGTTGCTTTTTAACGCGGCTTAAACCGTCAAAGCACTCACCTACTGCAATTACTTCATAATGGCTACCATTGGCTTTTACTTTTACTTCAGATAATTGAAGTTCGTCGCGTAATAATGTTTCGACTTGGCTAGTTTCCATAACTCTCACTCAAATAAAGTTGTTACCTGACCCAACTGCATTAAATTTTGCAATTGCTCAGGTGGATTTTGCAATTCAAGGCGTGTGCCTTGTTGCTTAAATTCAGCAAAAGAGTGAATTAACCAAGCTAAGCCCGCTGTGTCAACCCTCATTACCTCACAAAGGTCAAAATAGATGGTTTTATGCTTACTTAATGACTTGGCGTTCAGAAGCTGTTCATTGCCAATTGAGCTGCGGGTAAGTTCACCACTTACCCTATAGTGCTGCTCATCTACTTGGCTAATTGCCAATTTAGTCATTGCTGTTGTTGCCTCTAAATTGCACAGGTAACTGGCTCTTTTGCTCTAGTAATTTACTTACGTGTGCAATACCTTGCTGGCGTAAAATACCTTGTAGCTCACTTTGTTTTGCATCGAGTAAGCTAATTCCTTCTGCAATCATATCGTATGCGCGCCACTCGCCGCTGCGATCTTCACGCACTTTAAAATCAATTTTTATGTCAGGCTTGCCATCTTCTGTAATTTTAGTTTTTACTACAACTACATCTTTGCCTTTAAATGGTTGCTCTGCGCCAAATTCTACATGTTGGTCAGTGTATTGAGTAAATACCCCCGCGTAAGTAGCAACTAAATAGCCTCTAAACGCGCCAATAAATTCTTGGATATCTTTAATTGCTTTGGCTTTTTCGGCTTCATCGGTAATTGCACGTACTTTAGACACTTCACTACCCAACACACGAAGTGCTGCATATTTGTAGTCTATGTAAGGCATCAGCTCTTCTTCTACAATAACACGAAGGTGCTCTTTATCTTTAGTGATAAGCGGTTGATCTTTTTTAATGCGCTCAAATGTATGCTCTGCTACCTGACGCACCATTTTGTTAGGATCTGTCAGTTTAACTTCGGCTGCGCTAACACCTTGCACAGCTAGGGTTGCACCAAGTGCAATAACGGCTAAAAACTGTTTCAACATAATAATTACTCACTACCTTGGTTGAATAAAAACTGCCCAATTAACTCTTCTAAAACAAGTGCAGACTTAGTATCTGTGATTGAATCACCATCACCTAACGCTTTGCTCTCTACGCCAAATAACTCATCGATTGCTTGATCTTGTGCGTTTTCGGTCACTGTCTCACCTAAACAGCGCTGCTCTGCTGCATTAGGAGAAATAACAGGGTGAATACCTAAGTACTGCTCCCCTAAAATACCCGATGTTAAAATTGAGATTGAGCTAGTGTCTGAAAAACGACATAAATACTGTGCATCTATCGTCATATTTACCACAGGCAAAAACTCCTGTGGGTGTACATAAATAGATTCAACACGGCCAATCACTACACCGCCTACTTTTACCGGTGCACGCGCTTTAAGTGAGCCGATATTTTCAAACTTTGCATTTAGCGTGTAGGTTTCGCCCGACCCGCTAATACCCGAATTAGCCACTTTAAGTGCTAACATTGCAAACGCTAAAATGCCTAATGCGACAAAAAAGCCAACTAAAATCTCTAATTTCCGTGAATTCATTATCTATACCCTATTAGCTGGTAAACATTACCGCTGTCAAAATAAAGTCAAACCCTAATACTGCCAGTGATGAGTGTACGACTGTTTCTGTTGTTGCTTTACTGATCCCTTCTGAGGTTGGGATACAGTCGTAGCCCTTATAAAGCGCAATCCAGGTCACTACCATGGCAAATACAAAACTTTTTATCATGCCGTTTAATACATCTTCTTGAAACGATACTTGCGATTGCATTATCGACCAAAAGCTGCCGGTATCTACGCCTAACCAATCAACCCCAACTAAATGAGCACCGATAATGGCAACCGCAGAAAAAATAAGTGCAAGCAATGGCATACTAATAAAACCTGCCCAAAAGCGCGGTGCAATAATGCGCTTGAGAGGGTCAATGGCCATCATTTCTAGTGAAGAGAGTTGCTCGGTGGCTTTCATTAAACCTATTTCTGCCGTTAGCGCACTTCCAGCGCGCCCAGCAAATAATAGCGCTGTAACCACAGGGCCTAGTTCGCGTAATAAACTAAGCGCAACTAATGGGCCTAGGCTGTCTTCGGCGCCATAGCCAACCAATACAGTGTAACCTTGCAGCGCAAGCACCATACCAATAAACAGACCCGACACCATAATAATTAATAATGATTGCGAACCAACCATATAAAGTTGGCGCACTAACAGCGGTGTGCCTTTTTTAAAGTTAGGTACATTCCACAATGCATTAAAAAGCATGTTGGCAGAGCGCCCTAATGCAGCAAAACGCCCCAGCGTTTTATGACCTAACTTTTGAAATAAATCCAACATTAAGCGTTTTCTCCTAACAGCTCATCAGCATACGTTTGTGCAGGATAATGAAATGGCACAGGCCCATCCGATAACCCTTTTAAAAACTGCTGTACTAATGGAGATTCATGATTACGCATTTCATCCGGTGTCCCTGCCCCTATTACGCCTTGATCGGCAATAATAATAACGTGATCGGCAATACTCATTACCTCCGTCACATCGTGGGTTACAATAAGGGATGATAAACCTAGCACTTCATTTAACGACTTAATAAGCTTTACCAATACACCCATAGATATTGGGTCTTGGCCGGCAAAAGGCTCATCATACATAATAAGTTCTGGGTCCAGTGCAATAGCACGTGCAAGTGCTGCTCGTCTGGCCATACCGCCAGAAAGCTCAGAAGGCATTAAATCTTTTGCACCGCGTAAACCCACCGCTTGCAGTTTCATTAATACGACTAGTTTAATTAACGCTTCACTTAACTTGGTGTGCTCTCGCAGAGGAAATGCAATGTTGTCAAATACCGACATATCAGTAAATAACGCACCGCTTTGAAACAGCATGCTCATTTTGGTTCGTGCCGCATATAACTCTTTGCGCGACATACTAGGAATACTGCCACCTTCGAATAAAATATCGCCGGCGTCAGGCTTAAGCTGCCCACCAATTAAGCGTAGCATTGTGGTTTTGCCAATTCCGCTTGGCCCCATAATCGCTGTTATCTTACCTTTAGGAACACTAAAACTCATATTTTTATATATGGTTCTATCGCCTCGCGAAAAGCTAACATCCTTGACTTCTACTATTGATTGCGACAAGTCGCTCTCCGTAACAATGTTCACTCGTGCTCCTATTTTAAGGGTTTTTTAGCCAAGATGGAAAAAACAATTCGTAAGATTTTGTAATACGCTTACAAAAAGCGCTCTAAGGCTGAAGTAAATTGCCTTAACCTTTGCTTAAGCGCATAAAATTCACGCACTGCAATAGTAGACCCTGCTCTTTTGCTTATACTTTCATGTTGGCTTTTGTTACTATTCGCGCCATCTGTATTTTGAACATCTGGCTTAACATAATGGTTACCTCGTTTGTTATTTTAATTCTTGGTTTTGCTGCACTTGTGTGGAGCGCCGACCGATTTGTATACGGTGCGGCAGCGCTTGCTAAAAACTTTGGAGTCCCTACTTTAATTGTTGGCTTAACGGTTGTTGCTATGGGTTCTTCGGCCCCTGAAATGATGGTATCGGCCTCGGCTGCTTTGGCAAATAAAACCGACACAGCGGTCGGTAACGCGGTAGGTTCAAATATAACAAACATATTACTTGTGTTAGGTATTACTGCGCTGCTACGCCCTTTGAGTGTGTCATCAAGCACTTTAAAACGCGAAATGCCGCTTGTTATGCTGGTATCCTTGGCTACGTGGTATGTATTTTCAGACAACTACTTCTCGCTCACCGAAGGGGTGGCGTTGCTAGTTGCATTTGCTGTATTTATTGGCGGTTTGATTGTGGTTTCTTTGCGCGCAAAAAATCAAGATGACCCTTTTGTTTCAGAAGCCTGCGATGAGGTTCCTAACGATGTACCAACTAAAAAAGCCGTTTTATGGCTAATTGTCGGCATGGTTTTATTGCCTGTTAGCTCACACTTTTTAGTTGGTTCAGCAGTCGATATTGCTAAATACTTTGGTTTAAGCGACTTAGTAATTGGCTTAACCATTATCGCCATTGGCACAAGCTTGCCTGAACTTGCAGCTTCTGTAGCGGGTGTACTTAAAAACGAAGATGATTTAGCCCTAGGTAATATTGTGGGCTCAAATATATTTAATATTTTAGCGGTATTACCGCTTGCAGGTATTATTAACCCATCAGTGGTTGACCCGTCACTTGCAAACCGCGACATACTTATTATGTTAGGTGCTACGCTTGCGCTTATTATTATGTCATTGAACTTTAGAGGTTCTCAGCGTATCAATAGAGTAGAAGGTGGCCTATTACTCATCGCATTTTTGGCGTACCAAGGTTATATTTTTAGTCAAGTAGGGTAACAATGGCACAACTAAATTTTATAGAGCAAGGTTTACGCGTATTAAACATTGAACGCCAAGCGCTTGCTGATATTACACAATACGTTGACGAAAACTTTCATAGTGCGTGTCAGCTCATGTTTGATTGCCAAGGCCGCATTATTGTTATTGGCATGGGTAAATCAGGCCATATTGGTAATAAAATTGCTGCTACCCTTGCAAGTACAGGCAGCCCTGCTTTTTTTGTTCACCCAGGCGAAGCAAGCCATGGTGATTTAGGCATGATAACCAAAAATGACGTGGTTATGCTTATATCAAACTCGGGCGAAACCAGCGAAGTACTTAATATTATTCCGGTGCTTAAACGCCTTGGTGCAAAAATAATATCGATGACGGGCAACCCGCTCTCTACTATGGCAACACTTGCCGATGTGCACGTATGCATAAAAGTAGAACAAGAAGCCTGTTTATTAGGTTTAGCGCCTACAGCAAGCACCACAGCTACTTTAGCAATGGGTGATGCAATGGCGGTTGCGCTTTTAGAAGCACGCGGCTTTACCGCCGATGACTTTGCACTCTCTCACCCTGGTGGCAGTTTAGGTAAGCGATTGTTGCTCACTTTAAAAGATGTAATGCACAGCGGCACAAACACCCCTATTATAGGTGTAACGCAAACAATTAAAGACGCGTTAATAGAAATGTCAGCCAAAGGGCTGGGTATGACCGCTATTGTAGATAACAATCAACAGCTTGCAGGCCTTTTTACCGACGGTGACTTACGCCGTATTTTAGAGCAAAGAGTGGATATACATAGCACCGCTATTAGCCAGGTTATGACTAAGTCATGCACAACCGCCACGGCCGATATACTTGCAGCTGAAGCCCTAAACATAATGGAAAATAAACGTATTAATGGTTTAATTGTTGTCAATGATAAAAACCAGCCAATAGGCGCCTTAAATATGCAAGACCTCTTAAAAGCAGGAGTATTATAAATGCAATTTGAAGATCTCTATCAACCGCTAAGCGATGATGCCAAAGCACGCGCCAAAAAAGTAAAACTACTCATATGCGACATTGATGGTGTATTTTCTGATGGCCGAATTTACCTCGGTAACCAAGGCGAAGAATTAAAAGCATTTAATACAAAAGATGGTTTTGGCATTAAAGCGCTGATCAATAGCGGTTTTGAAGTTGCGGTCATTACGGGGCGTCACTCAAAAATAGTGCAAACTCGCATGAGCAGCTTAACCGTACAGCACATTTATCAAGGCCAAGAAGACAAACTTATTGCTTATCAAGAACTCAAAAACACTTTAAAGTTAACTGATGAACAAATAGCCTATATTGGTGACGATGGCCCTGACATGCCAGTAATGGAGCGCGTTGGCTTTGCCGTTGCAGTTAACGATGCGCACCCGCTAATTAAGCGCTTATCGCATTACACTACGCAAATGCCTGGTGGCTTTGGCGCCGTTAGAGAGCTCACAGACTTACTTATGCTAGAGAACGGCATAGCGCTTACAACACAAGGCACCAGTTCATGAATGCAGCACGCGTTATACTCAGTGCGTTATTCATCGGCTGTATGGTTTGGCTTTGGTACCCTTATTTTACCCAAACCAATGTAGCGCCAGAGCAAGAACCTGAAGTAATTGCAAAGCCCGATTACACCGCTATAGAGCTTAAGCAAACAGCCTATGACGAGCAAGGCAAAATAAGCCATAAAGTCACAGCGGCTAAAATGGAGCTGTACCAACAGCTTGGTTTTACGTTTTTTGAAAAACCTATTTTCACCTTGTATAACGAAAAGCAAACATGGCGAATAAATGCAGACGAAGCAACGCTTTACGAAGATAAACAACTTATTTTAGAAGGCAATGTGGTTGCTAAAAATTTAGTTGATAATGCCATGATAGATAACATCGATGCCGATAACATCGAAGTCGACATTAAAGCGCTAACAATGCGCTCTGAGCAGCCAGTGGTTGTCACTGGGCCTAATTTAAAAATTGTCGGTAAAGGCCTTGAAGCCGATTTAAAAACCGAAGTAATAAAACTAATTAACCATACGCGAACAATATATTATGACCAATAAACTCACTAAAATACTTATTATCCCATCGCTAATGCTTGCATTTAGCGCCTCTGCTGCTGAGCCTGCTGCTCAACCGCCAGCAAATCAAATTTCTATTAGTGCAGACCGTCAAGAAGGCCAACTTAAAGAAAACGTAGGTATTTTTGAAAAGAACGTCGAAATTGTGCATGGTAATCGCAAAATTACAGCCGACCGACTCGAAGTACATAAACGTGAAGACTTAGGGGATAACAAACAACTCCTTATTGCCACTGGCAGCCCAGCCTACTTCGAAGAAAAACAAGACGACGGTACCGTAATGAGTGCCAGCGCAAACGAAGTACGTTACGACGTAGCAAAGCGCTTTTTAACGCTTGTTGGCGATGCTGAAGTCGCACAAGCCGGTCAAAAAATTAATGCTAAAAGTATTACCTACGACATGCAGCAGCAGCTTATTAGCGCAGAAAAAGACGAAAACTCTACGGATCGTGTCCACACAATTTTAGTGCCTGTTGAAGCAAAAATTAAAGAAAAAACAGGTAACGAAGGTCAACCATGAGCACCTTAAAAGCAGAACTATTAGCAAAAAGCTATAAAGGCCGCCAAGTTGTAAAAAATGTAGGCCTTGAGGTAGAAGCCGGCAGCATTGTTGGCTTATTGGGCCCTAATGGCGCAGGTAAAACCACCACCTTTTACATGATTGTAGGGTTAGTACCTAGCGACAAAGGTAAAATTTCTATTGATGATAACGACATTACGTTATTACCTATGCACAGCCGCGCCCGTTTAGGCATTGGCTATTTGCCGCAAGAGTCATCAATATTTAGAAAGCTGACAGTTTATCAAAACCTAATGGCTATTTTAGAAACGCGTAAAGAGCTCAATAAAGCCGCACGAGAAGAAACGCTTAACAACTTACTTGATGAATTTAGTATTCAGCATATTCGCGATAGCCAAGGTATGGCGCTTTCTGGTGGTGAACGCCGCCGTGTAGAAATTGCCAGAGCACTGGCAGCAAACCCTAAATTTATTTTATTGGATGAGCCTTTTGCTGGTGTTGATCCGATTTCAGTGTTAGATATAAAGAAAATAATAGAACATCTTAAAAACCGTGGCATTGGCGTATTAATTACCGATCACAATGTAAGAGAAACCCTTGATGTTTGTGAAAAAGCCTACATTGTTTCTCATGGGGAGCTAATTGCATCTGGCACCCCAGAACACGTATTAAATGACAAAACTGTACGCGATGTTTATTTAGGCGAGCAATTTAGGCTGTAACATTTAAGCCACACCTACAAGCATCTGCTAATATTAATTATAACAACATAAAAGGATTGTTAGAGATACATGAGGCAATCATTACAGCTGCGCATGGGCCAGCAACTTACAATGACTCCACAATTGCAACAAGCGATTCGCTTGCTGCAGCTCAGTACATTGGATCTCCAGCAAGAAATACAAGAAGCACTTGATAGCAACCCGCTATTAGAAGTAGAAGAGCAAGATTACACGGAAGAGTCGGCTGGAAAAAATGAACAAAAAGCAGATACGGATGATGTAACCGTAAGCGCATCGGCTGACGATACAACTAGCGAGTACGAGCAAGACAGTGGCGAAGCTTTAAATAAAGACACCGTTAGCGATGATATGGCAATGGATGTAACTTGGGATGAGTACATGAGCGCAGCCCCTGCGGCATCCTCAGGCCCAATGCCAGAAGATGAGTCTATTTATCAAGGTGCCTCTACTGAAACGCTACATGAGTATTTAATGTGGCAGCTTCAGCTTACTCCTTTTAGCCCCACTGATGAAGCCATTGCTATTGCCATTGTAGAAGCTGTAGATGACTCGGGTATTTTAACGCTAAGTTGCGAAGAAATTTTAGAAAGCTTTAACCAAGAAAACGATGACGAAGTTGAAGTTGAACTTGACGAAATAGAAGCCGTTTTAAAGCGTATTCAGTTATTTGACCCTGTAGGTATAGCCGCGCGCAGTTTACAAGAGTGCTTGTGTATTCAGCTAAACCAGTTTGATAAAGACACCCCTTTTATAGAACAAACTAAAATGATCTTAACCGATCACATTGATCTATTAGCGGCACGCGACTATCGTACATTAATGAAAAAGACTAAGCTTAAAGAAGACGAGCTTAAAGAGGTCATGACCCTAATACATACCCTCAACCCAAAACCTGCAGATACAATAGTAAGGGAAGAGTCGGAGTATGTAATACCAGATGTGTCGGTTAAAAAAATAAAAGGCCGCTGGGTGGTAGAGCTAAACCCAGATAGCATGCCAAAAATACGCGTAAATAGTCAGTACGCGGCTATGTCACGTACCGTAAAATCAAGTGGTGATAGCCAATTTATTCGCTCTCACTTACAAGAAGCTAAATGGTTTATAAAAAGCCTTGAAAGCAGAAACGACACGCTGCTCAAAGTAACAAACTGTATTGTAAAACAGCAACAGGCATTTTTTGAACATGGCCCAGAAGCCATGAAGCCAATGGTTTTAAACGATGTTGCTGAAATGGTAGAAATGCATGAATCGACAATTTCGCGTGTTACTACGCAAAAATATATGCATACGCCACGTGGTATTTTTGAGCTTAAGTATTTTTTCTCAAGCCACGTAAGCACTGAAAATGGCGGCGAGTGTTCATCAACCGCAATACGTGCCCTAATTAAAAAGCTAATTGCCGCGGAAAACTCAGCTAAACCATTGAGTGATAGTAAAATTGCGGATATATTGGCAGAGCAAGGAATTAAAGTAGCTAGACGCACAATAGCAAAATACCGTGAATCGCTAGCTATTCCACCGTCAAATCAGAGAAAGAGTTTGATATAAGACGTAAAAAACAAAGAGGAAATGCTTATGCAACTAAACCTAACTGGTCGTCACGTAGAAGTAACTGATTCACTTAGAGACTATGTAAATAATAAATTTGCAAAGCTAGAAAGGCACTCAGATCATATTAGCAATGTGCATGTCATTCTCGATGTAGAAAAACTCAACCAAAAAGCAGAAGCGACTATTCATGTAAGTGGCGCAGATTTATTTGCCTCAACAGAGCACCAAGATATGTATGCCGCTATAGACTCGTTGATTGACAAGCTCGATCGTCAAGTCATAAAACATAAAGAGAAGCTTGCTAGACACTAATATTATGAAATTAAGTACATTAGTATGCCAGGACTGCAGCAAAGCTGCGGTCCTTTTTAGTAGTAAAAAAAGAATTTTAGAGTTTATCAGTGAGCTAGCTCATGAAAAGCTCCCCTACTTACCACAACAAGATATTCTTAATGCGCTGGCAAGCAGAGAAAAGCTAGGCAGTACTGGTATTGGCCGGGGTATCGCCATTCCTCATGGCAGAATGGGTGGCGTAGAAGAGCCGCTGGCTTTAGTACTTGTTAGCGACACGCCTGTTAACTTTGATGCTATTGATAACTGCCCTGTTGATATTTTTGTTGCACTCATCGTACCAGATGGCGATAACCAACAGCACCTAAAGACTCTGGCAACCATAGCTGATAAACTGAGCAACAAAGAATTTTGTAAACAGCTGCGTAGTGCTAAAACCGATGCAGAGCTGTATCAAGTAATTGTTGATCAATCGTAGTAAATACTAAGGGCTATAAATGGAGTTAATTATCATAAGCGGCCGTTCTGGTTCAGGTAAGTCGGTTGCTTTACGCGTGGTTGAAGATTTAGGCTATTATTGCGTAGATAATATTCCGGTCAACCTACTGCCCTCTTTGGTGCGAAGTGTTTCAGATAACTATGACAAAATAGCCGTTAGTATAGATGTTCGTAATATCCCCAAAGAACAAGACGAATTTAACGATATTCTCGAGTACCTTCCTGACTTTGCTAAACCCACACTGTTTTATTTAGATAGTGATGATCAAACACTGATCAAACGTTTTTCAGAAACACGCAGATTACACCCTTTATCCATCGATTCGCTGCCGCTTGATTTAGCAATAAAAAAAGAAAAAGAACTGCTTGATGTACTTGTAACGCGCGCTGACTTTATGCTTGATACCACCGATTTAAGTGTGCACCAATTAGCAGAGTCAATTCGCGAAAAAATACTGGGTAAAAAAGATAAGCAACTTATTGTAACGTTTGAATCGTTTGGCTTTAAACACGGCATACCTAAAGAAGCTGATTATGTTTTTGATGCTCGCTTTTTGCCAAACCCCCACTGGGAGCCTGAACTTAAACCGCTTACGGGCCTTGATCAACCAGTAAAAGATTTTTTGGCAAATCACAGCATAGTGCAAAAATTCACTTGGCAAATTCAAACCTTTGTACAAACTTGGCTGCCACACTTAGAGCGCAATAACCGTAGTTACCTCACTATTGCAATTGGCTGTACTGGTGGTCAACATCGCTCTGTTTATTTAGCGCAAGCCATTGGTGAGAGCTTTGCTATGACGCATCCGAATGTCAAAATTCGTCATCGTGAGCAAGAAAAGTAACCTTAAAATAATAACCTGTTCAGTTTAGGTATAGTAATTTATGCGCTGTGAAGACACATTTCTAATAAAAAATAAATTAGGCTTACACGCCAGAGCGGCAACGGTCCTTGCGCAATTAGCTGTGCAGTTTGATGCTAAAATCACCTTACACCAAGATGATAAAGAAGCTGCAGGCGACAGCGTATTAGCTTTAATGCTACTTGAAAGCAGTAAAGGTAAAGAAGTTAAAGTAGTCTGTGAAGGCCCTGATTCAGAGCAAGCTTTGCATGCGGTTGGGCAATTAATTGCACAACGATTTAACGAACAAGAATAATTTAAAGCACCATAGCCTTATAAGTTAAAGACTTATCAGGCTGAACTATAAAGATTTAGTAAGTTAGGGTATTCCGACTCGCCTAATTTAGTGCTTTAATTTAGGGTAATAAAGCCATGCCCCAGCTAAATTTGGTTACTTAATTTTAAACACTAATTTAGTCCTAGCATTGGGTTTAGCACAAAAAATAAAGAAAATAACAGTGGGCAAAACCACTTACTAAACACCTTTCCATTACACAAAAATATTTAGGATGCCAATGCCAGAAGCGTTTGAACAAGACTATCCACTACAGCAACTAAAACAAGTGACTAAATCACTTAATAGTGGGCAATTTGTTCAAGTAAGACGCATGCTAGCAAAAACAGCACCTTGTGATACAGCACTGCTGCTTGAATCCTCTCCGCATAAAATTAGACGCATGCTTTGGCAACTGGTTGACCCAGATGTGCAAGGGGATGTGCTAGAAGAGCTCTCTGAAGATGTACGTTTAGGCATCATTGCACAAATGGAACCTGAGCATATTGCCGCGGCCACTGAGGATATGGGCCACGATGATTTAGGTGAAGTCCTACGTAGCCTACCTGACACCGTGTACAAAGATGTGGTTAGCGCTATGGATACGCAAGACCGCGAACGCGCTACACAGGCTTTATCTTACCAAGAGCGCTCAGCAGGCGCGCTAATGAACACCGATACGGTGACCATTCGCCCAGACGTTACACTTGATGTTGTGCTGCGTTATATTAGGCTACGCGGTGAGCTGCCAGAGGGCACCGATGATTTATACGTTGTTGATAAACATAACTGTTTTTTAGGTGCATTATCACTTAGTACACTGTTAACTAATCCGCCTGAAAAAATTGTTCAAGATTTAATGGATGAAGACTGTGAGTCTATCCCTATTTCGATGGATGAAAGTGAAGTTGCTCAGCTATTTGAGCGCCACAACTGGATATCGGCCCCTGTAGTCGATGATAACGCCCACTTGCTTGGACGTGTCACCATTGATGATATTGTTGATGTTATTCGTGAAGATGCAGAGCACAGCTTATTAAGCCTTGCCGGCCTTGATGATGAAGAAGACACCTTTGCACCTGTTTTAAAAAGCTCAAAAAAACGCTCAGTATGGCTTGGCGTTAACTTACTCACAGCCTTAGCTGCCGCCTTTGTGGCCAGCTTTTTTGAAAGCACCTTAGATATATTACCTATTTTAGCTGTACTCAATGGCATTGTGCCCTCAATGGGTGGTGTAGCAGGTAGCCAATCTTTAACTCTGGTTATTCGCGGTATTGCCGTGGGCCATATTAACCAAACTAACCAACGATTTTTAATGGCTAAAGAGCTGGCGATAGGCGCATTAAACGGGGTTATTTGGTCAATACTTATAGCCAGTGTAATTGCGCTTTGGCAATGGGATTTTATGCTTGGCGGCGTGCTCGCATTTGCAATGTTTATGAACCTCGTAGTAGCTGGTGTTGCTGGCGCATGTATTCCTATTTTATTGAAAAAAATGAATATAGACCCTGCACTTGCAGGTAGTGTTGTACTTACAACAGTAACTGATATTGTCGGTATTTTTGCCTTTTTAGGCACCGCAACGTGGCTACTTATTTAGCAACCTGAACTGAGGTTAAGTAGCCACTACACACTAAAACATATAATTAAATTGGTGAGCCCGGTGGCATTGGTAAACCACTGAAGTTTTCAGGCCACTTACCTACTTTTAAAAACTGTTTTATTTGCTCTGCTAAATACTGTTTAAATGCGCTTTCTCCTACACTGGTATTACTTAACATTGAGTTTTGATTGTACTCTTTGCTTAATTTTACCAAGTAGAAACGTAACTGCGCCTGCACCTCTGGGCTTACCTTGTCACTAGTGACTAAATCAGCCATATTTTTTGCAGTTAAAAATTGCACCCGCTGGGTGATTTTGCCTTTCATTGTATTAGGTGATGACACATTAAACACTTGGCTGTAAAGCTGCTCTAACAACTCATCTAAGCTGTAAAAATTATAATTACGTACTTGTTGTTGAGCTAAACGATTTAAACGCTGTGGGTTTAATAATAACGATAAACTATGCTGCGCAGCTACTTCTGGCAAGGCCATCGCATCAAGTGTTACACCCGTACGCCCTGTTATGCTTTCACGCGATTTAGACTCGCCATACGCTTTTGGCGGAATAAGCGCTAATACCGACTCAGGCAAAATTAAATTAGCCGGTTTTAATGTTGTTAAAATAGCACTAAGCGCCGCTTGCTGCTGCGCTTTTGCAACCACTTGCGCGCCCTTAGCAGGTGAGTTGTTACGTGTTTCGTATTCGTAGTTAACCCCCGCAATTAGCTTAACTGCAGCCTCTACTTGATAGCGATGAAATAAATAAAGCGGCACGAGTTTTTCTTCTAACTGCGAGAGTGCCTCGCCCGTTTTAATGTTGTTAATACCAAATTGCGAAAGCGCTTTTTTACGTACATCAAGCACTCTAAGTAACTCTTGCGCTGGGTTAGTACCGTTATCCCATAAGTGCGCTGTAGGGTGTGCCCCGCCCTTTGCGCGTGCGTCGCTATCAGATATAAACTCAAGGCCCTTTGTTTTGTTCTCTTTTAATATTGCTGCAAGCTCAGCACTTTCATCTTGATTAGTAAAGTCGCTGTAACCATACTTAATAACTTGGGTATCCCATACGCCCATACCGCTTGCATAGCCGCGGGTTACATCAAGCTCGCCTTGCTCGTTAAAGCTAAGTAGTGGGTGCGGGTAATCCATAACTGACGCTCTACCCCCCACCGAGGCTGCAAAGTTATGTGCAATGCCCAGCGTATGGCCAATTTCGTGTGCACTTAACTGGCGAATCCTATCAAGTGCCATTGCCTGTAAGTTCTTAGCCACCTCGTTACCTTTTAAATAAGGCGCACCAAGGGCTTCTGCAATTAAAATATCTTGGCGTACACGCAATGAGCCAAGTGTTACATGCCCTTTGAGTATTTCGCCGGTACGAGGGTCTATAACAGAGCTTCCGTAAGACCATCCGCGTGTAGCACGATGCACCCACTGAATAACGTTATAGCGAATATCCATAGGATCAGCATTGCTCGGCAATACTTTGACTATAAATGCGTTTTTATAGCCGGCTGCGCTAAAGGCATCATTCCACCACTTACCGCCTTCAAGTAACGCGCTTTTAACCGGCTCAGGCACGCCAGGATCTAGGTAGTAAGTAATGGGCTCTACGGGTTCACTAATCGGTAAACTTGGATCTTTTTTAGCTAAGCGATGGCGCGGTATATAGCGCACAAACATAGATTCACCAAGGGGGGCTGCATAGTCTTTATGCTCAATGCTCCAATACCCTGATTGCGGGTCAAATTTTCGCGGCGTGTATTTATCATCAGGTAATTTAATAAGTGAGTGGTGCATATGTACAGTAAGTGAGTATGCATCGGCACTTACTTGGCGCACAAATTTACCTGGTTTAGTGCCCTTAAACGTTAATACTGCTTCAAGCTCGGTATTTTTTACAAACGCTTTTGAGCGATTCATATATACAGCGCTGCGTGATTCATCAAGGCTAAAGCTGCCTTGCTTGCGCGCTGCAAGCGTACGGCCTACCCCGTGTACATCGCTTAATAAATAGGGTGTGTAATCAATCAGGAGCGTTTTTTCGCTTTGCGCTACCACTTTAAAGCCCGCTAAAATACTGGATGCAAAGGCCTCTTTAATACTTTGCTGCTCAGCTTTGTTAGTGGTATTAGCGCGATAATATGTATTTAGCGCGCGCAACATTACTTTATCGCCAAAACGCTCAAACTGAACTAAATGCGTGTTACCAAGTTGACCTCTATCTAAGCCTATATCGTTAGAACCAACTCCATAAGGTAAGCTTTGCTGAAGCAAAAATTGCTGCTCTAATTTATCTACTTTTAAAAACACTTTGCCGTTTTGAGTATCGTAGTAAAACGAAAAGTACCCAGGAAAGTGATTCATTTGCGCAGTAAATTCATCTATAGGCTTAATTGCTGCGTGCGCTTGGGTTATCATAGAGCACAGCACAGTAAAGAATATGTAACTTATTAGTGGTATTTTTTTCATAATCTTATCTTTGTTATTGGCGTTTTAAGTACGATTAGGTGGCACCATTATTACAGTGCTATTTAAACAATACAGGTATTTAAGACGAAATTCAGCGCACTAAGTTAATCTCTCTCACATTTAGATTAGCTAGTACACGTTATCAGGAAAATAGAATGCGTAGACTCCCACCAGTATTACTAGAAGACGGTTGTCCTAGAGAACTTTTATCGTTAATTAGAACCATTTTAGCAGCATGTAAAGAAATTTCGTTTCGTGTTGGCCAAGGTGCGCTTTCTGGCGTATTAGGCTCAACGCTTGATGAAAACATTCAAGGCGAAACCCAAAAAAAGCTCGATGTATTATCTAATCAGCTTTTAAAAGATATTTTACTGGAGTCTGGGTCAGTTAAAGCCATCGCCTCAGAAGAGGAAGACTACACAGTAGCTGGCAACCAAGACGCTAAATACATTGTGGCGTTTGACCCGCTTGATGGCTCATCAAATACCGATATTAACTCGCTAGTGGGTACTATATTTTCAATTATGAAAGCCCCTGAAGGCTCAGATGCCGCCGATCAAAGTATATTTATGCAGCCAGGCCACAAACAAGTTGCTGCAGGTTACGTGCTTTACGGCCCATCAACTATGCTTGCACTTACTACAGGTAAAGGCACACGCATGTTTACGCTAGATAAAACCCAAGGTAGCTTTTTACTGACACAAGACTTTGCCACTATCCCTGCTGATACAAACGAATTTGCTATTAATGCGTCAAACCAGCGTCATTGGCAGCCAGCAATGCAAAACTATATTAATGACTTACTCGCTGGCGATACCGGCCCACGTGCTAAAAACTTTAACATGCGCTGGATTGCCGCTATGGTTGGCGATGTGCACCGTGTACTTAGCCGTGGTGGTTTATTTACCTACCCAACCGACACCAAGGATGCAAACAAACCTAATAAACTACGTTTACTGTACGAAGCCAACCCCATGGCTATGCTAGTTGAGCAAGCAGGTGGTATCGCCTCTACGGGTACTGAGCGTATTATGGATATTCAACCCGATGCAATCCACCAGCGTGTGGCGGTAATATTAGGCTCTAAAAACGAAGTAGAAACGTGCTTGAGATATCATAAGTAAACAAGTTGCTATTGCCGGCACAGTAAGCTGTAAAAATAATGACCTTGTGGGTTTTACCTGCAAGGTTTTTTTATGCCTAAATTATATCTGTTGATTTAATAAAATATTTTAGGGGCTGTTTAATATTGATAAGTGCTAAAAACAAAAAACCCAGCATAAGCTGGGTTTTTACAATTCTGAAAGAAAACTAAATTACTTGATTTTAGCTTCTTTGAAAATCACATGTTTACGAGCCTTAGGATCGAACTTTTTGATTTCCATCTTTTCAGGCATGTTACGCTTGTTTTTGTCGGTAGTGTAGAAAAAACCAGTACCAGCAGTTGAAACTAAACGGATTTTATCGCGCATGATTCAGTTCCTTAAACTTTTTCGCCGCGAGCACGGATATCTGTAAGTACCGCGTCGATGCCTTTTTTATCGATAATACGCATACCTTTAGTAGTAGTGCGTAGTGTTACAAAACGTTTTTCACTTTCAACCCAAAAACGGTGTGTTTGTAGGTTAGGTAGGAAACGACGTCTAGTCGCGTTTCTCGCGTGTGAACGGTGATTACCAACCGTTGGACGCTTACCTGTAACTTGACATACTTTAGACATGTCTATATATCTCCAATAACTTCGCTCGAGCTTAATTTAACCTAAGGCCATGTATTTGTGCCCTAGATAAATCGAAGGGCGCTCTTTATACAGCTTTTACAGGCAAAGATCAAATACTGATCTATCCAACCAGCTCATATGTAAATTTGATAGCGGCTAATTATAAAGATCGAATGCCTTTAGGGAAAGTAAAAACTGCATTTAAATTAAACTAATTTGCTAAAACCGTCCAAACCGCTCATTTTTAACACACTTATTCATCAAGCAACCTTAAATCAAGCCTCGCTGTGCAAAAGAAACACACGTTTCTCCTCCTACAATGATGTGATCAAGCACATTTATGTCTACTAATTGCAGTGCTTGTTGTAATTTATTAGTGATAAGTTTGTCTGCTTGGCTTGGTTCGGCAATCCCGCTTGGGTGATTGTGTGCCAAAATAATGGCCGCAGCATTATTTTTTAAGGCCGCTTTTAGAACTTCTCTGGGGTAAACGCTGGCTGAGTTTATCGTGCCATAAAACAAAATTTCGTCTTTTACTAAACGGTTTTGGCTATCGAGATAAAGCACCATAAACACTTCTTGCTGTAGCCCACGCATTTGCAGCGTTAAATATTCATACACCGCATTTGGCGAATTAAACACCGCATCGCGCTGGCAACGCTCCTGCATGTAACGCTGACTCAGCTCAAGCACCGCTTGCAATTGCACATATTTTGCCATCCCTAACCCTTTTTGTGCACAAAACTCATCTTGGCTGGCGTTAAATAAATTATGCAATGTTTTGTTTTCGTTAAGCAGGTGCTGTGCAAGCTCAATCACATTCATACCGGGTAAGCCTGTACGCAAAAATATCGCTAATAACTCAGCATCGGTCAATGCTTTAGGGCCTTTTGCAATGAGTTTTTCGCGTGGGCGAAGTGAGTTAGGTAACGATGTTAATTGCATTATTCATCCTTGATGATTAAAAAACAGTCTTATAACTGTAATGCAATTTTTAAAATTAGCCTGATTATTTAATCCTAAAAACTTAGCTCAAAGCACAAAGATTTGTTATTTTAGCCTGCATATACACTCAAGCAAAAAACACTCATGACTAACTTAACAAACAAAAAAATCGTACTTGGTATCACCGGCGGCATCGCAGCCTATAAATGTGCCGAGCTCGTTAGGCGCTTAAAAGAGGCAGGTTGCGAAGTAAAAGTAGTTATGAGCGAGTCAGCTAAGCATTTTATAACCCCATTAACCATGCAAGCGGTGAGTGGTGAAATGGTGTCTGATTCATTGCTTGACCCCTCAGCAGAGGCTGCAATGGGCCACATAGAATTTGCCAAATGGGCTGATTTAATTTTGGTCGCGCCTGCAACGAGTAATACCATTGCCAAAATGGCCGCAGGCATCGCCGATGATTTACTTACCACACTATTACTGGCAACCCCTGCTAAAGTGGCAATAGCCCCAGCAATGAACCAGCAAATGTATGCACACCCTGCAACACAAGCAAATTTAGCCACTTTAAAAGCACGTGACGTACTTATTTGGGGCCCAGGCAAAGGTGAGCAAGCCTGTGGCGATGTAGGTGCTGGGCGCATGCTAGAGCCGCATGAGCTTGTGGCTTTGTGCACTGCCACAGAGCAGCCGCAATTATTAGCAGGTAAAACCATTACAATTACGGCAGGTCCAACCCGCGAACCGCTTGACCCTGTACGTTTTATCTCTAATCACAGCTCTGGAAAAATGGGCTTTGCCCTGGCTGAGGCCGCTTTAAAGCTTGGTGCTCATGTCAATTTAATTTCAGGGCCTGTCACTATCAAAGCCCCTGTTGGCGTTAATTTAATAAACATTGAAAGCGCTGAGCAGCTATTAAATGAGTCATTAACCTATGCCCCACTCTCTGATGCTTTTATTGGCTGTGCAGCCGTAGCCGATTATAGAGCGGCGAATGTAGCGACTCAAAAAATGAAAAAACAAGGCGATGAGCTTACCCTCACCCTTGTTAAAAACCCTGATGTAATAGCCGCCGTGGCAAACTTAACGCAAAACCGCCCTTACACTGTGGGTTTTGCTGCTGAAACGCAAAATGTGGAGAGCTATGCAAAGGGTAAACTTAAAAATAAAAATCTCGATATGATCTGCGCTAACGATGTATCGCAAAGTGGTTTAGGGTTTAATTCCGATCACAATGCTTTAACACTTTACTGGCAAAATGAGCAGTTAGCACTGGCGGTAAATAGTAAAACACGCATTGCTCTTGAGGTAATTAAACAACTTGCCAAGCAACTATAAAGTGCTGGAAACAAACTGAATAAAACATTAACATAAGCCACTCATTTGAACAAAAAATGATTAGCAGCTAAAAATAACAAATAAAAAAGGAAGGTTCATGCCTGCGACAAAAAGAAGTAATCGCAAAGAGCAAATACTGCAAGCCCTCGCGCAAATGTTAGAAACCAGCCCAGGACAACGGATTACAACTGCAAAGCTTGCTGCTGAAGTGGGTGTGTCTGAAGCTGCGCTTTACCGTCACTTTCCAAGTAAAGCACGTATGTTTGAAGGCCTAATAGAGTTTATCGAAGACACGCTTTTATCGCGCATTAACCTTATTTTAGAAAACGAAAAAGAAAGCCAAACACGCGTTTATAATATTTTGTTGTTGCTACTAACGTTTGCAGAAAAAAACCCAGGTATTACACGCATACTTACCGGCGACGCCCTGCAAGGCGAGCAAGAGCGTTTACGAGAACGTGTACAAGGGCTATTCGAAAAGCTAGAAACGCAATTTAAACAAGTACTGCGCGAGCGCAAACTTCGTGAAGGTAAAACCTTTCAAAGTGACGAACTCACCCTTGCTAACTTTTTACTAGCCTATGTTGAAGGTAAAATGAACCAGTTTGTACGCAGCGACTTTAAAGTAAAGCCAAGTTCGCAATTTGAAAAACAATGGCCAGAACTACAAAAAATTTGGTTATAACCTTACTTTATTATTTTACCGTTAGCGCTAGTTATTCGCGCTAACGTTAACCCTTTCGTCCCTTTTCTTATACCGCTTATCTGATCCGCTCGAAATATAAACCAAACTCGCTACAATACTTATTACATTAAAAGTACTGTGAAAAACGAGAATCAATAATGAAAACAACGCTCACCTTTTTAAGCTCAGCACTGCTTGCAAGCTTAGCGAGCCCGGCTGCTTGGGCTCAAAAGCCGTTAGAATTTAAAGACGTATTCGATTTTAAGTACGCAAAAAACACCCAACTTTCAGATGATGGTAAAATCCTCAGCTTTAGCGCTAAGCCTTACCGTGGCGATGCAAATGGGCAAGTTTATGACTTAACAACAAACACCCTCATTAGCACCGTGGAGCGCGGCACCAAGCCCGTTATTAACAAAGCGGCTAATTGGGTGGCATTTACACAAGTACCCACCCTACTTGAGCAAGAGACCAGCGAGAAAAAGTCATCACTTAAAAACAACCTCATTTTAGTCAATACCCAAACCGGCGAAAAACAGCAATTTGCCGACGTAAAAGACTATGTTTTAGGTAACAATGGCCAGTGGCTTGCTTATCGAGTTGATAAAAAAGCAGAAAAAGACACACCCGTTGAAGATAACAGCGAAGAAAAAAGCGCTATCACACCAGATAAAAAAGATAAAAGCTTTGAGCTAGTAATAATAAACTTAAAAAACAGCACCACCCACAGCTTAAATAATGTATTTAGTTATGCGCTAAGCCCTAGTGGCGCTCAGCTACTTGCCAGCCAAAGCTTTAGTGATGGCAACAACAATCAGCTTGTACTGCTTGAACTTAATAATAACTTTGCGCAAAGCGTATTAATTGATGAGCCAGGCGTGGTTGCACAATCAATTAGTTGGCACCCTGATAAAGAAATAGCCGCATTTAACCTCGGTAACTACGTAAACGATGATGAGCGTCGCAGACAATACTCTCTAAAGCTTTGGCAAAATAACACCCTTAGCACCATCGACTCCCCTAATAAAGAATGGGTTATAGGTAAAACAGCATCGATTAGCTGGTCTGAAAATGGCGAGCGCTTATATTTTGAAAACCACCCAAAGCTGGCCGCTAAAATAAAAGCAAAAGAGTACACCGACCAAGCATCACTGTATGACTTTGACACGATTCGTGAACATAAAGCGCTAAACGTGTGGCACAACAACGATGCCCAAATAAAACCACGAGAAGAGCAACAGTGGAACAAGGTTAATAAAAATCGCCATTACAGCGCTGTTTTTCATTTAAAAAGCCAAAAAGCAGTACAACTAAGCAATGAAAAAGTCAGCGATTTAGCGCTTAACACTAATCGTAGCCAAAGTGTATTAGGCTATTCTGACCAAGCCCACCTAGAAAAAATTATGTACGGTGGCTTTTTTGCCGACTACTACAGCATAAACACTAATACCGGTGAGCAAACTCCCATTATTAAAAATTCACCGTTTACACCAAGCCTTGCACCTAATGGGCGCTACGCAGCCTACTTTGCACAAAGCCAAGTACAACTTAAAGATTTAAAAACCAACAAAGTTACCGCCCTTAGCAAAGCTATTAATGCCACGTTTGCCGATGACAAACACGACTATCCATCACCGCAACCTGGCTATGGGTTTGCCGGTTGGTTAAATAACAGCAGCCAAGTATTGGTTTATAGCAAATACGATATTTGGGCGTTTGATGTCAACACTCAACGCGCTGAGCGTTTAACTAATGGTAAACCAAGCAATACGCAATATCGCGTTATTAAGCTTGATAAAAAACAAGTAGACTTTGCCCAAAACGATACATTGCTTGTATCAGCCGTTAACTTACAATCAAAGCAACGTGAAGTAGCCAAGCTTGATTTAGCCTCACAAACGGTTACTAATGTACTGAGTGGCAAAAAACGTATTGATGTAGTTAAAAAGGCAAAACATGCCGATAAATACCTCTTTACCGAGCAAACTTATCATCAGTTTCCTGATTACTACCAAAGCGACTTTAGCTTTACAGCGCCTAAAAAAGTTACCAACTTAAATCCACAAATGGCGGATTTTGCCTGGGGCGAAAAGCCAGAGCTAATTAGCTACAAAGGCTTTGATGGCGAAGACCTACAAGGGGTATTAATTAAACCTGCAGGCTACAAAAAAGGCGATAAAGTACCCGTTGTTGTGTATTTTTACCGCTATATGAGCCAGCGCATGTATGATTTTCCTAAAATGGAGCTAAATCATCGTCCTAACTTCCCTATGTTTACCTCAAATGGTTATGCAATCTTTTTACCTGATATTCGCTTTGAAATAGGCCACCCAGGTAAATCGTCAACGCAAACCATGATCAACGCCACGCAAAAGCTTATAGACCTAGGCATAGCCGACCCAGATAAAATAGGCCTACAAGGGCATTCATGGGCAGGTTATCAAAGTGCGTTTATGATCACTCAAACAGATATGTTTAAAGCGGTTGTATCGGGCGCGCCGGTATCAAACATGACCAGCGCCTACAGCGGCATACGTTTAAAGTCGGGCCTTGCGCGTCAATTTCAGTACGAAACAGGGCAAAGCCGCATAGGTAAAAATTTATTTGAAGCACCCGAGCTATACATCGAAAACTCACCAGTGTTTTTTGCCGATAAAGTAAATACCCCTATTTTAATTATGTTTGGAGACAAAGACGACGCAGTGCCTTGGCACGAAGGCGTGCAATATTACTTAGCCCTGCGCCGTGCGGGTAAAGACGCCACCTTTTTACAATACGAAGGTGAACCACATCATTTGAAAAAGTTTCCTAATCAGGTCGATTTTTCAGTGCGTATGATGCAGTACTTTGACCATTACTTAAAAGGCAAGCCAGCCGCTAAGTGGATGACAGAAGGTGAACCGTTCGTTGAAGAGTAAAACCCATTCGTAATAATACTTAGTTAAGAATTTGGTTTAAATACTAAAAAAGCCGATATTGTATAAATCAATATCGGCTTTTTGTTTTAAAGTTTCTATTATTAAGCTACAAACACAGCTCTCTAAATGGCAAAGTGGCTGCACCAATCGAGACCGGAAAATTATTAATGTTTGAGACCACCAGCTTAGGCATTGGGCGTTTAGCACCGCGTCTAAATTGTGCGTAAACCTCAGTACGCGCTATTACTTTTTCGGCCAGCTCTTTAGGTATATGGCCGCCAATAATAATCGCTTCTGCATCTAATAGCGCCGAGCAACAAGTTGCTACTAAATCAAACGAGTCTTGAACTTTAAATAGCCACTCTTCTACGCCTGGCCATTCTGGGTCAAAGTTATCGTGCAGGTCGTAAATTGAATCAACCGCTACACCATTTTTTTTCAAAATGCGCTTTAGTAACTCTAAATTGGGATGAGCGTATAACTTGGGCGGCAACATATCGCCAAGCTCGCCTGCATTACCGTAAGTACCACGTAGTACATCGCCGTTATTTACGATTCCGCCACCAAATGCCGCCGAGACAAACATATAAACAAAGTTTTTATACTCGCGGCCTATACCTGCAACCCCTTCGCCAGCGGCGGCGCCTGTAGCGTCATTCACCACCCACGTAGGGAGTTGAAAATGCTTAGAGACAATATCGATAATATCAACCTGCGACCACTCCTCTAGCATATGGTGGGTATTCATTTTACCGTCCATAGAGCTAAAAAAGCCCGATATACCCACGCCCATCCCCAGCACTTTTTCGCTTGCAATGTTATGCTCTGCGCTTATATCGTCCACCAGCTTTTGCGCACTTTTAAGTACGTTATTAATACTCATGTCTGACATAAGCTGCATATGGGTGTAAATAACTTTACCGGTAAAATCCATAACCGCTACAGAAATAGCATCAAGCAAAATAGCTAAACCAAAGGTAAAGCCGTATTCGGGGTTAAGCGCAATACCAAACCCAGGCTTACCCTTTTTATTAGGTATTAGCGTATCGGTTTGCATTATTACGCCATGCTGAGTTAACGATTTAAGTAAACGCGAGACAGTTTGCTGCGGAATTCGGGTGGCGCTCACAATATGGCTTTGTGTTACGCACTGCTCCCAAAACACCACTTTAATAATATCACGTTCAATGTCTTGAAAAAGTTTGTCGCCTTTTCCAAGCTCAAATCCTGAGCGTAATAAGTTACTGTTATTTAGCGAAAACATAGCTATTAACCCTAATAAAATTGGAGCACAAGGTTACGTTAAACCACTTTAAAGAACAAGTAGGCGAGCGCCTACTCAATCACTATCACTCTAAAATCGTTAACGTTAGTATTGGTTGGCCCAGTAATAATTAAATCATCAATGGCTTTAAAAAACTGATGGCTATTATGGCCTTCTAACTGAGCGTGTAAGTTTTCGCCAGCATCAAGTGCGCGCGTAATCGTGCTGCTATTTATATACGCACCGGCAACGTCTTTACTGCCATCTACACCATCGGTATCACACGCTATGGCATAAATACCCGCCTCGGCGTTAAGCGCCTCAGCCAATGCCATTAAGTACTCTTGATTAGGGCCGCCATCACCATAAACATCGGCTACCGTTACTGTAAGCTCACCGCCTGAGAACAACATAACGCGCTTACCTTGCGCTTTTTGCTCAAGGGCAATTTTAGCATGTGCGCGGGCAACCTCTTTTGCCTCACCTTGAATGTCGTACCCAAGTACTTGCGTATCCCAGCCTTGGTGCTGTGCTACATCAATAGCACTGTCAATCGCGTGCTGGGCATTAGCCACAATAAAGTGTTTGCCTTGAGTATCTGCCGCACGTGGTTGCTCAGGCTTTAATAAATGCGCTTCAATTTCGTTAATAACCGGCCAATTGTACTTTTGTAAAATAGCCAGCGCATCGGCTTTAGTGCTGTTATCGCTAATTGTGGGGCCTGATGCAATATCACTTGGCTTATCCCCTACTACATCCGAAATAATCAGCGTGACATAATCCGATTTAGCCGCTTGTGCTAACTTACCGCCTTTAACAAGCGAGAGCTGTTTGCGCACAACGTTAATTTCATCAACGCTTGCACCACTTTTAAGTAAAAACCGATTAAGTGCCTGCTTTTGCTCAAACGGCACATCATCTACCGGCAAACACATAAGCGACGAGCCGCCGCCTGAGATAATAAACAAAATAGGAATATCGGCCGGATTATTTTTTACAAACGCCAATAACTCTTTACCTGCTGCTAAGCTGTTATCATCTGGCGTTGGGTGATTAGCACTAAGCACTTTAATGCGCCCAGTATCGCCGGCACTTTCGTAACCGTAACGTGTCACTACCGCACCAAAGCATTTATCACCATAAAAACGGTTAACCTCTGCGGCCATTTCTGCGGCGGCCTTACCGGCACCCACCACGCATAAGCCATTACTGGCATCTATATTTTCCAAGTACTTGCTCATACACGCACTGGGTTTACAGGCATTTACCGCCGTGGTAAATAAATCGATTAAAAATGACTTTTTAGAATCCATGGGTTAACGCTCACGAAAAAATTGATGGAATAGCAAGGCAAATTAATACCATCACAACAAACATGCTAAGCAGCATAACGATATCTTTACCGGTTACAATTGAGTTTGAGATAGTCTCAGCGTTTTGCGCTTTAGCAACCTCGTTTACTTCGCGTGGAATAGCAACGCTTGTCGTAAGGGTAATCACCGCTGTAGCCACAAAGCCAATAAAGTTCCACCAAAACCAAAATACGTCTGGCGCAAATACCGACACCAACAAGTTAATTAACACACCACTAATTAAGCCTATGTTTGCATGCAGCGCAGCACTGCGCTTACTAACTACGGCAATTAAAAATACCGCCAGTATTGGGCCATAAAATAACGAGCCTACTTTGTTAATGGCTTCAATAATAGTAGGTGCTATATCACCGGCATAAAGCGATAAAATTAACGTAATTGCACCCCAAATAAGCCCTAAGTATTTAGCTAGTTTTAAGTACGTTGGTTGGTCTAGCTCTTTATTTGAAATACGGCTGTAGTCTTCAATACTTACCGCCGAAAGCGAGTTAATAGCAGAGCTAAGTGATGACATAGCCGCCGATAAAATAGCCACCACTAATAAACCAATTAAGCCATGTGGTAAGTAATCTAAAATAAAGATTGGCATCATCCAATCTGGGTTATCGGCTGGAATTTTGGCTAAAAACTCAGGATTGCTCATAGCCAGTGTGCCTACAATTAAGCCCGACACACAATATAAAATAGTAATAGGAAAACGTACTACGCCGTTGGCTAAAATCATGTAGCGTAAGTTTTTAGGATCTTTTGCACTAAGTGCACGTTGCGCTTGTGTTTGGTCACATCCATAGTAAGAGGCGTAAAGCACCACACCACCAAAAATCATAGGTAAAAAGCCAAAACCATCGCCACTAAATCCAAACGAATCAAATTTTATGGCTTCTAATCGGCTCGAATCAACATTAGCAATAAAGGTATCAACCCCACCTAAGTGATAAAGTCCAAAGCCAATACAAGCAATAGTACCTAGTACAATGATGATCATTTGAATTGCATCACCATACACCACGGCTTTCATACCGCCTTGCAGTGAATATAACACCGTGATCACGCCGGTAAGCACAATGGCTTGCCATGCTTCTATGCCCATGGTGCCTTGGAGAATAAGCGATACCGCATAAATCATAATGCCGGTGGCAAATGCGCGGCTAAACTGAAACACCACACTAATAAGCACACGGGTAGAACGACCAAAGCGCATTTCTAAGTAATCATAAATACTTACAATGCCGCTTTTATAAAGCTTAGGTAAAATAGTCGCTAAAATTAAAATCATCGCCAGCGGCACACCTAACTCATACGAGAGCCATTGCATACCACCGCCTTCACGCAAACCAACAAATGCAGGAGCCGAAATAAAGCTAATAGCCGAAAGCTGAGTGGCCATTACCGACAAAGCTAAAGGTTTCCACCCTAAGCTTTTGCCTCCTAAAAAGTAATCACTTTTATTGGTTTGTTCGCGTAGCATAAACCCCATTACCAATAAGGCACCAAGGTAAAGAGCAACTATTGAAAAATCTAATATATTCATAATTATTTCGCGTATTCACATTAAGAAAACACAGCGCCTTCTCAAAAATAAAAAACTAAACAGCTATATGCTTACTTCTAAAACAGTCCCTAAAAACAAGCCTATCGCTAACTTAGCTGAAAAATGCATCACAATGCAAAAAGCCTATTAACCCCAAAACAGGTTAATAGGCGTAAAGCATTTATTTAAAAGTCGTATTTGACTCTAAATGTAACGCGTCGTGGGAGAATTGGACGGCCTACAAAGTAAGGATTGTCTGACGTTTGGCTATTACCTAAACGCGGCGAGCCTTCGGTAACACCATCAGAGTCAAACAAATTAAATACCCCTACGCTTAAACGTACGGTTTGCTCTGGGGCGATTTGCCAGTTATAACCCGCATCAAATCTAAACAAGTGGAATGAATCAAGCTCTACAGAGTTTGCATCGTTAGCAAAGTTTTTACCTGTAAAGTTATGATACAAAGCAGCATCCCAATTATCTGCGGTGTAGCTTATAGAAGAGTTAAATAATACTTTTGGTTTACGACGTAACTCGTTACCAATAATAGAAGGGTCTGAGTCAAACTCAGTAAATTCGTGATCAGTGTAGGTCATGTTGGCATCAACCGCCCACTCGTCGGTAATATCGTAACGACCCGTAAGCTCCACACCCGTTGCTTTGGTTGATTGCATAACAGGCAGCTCTAATACCCCACCGTTGCCATCGTTAACAAAGTCTACGCTACGTCTGTCTTTTAAGTCGGTTCTAAATAACGTGATACTACCGCTAAAGTCGTTATCAAAAAACTTAATACCAAGCTCGCCTTGTTCAACAATTTCGGCTTCGTAGCTGGCAGGCTCACCTAAATCATTAAACTGAATTCCTCTAATTTCTGGGAAGAAAAACCCGCGAGATGCATTCGCGTATACGTTTAAGTTATCGGTTAAGCGGTATAAGGCTGCACCCGATACTGCAAATTCAGAGGTGTCTACTTCGCCGTAAGTCATTACACCACTGCCTGTGGTGTTTACCTGTAAATTAGGCGCAAGTGATGGATCATCAGAAATTTGTACAACTTGGCTGCCTTCACGGCTAATTTTGCCGTCAATTTCTTCATAACGAACACCAAAGTCGATAATCCAATCATCGCTTTCCATTTGGTCCGCTATATAAAGCGCACGGCGGGTAGCGCTAATTGTTTGGTTGGTGTAAGAAATACCTGGGCCACTAATACCATTTTGTGTGTACTGAACAACATCACCATCGGCATTGGTGTACGTTAAATCAACCAGTTCTGGGTTATTGTTAAATTCCCCCAAGTAGGTCGTAATAACGTTATCGTCATCGGCTTCACTGTGAGAGAAAAACGTACCTACGGTAATATCGTGGCTAAAATCGCCAACAAAAATACTTTTAACAATATTAAATTCGGCAGAAAAATCCTCTGCTGGGCGGTCTCTATCTAAAATACGATTAGCAAATAATAAGTCATCGCTTGCCAGTGCCTGCCCCGATGCAGTGTAAGTAAACGCTGCATCGCTTACATCACCTAAGCCATGGTTAGCTAAAAACTCTTCTTGGCTCTCAGGTACATTAATAATACCGTCGCCATCTAAAAATAGATTAAATTCGTGTTGGTACTTTGCGTATTTACTGCGCATGTTAATAGCAAAATCGTTAGCGAGCTCTTTTTCAAATACGACCGAGATTGAGCCACCTTTAGTTACCACCCCATCACTAATTGGCGATTCATAACGACCATTGGCAGTATCGTAAGAGAGGTTAGACACATTAGCAGTTTGTAATGACTCCACTTCGCGTCCATCGTTACCAGTTAAGCGTTCGCGGCTGTCGCCATCAAGCGGAATAGGCAGGTAAAACTGCGCTTGGTCGTCAATGTATTGGCCATACACCGTAAATGAGCCAGAGCCGTCATCAAATTCTTTACGAATATTACCGCGCAGCTGAGTGCCTTTAGTCTCAAGCCCTGTATCTAACGGGCCCTCATCGTAACGGTAAAAGCCCGACAGCGCATAATAAAGGCCATCTTCGTTAAGCGGCCCGCTTGTAGCAAAATCTAAACGGGTACGACCCTGATCAGAAAGCTCCATTTGCACAGTACTTTGCGGATCATCGCTGCCCGTTTTAGAAATATAGTTAATAATACCCGCTACAGAGCCTTGGCCAAATAAGTTAGACACACCGCCACGCACAAATTCTACACGCTCAATACCTAAGTCGTTTCGGTAGTACACATCAAACGCCGATGAGTTTAAGCCAAAAACACTCAAACTAGGTGAACCGTCATACGACAGTGGCGTAAACTGAAACTGACCCGATGAAGGTAAGCCTCTTACTTGTAGGTTTGTTCCAACCTCACCACCGCCCCCTTCTACTTTAATACCAGGGATATAACGTAATACATCTGCTTGGCTACTTGATGAAAGCTTTATTAACTCATCTTCGCTAATAGAGGTTACTGACTGTGGGGTATCTGAAATAACGCGTCCTTTGCTGGTACCAGAGACGATAATACGTTCAACGTTATTTTCTTTTTTTGCTGTATCTGGCGCAGTTTCTTCTGCGGCAAACGCGCCTTGTGTGAGGCATAAAGATACAATAGAGGCGATCGTAGTTTTATTCACGGGTATTCTCCAATTGTGCTAGTTGTCTGTGTGTAATTACTTAGAGTGTGGCTAAGTAAGTGCGAAATAATCAAGCATACATGTTAGTTTTTTGTTACTTCGAACAGGATTTAAGCACAGAAAAAAAACATTTACAACCCATAATGAGTGCTTTAATATTATCCAAATCGAAAATAACACACAAAGAGCACCCAATATGACTACTACAATCAACGGTAAACTTGATGCAGCCACAGCGGCATCGCTTACAGAACTTGCTACTAAAACACTTATAGCAAACGATTTAGGTGGCTATACCGTCCCTACGCATGGCCTTTACCCGTTTCAGTGGAACTGGGATTCAGCGATTACAGCCCTAGGGTGGATGAAGTCTGACGAGAGCCGTGCGTGGCAAGAAATTGATGTGTTATTTTCAGGCCAGTGGGATGACGGCATGGTGCCACATATCTTATTTCATAAAGATTCAACTACCTACTTCCCTGGTCCAGATGTGTGGGGCTCTGATAAAAAAATTAAAAGTACGTCTATTTCGCAGCCACCCGTTGTGGCAACAGTAATGAAAGAAATGCTTGCCAGCGCACAAGATAAAGCCCTTGCAAAGCAAAAAGTTAAAGCATTATTTTCTCAAGTTGTTGATTACCATTTATGGTGGTACAACGACCGCGATCCTGAAAACACAGGCTTAGTGGTCACTTATCACCCGTGGGAATCGGGTATGGATAACAGCCCATCGTGGGATGGTGCCCTTGAAGCTGTACCTGGTGTTGATTGGGAATACACCCGCCGCGACACCAGCCACGTTGATTCGTCGCAGCGCCCGCATAAAAGCGAGTACGACCGTTTCTTATACCTAGTAAACTTTTTTAAACGTAACAATTTTGATAGCAAAGTAATTTACGAAACCTGCCCGTACAAAATGAACGACCTAGGTATTATTGCTATTTTGCACCGTGCGACAAAAGATTTACTCAAAATGGGTGAACAACTCGGTTTAAACGATGCACGTACCGATTATTTAGCACAGCGTCTAGAGCTAACTCAAACAGCAATTAACACGTTATGGTGTGAGCAAAGCGAATACTTTTACTGTAAAAACGTGTTAACCAACAGCCTAGCTAAAGTTAAAACATCAGCGGCACTACTAACCGTTTATGCTGGTTTAACAACTGACGAGCAAACGCGTATTATTAATACCGCGACAGAAGATTTTATTGAGTCGAGTCAATTTAGTGTGGCATCTACCCACCCTAAAGAAGAAAAATACGAGCCACAACGTTACTGGCGCGGCCCTATTTGGTTACACATTAACTGGATGATAGCCATCGGCCTTAAAGAAGCAGGGTTTGCAACCACTGCTGATAAAATTCAGGACGACACGCGCGATTTAGTGCTTAAATCGGGTTACTACGAATATTTTAACCCAGAAACAGGCGCTGGCTGTGGTGGTAAAGATTTCTCATGGACAGCCGCTATTGCGCTGCATTGGCTACTTGATTAATAACTAAGGCAGCATTATGAAACACACAATATGTTTTGGTGAAGTATTGGTTGATTTACTCTCTGATAAATTAAGCCAAAACAACAGCGAGCACGAAGCGTTTACTAAGTTTGCAGGCGGTGCGCCTGCAAACGTAAGCGTAGCTATTGCAAAGCTAGGTGGTAACGCCTACTTTGCTGGCATGCTAAGCACCGACAGCTTTGGTGATTTTTTACATAACGCCTTAAAAGAGCAAGGCGTAAAAACCGACTTTATGCGCTTTACCGACCAAGCAAAAACCGCCCTTGCGTTTGTATCACTTGATAAGGACGGCGACCGTACGTTTGAGTTTTACCGCGATAACACCGCCGATCTGCACTTTACTAATAGTGACTTTAGCAGTGAATGGTTTGAGCAATGCGATATTTTTCATATTTGCTCAAATACCTTAACCGATGAGCGCATACGTAAAACCACCGCGTATGGCGTTGAGTTTGCCAAGCAAAATAACTCAATTGTCAGTTTTGATATTAACTTACGCCTCAACTTATGGCCTAGTAATGCTAACCCGCGTGAACACATTTTACCCTTACTAAAGCACTGCTCTATTATTAAAGCCTCTAAAGAAGAGCTTGAATACTTAGCGGGTGAGCAAACGGGTGAAGAATTTATAGCCGACACTCTCAATAATGGCTGTGAGTTATTTGTGGTTACCGATGCAGGCAACCCGATGCATTGGTATACCAAAAATGCCAAGCAAACGCTTCACCCTAAAAAGGTTACTATGGTTGATGCTACCGCCGCAGGAGATGCGTTTGTAGGTGGATTGCTGTATCAACTAGGCTTACAAAACCTCACACCTAGCTCTTTTAGTAAGCTTTGCGACAACCCCGAAACACTAACAACTATTTTTGAATTTGCTTCGTTATGTGGTGCTCATGCAGCATCGTACAAAGGGGCATTTACGTCTCTTCCTAACGAAAAATCGCTTAACGATTTTAGGAGCGCACTATGAGCCACACACCTGATAACTTTAAAAGCCGCGAATTTTTAACAGAACATATTGCCGATACGCTGGCGTTTTACGAGCCAAACATAGACGACGAACACGGCGGTTTTTACCAAAACTTTTCGGATAATGGTGAGGTATTTGATAAGCAAACTCGTCACCTAGTAAGCTCTACTCGGTTTGTATTTAACTATGCACGTGCGTACCAAACCTTTAATGACGAAAAGTACCTAAACCGTGTTAAATCGGGTATTGAGTTTATTCGTAAGCACCATTTTGTTGAGCAAACAGGCGGTTACAATTGGTTATTGAGTGTTGAGCAAGGTAACGCCACTGTACTTGATGATACCAACCACTGCTATGGCTTTGCGTTCGTGATTTTAGCCTACAGTTGGGCATACCGCGTAGGTGTTACAGAGACACGCGAATACCTAAACGATACATTTCAAACAATGGAAACGCATTTTTGGGATGCAAAAGCGGGTTTATATAAAGATCAGCACAACAGTGACTTTACTAAGTGCGATCCGTATCGCGGGCAAAATGCCAATATGCATACGTGCGAAGCACTTATTGCCGCTTATGAAGCAACTCAAGATGAGCTATTTTTAAATCGCGCGCTCACACTGGCCGATAACATGGTTAATCGCCAAGCTAATTTAATGGGTGGGCTTATTTGGGAGCACTACGATATAAATTGGCAGGTTGATTTAGAGTATAACAAAGACGATCCTAAAAATTTGTTTCGCCCGTGGGGTTTTCAGCCAGGTCACCAAACTGAGTGGTCAAAACTATTAATGTTTTTAAATAAGCATAAGCCACAAACTTGGCTTGTAGAGCGCGCTAAAGCGTTATTTGATAATTCAATAGACGTTGCGTGGGATAAACAACATGGCGGTATTTGTTACGGCTTTGCGCCAGATAAAAGCATATGTGATGACGACAAGTACTTTTGGGTGCAAGCCGAAACACTGTGCTGTGCAGCCTACCTTTATGAAACCACAGGGGATGAAAAATACCAGCAGTGGTATGACAAAATTTGGCAGTACTCGTGGCAGCACTTAGTTGATCATCAATACGGTGCGTGGTTTAGAATTTTAACCGTAGATAACAAAAAAATAGATACCATGAAAAGCCCAATTGGTAAAACGGATTACCATACTATGGGTGCCTGCTTTGACGTGTTGGCGTTATTAAAATAACCCAATAAGGTAAAACATTTAATTATGTTGTGTAGACCTTTAAACCGCCTTTTTGGCGGTTTTTTTTGCCTAAATAGTTACGCCTTTAACACCCTAAAAATAATCACCACAAAATATAATTTTGTGCGCCCCCTACTTTTTAAACCTCATATTTTGAATAAACACCTAATAATAAAAAATTTTGCACGCCAGCGGCGTATAGTAATATAAAAGATAATAAAAAAGAGAAACAGGCAATGCCAAACGGGAACGACCCCCACACTATTAATAGCAACGAACTTGTTGCCTGGCCGCGCATTGCAGCCATAGCCGCTATGCTCAGCTTTTCGCTGCCCACTTTTATCACCGGCCTAGAAATACATCAAAGCTCAAGTGTGAGTAATACACTGTGGGCGTTAGTTATTGGCTCACTTATATTAACCCTTATTGGTGGGGCTATGGGCACCATAGGTGTAAAAAGCCGCTTAAGCTCTTATTTATTGGTAAAAATAGCGTTTGGTAATGCTGGCGCGGGCATTGTTAATATTGCCTTTGCTTTATCATTAATTGGCTGGTTTGGCGTAAATATTGATTTGTTTTCTAATGCTGTGGTGCGCTTACTCAGTGCAGAATTTAATATTATTATGCCCGAATGGCCCATCGATATAGTCGCAGGTTGCGCCATGCTCATAACCACACTGTATGGGTTTAAAGCCATTAATGTGCTGGCCTCTATCATGATCCCTATTTTGGCTGCGGTCACCGCTATGATGCTTTTTGGCGCGCTCGATAGTATGCCACTGGTTGATTTTATTAATTTAGAAAAATCAGCAGCGCTTTCTCTTGAAGATGGTGTCGCTGCCATTGTTGGCGGCGTTATTATTGGCGCAATAATATTGCCCGACATAACCCGTTTTTCTAAGCAAAAACGTGGCGGCGTGTACACCTCATTTATTGCGTATATGGTTATTGAGCTTTTGGTTATTTTTGTGGCTGTATTTGCCGCAGCCGCCATGCAAGAAACCGAAATATTAAGCTTAATGCTTGCGCTTAATTTGGGGTTTTCGGCGTTTTTTATTGTGATAGCAGGCAGCTGGATTTTAAATTCGTTAAACCTTTACAGTACCGCACTTAGCGTGGAGGCTACCTTTCCGCATTGGCATAAAAAGTGGGTTATTGTGTTATTAGGTTTGGTGGGAATTGGCGCAGCCTTTATAAATATTTTAGATATGTTTATAAGCTTTTTAGCGTTTTTGTCTGATATTTTTGTACCGGTAGCAGGCGTAATTATTGTTGATGCACTGTTTATTAAACCCCATGCTTATAACGCAGCGGCTTTGGCAAATAACGCTAACTTTTCACTTCCCGCATTTAGCGCATGGTTTGTAGGCGCGGCATATGCGGTGTGTAATGGCACTTTATTTAACGTATCAATGAGCGGTATTAGCGTGATTGACGCCATTATATTAACGGCCGTTATTTATACCCTGTTTGCAAAAGCCATTGCCCCCAAACCGGTTATTCAGCAATAACTTTAAACAATAAAAAGGCGCATAAAGCGCCTTTTTATTACTCTAAATTAGGGGGCTACTCTTCATCGTCTACTTTCATTTCGTCTCGCCATTTAAGTTTTTCCAGCGGGTAGCCTAAAAAGAACTTAGCGCGCTCAAGCACTATGCGTGTAGTCAGCTTTTTTATTGCATACTGTGAGCTGCCGGTTAGCCTGTCGCACATTGCATTAAGCGCTTGAATATCGGCAAAGCAACAAAAAGAAATATAATCAATATCGCCACTTAATTGCATGCAATCCATTATTTCGGGAATGTTGTGTATGTCAGCTAAAAACTTACGCCGCGCTGCTAGGTTATTGTCCTCTAGGGTAAATTCCATATAGGCAAACACGTGCTCACAAATTTGCTCTAAATTTATATCAGCATGAAAGGTTCTAAAATATCCCGCCTCTTTTAATGCTTTTACTCGCTGAAAACATGCACTGGGCGACAAGTTAACTTGCTCGGCCAATTCAACGTTTGTTAAATCGGCAGTTAGGTGCAGAATTGCCAGTATTTTTTGATTATACCTGTCTATTTTTATCGTTTTTTTCATAACCGGTTTCACATTTAATAATAATTAATTTTGTAAATTTAAGGTCAACAAATACATAAAATTACGCGCTTAAGCGTTATTTTCAGCAATTTGTGTGTGCTGTATTAAGGGTTTACAAAATATTATTTTGTCTGAAAAAGCGACAATGTTTATCACTAAGTAACATCACCATGATAGTCACATTAGGACATAGAACATGAGCAGATACAACAAAATACGCTTTCGTAAAACACTATTAGCATCGGCAGTCACCCTGTCGTGCATAAACTATGTGCATGCGCAAGAACAACAACAAACAGTAACTGACACTATAGAAAAAATTTCGGTGATATCGCGCGGGCGTGTTGAGTCGATACAAAACGTGCCTGACTCTGTTACCGCATTTAGCGCCGAGACAATCGAAAAGTCACGTATTACTAACTTTCGTGATGTTGCTAATTTAACTCCCAACTTATCGCAGCTCGATAATTTTAGGCCCGGCCTTGCCCGTATTACTATTCGTGGCTTAATTACACCGCAGGTGGGCGATCCGCCATTAGCGTTTGTAGTTGATGGTGTTACCGCCCCCGATTTAGAGTTTATAAACCAAGATCTAGTTGATATTGAACGTATTGAAGTTATGCGTGGCGCACAAGGCGCACTGTATGGCCGCGGCGCCATTGGTGGTGCGGTTATTGTGACAACTAAAAAACCTATTGAAGACTTTGAAGGTAAAATTAAAGGCTCAGTAGGTAATGGCAACACGTATAATTTGAATGCGGTTGTATCGGGTTCGCTTAACGATGAAAACACCGCATATTTTAGAGCCGGTGGTTACATTAAAGATACCGACGGACTGATTAAAAATACCTACACAGGCGATTACGCCGACCCGTTAAAAGAGCAATCGGTTTTTTCACAGTTAGAGTTTGAGCTAAGCGAAGACACCTCAATAAATCTTAAAGGTAAATACACCTCAAGCGAAGCTGGGTTTGCTTACTACCAAGGGGTGAGCGATGACACCATTGAAGACTTTTCAATTAATACCTCACAAAATATTATTAACCAAGATGAGCGTGATGTGTATGAGCTAAGCGCCAAGCTAACCCAACATTACGATTTAGGTAAATTTGAGTTTGTAACCGCGTACAGCAATTCAGAAAACGAGCACTTTTACGATGGCGACTACTCTGCCGATGCCACCTTTATTGACGAAGATGGCTTTTTTAGAGCCCCATTTGGTACTGAAGGGTTATACGATATTGAATCGTTAACGGTAGAGTCGCGGTTTATATCCCAGTCGGATCAGGCTTTTAGATGGTCGGTGTCGGCGTTTTATCAACAGCGCGACCGCGATACTGCGGTATTATTTTACGATGATTTTACCGATGCCGAAATTTTAACGCGTGCAGATTTTGCCAACGACGAGCCCTACCTTTCAATTATCGACAACAACAGCAGCGATGCATGGGCACTTGCTGGGCAGTTTAACTACGATATAAACGAGCAGTTAGAGCTCACCGGTGCGATGCGTTACGATCACGATACTCGCGAGTCGTTCGACCCAACCAATAAAGACGCCACTTACGCTAAAAAATCGTTTAGCCAATTACAGCCTAAAGTTACCTTAGCGTACCAAATGAATGACGACCTACTGCTTTACACCGGCTACTCGCGTGGTTTTAGAAGTGGGGGCTTTAACGAGCCAGCCGACGGTATTAGCCGCACCTTTGATAAAGAAATTTCTGACAGCTACGAAATGGGCTTTAAAACCGCTTTGTTTAATAACAAAGTTACCTTTAATGGCGCCGCGTTTATTATTGAGCAAGGCGATGCGCAATTTACCCAATTTAATATAGATACCTTCACCCTTGAAAACCTCTCTATTGACGAAGTACAAACCAAAGGCTTAGAGCTAGAAGCCGCCTTTGCTGCCACCAGCAATTTAAGTATTAACCTCAGTGCAGGTATTGTTGATTCAGAAATTAAACGCTTTGCACTGCGCCCCGAACTGGCTGGCAGGCCACAATTTTGGGTGCCTGAGTATAACTACGGGCTGTCGGCAAATCATAACTTAGCACTCAACGGAGAATGGTCACTGTTCTCGCGCGCTGAGCTATTAATTGAAGGCCCTAAAACATTCAGTATTGATATTCCTGATGTTGAGTCGTCGCGTTATACCTACCTAAATGCCGGTGTAGGGCTCAAATCAGAGCAGTGGAGCGTTCAAGTTTACGTAGACAACCTTACGGATGAGCGCGCTATTGAAGATATTTTTCTACTAGCCGATGGGGTTACAGACCTAGTGCGCCAACCTAATAAGCCTCGTAGTTACGGTATTGAGCTCAGTTACCAATTTTAATTTTTTCACCTTTACAGCAGGTATTTTTTTAATGCCTGCTGTTTTATACCAATCCGCTTAATCAAGTGATCTGTTTTGGGGATGGGTATGAGTTAACCAATAGCGATACACACATGCAAATTCTTAATCGTGACCAACTTATTGATATTTTATACGGCTGCGCCATTTTAGGCACTGGCGGCGGCGGTGAGTTAAGTGAAGGCATTGCCTATATTGACGAAGCACTCGCACAGGGTAAAACCTTTAAACTAATTAGTGCCGATGAAGTCCCCGCGGGTGAGCTTGTTTGTACGCCTTACATGTTAGGCGCTATTTCTGCTTTAAGTGAACAAGAAGAACGCGCGTATGCAAACCTGCCCCGCAGCACTAAGCACGCTATTTTAGCTGCTTACCAGCGCACCCTTGAATACACAGGTAACGATGCTATTTATGGCACTATTTGTTGTGAGCTTGGCGGCTCAAACACCGCAGTATCGTTTTACTTAGCTGCAATGTTTGACGGCTACATTATTGATGCCGACCCCGCTGGGCGCGCAGTACCGGAGATCACCCATTCAACCTATTATTTAAATAACTTACCCGCAGCGCCCATTATTACCGCGAATGAATTTGGTGAGTGCTTTATTTGCGAAAATGTAATGGACGACTTACGCGCCGAAACAGTAGTGCGAGCACTGGCTAAAATTAGCCGTAACGACATAGCAGCCATTGATCATATTTTACCTATTGAGCAAATGAAAAACGCAGTTATTCACGGCACCATTAGTAAAGCCCTTAAACTCGGTAAAGCAATGCGTGACGCCAACGCACAGCACGCTAACACCGCACACATAATTGCCAAGCACGGCGGCGGCTTTATTGCCTTTGAAGGCGAGGTAAGCACATTTGAATTTAACACCGTAGAAGGATTTACGTTAGGCGAAGTAACACTTAAAGGGTTAAGCGAGTTTGTAAATAACAGTTACAAAATAACGGTTAAAAACGAAAACATGGCCGCGTTTTTAAATGACGAAGTACACGTAACCATTCCTGATTTAATATGCTGTATTAACAGCCAAACAGGCACACCAATTACTAATCCTAATTACGAGGTAGGCATGAAAGTAGCCGTTGTAATTTTACCAGCGCCAAAGGAATTTACAGGCCCTAAAGGTTTAGAAATATTTGGCCCGCGTTACGCAGGCGTTAACACCCCATATAAAGCAGCGATTGCAAATTAATTATTGCTAAGGGCGTGCTGCAGCTTGCTATACAATGCAGCATGGCCTTTACCAAACTCGGTGGCGTTTCTATCAATGCGACTAAGCCATTCTTTCGCTTGTACCTTTTTACCTATTTGTAAATATACCTGCGCTAAACGTAAGCTATAAATAGCGTAGTAAATGCTTGAGGGCTCAGTAAATTTGAATGCGGTTTTATAATAATTTATAGCCTGTAAATACTCTTTATTTTGCTGATAACTGTACGCTAAGTTACCGCTAGCAAGCACTACTTTAGCAGCGTGGTTGGTGTTTTTTATGGCGTTATAGGCCATTAAATTACTTTTTACTGCGTGCTCGTATTGCTGCCACTTTAAGTAAATATGCGCTTTGTTAATGTGCAGCTCTAAATGAAAAATAGGATCGTTATTTTTTGCAAAGCGCTGCTCGGCATCTCTTAGTAATCGCATCGCTGCTTTTTTACTACCAAACACATAGTGTAGGTTAGCCAACTCCACTAATCTTAAAGGGTCACCAAAAGCATTATATATCCCGTCTAACTGGGTAAACGCTTTAGCGGCATACGTTTTAGCTTCTGCTTTTTTGCCAATATAGTTAAGTGCTTTCGCGTAATAAAAATACATTTGTAGCTTAAATACATCGGGCAGCTTATCTTGCTCTAAAAAAGGAGTAATAGCGTTGAGTAAGTTTTCGAACTGTTGGTAGTCGTAGTAGTAATCAAATTGGTAGGTTTTTATTTTGTACCACTGTGCAGGGTTATCTTTGACTTCATTAAGGCGCGTTTCAATATAAGTTAAACAGTGCGTTTTGGGCTGTTGCAAGCAAAACGCTTCATGATCGCTGTAGTTTTCTGATGCTAATGCATTAAAACTTGTAGCGACAATACTTAACAGCAAAAATATACGCACCAATATTACACTCTTTAAAATCACCTTAATTAAGAGTGTAATATTTTTATCTCATCTATCACAATACGCTGAAATACTTATGCATATTGCCCACATGCAAACCCACAGCTCCACGCATACTGGAAGTTGTAGCCCCCAAGCCAGCCCGTTACATCGGTTACTTCGCCTATAAAATATAAGCCTTTGGCTTTTTTAGCTTCAAAGGTTTTAGAGCTCAGCTCATCGGTATCAACGCCGCCCAAAGTTACCTCGGCGGTACGATAGCCCTCTGTGCCATTAGGTTTTATTTGCCATGCGTGAATATAGCTTGCTAACTCATCTATTTGAGCATGGGTAAGCTGATTAATATTACAATCTGGAATCGCTTTGCTGTCGTGCAGTATGTCTATAAAGCGTTTGGGTAAAATAGTCGCAAGGCTGTTTTTTAATGATTTTTGGGCTTGTGTTTCTCGCCAATCAGCCAGTTGCTGTTTTAAATCGAGATCAGGGAGCAAGTTTATGCTTACTGCCTGCCCTGCTCGCCAAAATGAGCTTATTTGCAATATGGCAGGCCCCGATAAACCTCGGTGAGTAAACAAAATATTCTCTTTAAATACGGTGCCGTCTTCGCTAGACACTTCGCACGGTATACTAATTCCTGAAAGCCCTTCAAAGCGTTCTTTATCGTGTTGATGCAAAGTAAATGGCACAAGCGCCGCCATGGTAGGTAGTACGTTTAAGCCAAACTGCTCTGCAATTTTATAGCCTATAGGAGTGGCGCCAAGCTTGGGCATTGTTAAACCGCCCGATGCGATAACTAGCGATTCACAAGTCAGTGTTTCTTGCTCCGTGGTAACACGGTAGCCAATATCGGTTTTAGCCACATTTAACACTTCACTGCGCAATTTAATATTAACACCAGCCCACTCGCATTCGGTAAGTAGTATATCGACTATATCTTGCGCGCTGTTATCGCAAAACAATTGGCCTAAGGTTTTATGATGGTATGCCAAGCCGTGGCGGTCTACCAGCTCAATAAAATCGTGTTGGGTATAGCGGCTTAAGCACGATTTAACAAAGTGAGGGTTACTGCATAAGTAGTTTTCTGGACTAGCATTTTCATTGGTAAAATTACAACGCCCACCACCACTTATTAAAATTTTTCGACCAGGCTTTTTGCCCATATCAAGCACTGTAACGCTACGCCCGCGATAACCTGCTTGTGCTGCACTCATTAATCCGGCTGCACCTGCGCCAATCACAATTACATCTACTTGATTCATTACTTCGCCCTACTCAAAAATTTGCCCGATTATAGCAAAGTTTGTTTAAACACTCTGAATAGAATTTATTATTAAATTTATAGCAACAAATGTAACCAAGGCTAGCTATGGGCTTTTCTAAACAGTGTAAAAATAACAATCCTTTATGCTTATTTTTGTTTTATATGATAAATACTAAACAACGACAAAGGCACCGTACACCTAGGTTATAACTAAAAGAAATAGGTACATAAGCAATTATTATTTTAAAGAAATTAACAGATCATTTACCTTTGTTTCTGTTTCGTAATTTAATATTACGAACTAACTAATAACAACTAGGGATAATTATGACAACAAGTAAATCATTTAAGCGTTGCGCTATCGCGCTCACTATTAGTACGGTATTTGCAGCATCTGCAAGTGTTGCTCAAGATGTGTCTACCTCTATGGCAGAAACCACAGCCAAACTACAAAGCCAATCGGGTTTTGAAACTCAGTTTATTATTAAGTACAAAAATAGCGCGAACGATATGCTAAGCATTTCGTCTGCTGACGCAAGCCCTGCAAATATGAAAAAGCGTGCTCAACGCTTTGTAAAAAATTTCGCTTCTAAAAAAGGTAAAGTAAAAGCGAAGTACATCCGTGCAATGGCGCTTAATAACCACCACGTTATGCGCGCAGATAAAAAACTGAGCGCTGCAGAAGCACAAGAATTTATGCAAGAAATGGTTGATTCTGGCAATGTTGAATACATTGAAGTGGATCAAATGTTAAAACCATTTGCAACGCCTAACGACCCTCGTTACGGCGACCAATGGCACTACTACGAGCAAGCGGGAGGCCTAAACTTACCAACCGCATGGGATACTGCAACAGGCAGTGGCGTAGTGGTTGCGGTACTTGATACTGGCTACCGCCCTCATGTTGATTTAAATGCTAACATTTTACCGGGTTACGATATGATCTCTAACCTATCGGTAGCAAACGATGGCGGCGGTCGCGACAGTGACGCACGCGATCCGGGCGATGCTGTAGCTGCTGGCGAATGTGGAAATAACGGCGCACAAGGCTCAAGCTGGCACGGTACGCACGTAGCAGGTACGGTTGCGGCTGTTACTAATAACGGTGAAGGTGTTGCCGGTGTGGCTTATGGCGCTAAAGTTGTACCTGTGCGTGTTCTTGGTAAGTGTGGTGGTTTAACGTCAGACATTGCTGATGGCATTATTTGGGCATCTGGCGGCAGTGTATCGGGCATTCCTGCCAACTCAAACCCTGCTGATGTAATTAACATGAGCTTAGGTGGCAGCGGCTCGTGTAGCTCTACCACACAAAACGCAATTAACACGGCACGCAGCAACGGTGCAGTCGTGGTTATTGCTGCCGGTAATGATAACGATAACTCAGCAAACTATAACCCAGGTAACTGTAGTGGCGTTGTTAATGTTGCCTCTGTTGGACGTAACGGCGGACGAGCATATTATTCAAACTATGGTAGCAATATTGATGTTGCAGCGCCGGGCGGCGCACAAAGCTTTGCAAACGACTCTGAAGGCGTTTTATCAACCTATAATTCTGGCTCGTCTACACCTTCAAGCGATAACTATGCGTTCTCTCAAGGTACATCAATGGCGGCGCCTCATGTTGCCGGTGTTGCAGCCCTGATAAAGCAAGCTAAACCAAATGCTACCCCAGATGAAATAGAAAGCATTTTAAAATCGACCACCCGCTCATTCCCAGCAACGTGTACAAGTTGTGGTACAGGTATTGTTGATGCAGCAGCCGCTGTAGCCGCAGCAAGTGGCGGTACAACACCTCCTACCGGTGGCGATAGCGAACTGACAGATGGCGAAGCTAAAACAGGCTTAAGCGGCGCTGCAAGTTCACAAGCGTATTACACGATGACAGTACCAAGTGGCGCAACGAATGTTACATTCACAATGAGTGGCGGTAGCGGCGATGCAGATTTATACGTACGCGCAGGCAGCCAACCAACTACCTCAAGCTACGATTGTCGTCCGTACAAAGGCGGTAATAGCGAAGAATGTTCTATTGATAACCCAACCGCTGGTACATACCATGTAATGCTTCGTGGCTACTCGGCTTATTCTGGCGTTAGTTTAGTGGGTAATATTACAGGTGGTTCTACAGGTGGCAGTTCAACTACACCAGAAGCCGGTGGCGGCACGGTGAGCGATGTAACGGCTACAACAGGTAACTGGAAGCACTATACCTTAGATGTGCCAGCAGGAATGAGCACATTTACGGTCACCACCTCAGGTGGTACAGGTGATGCTGACTTATTTGTTAAGTTTGGCAGCCAACCTACCGCATCTAGCTACGATTGTCGTCCTTATAAAAACGGCAACGCAGAAACATGTACGTTTAGCAATCCGCAAGCGGGTACGTGGCATTTAAGCGTTAACGCTTACAGAACCTTTTCGGGTTTAACATTAAGTGGCCAATACCAGCCATAATTAAAAAGGCCCTAAGTGCATGCACTTAGGGCTTTAATAATGCGATTATAGTTTTTCTAACACAGACTCAGCACGACTTACTGAAAACTCTTTGTCTTTTTCAACAAACAGTCCTGTTACTACATTATCGTCGACTATCATTGCATAGCGCGTAGAGCGTGTTCCACCAAAACTGCCGGTGTCTTTATCAAGCCCTAATGCTTTAGTAAAACTGCCATCGCCATCTGCTAACATATCGATTTGTTGGGCATTTTGAGATTCTCCCCACGCTTTCATTACAAAAGCATCGTTAACCGATACACAGTAAATTGCCGCAATACCTTTCGCTTTAATTTTATCACTATGGGTTATAAATTCAGGTAAATGCGCATTTGAACAGGTAGGCGTAAATGCACCCGGTACAGCAAAAAGCACAACCTTTTTACCATTAAAAAGCTCAGCGTTAGTGTGAGTTTGCATGCCTTCGTCTGTTAGCTGCGTTAATGTAACTGCGGGTAACGTTTGACCTTGTTCAATCATGATAAATCCTTAAAGCATTTGATTAATGAGCCTACAGTATAACGCTAATTACCTTTGTGTTAGCAGGTATTTACAAACCAAGGTTTACTTTTATGGTTTGCATTTGCTGTTGTAACTGGCTATGAATATCGTCAACAAGTAAGCTTGATTCGCTTACTTGGCCTTTCATACTTTGCATTGACTGGCTAAAGTTATCTAGCAAATTACTTTGCTGTTTAGCCAGCTCCATGGCCTCAAATGCCACTTTGTTGGCTTGCTGAGCGTTATCGGCCACGCCCTCTGAGTTTACTTTTAGCTCTTGCGCGTTTTGTGTTTGCGACTGCGCGCCATCTGCTAAGGCCGCAATTTGTGTAGATACTGTGCCCGACTTTTCGCTCAGTAGTGTAAGCTGCTCATTAATATCGCTCAATGAGCCTTGAGTTTGACGGGCAAGCTGGCGTACTTCATCAGCTACAACAGCAAAGCCTCGGCCATGCTCGCCAGCACGTGCTGATTCAATTGCTGCATTTAACGCTAGTAGGTTTGTTTGATCGGCAATATTGCGGATCACTTCAATAATTTGCCCAACGCCTTCAACCCCCGCAAGCAGCTCTTGTAGGTTTTGCATACTTTGCTCAACCCGTGTTTGCGTATCTGAACTGGCACTTAGCATGCTTTGTGCAAAGCCTAAACTTTGCTCCATTGCACTAAAAGTGTGTTGGGCGTTATCAGCCACTTGGGCATTAATATTATTTACCTGCTCGCCAATTTGTTGAATATCAGCAAGCAAATGTTGGTTTTGCTCCACTTGCCCATGACTTGTAGACGCTTTTTGACTAATAGTTTGCAAATGCTCACTCATTTGCTGCATAAAATCATTTACCACTTTTAGCATTTGGGCACGCTCTTGTGCCTCTTTGCGCTGTCGCTCAATTAATAAATTAAAGTAACTGGCTATTTCGCCAACTTCTGTTTTTGGGTTCTTACTTTCAATGTTTTTCAGCTCGTTACTTTCAATTAAAAAGGCAAACCCGTCTCTGAGTTGCCTTAATGGGTTGAGCACTTGGTTACGCTGCACAATATAAACACCCGCGGCTAGCATCACCAAAGCGCCAATAGCAAAGCAAAATACCCAAAATACGTTTTCTTTAAGCGCCCCTTGTGCGTGTTTTAGTTGCTGCTCTGCATTAATAACGGTTTTAGAGAGCAAGCTAATTTGCTCACGCAATTCATTAGTGCCGGCTTCACGTTGCTGGGCTTGCGCTAATGTACTGGCTAAATCGCGGGGGTAGCGGTTAGGCCAGCTGGTAATTTCAGATTTTATTTCATCGGCCAAATCTTCAGCTTCTTCTTCAAAAAATAGAGCATCTTCGTCAACTTCGCTCATAACACCTAAATTAGGGAGTTGCTCTATTTTGGCTGCTAACCCATTTAAATTAGCAATACTTTGCTGCAAACTTTGTTCAGTATTGCTGTCGTAACTTACGATTAGTTGATAAGTAAATAAGGCAAGGTTGGTCACCTCGTTATAGTAATCAGCGCCAAGTGTGTAATAAGCTTGCGCATCGCTATTTTTATTAGGGGATTTTTTTGCATAACCAATCAGTGACGAGGCTGAGCCGGCCATTTGGCGAATTGCATTATCAAGTAACGCCGTTTCGTTGCCCGACAATTTACCCAGCGCTCTGTACTTACCTTTAATATCGGTATCTAACGTGCTGAGCTGCTCATTTAATTGCTCGGCAAGTACCGAGGGGAGTACTGTGAGTTGCTGTGTTTTTACTTGCTCAATTAGGGCTGATGATTGATTTAAGTATTGGCTATCACCTTGTTCTAGATAACTGCCTAAGCCACCGGCTAAATCCACTAAAATCGTGTTTTTTAATTTACTGTATGCGCTGTCCTGTTGCTCAAGCTTAAGTAAAGTTTGGCTTGCCCAAAATAGTGTGATGGCCAATAAAATACTTGCCAATGTTAGCAGTATGGCTAACAGCCGAGTAAAAGATGATACGCGCATAAATAACAACCCCTATTGTTTAAGCGCGTAGACTATTAACTATTTATGACAATTTTATGTAACTCAGGGAAAACACGTATATTTGCCCCAAATATACGAGTAAAGGCTTAGCGAATACAGCGCCTTTATTAAAGCAACCGACTTAATTTATATGCTATTAAAGATAAGAAACGCGGGTTAATTACAAGGTAAGAGTTTCATCACTTGGGTGTTCAAATTATAAGAGGCTTAATACAGCTATTTATTAAAGCGCTGCGTATTAGCTAACGCCAGGCACAAAAAAACCGCGACCAGCGCGGTTTTTATTTTATTGTGTTAATTAAAGGCCAGCACGGTCTTTAATTACAGCAATTAACGGTGAGCCACCGTGGCCATTGCCTTCGGCCCATGCTATATCAGCGCCATCAGACAGTGCGCTTTTTGATAAGTTTTTAACTATGTACTCGCCAGAATTAACAGCGTTACTAGCTACAGCATGGCGAAGTAAATTATTACCATTACATTGAATAGCATCGTAAATATTGCGAATTTTTACACGTGAGCTTTTTAGTTTACTACGTAAACGGTTTTTATCATCAGCTGCGATATATTCACAAATAGATACTGCTAATTGATCATTGGCTTTAGCAGGCACGGTATACATTAACGACCCAGCAGCAACGGCTGTAATAACAATTAGCTTTGACAATTTAAACATGGAACACCCTTTATGGTACTTTTTACCTATATTAATTGTCTAATATTGTACCAACCTACTGTAAGTTTCGCAATAATGTTAATCTTTTTTATATAAGGTTACGAATTTATAACTATATTGATTCTTCTCATCGGGTTTATTTGCCTGTTCGTCGACGTTTTTCCACGTTGCTACCGCTTGGTAATCTGGAAACTGCGTATCCCCTTCAACCTCTAAATCTATAAAGGTTAAATATAAACGATCGGCACTTGGTAAAAACTGCTGATAAATATTACCACCGCCAATTATCATCACCTCTTCTTCGGCTTTAACCAGCTCTAGTGCAGCCTCTGTAGTAGAGACCGTCTCAATACCTTGAGCACTATACTGGCTATTACGGGTAATAATTATGTTACGGCGCCCAGGTAAAGGGCGACCTATCGATTCAAATGTTTTACGCCCCATAACGACAGGTTTGCCTGTTGTTACCTTTTTAAAATGCTGTAGATCGGCGGGTAAATGCCACGGCATTTTATTATCAAGACCAATTACACGGTTGTTTGCCATTGCGGCGATCATTGAAATTATCACATCAAATACCTAGTACTTTATTCTTAAAAAATAAAAAAGGAGCTTATGCTCCTTTTTAAAATATGTTTTTTATTAACGCTCGTAGACCACTTCTACATCGTAGTCGTCTTCATCCCAGTCGTCCCAATCATCATCATCGCCTTTGGTTGCTTTTTGATGGTAGGTATCCCACTTGAACTCAACTTCTTCGTCTTCAATCTCAACGAACTTCTCTTTAGGCATGCTATCAAGTAATGCCATAATATCGTGAATTAATGGCAGAGTATTAAGCTTATTGACTGCTGAAATACGGTAAACGTTTTCTTCTTCACCTAGCTCTTGCGCAATTTGCTCACACAAAGCTTGCGCTTCATCTTCTGGTAATAAGTCTATTTTATTAAACACTAACCAGCGTGGCTTTTCAGCAAGCTTAGGGCTGTATTGGTGTAACTCGTTAATAATGGCAAATGCATTATCAACAGGGTTTGAACCATCAACAGGCATAACGTCAATCACGTGTAACAATACACGACAACGCTCTAAATGCTTCAAAAAGCGAATACCTAGGCCAGCACCGTCTGAGGCCCCTTCAATTAAGCCCGGAATATCGGCTATTACAAACGATTTGTTAGCCTCTGGGCGCACAACCCCTAAATTAGGAATTAGCGTGGTAAACGGGTAATCAGCTACTTTTGGCTTTGCTGCCGATACACTGCGAATAAACGTTGATTTACCTGCATTTGGCAACCCTAATAGGCCTACATCGGCAAGTAGCATAAGCTCTAATTTAAGGTTACGAACTTCACCTGGTGTACCTAACGTTTTTTGACGTGGAGCACGGTTAGTACTTGATTTAAAACGTGCATTCCCCAAGCCATGGAAACCACCTTTTGCAACCACAATTTTTTGACCATGCTGCGTTAAATCGCCTAACGCCTCTTGAGTGTCAACGTCGGTAATACGTGTACCAACAGGTACTTTTACTACCAAGTCTTCGCCCTTTTTACCTGTACAGTTACGGCTTTGACCATTAGTACCACGCTCTGCACGGTGAAAACGCTCAAACTGGTAATCAATTAGGGTATTTAAGTTTTCATCAGCTTGTAGATAAACACTACCACCGTCTCCACCGTCACCGCCGTCCGGGCCACCGTCTGGTACATATTTTTCTCGACGGAAAGACACGACACCGCTGCCGCCGTCACCAGCTTCTGCGCGAATTTCTACTTCATCTACAAACTTCATGATTACTCACTTTAGGGATTGGCTTTAATTTAACTATTATATACCCAAGCCAACGTAAATGCAGGCTTGGGTATATATTTGACGTTTCTGAAAACAAAAAACCCCGCAAAGGCGGGGTTTTTTACTACCTTACTGATTACTCAGCTACGATAGTTACGTATTTACGGTTTAAAGGACCTTTTTGTTCAAATTGAACTTTACCATCTGCTTTTGCGAAGATAGTGTGGTCTTTACCGATACCTACGTTTGCGCCAGCGTGGAAACGAGTACCACGTTGACGAACAATGATGCTACCCGCTAGAACTGATTCGCCACCAAAACGCTTAACACCTAGGCGTTTGCTTTCTGAATCGCGACCGTTACGAGTACTACCAGCTGCTTTTTTATGTGCCATTTCTAAGTACCTCTAATTAAGCGCTAATGCCAGTGATTTTAACTTCAGTGAACCATTGACGATGGCCCATTTGCTTACGAGAATGCTTACGGCGTCTAAATTTAACAACCTTAATCTTCTCACCGCGACCATGTGAAACAACCTCAGCTGTTACTTTACCACCGTTTACGAACGGTACACCGATCTCGATTTTCTCACCATCAGCAACTAAAAGTACTGAATCAAATTCAACTGCTGCACCAGTTTCAACGTCTAATTTTTCAAGACGAATCGTTTGACCTTCAGTCACACGATGCTGTTTACCACCACTTTGGAAAACCGCGTACATAATTAACTCCGTCTGTGCGCCCTCAAATCGACGCAACTAAAATATTCTTCGATAGGGCGCGAAGTTTACGCTAATGCATAAAAACTAGCAAGCCTATTTTGTAATTAAAATGAATAAAAAGTAGCTGCATTGAGAGCAATTCAATATTTCCCCCATTTTATATTAAATTGCCCTGTTGCCAAGCGCTTTTTAGTGCAAAGACAAAATAAATTTGCGTGTCGCTATGCCTACTCCAGAACCCATTGGCTGCGCAATAAATAGTCGCCCTTTGAGTGTGAAATATACAATTAAATACCCTAATTAAGCGCTAATTAAGGTTTTTAACTCGGTTTTTTTAATGAATCGTCACAAAATATCGAGCTAGTGCTTTTTTTGTTGTACAATCGGCGCCGTTCACACATAAAAATTGGCTCGGAGATCAATGGATATAAAAGCTATCCAGGCGTTAATCGAAAGCGATATGAATGACGTCAATCAACTTATACACGCGCAAATGCGCTCAGATGTGGCGTTAGTCAATCAACTTGGTTTGTATATCGTTAACAGCGGCGGCAAACGCGTACGCCCGATGCTGGCAATATTGGCAGCAAGAGCTTTGGGTTACCAAGGTAAAGATCACATTACTTTGGCAACGATTGTTGAATTTATTCATACTGCAACACTATTACATGATGATGTTGTTGATGAATCTAACCTGCGCCGTGGTACACCAACTGCAAATGCCGAGTTTGGTAATGCTGCCAGCGTGCTGGTTGGGGATTTTATTTACACCCGCTCGTTTCAACTTATGGTGGGGCTGGGCAAAATGCAAATTATGCAAGTGCTTGCTGATGCCACCAACGTGATTGCTGAGGGTGAAGTATTGCAACTTATGAATTGCAACGACCCTAATACCACCGAAGCAAGTTACATGCAGGTTATTTACTCTAAAACGGCTAAATTATTTGAAGCCGCTACAGGGCTTGCAGCTATTATTACCGAGCAAGATAACAGTGTGTTAGATGCGCTTAATTTATATGGTATGCATTTAGGTACTGCTTTTCAGTTAGTTGATGACGTGCTTGATTACAACGCAGACGCTGACCAATTAGGTAAAAATATTGGTGATGATTTAGCAGAAGGTAAGCCAACCTTACCGCTAATATATGCGATGAAGCACGGCAGTGATCAGCAAAGAGCCCTTATTCGTGATGCCATTGAGCATTGCAATGGTATGGATAACCTTGAGGCTATTTTAACGGCACTTAAACAAACCAACGCACTTGAATTTACAATGCAAAAGGCGCAGCAAGAAGCAGACAAGGCCATTGCCTGTTTAGACTTTTTAGCAGAGTCGCAGTACAAGCAAGCGTTAATCAGCTTAGCGCGTATAGCTGTAGAGCGAGATCACTAACTTTGCAGCCTCCCTTAATTAGTTTTTAAGGGCCATAATTTTCGAGCAATAAAAAAGCCTGCATAAGCAGGCTTTTTTGTGCATAACTTGGCTATTACGCCATGAAATCAACACCTTCTTTGATGTCTTTTTTCAGAGTTTCAAGCATGTCGTTTTTAGCTTTTTCTTCAAATGCGCTTAGCTCGCCGTAAGAAAGAATTTCTTCTACGCCGTTTGTGCCTAAACGTACTGGATGAGCAAAGTACTCTGCATCGCCATTTTCAACAGCAACGTATGCGTAATCTACTACGTCTTCACCTTGTAGGCCTTTAACTAAAGACATACAAAAACGTGCTGCAGCAGCACCCATAGATAATGTAGCTGAACCACCGCCCGCTTTAGCATTTACTACTTCAGTACCTGCATTTTGGATACGTGGAGTAAGTGTAGCTACTTCTTCTTCAGTGAAGCTTACGCCTTCAACTTGAGAAAGTAGAGGTAGAATGGTTGTGCCAGAGTGGCCACCAATTACTGGTACTTTAACGGTTGCTACGTCTACGCCTTTAAGCTCAGCAACAAATGCTTCTGAACGAATTACGTCAAGCGTAGTGATACCAAATACGCGCTTAGCGTCGTAAGTACCTGCTTTTTTGAATACTTCAGCAACAATTGGCACAGTGCCGTTTACTGGGTTAGTGATAACACCCACTAACGCTTTAGGACAGCTAGCTACAATGCCTTCTGCTAATGTTTTGATGATACCTGCGTTTACGTTAAATAAATCCGCACGATCCATACCTGGTTTACGTGGCATACCCGCTGGGATAAGTACGATATCACACCCTTCAAGCGCTTTATTTAAATCGTCTGCGCCAAAACCTGCTACTTTAACATCTGTAGGGATGTGAGATAGGTCAACCGCAACACCTGGTACAACTGGTGCAACATCGTAAAGTGATAATTCAGAACCAGCTGGTAAGCCTGTTTTTAATAATAAAGACAACGCTTGACCGATACCGCCTGCAGCACCTAATACAGCAACTTTCATTGGAATTCTCCGTAATTTGAGGTAGGAAATATTTGTGGCTCTTAAGATAATGAAATTAGCGACTAAAAACAAATTTATCCTGCTTATTTCAGGTATATTTTCGACCATAGTTGTAAACTTTGTTGGTTTATCGCAGCAAACTGGCAAGTTAACTAAACAACTGCTGCATAATTATTCATTTTTGTGTAGAATTTGCATTATAAATAACAAAAATGAATAAAGACTATGCAACCACAAGACAAACAAGAAGCGCTGGTAAAAGCGTTTAAAGCACTTTTAAAAGAAGAGAACTTTGGCTCGCAAGGCGAAATAGTCGAAGCATTAAAAGAGCAAGGCTTTGACAATATAAGCCAAAGTAAAGTGTCACGCATGCTTAGCAAGTTTGGCGCTGTGCGTACTCGTAATGCTAAACAAGAAATGGTTTATTGCCTACCCGCAGAAATGGGCGTACCGACTGCTAAAAGCCCACTACGTCAGCTTGTTATTGATATTATGCATAACGAAATGATGATTATTATAACCACCAGCCCAGGCGCTGCGCAGTTAATTGCCCGCTTATTAGACTCACTAGGCAAAGCGGATGGTGTATTGGGCACAATTGCCGGAGATGACACTATTTTTATTGCCCCAGCAAAAATATCTGAAATAGACATTACACTAGAGCGCGTACGTATTTTATTTGATACGGTTTAAAGCTGTTTTAAAAAACTAACTGACGGCGCAAAAAACGCTGAGCCCATATCGGCTTGAGTAAAATCAAGCCAGTGGTCGTAACACTCCCCTTTTCCTATGCGGCTGTTAAGTACCTTTTCAAACGCACTTCCCGATGCTGAGCATGTAATACTTAGCATGCCTTGCTCGTAAACATCGCCATACGGCATGCTTTGGTTAAGCAGTACTGCTTGGCCGCTTTCATCTTTTAGCTCACTTCTAGTCGCGTGGCTCGTATCTACCTTAGGCTCAATTAAGGTGTTATCTAAACGTGTGCGCCCCATAATATGCTCTTGCTCGCTTAGTGATAAATGCTGCCATACACTCAGGTCATGTTTATAACGCTGTACATGAATATAGCTGCCTTGGTGTTCAAAGCTGTCGGGGTTATTAACCAGTGCCGTGATTCGTTTTTGGCGTCCATGTGGGGTGTCGCCTGCATAAATAAAGCCGTTAAAGTCTCGCCCATCTAAAAACCTAAAATTGCGAATTTGTTCAACCAGCTCTACATCGGGCGAAAACAACTTTAATATTTGCAATGCAAAAAGGTGATTAACATCTTCTCGGTCTGAGCGAATTTGTATGAATAAATCACATGGCTGTACGCGCATAACAAAATCACTGTGATTTATATTAGGAAAGCTTTGCAGCTCGCTTGGGATATATTCAGGTAGTATATGCGGCCAATATTGCGCGCCTATAGCCACCATGCAAGAGAGCATGGCTTCGGAGAACTGATCACTAAACTCTTCTTCAATTGCGCTTACGCGCTTAAGCTTTGCGCGCAATGACTCGTCTTGACCATCAAATACATTAAAAAATAAATGCAAACCGTGTAAGTTTGCTTCAGCACAAATCCCAGATTGCGCTTGCGCCATTGTTATTCCTTAGCTTTATAAAACACAGCGAATAACACATTTGTTATGATTCGAAAAAATTCACCGTGTGAGGTTTTATTTTTATTATAACCTGCTCATTTATTTCAAATGACTGGCCATATTGTGCGGCAACTTCAATCTCTTGCTCTGCAATTACAACAGTGTAAACATAAGCCGAGCCTATAAACCGACGGCTTAAAATGCTCACACCTTGAGGGTTATCGGCCTGCGTATTTTGCGCAAGCTCAATATGGTGCGGACGAATATACACCACCCCTTTTATTGCACTGTGCGTATGCTCATGCTGCGATTGCACGACACCAAAAGGCGTTGTGTATTCAGTTGCCGTTAACACTTCTGCGCCTAAGTATATGCCCTGACCCAGAAACTCTGCAACCTCCTTTGTCTTTGGCATGGCAAAAAGCTGCTCTGGTGTACCTTGTTGGGCTATTTTTCCTTGGTGCATAATGGCTAGCGTGTCTGAAAACGCAAAGGCTTCTTCTTTTGAGTGGCTAACAAATACCGCAGAAACCTGCTGCGCTTTAATAATGCGCCTAATATCAGCAATTAACTCAAAGCGTACTTGTGTATCTATGTTCGAAAAAGGCTCATCAAGAAGCAATAAACTTGGCTTATAAGCCAAAGCCCGCGCAATAGCCACGCGTTGCTGCTGGCCACCCGAGAGCTGATGAGGGTAGCGTTTTGCACACCCCGTTAAATGCACTAGCTCTAGCATTTCCTCTACCCGTTGCTGTTTTTGCGCTTTGCTTACTTTACCCAGCCCAAACGCAATATTATCGGCCACACTGAGGTGCGGAAACAGGGCATAATCTTGAAACATCATCCCTATATTACGATGCTCTGGTGATACAAATGTATGCTTGTCGCTTACACATTTGCCATCTATAAATACACTACCTTCATTTATTTCAATAAGGCCAGCAATTGCTTTTAAGGTGGTTGTTTTACCGCAGCCGCTGGCTCCGAGCAAACACACAATTTCGTCTTGACTCACCGTTAAATCTAAATTGTGTAGCACGTGCGTGCCACTGTAGTGATAACCCACGTCTTGTAAATTTAAACGGCTCATTTAACTGCGTTGCTCCATAGAACGATTAATAAAATACAAGGGGATCAACCCAACCAAAACAATAAATAAAGCGGAAATAGAAGCAAGCTCAAGCTGCTCATCGCTCACATATTGAAATACATGTGTGGCTAAACTTTCAAAGTCAAAAGGCCTTAATAGTAATGCGGCAGGCAGCTCTTTCATACACTCAATAAATACAAGCAATGCAGCTGTTAAAAGACCTCGACGTAATAAAGGAAGGTGCACTAAGCGCAGTGTTTGCCCTTGGCTTTTACCCATAGATTGGCTAGCCATATCCAGTGATGGACTAATACGTACAAAGCTCGATTCTATAGCACCGTGCGCAATGGCATAAAAGCGCACTAAGTAAGCCAGTATAATAGTGATAATGCTACCGGTTAGTAATAAACCTATATCTAGGTTGTAGCTCTCAAGGGCTGTATTTATTGAGTTTTCTAATGCGCTAAGCGGTAATAACACAGCAATAGCCAGTACCGTACCTGGCAGTGCATAGCCGGTGCTCGCTAAGCGACCAGGTATTAAAGAATAGCCTTGCTTTGCCACACGCTGATAAAAAACAATGAGTGTAGCGAGTATTATGCTGACTACGCTTACAATAATAGCTACTTGTAAACTTTGCCACGCGTAACTAAAAAATGCCGTGTTCCACGCTTTATCAAAGTAAGTTATTGCATAATTTAGCAATACCAACATAGGAATAATAAAAGCAATGAGCAAAATAACACTGCAAAATGACGTAGCCAGCCATGCTTGTTTACCTTTAAGTTTGTATAACGACTCGCTATTAACACCTGATTGACGCTCAAACACGGCTTGGTTACGCCGACTAAAGCGCTCCGCCATTAAAGCTAAAAACAGCAGTAACAGCATAACGCCCGATATTTTCGCTGCAGCCGTGAGTGAGTAATAACCAAACCATGTATCGTACACTGCGGTGGTTAAAGTGCTCACTGCAAAGTAACTTACCGTTGCATAGTCGGCCATGGTTTCCATGCTTATGAGCGCAAGGGCTGCCACAATTGAGCCACGAGAAAGTACTATACTTACCTTAAAAAAGCTTTGCCAAGGCGATAAACCCATTAATTGACTAGCTTGCACGAGCTTAAATGACTGCTCTCGCAGTGCGGTTTTAAAAATTAAAAATAAATACGGATACAGCACAAGTGCGATCATCACCATAGCGCCGGGCAAAGTGCGAATATCAAAAAACCAATAATCCGTTGGCGAGTGCCAATCAAACCAGTCTCTTAGGGCTATTTGCACAGGGCCAGCATAATCTAGCAAATCGGTATACACATAAGCTATTAAATAGGTAGGCATTGCAAGGGGCAGCATAAGCGCCCATTCAAATTGCTTTTTTCCGGGGAAGGAGCAATATGCACTGAGCCAACCAAGCGGTAGCGCAATTGCACAGCTAAGCAGGCATACGCCAAAAATCAGCAGTACGGTGTTAGTAATATAATCCCACAGCACGGTATCCCACAGATGAGAAAATACCTCTGAGTCGCCTTGTAAAGATTCATATATAAGAAAAAACAGCGGGGCCGACAATAAAAGCCCTGTCGACCAAGCAAAGAGCTGCCATTTAGACAGCTTAAATATAAAATTCATTAAAGGTCGAACTTCACCTCATCTATTAGCTTAAGGGCTAACGGACGATATTTACTGATCTCATCAAGTGCCAGGCCATCTTCTTTAAAGCTTCCCCAAGAGGCGACTAAACTTGATAGCTCAACGCCTTGCTTAACCGGGTACTCCATATTTACAGAGGCATACATATTTTGTGCTTTGGTTTCGCTCATAAACTCAATAAGCTTAAGGGCATTATCAGGGTTTTTTGCATATTTAGTAATGACAGCACCCGAAACATTTATGTGTGAGCCGCGGTTTTGCTGATTAGGAAAATTAATATAAACAGACTCAGCCCACGCTTTTTGCTCGTCGTCTTGAAGCATTTTGCCAAGGTAGTAACTATTACCTAAAGCAAGATTACACAAACCTTCTTTTACTGCTTTTACTTGCGCGCGATCGTTACCTTGTGGCTTACGTGCTAAATTAGCTTTAACACCTTCTAACCATATTTTAGTTTTTGCCTCGCCGTGATGAGCAATCATCGAAGCAACTAAGCCAAGGTTATAAGGATGCTTGCCAGAGCGTGTACAAATTTGTCCTTTATACTGTGGGTTAGCCAAATCTTCGTAGGTGAGTTTAGGTAATGCACCTAGGCGCTCTTTTGATGAATACACATTACGAACCCGCTTAGTTAATGCCACCCACTGCCCGTCGCTATCTCTATACGACGCAGGAATATTGTTTTTAATGCGATCACTTTTAATACTTTGCGTTAAATTTAGATCTTCTAGCTGAATAAGCGCACTAAAGTTAGATGTTAATACTAAATCGGCTTTACTGTGTTTTCCTTCACGCTTAACACGCTCTATTAACCCTTTTTTTGCAAAAACCACATTCGTTTTAATGCCTGTTTGCTTAGTGAAGTCGGTTAAAATAGGTTGAATTAAAAACGGTTGACGAAAAGAGTAAATATTAACAACATCGCTCGCAAACGCAGGCGAAGCGCTAATAATACAAGTAAGTATAGCCAGTGCAGTTCTCATATCAATTTACCTAAATAGTAATTATTTACAGGGGGATTTTATCGTGATACGTGAAAATATACACTCTTTACATAAATGTAAATAAGTAATTAATGACCAAAAGGGAAATGCCGCGTAAGACATCTCTTACAGAGCTGACAGCTAATGAGTAAAAAAACCTATAACAACCCAGAAAAAACAATGTAAGCATCTGTTTTTATTTGATTTGTTATAAATACTCATTTTTTATAAGTAAATCTATAGCCGTTTTAACCTATTTTAGTTGCACCAGCACGCTACAATTACTACATCAACCAAGCAGTGATGCTTATCGAGTAAAAGGAAATGGACTGCTTACTCGAACAACCAATGATTAGGTTACTACGGACAACACGGAAATTAGGACAGGCTCAGGATGAGTATCGCAATGGATTGTTGCACAAAGGAACGTATCAGGACGATACAGCAAGGATAACAACAGCGGATAGTTGTTTAACAGGATGTGATAGGAATTAAATGGACAGGCCCTTGAGGCAACACAATGGAATTGTAAATTAATGGACTGCACTAGGATGTGCCAAAAGGAATAGGTAATAGTTTTTACCACTACAGGATGTACAGGGATTTAAAGGAGATAGGCCCGGATAGCCTAAATTACATAGAACTAAAAAGTAATATCGTAATCACATGGATAAGTAAAAATTGGAGTTGATTAAGTTCAATTGCAGGATGCAAAATTAGAAGATTCCGCAAGCGCGCCTAGAGATAGAGCGCGCTTTTCTTTGCCTAAAATTAAGTTACTGTGGCCTGCCCTTATTTCGCTTACCAAGTAAGTACGCATCACGAAATTTTATAAAGTGCTGTTCAAGCTTTAAGGCGGCATCTTGCTCACCTGCGAGCGCTAACACCATAATGCCTACCTCAGCAGTGCCTAACTGGTATGCGTGAGGTGCAACGCGTAAACGGTAATCTGATAGTTTATCAGCGGTGATCGACAACACCGGTAAATTATCTAGGTACGGGCTTTTGCGGATCATTTTTTTAGCTTCGCGCCAGGTGCCATCTAAAAATATAAATAATGGCTTTTTGCCAGGCTCAATGTTTACTTCGGTGGTTGCCCTGCCCGGCTCTACATCTTCAGCTGGAAATATCACCATAGGTTGATAATCAGCGTTGTTTAGTAAAGCTAATAGCTCAGCGCTTGGCTCTGTTCTGTCCCATCTAAATGCATAGTTGTCAGGGACTATTTCAGCAATTAAACGCCCTGTGTTTGACGGTTTAAAGCTTTCATTATGATACATTAATAAACACACGCCAGCATCGCACTGCGCTTGTTCTACCCCCTCACATATACAGTAATGCTTAGCAATTAAACACTGCTCACAGCGATCCATTTTGCCGCCACGGGCATTAAATTCGCGGCGCGATTCGCTAATTTGCTGAGCACGCAAAACTAATACTGAGTTATGTTGGGGATTTTTCAAGGGGGCTATTACCTAAAATTTGTTCGGCGCGTATTGTAGCTAAAATAAAAGGGAATAGATATCAGCTATCAGCTATCAGCTATCAGCTATCTGATCTGACTCCATAAAAGTAGACACCTATTTAGGAGTCAGTTCTCATGAAAGTAAAAGCGTTTCGTAAACATACAG
>NZ_JAPCKL010000007.1:0-182742 GCF_025942345.1 Pseudoalteromonas sp. A3
ATGGAGCAGCCTGGTAGCTCGTCGGGCTCATAACCCGAAGGTCGTCGGTTCAAATCCGGCTCCCGCAACCAATTTTTATAGTAGGTATATCCTTACTAATTCTATATCGCGCATTCTAAGTAATGCGCGTTTTGCGTTTAAGCTAATGTAGTTTAATTTGGTCAGTGTAATGACCCGCAGCCAAGCTTGGCCTGAGGCCACACAGTTTTATGCTTTATTGGTGTGACGCCCCGCTTGGTTCGGGGCGTTGTTGTATCTGCACCATTGATTTATGGCTTTGTCATTAAATCAAAACTTAAACTCAGTATTTTAGGGCTATAAGCCCTTTTTTTGTTTGTATGGAGGATTTTCGTGACAAAACTTGAGCAAGATTTATTAACCATGCTTACGCCTGCAGTAGAAATGTTAGGCTTTGAATTACATGGTCTTGAGTTTGTACAAGCAGGCCGCCATTCTACCTTAAGGGTTTATATTGACCATGAGGATGGAATATCTGTTGATAATTGTGCGGATGCGAGTCGCCAAATTAGTGCGATTTTAGACGTCGAAGACCCAATTACAAACGAATATGATTTGGAAGTATCGTCTCCTGGTGTTGATCGTCCATTATTCAAACAAGATCATTACGAGAAGGCGCAAGGAGAGGAAGTACGTGTGCGTACTAAGCTTCCACAAGACGGTCGCCGTAATTTTAAAGGCGACTTAGTAGCAGTTAGCAGTGATATGATCACACTTAAAAGCGATGGCGAAGAGCACTTAATCATGCTTAGCAATATCGAACGTGCGAACATCATCGCAAAGTTTTAATTCGAGTGCGAAGGAATAGGGCAAGCGAGGCATTACCCATGGCAAAAGAGATATTATTGGTTGCTGAAGCCGTTTCCAATGAGAAAGCGGTTCCAAAAGAAAAGATTTTTGAAGCGTTAGAGTTCGCTCTAGCAACAGCGACAAAGAAAAAACACGATGGCGAAATTGAAGTACGTGTATCAATCGACCGTAAAACCGGTGATTACGACACGTTCCGTCGTTGGCAGATTGCAGAAGTTCAAGAAGATGGTTCTTTAGAAAACCCTTACAGCGAAATCACATTAGAAGCAGCTCAAGTTGAAGAACCTGACTTGCAACTGGGTGATTATGTTGAAGAACAGATTGAATCTATCAAATTCGACCGCATAACTACACAAATGGCAAAGCAAGTTATCGTACAAAAAGTACGTGAAGCTGAGCGCGCTTTAGTTGTAGAAGCTTATAAAGATCAAGAAGGCGAGCTAGTAACAGGTGTTGTTAAAAAAGCAACACGTGATGCAATCGTACTTGATTTAGGTAACAACGCAGAAGCGGTTATTTACCGTGACGATATGCTGCCACGTGAAAACTTCCGTCCAGGAGATCGTATCCGTGGTCTTCTTTACGAAGTTAAACCTGAAGCTCGCGGCGCACAGTTATTTGTAACGCGTTCAAAACCAGAAATGCTGATGGAATTATTCCGCATTGAGGTGCCAGAGATTGGCGAAGAAATGATTGAGCTTCGTGCTGCAGCACGCGATCCGGGTTCACGCGCTAAAATCGCCGTTAAATCTAACGACAAGCGTATTGACCCAGTAGGTGCGTGTGTTGGTATGCGTGGTGCACGTGTTCAAGCTGTATCATCAGAACTTGGTGGCGAGCGTGTTGATATCGTACTTTACGATGACAACCCAGCGCAGTTTGTTATTAACGCAATGGCACCGGCTGAAGTAGCTTCAATCGTAATGGATGAAGACACTCATTCAATGGATATCGCTGTAGAAGCTGATAACCTAGCACAAGCAATTGGTCGCAATGGTCAAAATGTTCGTTTAGCAAGCCAATTAACTGGCTGGGAACTAAACGTAATGACTGTTGAAGACATGCGCGCTAAAAACGAAGCAGAGTCAGATAAGTTAATTAACTTATTTACTGAAAACTTAGATATTGATGATGAATTTGCATCATTACTTATCAACGAAGGTTTCTCAACACTTGAAGAAGTAGCGTATGTGCCTGCTTCTGAGTTTTTAGAAATCGACGGCCTAGATGAAGAAACGGTTGATTTACTGCGCTCACGTGCAAAAGATGCATTAACCACTAAAGCGCTTAAAACGGAAGAAAGCTTAGAAGGTGTAGAGCCTGCTGAAGACTTACTTGCGCTTGAAGGCTTAGAGCGTCATCTAGCATTTGTTATGGCAAGCAAGGGTGTAATTACACTTGAAGACTTAGCTGAGCAAGGTATTGATGAATTGGTAGATGTTACAGAGCTAACACCTGAAAAAGCAGGTGAGCTAATTATGGCTGCACGTAATATTTGTTGGTTCGCAGACGAGTAATTTATTAACGGAGGTATTACACACTATGGCAGAAGTAAATGTTGAAAAACTAGCCGGCGATATAGGTACAACTGTTGATAAATTGCTTCAGCAATTTTCACAAGCGGGTATCACTAAAAAAGCAGGTGATAATGTAACTGAAGCTGAAAAAGCACAGTTACTTGATCACTTAAGCAAATCGCACGGTGGTACTGGTTCAGATGGCCCAGCACGTATGACTTTACAACGTAAGAGCAAAAGCACGTTAAGTGTAACGGGCTCTACGGGTAAGGCAAAAGCTGTTCAAGTTGAAGTTCGCAAAACACGTACTTACGTGAAAAAGAGCGCAATGGAGCAAGAGCAAGAACAGCAACGTCTAGCCGCTGAAGAAAAAGCGCGTATCGAAGAGCAGCAAAAAGCTGCACAAGAAGCCGCTGAATTAAAAGCGAAACAAGAGGCAGAACGTAAAGCAAAAGAAGACGCTGATCGTAAAGCCAAAGAAGAAGCTAAACGCAAAGCAGATGCAGAGCGTAAAGCTAAACAACAGCAGATGACCCCAGAGCAAAGTGCTAAGTCTGAGAAAGATCGCATCGAAGCTGAGCGTCTGCAGAAAGAAGCAGAAGAGGCCGCATTGAAGAAAGCTGAAGAAGAAGCGAAACGTCAAGCAGAAGAGGCAAGAAAGCTAGCTGAAGAAAATGAAGCTCGCTGGAAAAAAGAAGAAGAAGAACGTAAGAAACGCGAAGAAACCGCGGATCACCATCTTACGACTTCTACTTATGCACGTGAGGCAGAAGATGTTGCCGATGCACGTGATGAGCAAGGTTCACGCCGCGCGAAGAAAAAGAAAAAAGCCCCAGCAAAAGATAAATTTGCAGGCGCTAAAGGCCGTAAAGGCAAGCTAAAAGCACCTACATCATTGCAACATGGTTTCCAAAAACCAACTGCCGATGTTAAAAATGAAGTGCGTATTAGCGAAACAATTACAGTAGCTGAGCTTGCATCGCGCATGGCTGTTAAAGGCGCTGAAGTTGTTAAAACAATGATGAAAATGGGTGACATGGTTACCATTAACCAAGTGATTGACCAAGAAACAGCACAACTTGTTGCTGAAGAAATGGGTCACAAAGTTATCATCGTTAAAGAAAACGAATTAGAGCAAACAGTACTAAATGACCGTCATGAAGATGGTAAGTCTGAGCCGCGTGCGCCAGTAGTAACTGTAATGGGTCACGTTGACCATGGTAAAACATCAACGCTTGATTACATTCGTTCAGCTAAAGTTGCATCAGGCGAAGCCGGTGGTATTACACAGCACATTGGTGCATACCACGTTGAAACTAACGGCAACATGATCACTTTCTTAGATACACCAGGTCACGCCGCGTTTACATCAATGCGTGCACGTGGTGCTAAAGCGACAGATATCGTAATCCTAGTGGTTGCAGCAGACGATGGTGTAATGCCACAAACTAAAGAAGCGGTACAGCATGCTCGCGCAGCTGGCGTTCCTTTAATCATTGCTGTAAACAAAATGGACAAAGAAGGCGCAGATCCAGATCGCGTTAAAAACGAGCTAGCTCAGTTAGACGTTATCCCTGAAGATTGGGGCGGCGATACGCAGTACGTTCATATCTCAGCTAAAACAGGCTTAGGTATTGATGACTTACTTGAAGCTGTTCTTATGCAATCTGAGCTTTTAGAGCTTCGTGCTCCATCAGAAGGCATGGCAGCAGGTGTTGTAATTGAATCTCGTCTTGATAAAGGACGTGGTCCGGTTGCTTCTATCTTAGTTCAATCAGGTACCCTTAACCAAGGTGATATCGTACTGTGTGGTCTTGAATACGGCCGTGTTCGTGCAATGAAAGACGAAAACGGTAAAGACATTAAATCAGCGGGTCCTTCTATTCCTGTTGAGATTTTAGGTCTATCTGGTATTCCGGCTGCAGGTGATGAAGCGACTGTTGTTAAAGATGAGCGTAAAGCGCGTGAAGTTGCTTTATACCGTCAAGGTAAATTCCGCGACGTTAAATTGGCTCGTCAGCAAAAAGCGAAGCTTGAAAACATGTTTACTAACATGGCTGAAGGCGATGTATCAGAAGTTAACGTGGTACTTAAAGCAGACGTTCAAGGTTCAATCGAAGCAATTTCAGACTCACTAACTAAGCTTTCTACTGATGAAGTAAAAGTGAAGATTGTTGGTTCTGGCGTAGGTGGTATCACCGAAACTGATGCAACACTTGCTGCTGCATCTAACGCAATCGTAGTTGGCTTCAACGTTCGTGCTGATGCATCTGCACGTAAAGTGATTGATACTGAAAACTTAGACCTTCGCTACTACAGCGTAATCTATGCGCTAATCGAAGAAGTTAAGCAAGCCATGTCTGGTATGCTTGCTCCTGAGTTTAAGCAAGAGATTATTGGTCTTGCTGAAGTACGTGACGTGTTTAAGTCTCCAAAAATTGGCGCAATTGCTGGTTGTATGGTTACTGAAGGTACTATTAAACGCAGCGCACCAATTCGTGTACTACGTGATAACGTGGTTATTTACGAAGGTGAGCTTGAGTCACTACGTCGCTTTAAAGATGACGTTCAAGATGTTCGTAACGGCATGGAATGTGGTATCGGCGTTAAGAACTACAACGATGTTCGCGTTGGTGACCAAATCGAAGTATTCGAAACAGTTGAAGTACAACGTACACTTTAATTGCTCGTAAACTAAGATTGTAAATGGGGGCTTTGCCCCCATTTCTGTATCCATTATTTAATTAACTTATTATTTTAATTCAGTAAGTTATGATTTTAGGAAAACAATCATGAGAGAATTTTCTCGCACTGATCGTGTTGCTCAGCAAATTCAAAAAGAAATTGCTGTAATTTTACAACGCGAAATTAAAGATCCGCGCTTAGGCATGGTGACAGTGTCTGCGGTAGAAGTATCGCGCGATTTATCTTACGCAAAAGTTTTTATTACGGTGTTTAATACCGAAGATGAAAACAAAGCAAAAGAAAGCGCAAAAATACTTAACGAAGCAACGGGCTATATCCGCTCGTTACTGGGTAAGCGTATTCGTGCTCGTATAATGCCTGAGCTTAAATTTGTAGTAGATAACTCACTAATGGAAGGGATGCGTATCTCTAACTTAGTGGACTCGGTTATTCGCGAAGATAACGCTAAACATGTTGATGATGAAACTGATAGCGAAGAAGGCACTAAAGACTAATGGCAAGACGCAGTAAAGGCCGTCCGATTGATGGTATTTTGTTGTTAAACAAACCTCAAGGCATTTCATCGAACAAAGCCCTACAGCAAGCTAAAGGTATTTATTTTGCCCAAAAAGCTGGCCATACCGGTGCGCTAGACCCACTGGCCACTGGCATGTTACCTATTTGCTTTGGTGAAGCGACCAAGTTTACCCAATTTTTGCTCGATACAGATAAAACCTATGTGGTAAGAGCAAAGCTAGGTGAGCGTACAACTACCTCTGATTCAGATGGCGAAGTGGTTGAAACCCGTGATGTAAACGTTACCACTGAACAGTTAGCTGCAGAAATTGAAAAGTTTTTAGGCGAGTCAGATCAGTATCCATCAATGTACTCAGCGCTTAAATATGAAGGTAAGCCTTTATATAAATACGCGCGTGAAGGCATTGAAGTACCGCGTAAATGCCGAAAAATAAACGTGTTTAGCTTAACGCTTGATGAGTTTGATGAAGCAAATAACGAAGTACAAATGACCGCCCATGTATCTAAAGGGACCTACATTCGTACTATTGTTGATGATTTAGGCGAAAACCTAGGCTGTGGCGCACATGTTATTATGCTGCATCGCTCAGCGGTTGGCCATTATCCTAAAGATAAAATGGTATCGCTTGAGCACCTTGAAACCTTATTAGCCAAGGCCAAAGAAGAAGAGGTTGCCCCTTCTACATACCTTGATGAATTACTATTGCCAATGGATAGTGCATTGGTTGATTTACCCGTTGTAGAAATTAGCAAAGAGCAGGGCGTTTCGTTTAGCCATGGACAAGCAGTCGTACTAGGCATTGATTTACCCGAAGGGGCAATTAAAGTTCTTGCTGATGGTGTGTTTATTGGCACCGGTGAGCGCAACCCTGACGGGCATTTAAAATCAAAGCGTGGTTTGTCTAATCAGCAACCCGAGTAAACTTTAACTTGTAGTTATTCTCATAGTTGGTAGAATACGCCCGCTTAATCGTTTTGGCTGAATTAGTGATCGGCTAAAGCACCTATTAAATTTAACTTTTGGAGTTATTATGTCACTAAGCAATCAAGAAAAAATCGATATCATTGCTAAATTTGCACGTGCTGAAGGCGACACTGGTTCACCTGAAGTACAAGTAGCTTTACTTACTTTTGATATCAACAAGCTTCAAGGTCACTTTGCTGACCACAAGCATGACTTCCACTCACGTCGTGGTCTGCTTCGTAAAGTAAGTACTCGCCGTAAATTGCTTGATTACCTTAAAGGTAAAGATATCTCGCGTTATACTGCGTTAATCCAAGAGCTTGGCCTACGTCGCTAAGAACTTGATTACGAGAAAAGGAGCTTTATAGCTCCTTTTTTTGTGCCTAAATTTAACGCTTCACACTCCATCGTTAACTTAATCTCCCTTTAATATAAATAACACCAACCTTGTGCTAGCACTTAACAATTAAGGGTAGGCAACGCTTGCAACCACTGCGTTAAAATTATCTTTAAGAACAATTTAATAGCGAATTATTCACCTAGTTATCTAAAGGTTTTTAATAGCTAAAAATTACACGCTTAATTAAACGCTTTGCGATAAAACAATTAAAAAATAATGTGGCAAAAGCGATTACGTTTTATCTTTGGGTAGGCTCGCAATTTTACGTCGCTTTGGTATATACTATGCGCGTAGATAAATAGGTTATCTGCAGTCATTAAAAATTTTGCCAATTGTAGTACTTAATTGATTTCCAACTGAATACAATTATGTACTGTAATTGGCCCTTTTAATGACACTTATTAATGAAATATAAAAACATTTAAGGAATATTTTAAGTGCAAGCAATTATTAAAGAATTTCAACTAGGTCAACACACAGTTACCCTAGAAACAGGTGCAATCGCACGTCAAGCAGACGGCGCAGTATTAGCAAGCATCGGTGACACGTCAGTATTAGTTACTGTAGTTGGTAAGCGTGAAGCTCAACCTGGTCAAGACTTTTTCCCACTAACAGTTAACTACCAAGAGCGTATGTACGCTGCGGGTCGTATCCCGGGTGGTTTCTTAAAGCGTGAAGGTCGTCCTAACGATGGCGAAACACTTATTGCACGTCTTATTGACCGTCCAATTCGTCCACTTTTCCCAAATGGTTTCGTAAACGAAGTACAAGTTATTGCAACCGTTGTATCTGTAAACCCTGAAATCCAACCAGATATGGTTGCGATGATTGGTACATCAGCAGCACTTGCTATCTCTGGTATCCCATTTAGCGGCCCAATTGGTGCTTCTCGCGTTGGTTACATCAACGGTGAGTACGTACTTAACCCAACACTAAAAGAGCTTGAAGAAAGCCAACTTGATTTAGTAGTTGCAGGTACTGATAACGCAGTACTAATGGTTGAATCAGAAGCTGACGTACTAGCTGAAGACGTAATGCTAGGAGCGGTTGTATACGGCCATGAGCAATCTCAAGCTATTATTAATGCAATTAACGAATTTAAAGCAGAAGCGGGCAAGCCTACATGGGATTGGTCTGCACCTGAGAAAAACGTATCGCTTGAAGAAAAAGTAGCTGAACTTGCTGCTGATAAAGTAGGTGAAGCTTACCGTATTACCGATAAAGTAGCGCGTAAAGAAGCATTAACTGCAGCAAAAGACGCTGTAATTGAAGCGCTTACAAGCGAGCTTGCTGAAGATGAAACACTTGATAAGCAAGAAGTAGGTAAAGTATTTGGTTCTTTAGAGAAGAAAATTGTACGTGGCCGCATCACTGCAGGTGAAAAACGTATCGATGGTCGCGAACCAGACATGATCCGTGCACTAGACGTAATGACAGGCGTATTACCACGTACTCACGGTTCTGCAATCTTTACTCGTGGTGAAACTCAAGCATTAGTTACAGCTACACTTGGTACAGAACGTGATTCACAGTTAATCGATGATTTAACGGGTACTCACAAAAACCACTTTATGCTTAACTACAACTTCCCTCCATTCTGTGTAGGTGAAACTGGTTTTGTAGGTTCTCCTAAGCGTCGTGAAATTGGTCACGGTAACCTAGCTAAGCGTGGTATTTCTGCTGTAATGCCTACACTTACTGAGTTCCCTTACTCAATTCGTGTTGTATCTGAAATCACTGAATCTAACGGTTCGTCTTCAATGGCATCTGTTTGTGGTACGTCACTAGCACTTATGAACGCGGGTGTACCAATTAAAGCGTCTGTTGCGGGTATCGCGATGGGTCTTGTGAAAGAAGGTGAGAAGTTTGTTGTTCTTTCAGATATCTTAGGTGATGAAGATCACTTAGGTGACATGGACTTTAAAGTAGCAGGTACTACTAACGGTATCACTGCACTACAAATGGATATCAAGATTGAAGGTATCACACAAGAAATCATGCAAATTGCGCTTAAACAAGCAAAAGCTGCACGTTTACACATTTTAGGTGTGATGGATGAAGCGATTTCTGCTCCTTCTGAAGAATTATCAATGTTTGCTCCTCGCATCTACACTATGCAAATTCCTGCTAAGAAGATTGCTGAAGTAATTGGTAAAGGTGGCGCTACAATCCGTCAACTTACTGAAGAGACAGGCACAACAATTGAAATTGAAGACGACGGTACAATTAAGATTGCTGCAACAGACGGTGAAAGCGCGCAAAACGCAATTACACGTATTGAGCAATTAACAGCAGAACTAGAAGTAGGTACTATCTACACTGGTAAAGTTGTACGTATTGTTGACTTTGGTGCGTTTGTAAACATTCTTCCTGGTAAAGATGGCCTAGTGCATATTTCTCAAATCAGCACAGAGCGTGTTAACAACGTAACTGACCACTTAAGTGAAGGTCAAGAAGTTAAAGTTAAAGTACTAGAAGTAGACCGCCAAGGCCGTGTACGTCTAAGCATTAAAGAAGCAATGGAATCAGCAGCACCTGCAGCTGATGAGTCAAAAGACGCATAATTGCTAAACTTTAACCCGTTAATATACGCGGGATAATAAAAAAGGGGCTGTTTAGCCCCTTTTTTTTATGCTTTAATGAAACCTTATTAGACAAGGTCTGTCTTATTTTTATTGCGATATATCTTGGTATTAAGGATTTTAATGATACTCAAACATTTAGCTTTGGCATCTTTTGCTATTTTGTCTTTAAGCGCTTGCCAAACCACGACTGAATCAAAACCTACGCCGATTGTTAATGTGCCTTTTACTGCACCCCTTGCATCTGACTTTAGAAGTGAAATTGCGATTGCACGTTACTCTGAGCTATTAAATAGAGCCGATTTAAGTACCGAGCAACAAGCTAAGCTTTATTATGACCGTGGGGTATTATTTGATAGCTTAGGAATGACCACGTTATCGCGCATTGATTTTAACCGCGCTATAAAACTAAAGCCTGATTTAGCTGAGGTGTATAACTTTTTAGGTATTCAGCACACTTTAATGCAGCAATACGAAAAAGCGTATGAGTTTTTTGACTCAGCCCTTGAGCTTAATGAAGAGCATGAATACGCTTATTTAAACCGTGGCATTGCACTGTATTATGGTGAAAGAGCAAATCTAGCGCAAAGTGACTTTGATGAGTTTTTAGCGCGTTCACCCAACGATCCTTACCGTGTGTTATGGCTTTACCTTGCACAATCACAAGAGGATAAACAACAAGCATTAGCGGCTCTTAAAACAAATGCTGCAGCCCTTGATGAATCGCAATGGGCGTATCAGCTAATTTCGCTTTATACCGGCGATATGAGCGAGCATACGTTTTTATCGGGTATTAGCGAGGGCGTTAAGTCAGAGCAAGAATACGCACAGCGCTTGTGCGAGGCGTACTTTTATTTAGCCAAAATGCATCAAGCAGCCGGTGAGCAGTTTTTAGCTGCTGATTACTTTAGGTTGGCATTATCCACTAATGTGCATGAGTTTATTGAATACAAATATGCACGTTTAGAGCTTGAGCTTATGGCTGGTGCAGACGCTAGTTAAATACCTGTGTTATCTGATTGGTTTGCTATTTAGCCTGCTTATTGCAGGCTCTAGTAACCAGTTAAGCAGCATTAGCTTTTGGCATGTACTTCACGCTCAGGCTAATCCGCTGCAAAGTTATTGGCAATTTCCCCGTTACTTTTCAAATAATATTGCACATCTTCCCGAGCTGACCTTAGGCTTTTTAGCGCGTAAAAATATCCCATCAGCTCAGTACAATTATTCTTTAAAGCTGATTAATGCAAGCAAAAACGAGCAAGCAAAGTTATTTTGGCTACAAAGTATAGAGCATGTTGGGCACAACAAGCGCCAACAACTCGCGCATGCTCTTTTAAAGCAAGGTCGCTGGAATGACCTTCAACTATTGTTAGCTCAAAACTTACTGCCTAAAGGCGCAGTATTTAACCATTTAGCGCTGCACAAAGGGAGTGACTATGAGCAAGTTTCGCCTTCCTTTTTACATCAACTTGGTTTTGCAGCGTTAAATTCACGCCCGCCGATTAACAATAGCTGTAGTTACAATGTGCTGCTATTAGGTGTAAATAGAGAAGCCTTGTTTAAGTTATCAAGTTTTGCCGCGCAGTATAATAAAAAACCTGAGCCGCAAAGCGGGGCGTATTGCTTAAGTAAACCGGTTTACGCTGGGGGCGCAATTGACTGCGCTCCCACCTCGGACATGGCTAATTGCTTATGGCAAAACGCGCACTTAAAAGCGCAGTCTACTAACGGCTATGACTACACTGTAATTATGGGTACGAGCGGCAGCGCCAATGTAACAGGTAAAAAAATGCAGCTAAGTACCCAAGCAAACTATAATGTATTTTTGCATGAGCTAATGCACTTTAGTGGTTTTGAAGATGAATATACGCTGCCTATTTCTAAACAGCGCTGGTTGTGTAAACGCCAAGGATACGTGGCCCCAAATTTATATATTTCGCAAGGTGAGGCTGCGCCAAATGGATGGCACAAAAGCTTAAGCTGCCAGCAAGGCGGCGTGGCATATAAGCCAGCTAAGCAATGGTCAATTATGCAGTATCAACAACTAGGTTTATCAAAGCGGTACAGGGCTTTGTGGGTTGATCAAATCAATGCTGCTAAAACCGCTCAGCTTGATTAAATTTAAATCGATTAGGCTTGCTATCTATAGACAAAATGGCCGTTTATAAGTATAACTGTACGTATTAATGTCGTTTAAAAACAGACAGTAAAAGCATCTTTTCGTGATGTATAAAACGTAAGGATAAACTTATGATTATAAAAGGCCCTACATTATGACTTTGCTCTGGATACCTTTGTTATCCTTAATTGGCAGTGTTATTTCTTCATGCACCGGCAAACTATCCCGTACGCAAGCTGCAGCTGTCACTGTACTTGCCCCTTTAACAGCATTAGGTATTACGCTATACCACACCCCCGCTATTTTAGCAGGTGAAACGATTCGTTATGCTGTAACGTGGATCCCCGCTGTTGGACTGGACTTATCATTTCGTCTTGATGGCTTGAGCTTATTGTTTATGTTTATGATTTTAGGCATAGGCATACTGGTAATTACCTACGCACGTTATTATCTGAGTAAAAACGACTCCTTAGCTAAGCTGTATAGTTACTTATTGCTGTTTATGACCGCAATGCTGGGCATTGTTATGTCTAACAATGTTATTCAGCTTTGGCTGTTTTGGGAATTGACCAGCATTAGCTCGTTTTTATTAATTAGCTATTGGTGGCATAAAACAGAAGCACGAAAGGGCGCTCGCATGGCGCTAGCTGTTACCGGTGCCGGTGGCTTAGCATTGCTGGCAGGTTTAATGTTAGTGGCCGATATAGTTGGCAGTTACGACCTAGATGTAATTTTAGCTAGCAAGGCAATTGTTCAATCACATGATTTATACGAAACAGCGCTGGTATTAGTTTTGCTAGGTGCATTTACTAAATCGGCACAGTTTCCATTTCATTTTTGGCTACCTCACGCTATGGCAGCCCCAACCCCTGTTAGCGCGTATTTACACTCTGCGACTATGGTAAAAGCAGGTATATTTTTATTAGCGCGTTTTCACCCAGTACTTTCAGGTACAGATACTTGGTTTTTACTGGTTGGTTTAACCGGTTTAACAACGCTTTTATTTGGCGCTTATATCGCCTTATTTAAACACGATTTAAAAGGCCTGTTAGCGTACTCAACCATTAGCCATTTAGGGTTAATTACCCTGTTATTGGGCCTAGATACTGAGCTCTCTACTGTGGCGGCAATATTCCATATTATTAATCATGCCACGTTTAAAGCCTCGCTATTTATGGCAGCAGGTATAATTGACCATGAAACCGGCACTCGTGATATGCGTAAGCTTAATGGTATGTGGCGGTATTTACCGTATACGGCCACACTTGCCATGGTTGCGGCTGCTTCAATGGCGGGTGTACCATTGCTTAACGGCTTTTTATCTAAAGAAATGTTTTTTGCCGAAACCTTACATCAGCAAGTGCTTGGCTCTATGTCGTGGTTAATCCCGGTGTTAGCCACTATTGCAGGGGCGTTATCGGTGGCTTATTCGTCGCGTTTTATTCACGATGTATTTTTTAATGGCGAACCAATTGATTTACCACGCCAGCCGCATGAGGCTCCGCGTTACATGCGACTACCCATTGAAGTACTGGTTGTGCTGTGTGTGCTGGTTGGTTTGTTCCCGCATTTTTCAGTCGATGGCATTTTATCTGCTGCGTCTTTGGCTGTACTTGGTCAAAAGGTACCAGAGTACGAACTGGCTATATGGCATGGTTTTAACTTACCGCTATTAATGAGCGCCATGGCGGTAGTGGGTGGTTTGTTTATTTATATAAATCGTAAATACCTATTTCAATTTCAAGCATCATTACCGCCACTTAATGCTAAAAAAACCTTTGAGCTAATTGTGCTTAAAGTTATTAATTGGTGCCAAAGCAGGGTAAACACTATCGAAAACGGCTCATTACAACGCTACATTTTTGTAATGCTGGCGGTGGTATTGTTATGTGCCGGTTGGCCATTATTTGAAATGCAACAATTAGCGGGCAGTATGCCGCGTATTCCGGTTGATGTGCATAACGCAATAGGTGCAGGCCTACTGATTATAGGTGCTTTTGCTACCGTTATTTGGCATCGCTCACGCGTAGTTGCGTTACTAATGATTTCTATTGTAGGACTTATGGTGTCGGTGGCGTTTACGCGTTTTTCTGCGCCCGACTTAGCGCTTACGCAATTAACGGTAGAAGTAGCAACCGTTATTTTATTAATGTTGGCGTTGTTTTTCTTACCACAACATACGCCTAAAGAGTCTAGTTCGTTACGAGTACTCAGAGATTTAGGGATAGCCTCAACATTAGGTGTTGTGGTGGCAAGTATATGTTATGCATTACTTACACGCCCACTCGAATCCATATCAGATTTTTTCATAGCCAATGCCAAAACAGGAGGTGGCGGTACCAATGTAGTAAACGTTATTTTGGTTGATTTTAGGGGCTTTGACACCCTAGGCGAAATAACCGTATTGGGTATTGCAGCGTTGGGTATATTTAAAGTGCTTTCTCGTATTCCATTGTTCATGCCAGCTAGTGATGGTGAAGGGCGCCCATGGGCACGCGAGCGCCACCCTATACTACTTGCCAGTATTTCGCATAGCTTATTACCGCTTGCATTATTAGTATCGGCTTATATTTTCTTACGTGGTCATAACTTACCTGGCGGTGGCTTTATTGCAGGGTTAGTAACATCAATTGCCTTTATATTGCAGTACATGGCTCATGGCTCAGCTTGGATAAGCGAGCGCTTTGCAGTCAACTACCGGAAAATTATTGCATCAGGTATCGGTATTGCCTTGTTTACTGGAGTCGGTAGCTGGTTCTTTGAACGGCCGTTTTTAACTACGTGGTTTGATTATTTCGATATCCCATTTATTGGCAAAACAGAACTTGCAAGCGCAATTGTGTTTGATTTAGGCGTTTATTTAACAGTGGTTGGAGCCACGTTAATGATATTAGCAAGCCTTGGCAACATGACAGCAGATACCCAGAAAAAAGAGGTAAATATTTAATGGAGCTATTGTACGCATCTTGCGTTGGTGTATTAGTTAGTTGTGGTGTGTTTTTACTGCTAAGGGCCCGTACGTTTCCGGTAGTGCTTGGCCTTACTATGATTTCCTATGCCGTTAACTTATTTTTGTTTTCTGCGGGTCGCTTAACCATAAATAAAGCGGTTGTGCTTGGTACAGGGGCTGAATATGCCGACCCTTTACCTCAAGCACTAGTACTTACTGCAATAGTGATAGGGTTTGCAATGACTGCGTTTGTGGTTATTTTAGCTATACGTGGTAGAGCCGATTTAGGGAGCGATCATGTTGATGGGCAAATCATCAAAAGTGCAGCCGATAGCAAGGAGCAAAAATGATTCAACATTTAACCTCTTTGCCTATTTTATTACCTATGTTGGCAGCGGTAATATTGCTTTTGCCACCCTGTGGTAAAAGTTTACGTATTCGCCGTATTGCCTCATCAATTATGGCGGTGATCACATTTGTTGTTAGTGCATTGCTGTTAATCCATGTATATAACAGTGGTATCAATGTATACGCTATTGGTAATTGGTCTGCTCCTTTTGGCATAGTGCTTGTTGCCGATATGCTTTCTACTTTATTGGTTGCACTTACATCCTTTTTAGGAATGGGAGTCATTTTATATGGCTGTGCCGGCGATGATGCAAAAGGAAACTTTTTTCATCCATTAGTTCATTTTTTAATATTAGGTGTTAATGGGGCATTTTTAACGGGTGACTTATTTAATGTATTTGTATTTTTTGAGGTGTTGTTGATTGCTTCATACTCACTACTTATGCATGCCGGAGATAAACAAAATACCCGTGCAGCGCTCCAATACGTCATATTAAATTTGGTTGGCTCGAGCGTATTTTTAATTGGTTTAGGTATTTTATACGGCGTACTGGGTACATTAAACATCGCTGATATGACGCAAAAAGTAGCCCTGTTAACGGGCGATGATGTCTTTTTGGCAAAGGCCGGCGGCTTACTGCTGTTAGTTGTATTTGCTTTAAAAGCCGCATTGCTCCCCTTGCACTTATGGCTACCTAATACTTATGCCAGTGCAAAGCCTGTGGTTGCCGCTTTATTTGCTATTATGACCAAGGTGGGTGTATACGCCATGCTGCGCGTTTATACCGTTATTTTTGGTGAGCAAGCCGGTGAGCTTGAACATATGGCGCAATCGTGGTTATGGGGCTTAGCCATTGCGACTATAGTGGTTGGTGCAATTGGCGTAATGGCTGCGCAAGATTTACGTAAGTTAACGGCAAATTTAGTTGTTGTATCAGTGGGCACGTTAGTCGCTCTAATTGCACTGCAAAACGTAACTGCAACAGCTGCACTGCTTTATTATTTAGTGCACTCCACCTTAGTCAGCGCTGCACTATTTTTATTAGCTGATTTAATTGCCACACAAAGGGGCAAAGTAGGGGATAGACTGGTTGCCGGACGAGCCGTAAACCAACCTTACTTATTAGGAGCATGTTTTGTAATTGCTGCATTAACCGTAGTAGGTATGCCGCCGCTATCTGGGTTTGTTGGAAAAGTTTGGATCCTCAAAACAACCTTAAATAGCGAACAAGCCTTACTATTTTGGCCTGTCTATTTAATTGCTAGTTTTGTTTTATTAGTTGCCCTTTCTCGTGCTGGTACAAGTATGTTTTGGGAAAGAAAAGGCAATAAAACAGAAAGCGCCGAGGGCGAAAATGCTCACCCATTACAAGTGATGATAATTGTAGGGCTACTTGCGTGCTCACCTTTGTTAGTTGTTTTTGGCGGACCAATAAGTGAATACATGGTTAGTGCTGCTACGCAATTGCATGATATAAGTGGTGGCATTAATGCAGTTATGAAGGGAGGTGAGTAATGAGGTTACAAGCCCGTTATCGTTGGTTGCCAACGCCGTTTCGTAGTTTGTTTTTATTTTTAATTTGGTTGTTGCTTAATAATAGTGTATCCGCAGGGCATATAGTATTAGCTACGTTTTTTGCGATATTTATTCCGCTATTAAGTGTTTCATTACGTGACCCGCAACCTTTAATACTAAAACCAGGTTTGGCACTAAAACAATTACTCATTGTACTTTACGATATAGTGGTTGCTAATTTACAGGTAGCCTTATTAATCGTTGGCCCAGCTAAAAAGTTACGTCCTGCTTTTGTTAAAGTGCCTATAGATTTAATACACGATATGCCCATTACGATTCTTGCCAGTTGTGTATCTCTTACACCTGGTACAGTAAGTGCCGAGGTATATCCTATTCCTGAGTCACTAGAGGAAGGCGAAAAGCCTAAACAACGCTATTTACTTATACATGTGCTTGATTTAAAAGATGAAGAGGCACTTATTAAACAAATTAAACAGCGCTACGAAGCTCCCCTAAAGGAGATATTTCAATGTTAGATACTGTGTTACTTATTGTATTTGCCATGATTGGTTTATCGTTACTGTTAAACCTATGGCGATTAATTATTGGCCCCTCAGTGCCTGATAGAGTTTTAGCCCTAGATACTATGTACATTAATGTTATCGCGTTAATTATTTTATACAGCATTAGTATGGGCACTGGTTTGTACTTTGAAGCCGCGTTATTAATCGCGATGCTTGGCTTTATAAGTACTGTTGCAGTATGTAAGTATTTACTACGCGGCGACTTAATTGAATAGGATATTAAAATGATAAGCGAGTGGGTTGTATCAATATTACTACTTTTTGGTGGGCTATTTATTTTAATAGGATCGCTGGGCTTAATTAAATTACCTGATTTTTACATGCGCTTACACGGCCCAACTAAAGCAACAACATTGGGTATGGCCAGCATATTAATTGCTGCAATGGTGTTTTTTGCAACGTCGGTGCACACCATAAGCGTAAAAGAGATTTTAATTACCGTGTTTTTATTAATTACTGCCCCTATTAGTGGGTATATGTTAATAAAATCAGCGATTCATCATAAGCTTAAAGCAAAAGAAGGCACAAAAGGGCTCGATAACGTAGAAGACGATTAGCCCCTGTGCACTGATAAAAAGGCCAAATAAACATGTTTTATTTGGCCTTTTTAGTATGGGTTTACACATTTACAAACTATTTTATAACCGTTCGCATAATTAAGTGATTTATTCTGAAGCTAGTAAAACGTGTTGATAATTTAGTAAAAAAAATTAGCTATTTAGTTGTTCTGAATGAGCATTTTTTAACGTAAGTAGCGACCCGTTTAGCCCCGCAAAATGAGTAAGTATTATTGCGGATTGGTATTAATCATGTGAGTATGGTCTTACTTTTTATATTAAAGGATATGACAATGGCTAAGGCACTATTACTTTCGTTACTTATATTTTCTGGCAGCGTATTGGCTGACGAAGCAACTAAGCAGCAAAAAATAGATGAGCTGATAAACGTGATGAACATGGATGCTATGGTTGACTCTATGTACGGGCAAGTTGAAGGCATGATGAAAAACATGTCTGCACAAATGGGTGTTAAGCCCTCTGAGCAAGCTATTTTTGATAAATACTATGCAGATATGACCAACGTACTTAAAACCGAAATGAGCTGGGAAAAAATGCAGCCGATGATGGTTAACGTTTACGACAAACATTTTAACGAGCAAGAAATTGCCGACATGCTGGCGTTTTATAAAACTGAAACAGGGCAAAAAATTCTTCAAAAAATGCCTGTAGTAATGCAAGAGTCTATGCAAATGTCGCAAAGCTTAGTGCAGGATGCAATGCCAAAAATTCAGCAAATAGCCGGTGAGCTAAGTGAAGAGCTAAAAGCCTCTCGCCAACAAGAAAATTAATCTCTCTGCCTCTTTTTAAGCGCGCTCATTAGCGCGCTTTTATTTTATCAGCTCCAGTAAATTTAAATTATGCTTTAATACTCCCCTCTATTGACCTGTGTGTCACACATAGGTTTACAATTGAGCTCTAAAATCTAAGGGGGCTAAATTATGTATGTTAAGCAATTAGCGAAGTTAATGGGTGTAACGCCTGATACAGTTCGTCATTACACACGAATAGGCCTTTTATCGCCCATACGTAGCCAAAGTAATGGCTATCAACAATATACAAAAGCAGACCGCCAACGTTTACAGTTTATTATAAGCGCCCGAAAGCTCGGGTTTTCCCTAAAAGATATACAGCATATCATTGGCGAGTCAGAACAAGGGCATTGTCCATGCCCCCTTACACGGCAAATTATTGCAAAACGTTTAGAAGAAACCGAAGCCTTGTTTCAAGAAACCCTTAAATTACGAGTGCGTATGCAAGCGGCGTTAAAACAGTGGGAAACATCGGCAGACGGCGCTGTTGCAAGTGATGTGTGTAGCTTAATAGAGACGTTTGTTGACCCACTTGTTGAGCCAAATAAAAGCGGAGATGTGCAATGAGTAGCAGTAAAACAACAGAGCAAAACTTTATTATTGAAGGTGCTAATTGTGGCAGTTGTGTAGCCAAAATAGAAAAAGCCCTCAATAGTGTGCAAGGCGCAAACAATGTCGAAATGAACTTTGCAGATCGCACGGTACGAGTAGAGGGCAGCGCGCAGCAAAGCACATTAATTAGCGCCGTTGAAAATATAGGTTACGGCGCAAAACCTATGGATAACACATCAGAGCAAGATGCGCTTGATGAAAAAGCCAAGTCAGACGAGGCACATTACAAAAAGCTAATGCGCAACATGATGCTGGCTTTAGGTGTGGGCGTACCGCTTATGATTTATGGGCTTATTTTTGATATGAGCGTGACAACCACTAACCAGCGAATTGCATGGGGTGTGGTCGGTATTATCACGTTTGTCGTTATGGCTGTAGCAGGTAAGCAATTTTATAAAGGCGCTTGGCAGTCATTTAAAAATCATGGTGCTAACATGGATACGCTTATTGCTTTGGGAACGGGCACTGCGTGGTTATATTCAATGTTTGTTGTACTTGCGCCTAGCTTACTACCTGAGGTTGCAAGGCACGTTTATTTTGAAGCTTCTTCAATGATAATTGGGTTAATTAGTTTAGGCCTGGCTTTTGAAGTGAAAGCGCGTGGACGTACTTCGCAGGCTATTAAGCGTTTAATTGGCTTACAAGCAAAAACAGCCCGTGTAATACGCGATGGCGCAGAGCAAGATATAGACATTAGTGATGTGCAAAAGGGCGACCATGTAAGGGTACGCCCAGGCGAAAAGATCCCGGTAGATGGTGATGTGCTCGAAGGTAGCAGCAGATTAGATGAATCTATGCTCACGGGTGAGCCTATGCCAGTGAGTAAACAAGCTGGCGATAAAGTGGTTGCTGGCAGCATTAATAAAAGTGGTACATTATTATTTGAAGCCACACATATAGGGCAAGAAACAACCCTTGCCAATATCATTAATATGGTAAAACGCGCGCAAAACTCTAAGCCTTCAATAGGGCGATTAGCCGATGTTATATCGGGCATTTTTGTGCCCACAGTAATGATAATTGCGATACTAGCAGCCCTTGCATGGTTGAATTTTGGCCCAGCTCCTTCAATAGCTTATGCAGTGGTAGCGTTAACCACCGTGCTGATTATTGCATGCCCATGTGCGCTGGGGTTAGCAACGCCTATGTCGGTAATGGTGGGAATAGGTAAAGCCGCCGAGTTTGGCATATTAATTCGCAATGGCGAGTCACTGCAAACTACCTCTAAAATTACTACCATGATTTTAGATAAAACCGGCACCATCACCCAAGGTGCACCACAAGTAACAGATGTTGTAACGTTTAATAGCGCAGATGAAAATAACGTAATGCAATTAGTGGCAAGCCTCGAGAGTAGCTCTGAGCACCCACTTGCGGAGGCGATTACACAGTACGCTAAAAAACAAAACGTAACCCTGAGTAAAGTTACCGACTTTGATGCCATTACCGGTAAAGGTGTAAGTGGAACGGTGAATGGGCAAACACTGTTATTTGGCAATAAAGCGCTTATGGATAAATACGAGATTGCAGTTGATGACGCCGCTGAGCAAGCACATACCTTTGCAAATGATGCAAAAACCCCGATTTACTTTGCCTGTAATAATCAACTAATGGCCTTAATTGCGGTAGCGGACCCGCTAAAAGATGACTCAGTACAGGCAATAAAGCGCCTGAAAAATGAAGGTATTCATCTAGTAATGCTCACTGGCGATAATAAAGCGACCGCACACGCTGTGGCTAAAAAAGTCGGTATTGATGATTTTATCGCAGAAGTGTTGCCAGAAGATAAAGTAAACGAAGTTACTAAACGTCAACAGCAAGGCGAGATTGTAGGCATGACGGGTGATGGGATCAATGATGCCCCCGCGCTTGCTAAAGCAGATGTCGGTTTTGCAATTGGCACAGGTACAGATGTAGCCATAGAAAGCGCCGATATTACCTTAATGCGTGGCTCACTGCATGGCCTTGCCGATGCTATTGCCATTAGCAGCGCAACAATTAAAAACATTAAACAAAACTTGTTTGGTGCCTTTATTTATAACGTTGCGGGCATTCCTATTGCAGCCGGAGTGTTGTATCCGTTTATTGGTGTACTACTAAACCCAGTAGTGGCGGGCGCAGCTATGGCGCTTTCATCACTGACAGTAGTCACTAATGCCAATCGCTTACGTTTTTATAAACCCAATAAGCGCTAAGGAGTCGATAATGTTAATGATAAATTTACTTGGTGCAGTATTAATAGTGGCCATTATTTATTGGTTTTGGCTTTATAAGCCAAAGCAAATACACAGTAATGATAATACGCAAACCATAGTGGTAGATAACGGCGTTTATCAACCAAGTCATATAAAGGTGGCGGCCAATAAAAAAGTAACACTTACATTTGATAGAAAAGACAGTGCACCGTGCGCCGAAACTATGGTGTTCCCGCAGCTTGATGTAAGTGAAAGCCTTGCAATGGGAGATAATAAAATCACTTTGCCTGCACTAAAAGCAGGTGAGTACGACTTTCATTGCCAAATGAAAATGTATAAAGGTAAGTTAATCGCTGAGTAACCAGTGAGTTGATGAAGTAACATTAATACGGCCTAACTTTAGGTTGAGCTAAACAACGGGTTATGTCGTATTAGTGTTAATTAAGCACACTAGATTATTTAATGAATAACTTAAACCCTAAAAAATTACTAAACAGTAAGTGGACTGCCACTCCAGCTATCAATAAAGAAAAACACTTCATCATTGTAGAAGTAGAGTACGATGAAGAGGGTAATGTAATTGAATGCATTACCGAGTCGGTATTTTCTAAAAATCAGTACTCAATACGCTGGCGAGATTTAAAAGACACACAAAAATGGCGTCAAGGCTGGAAGTAGTTAAATTGTTTTTATACTTTAAAAACGCCAATTTGTTATGCCCAACTAAATGCAAAGCGCTCCCTTTTTAATCCCTGCCTTATACTAAATTCGCCATTTGGCAACAAATGCCTGTTTTTTACAGGCTTGCCATGCTTTTAAAAAATAAACGCTAAAAATTTTATAAATATCAATATATTTCAACTGGTTATGTTTTAGGTTTTATGGCGTTTAATTGTTTTAATTAAGCTGTTCAGCTTTAGTTTATTCTTAAACTTCCCCAGATTATGTTTTTAGTTAGCTTTTAGCTCATGTGTGGCTTTTTTATAAATCATAAGTTGTTGATTCTAATGGTTTATTTTAATTGGCTCATCTAGCTGTTGCTAAAAAGCAACAAAAATACCCCTCGAAATTAAACCTTTTCATATACTTATTGTATAACTCGTTGTTTATTAAGTAAAAATAAAACATGGCACTGAAGTTGTAATAGCTAAGCTGTATTAAGCAAAACGTGGGTAACGCCAATTGGCTACTCCCCTAACCCTATGAAGGATTTCATTATGAAAAAGGCACAATCAACATTGGTATTAATGGCTTTAGCCTCTTCATCAGCGGCTTTTGCAGTAACAGATTTTGACACACTCGATAAAGATGGCAGTGGCACATTAAGCCCGTTAGAAGCATCTGCTGATGCTGAATTAATGAGTCAGTTTACAAAACTTGATACTGACAAAAACAACGAGCTATCTAAGAGTGAGTTCGACAAAGCATAAGTGAGTGCTTTGAGTAGTTAACGCCCAGTGGCACGTTAATTCTGAGTTGCCAAAGACAACCTAAGTAGGCAAGGGAGCTTACCATAAAGAATAACAAGGACAGTGTAATACACAGGGCACTTTATTATAAACACATAGCGAAGGAATCGTTATGTAAAAGCGATACCCAACTTTGCTTGCAATAGCGCTGGTATTTTCTGGCACATTTGCAAAGTTTGATACCAACACAAGCGGTAAACTTTTTAAAGCAGAGGCTTTTACAAGCGTAGATGATTAATGCGCTGTGGTGTAAGCATAATTCTGAGTTGCCAAAGACAACCTAAATAGGCAAGGGAGCTTATTAAAAAGAATAACAAGGAAGTGAATTGTAACCACCTCAGTGCAAATTTATACAGGTAATGCATATTATTGAAGGATTACATTATGACTAAGCTGAAAACAACACTTGTACTTATCACCTTGGTGTCATCATCGGTGGTATTGGCAAATACAGAGTTTAAAACACCTATGCAAGGCGAAGGTGGTTTAACAAACCAAAGTGATCAATCAGCAGAGCAAATAATGCAGCAATTAAATATGCAAAGCCGAAATAGCCTAACCGAAAACGATTTTTTTGAATACAAATAACCGATTCTCCCTTTATGGATCTCAGAAAAGGATTTCTTCCCCTTTGCCAGGCACTTAGCCTAAGGAAATGATTATGAAAAAATTTATCGCACTTCTAGCCATTGCCTCTTCATCAGCGGCGTTTGCCGCGGTCGACTTTAACAGTTTTGATGCCAATGGTGATGGCGTAATTAGCAAAACAGAAGCACAAGCCAACGCACAGTTAGCACGGTTATTTGATAAGCTCGATACAGATAAAAATGGTGAGCTTTCACAGCAAGAATTTTCTAAAGTACAATAATTTTATGGCGTAGTTTTACGCGCTTAAAATTTATCAGGTCATACTCACAAAGCAGTTAAGTAACATTTACTTAGCTGCTTTTTTGTGCATGGCGCAGGCATAACTGCTTTTTCACCAAATAGGTGCAAATGAGCGCAAGTTAAAATCTTAACCTTATGAATAAAAACATTTTTTATACTTGGTTTTAAACTTGCTTAGTTAACGCTATAGCAACTGAGTGAGTACACAATTATGGCGCGAATGAGTTATATAAGTAGTGTTGAGCGCTACCATGAATATGAGCAAGTAATACATAGCTTGCTTGACTCTATTTTAATGAGTATTGAAGATGGGCTTAACAAAAATCGAGATACGCGTTTTTTAGTAAAGCAATATCCCTTTTTAGAGCTGCAATACTGTTTAAACGAATCTGGGCTTCAGCAAGGCAATAACGTTTGCTTTAAGCGTGCCTATAAAAAATTAGCCGAGCAAGGTAATCAGCAAGATTTAAGTGAGCGCCCTTACTTTTTACAATCTAAACAAACCGATTCGGTGTGCTTTACCGATCCGTATATTTCTATCGCAACTAATCATTTATGTATTTCGGCTATTAAAGAGTTAAAAAAGCCTATTAACCAGCAGCATTATTTAGTGTTAGACGTATGCTTAACCCAGTTAATTGAGTTTGTAATGGGAGACAGCGCGCGTGCCGGTATTTCGCCTTATTTTAAAGCGGGTTATGGGGTGATTGTTGCGTGTTTATTTACTTTGGTACTCTTTTTACTGAGCATAGTATTTAACGATATATATGCATTATTAACCCACTTTGACTCAGCCTCTGATCCCCTCGAGCCCTTTAGCATTATTATATATATTACTTTAGCGTTGGCCGTGTTTGATTTAGGAAAGACCATTCTCGAAGAAGAGATTTTAATGCATAAGGATATATTTAGGCACTCTTCTACACGGCGCACAATTACCCGGTTTATATCTACCGTGCTAATTGCAATATCTATTGAGGCGCTATTAACCATGTTTAAGGCAGCGTTGGGGCAGGCTGAATACTTATTACCGGCCATTGCGATGATGCTTGCGGTGGTAGGGCTTTTAATAGCCTTGGCTATTTATGTGTATTTAGGGGCCAAAGCCGAAACCTTACTAATGCGGGCGCGCTCAAAATTAAAATCCTCCAAGTAGGAGGATTTTAATGCGATTGGTATGATTATTATTTAGCTTTAAACTTTACCTGCTAATGCGGCTTATCTTGCTCGCGCTTTGCTTTAAAGTCTGAGTCACTCGTCCATGTAGGCCAATCGCCATTGTTAGCAAGCTGCGTGGCTATATCAACAATAAGCTCTATGTCTTGCTTTACGCCACCTAATGACCACTGCGGCGAGTAATCGTCGGCTTCTTTATGGTATTTATGCGCAATGTAATCAGGGTCGGTATCGCCAAGGCTCATAAATAATAAACTCGGCACACCTTGCTTAGCTAAAGAAAAATGATCTGATCTAAAAAACAAACCGTTTTGCGGACGAGGGTCCATTTTAACAACGCGACCTTGCGCTTTTGCCGCGTTTGCTAGGTAGTTTTCTAGGGTGGATAAATCCTTACCGTATTGCAAAATGTAATCGGTGCCATCTAGCACGTTCATTCCGTCAATATTCAATAGCCCGACCATTTGTTTAGTGGGCACAACGCCACCGGTTGCAAATTCTTGCGAGCCAATGAGGCCAGTCTCTTCTGCGGTAAAATTAGCAAATAAAATAGAGCGTTTAAACGGTGTTTGCTGGTGGATTTGATTCATAATGCGGGCAATTTCAAGTGTGGCCGCTGTGCCAGAGGCATTATCCACTGCGCCGTTATAAATTTTAGGGCCGCTGTCGGTTTGCTTGGTACCAAAATGATCCCAATGAGCACCTATTACCACGTACTCATTAGGGGCGTCGCTTCCTGTAATTTGCGCAACTACGTTATGTGATTTGGCATGCGATACTTCGTTTTTAAATGAAAGGTTGGCTGTTAAATTAAGCGCTGTGGCTTTAAAGTCATCACTTAAAGCCTTTTGTTTTAAATTTTGGTAGTTAAGCTTTGCGGCATTAAAAATTTGCTCAGTAGTATTAAGTGTTAACCAGCCCATAACTGGGAGCTTAGAAGCGTTTAGGTTATTGTCCATCAGGGTGTATTTAGTCCCTGTGTTTGAACTTTCAACCACGCCCCAAGGGTAAGCCGCAGGGGCAGTTTCGTGCACAATAAATACTGCTTTGGCACCTTGGCGTGCGGCTTCTTCGTATTTGTAAGTCCAGCGGCCGTAGTAGGTCATAGCATTACCTGTAAATAACGCATCGTTTTGTGTAGCAAAGCCAGGGTCGTTTACCAATACAATAACGGTTTTACCTTCAACATTAATGTTTTCGTAATCGTTCCAGTTGTATTCGGGGGCATTAATACCGTAACCCACAAATACAATGTCAGAGTTTCGTACATCTATTACTGGCTGTAATTGCTCTGTACGGGCGGTAAAATCGTTACCTGCTTTAAACTTTAAGTCGCCCACCTGCAATTGCATATTTTGATTGGCCGTGACCATTGCCATTTTTACCGGCTGTAAAAACTTACCATTATACGCCCCAGTTAAACCCATAGCTTCGTATTGCTCGCTCAAGTAACCCACTGTTTTTACTTCACCATGAGTAAGTGGGCCGCGACCTTGAAAGTCATCAGAGGCGAGCGTTTTTATATGCTGTTTAACGTTATTTAGGCTTACGCCGGGCGTATTTTCTAAAGAAGAGTGCTCGCTTGCAGGTTCAGAGCAACCAAAGAGAGCGACTAGCAGGCTTAGGCTAGCGCTTTTAAAAAGAGTAGAGGCCATAGTTTTCTGAATAGTTTTAAAAATTGGCTTTTAATATAAAGGAAGCACTGATGTGAGTCGAATATTTATCATCTTGCCAGTTCTATTTTTCAAAAATTGAAAATAGCCGGTGTAGGGTGTATAAATAATCGACAACAATAAATGGAGCACACACAATGAGCCAATCTAAAAAAAGCGGATACCTGTTTATAGGCAGCGGCGTAGCATTTTTTGCAGCAGCTTTGCTCGCACAGCAAGCGATGTTTTTTGCTTTAGCTGCATCCTTTGTAGTGTTAGGTACAATTAGTATAAAAAAAGCGGCTTAATAGCCGCTTTTTTAATTAACACCTTGTAATAAATACCTTTAAAACACCTACCAAATTAGTTTTTCCACCATTTATGGGTTATTGCAGCGTCGGTAGGGGTAAATATTTGTCCAAACTCGGGTGTACTCAATGTTACGTTATTTATGTTGCTTGCAGCCGTTACTCGTTCAAATGGGTCAACCCAAGCATGAAACGCCAAGTCAAACGTACCGTTATGAATAGGCACTAAAGTTTTACCTTGTAAATCAATATGAGCTTGAACCGATTGCTCTGGTGTCATGTGTATATCGGCCCAATCTTTGTCGTAGGCGCCTGTCTCAATTAGGGTTAAATCAAAAGGACCGTACTTGTTACCAATTTCTTTAAAGCCTGCGAAATAACCCGAATCACCACTAAAATAAACACTTTGCTGGGAGGTTTTAATAACCCACGAACCCCAAAGTGTGTTGTTTGCATCATTTAATCCACGGCCCGAAAAATGCTGGGTAGGAGTAAAGGCAACTAATGCATGTTCGGTTTGTAACTCCTGCCACCAGTTAAATGTGCTAATTTTGTTTTCATTCACTCCCCACTTAACTAAATCGGTATCTACACCAAGTGGCACATAAAACTGCTTAGTTTTTGCAGACAGCTTTTTAATAGCTGATTTATCAAGGTGATCGTAATGGTTGTGCGAAATAAGCACCTTATCGATTGGTGGCAGTTCGCTAATACTAATAGGTAATTTAGAAAAGCGCTTTGGCCCTACAAAAGAAAAAGGAGATGCGCGCTCACTAAATACCGGATCGAGTAACCAGTATTCGCCATGCACTTTTAAAAGCACGCTAGAGTGGCCAAGTTTAATGACATGCACAGTATTATTTGCAAGGGAGTTAAGCATTTTTGCTGTAACACTTTTAATTGCAATGGGCTTTTTAGGTGTAATGTTGGTACGCTTTTCTGTTATGTAACGCTCTAAAATTCCGAGTGTTTTCTTAAAGCTATTCGGCTCAACCTGTTGATGGTTATGAAATCTACCATTTTCGTAGTTATCTACATTAGGTGCTTCATTAACACCTTGCGCAACTATCTGTTTATTCACGCTACAACCTCCAAAAACAATGATGGCGATGATCACAACTACCCATTTTATAAATGTCATCGTTAAACCTTAAAGTAAACTAATGAGTGTAGTTTTTCATTGTTTTGATGAAAAGTAAACTATACAGTGCATTTTTTTATTGTTTAGTTAAAATGTAGCTATTAACAATTGCAGAACCCATTATGAAATTATCAGAAAAAAAACGCATAAATATTCTTCAAGCAGCAGAGCATCTGTTTTTTGAAAAAGGTGTAGAGCACACTAGTATGGATCAAGTTGCTGCAAAAGCGGAGGCTTCTAAGCGAACTGTTTATAATCACTTTGCGACAAAAGAAGAGCTATTTCAGGCTATTTTAACGACTATGCTGGCTAAAATTAATCATGGTGATGTTATTTACTTTAATAAAAATCAACCAATTGATTTGCAGCTTACTGCTATTGCCGAGCAAGAAGTGGCTATGCTTACATCGCCTGATTTTTTACGTTTAGCTAAAATTGCCTTTATGCAAATGCTACAAGAGCCGCAGCTAGCAAAGTTTTTAAGTAATAATACTATGGGGTGTATGACTTATTTAGAAGATTTTTTAGAGCAAGCTAGAACAGCAGGTGTTTTAAAAGGTGATGAGCTAAATATAGCTGCTAAACAGTTTGTGTATCAATTAAAATCGTTTGTGTTTTATCCGCTACTTTATGGGTTTGAAACAATAACAGAGCAGCAAAATAATAAAGTAATTGAACAAACAGTCAGCTTATTTCTGGCTAAATATAAAGCATAAACTTAAAACGTAAAAAACCAGCAAATAGCTGGTTTTAATAATATAGCAAGTAACTAATTACTCATCTGCGTATTTTACGCGAATTTTGCTTTTATCAACGCTTAATTGATTAAGTGCTTTAATAGCGCTTCTACTTTCTATGTCGTTTGGCATTTCTACAAAGGCAAAACCTTTTGATAAACCAGTGTCTTTATCAAGCACCAAGTTACAGGTAGTTACTTTACCGTGTGCTGCAAACAACGTGCGAAGGTCTTGCTCTGTGGTAGCGCGAGACAAATTACGAACTAATAATTTCATATATAACCTAAATGAGGGGTTCGCTGAGGATTATCTCAAGTAACTTGGTTTTAACCTAATTTTATTTTTACCCTTTTATTTAAAGTTGTTTTTTACAAATAGCTCAGCTAACAATTATAAAACCATACTGGTAATAAAGATCTAGTTATTAAAACAAATAATTGGTAAGTTATATTTTACTTTATTTACTTACTATTAACCTGGGCTGGTTGTTTATGTCAAAGTTTGGCTTGCGTGTTTTAACAATTTCTTCTGTTTGTTCTTTGGGTATTTTAGCTGTAGGGTGCGGCAGCTCAGGGTCAAATAGTGAGCCTGTAAATGCATCGGTTGTAGCGCTAAGCGCCGCGGTAATTAGCGGTCAAACAACTGTAAGTATTGAAAACACCCGCGATATAGCAATTACAGGTGAACTATCTATAACGGATGCACAAGCCAATGAGGCAGTATTTGAAACGCAAAGCAATAACATCACAACTTATGGTTCATTTAGCTTAACTGAGGATGGTAATTGGTCATATACACTTAATGGCGAGCATGCCTCTGTGAGTGCACTAAACGAGGGCGAAACCTTACTTGATGAGATAACCATCACATCGGCAGATGGCACCGAAGCGACAGTGTCTATAACCATTATAGGCACTGCAGGCCGTGATGATTTTATAGTAACGCAAGAAACAACCCTCAATGCCGATGGCGAAAACACAGGGCTAAGTGCTTATACATTAATAGAAAATGCGTTTAGTGAAGGTGCAATTGAATCGCCTGATATGTATAGCGGTAATCATCAAAATATTGTGCATATTATTGAAGATACTGACCCAATCGTAGGTAATCACTTTGTGTTTTTAGCACATCGTGATGAAGACCAAGATAAAGATAAGGGCGAAACTGACCGCCAGCGCAACGAAATAAAAGCCTTTGATAAGTCGCCCGCCGCAACACTTGCCTTTAAAGACGAAACCGTACAATACAGTTGGAAGTTTAAAGTCTCTAGCGAGCTTGAGCTGAGTAGTAAATTCAGTCACTTTTTCCAAATAAAAGCCCGTAACGACAGCAACGACAATACCAATGGCAACGACGACCAACCTATTATTACGCTCTCTGGTGCACAAAAAAACAGTACAGGTAATCAGCTGCAAGTACGTTATAGCGCAGGCTTTGATGAAAACGGTAACAGCACAGGGCTTGATAAAAACCTTATCGAAACCGACTGGTCACTCATTACTGATGAATGGATAGCGGTATTTGTACAAGCCACTTTTAGTGAAGCGGGGCAATTTGAAATGACCCTAACCCGCTTAAGTGACAACGAGGTGCTATTTAGCATTAGCGAGCAAAACATAGATATGTGGCGTGGCTTTAGCGATGATGACTTTGCCCGTCCTAAATGGGGTATCTACCGTTCAATAGTCGAAACCGATAGCCTTCGCGCTGAAGAAGAGCAGGTACGGTTTGCTAATTTTGTGATTAAAAAAGGCGTTTTAGCGCAGTAAATATTTGCCTAGTTTTTTATCGTGGCTACTTACACGTTGTTGAATAATAGCCACTATGTGGCGGCGTATCCATTGCAAACCGGCATCGTTGTCTTGGCGCTTATGCCAAATAACAGAGACGGGCGTTGGCGGTGTATCAATAGGGCTTTTTAAAACCACGAGCTTATTGGTAAATATTTCCTGCTCAAGCGCTATTGATGGGAGGACACAAATAAGATCGGTATTTTTAAGAATATTAGGTACATTTGCCGCGTTATTTACCGTCATCGCTACTCGGCGTTTTAACCCTAATACTCTTAGTGCTTGATCAGATGGCCCTAAAATATCGCCCGTAATTGATACTAATAAATGATCTGTATTAGCAAAGTCAGTAATACTTAAAGGGGCATTAGCAAGCGGGTGGTCAGGGCGCATAAGTACAACATATTTAGGCTTTAATAAGTGCTCGGCTCTAATAACGTTTTCAGACAGGGTGTAGCGATTAATTGCCAGTTCGGCTTCGGCGTCTTTAAGTACATTTGCAGCCTCTACCGCCCGATTAGGGATTGCATGGATATTAATGCCTGGGGCCTGCTGCTCAATAATTTTACGAAGAGGCCCCCATATCATTTCTACAAATATATCAGCGGCAGAAATCCGAAAAGTGCGTTGCGCTGTCGCTGGGTTAAATTCACTTTGGTTTATAGCATGCTCTAATGATCCAAGTGGCCCCTGTATTTGCCCCCATAAATTGTTAGCAAATGCAGTAGGTTGAATATTTCGGCCATCTTTTATAAATAACTCTTCCCCCCACGCTGCGCGCATACGTGCAAGCGCGTTAGATACCGCAGGTTGTGTCAGCGATAATTGCTCTGCTGCACGAGTGATGCTGCCTTCAGTCATGATGGCATCAAAAATCATTAGTAAATTAAGCTCTTGAGGACGCATATAGCACCGTTATAAATTTTAAATGTAAGATTATTTTACATCATTTTTAGTGATGTGTTTTATACAATAATATAATTATTTTTATGCTTTTGCCGCGTTCATAATATAAGCAGATTTTAACACAAGTCGTACAGCAAGAGAGTTAACCATGTCAGCTATATATAAATTTACATACACGTTTATTATTGCGCTATTAGCGATAATACTGGGTGCATGCAGCGATAAGCCAAGTTCTATTCAAAGTAATGATGATTCTACGCAAGGGGTGGCCGTAGAAGTGGCCGAAGTAATAAGTCAGCGAATAACCGAGTGGGACAGCTTTACAGGGCGGCTAGAGTCGCCGCAAATAGTGTCTTTGCGTCCTCGCGTATCTGGTTATATTGAAGCGGCAGTATTTGAAGAGGGTGAGCCGGTAAATAAAGGCGACACCTTATTTTTAATTGATAGCCGCGAATTTAATGCACAAGTAAACCGCCTAACAGCGCAACTGGATGAAGCAAAAAGCCGCTTAAAACTAGCAAAGCAAGATTTTAATCGAGCTAAAGAGCTATTTAAAAGTAAATCAATATCTAAAGAGTTATTAGAGACCCGAGGCGCAGAGGTTGACCAAGCAAATGCCTACGTAGCACAAAGTAATGCATCCCTTGAGCTTGCACAGCTAAACAAAACCTTTACACGCGTAGAAGCGCCTATTTCTGGGCGAGTGTCTCGTGCGTTAATTACCGAGGGCAACTATGTCAGTGCAGGGCAAACTGTAATGACCTCTATTGTCTCTACTGAGCAAGTATATGCCTATTTTGATATTGATGAAGCAACATGGCTTAACTATCAACAAGCACACCTTGATAACAATCAATCTACCGCGTTACCTGTGGCGATGCGTTTAGCGAATGAGCAAGATTACCAACACTGGGGCAAGCTTGATTTTGTTGATAACCAAGTAAATACCCAAACCGGTACATTACGCGTGCGGGCTGTATTTAATAATCAAGACGGCGCGCTTTTACCTGGGTTATTCGCCCATTTAAAGTTAGCAGGGGGCAATACTGAGCAAGGTATTTTAATTGCTGAGAAAGCCATTGGTACTGATTTAAATAATAAATACGTTTTAACGGTTGATGAGCAAAATAAAGTGCAATACCGTGCCATTACTTTAGGCGACAAAGTGGGTGAGCTACGAGTTATTAAACAAGGTTTAAAAAGCGGCGAACGCATAGTAGTTAATGGCTTGCAGCGCGTGCGCTCTGGCGTACTCATTACGCCAGAGTTAATTAATATGGCAAAGCAAAGTACTTTAAACGAGTTACAAGCTTGGCAGCAAAAGGTTGATAATCAAAACCGCTTAGCCAATGCCGAGCCAACACTTGAAATAGGCATGTAATAATGAATTTTTCTCAGTTTTTTATTCATCGACCTATTTTTGCAGCGGTTTTATCTATTCTTATTTTCATAGGGGGTGCCATAGCCATATGGCAATTACCTATTACAGAATACCCAGATGTAGTACCCCCAACAGTTGTTGTTACAGCTAACTACCCAGGTGCCAATCCTAAGGTAATAGCCGAAACCGTGGCCACAGTGCTTGAACAAGAGATAAACGGCGTAGAAAACATGCTGTACCAGTCATCGCTTGCAAACTCTGCCGGCACCATGACATTAACAGTCACCTTTGCGATAGGGAGCGACCCTGACGAAGCAACTACCTTGGTACAAAATAGGGTTAATAGAGCAATACCCCGCCTACCAGAGGAAGTACAAAGGCTAGGTGTAGTCACCGAAAAGTCATCACCGAACCTTACCCTCGCGGTACACATAACTTCGCCTACAGGGCGATACGACAGTTTGTACCTGTCTAATTATAGCGATCAATTTATAAAAGATGAGCTAAAGCGCATTAATGGCGTGGGCCAAGTACGTGTATTTGGCGCAGGCGATTACAGTATGCGTGTGTGGCTAGAGCCTAACAAATTAGCGGCGCTCAATTTAAATCCAAGTGATGTAGTCAATGCTATTCGTTCGCAAAATCAGCAAGCTGCGGCAGGAAGCCTAGGCGCACAACCCATAGGCACCAGTGAGTTTCAATGGCTTATCAATGTAGAAGGGCGCTTAATAGAGCAAGATGAATTTGAAGAAATAATCGTAAAAACGGGCGATAACGGCGAAATTACACTGCTAAAAGATGTTGCTAGAGTAGAGCTAGGTGCAGATAGTTATACCCTTAGGCCACTTCTTAATAATGAATCAATTGCCGCTGTGCCTGTTTTTCAAGCACCAGGCTCTAATGCATTACAAATTTCTGACGATGTGCGCGCTAAAATGGCTGAACTGTCGGCGCTATTTCCAGAGGGTATGAGCTATGAAATAGTGTATGACCCTACCGTATTTGTAAGGGGCTCTATTGAAGCTGTAGTCGATACATTATTTGAAGCGGTTTTATTGGTTGTGTTGGTCATCGTGCTGTTTTTACAAACATGGCGAGCATCTATTATTCCGCTGGTGGCAGTGCCAATTTCATTAGTGGGGACCTTTGCTTTTATGCATTTAATGGGATTTTCACTTAATGCGTTGTCGTTATTTGGCTTGGTGTTAGCAATCGGTATTGTTGTTGATGATGCCATTGTTGTGGTCGAAAACGTTGAAAGGAATATCAGTGAGGGATTAAGCCCCATTGATGCAACCACTCAAGCAATGAAAGAAGTAACAGGGCCTATTATTGCCACTACTTTAGTGCTTGCTGCGGTGTTTATTCCTACTGCGTTTATGAGCGGTTTAACAGGGCAATTTTATCGTCAATTTGCTCTTACAATTACTATTTCAACAGTGCTTTCTGCCATTAACTCGCTTACGCTGAGCCCAGCGCTGGCTGCATTATTACTCAAACCTCATGGGCAAGACAACGATTGGTTAAGTCGTGCCATTAATAAATTATTTGGCCGTTGGTTATTCGCGCCTTTTAACAAAATGTTCGATAAAGCCTCGGGTAAATACACAGGAGCCGTTGGCCGAATAGTGCATAAAGGCGGCATAATTGGTGTGCTATACGTTGGTTTACTGGCCTTAACGTGGCAGCAGTTTGAAAATACGCCAACAGGGTATGTTCCGCCGCAGGATAAAATGTATCTCGTCGCTTTTGCGCAATTACCTAATGCAGCATCGCTAGATCGCTCTGAAGCAGTGGTTCGCCAAATGTCAGAGATAATCAGGGCGCACCCAGGCGTTAGTGACGCCGTTGCCTTTGCAGGTTTAAGCATTAATGGTTTATCTATAAACCCAAGTTCGGGGATGATGTTTACACCGTTAGAGCCGTTTTCAAATCGGCAGGGCCCGCGCATGTCGGCAGCTGAAATAGCGGAAGATTTAAATAAACAACTTAGTCAAATAAAAGGCGCTAATGTTGCTATATTTCCGCCTCCTCCAGTAAGGGGAATGGGCACCATTGGTGGCTTTAGGCTGCAGCTTGAAGATAGAGGCTCATTAGGGTTTGACACCTTGCAGCAAGTAACAAATGAAGTCATTGCTAAGGCTAAAGCCGATCCCGCCCTTGCTAATGCGTTTACCAGTTTTACAACCGACGTACCGCAGCTAGATGTAAAGGTAGACCGTAAAAAGGCACTAAGCTTAGGGCTTGAAATAAACACCTTATTTGAAGCAATGCAAGGCTATTTGGGCACAGTTTATGTGAACGACTTTAATTTATTTGGTCGCACGTATCAGGTAAATGTGCAGGCAGATGCACCCTACAGGGAAGATGTAGAGCAAATTAAGCAATTAAAAGTGCGCAATAAAAATGGCGATATGATCCCCCTTGGCGCAGTGCTTAGTATTGAGCATAGTTTAGGGCCAGATAGAGTAATGCATTATAACGGCTATGTTACGGCTGAAGTTAACGGCGTACCCGCACCAGGGTATAGCTCTGACCAAGCTAAAGCCGCAATAGAAAAAATACTCGATGAAACACTGCCAATGGGTATTGCGTATGAGTGGACTGACATAACCTATCAGCAAATTTTAGCGGGCGATACTTCAATGTATGTATTTCCACTTATTGTATTGCTTGTATTTTTGGTTTTAGCAGCGCAGTACGAAAGCTTACGTTTGCCGGTCGCTATTATTTTAATTGTGCCTATGACATTGCTAAGTGCGCTGATTGGTGTGGCTATTTATGGTGGTGATAATAATATTTTCACCCAAATTGGCCTAATCGTGTTGTTTGGACTTGCCACTAAAAACGCTATTTTAATTGTTGAGTTTGCAAAAGAGCTGCAAGATACCGGTATGGATGCATTTAATGCCATTAAAGAGGCGAGCCGGTTGCGATTACGCCCAATATTAATGACTTCAATAGCATTTATTATGGGGGTTGTACCTATGGTGTTTTCATCGGGAGCAGGCTCTGAAATGCGCCAAGCTATGGGCGTTGCGGTATTTTCTGGCATGATAGGCGTAACGGTATTTGGCTTAATACTTACACCTGTGTTTTATTATATACTTAAACGCAGTGGTAAAAATTAAAGCGACAAAAAAGCCCTTAGCAATTTAATTGCTAAGGGCTTTTTTAATGCGTTTTAAAAAGTAATTATTTTACTTCTTTACCTGCAGCTTGTTGGTCAGCGTGATAGCTTGAACGAACAAATGGGCCAGAGGCAGCATGCGTAAAGCCAATTTCATCAGCGTATTCTTTTAGTGCGTCAAATTCCGCTGGTGGCACGTAACGTTTAACTGGCAAGTGATGCTTAGAAGGCTGTAAGTATTGGCCAACGGTAAGCATGTCAACGTTATGCGCACGTAGGTCACGTAATACTTCTTCTATTTCACTAATTTCTTCACCTAGGCCAACCATTAAGCCAGACTTAGTTTTTACCTCTGGGTGCGCTTCTTTAAAGCGACGAAGTAATTCTAACGACCATTTGTAATCGGCACCCGGGCGCGCAAGCTTGTACAAACGCGGGGCAGTTTCTAGGTTGTGATTAAACACATCAGGTGGCGTTTCAATTAAAATCTCCAGTGCGCGGTCCATACGACCACGAAAATCTGGCACTAAAATCTCAATAGTAATAGTTGGGTTGTGCTTACGGATTTCGCGAATACAATCGGCAAAATGCTGTGCGCCGCCATCACGTAAATCATCACGGTCAACCGAGGTAATAACCACGTAGCTAAGCTTCATGTCTTTAATTGTCAGTGCAAGCTTTTCAGGCTCTGCTGCATCAGGTTTTAATGGGCGACCATGGGCAACATCACAAAATGGGCAACGACGAGTACAAATAGCACCTAAAATCATAAAGGTAGCAGTACCGTGGTTAAAACACTCAGAAAGGTTAGGGCACGAGGCCTCTTCACATACTGAGTGTAAGCCGTGCTTGCGCATAGCTTGTTTTATACCGTCGATACGCTCGGTAGATTTTGGTAAGCGAATTTTAAGCCACTCTGGCTTGCGCAACATTTCAGTTTTTTCTGTAGGTAAAACTTTAACGGGGATCAACGCCATTTTTTCTGCGTCGCGTAGTTTTACACCTGGTTCCATTTTGACTGGTTTATTCATTCGTTTTCAAACCCTTCAGTATGCTTAACCTGTGTTGCATTAAGCTTCTTTATCATGTGTTTTACCAGCCCTTCACCTGCTTGTGCTAAGTTTTGAGGGCCGTTTAATTCTTTCGTTTGCACCATGTTCATGCCGGCATAACCACACGGGTTGATGCGTAAAAACGGGCTTAAGTCCATGTTAACATTTAATGCTAATCCATGAAACGAGCAACCACGACGAACACGTAATCCTAATGATGCAATTTTACTGTCGTTTACGTACACACCGGGTGCATCGGCTTTTGCGTAGGCTTTAATATCATACTCATTAAGGGTATCAATAATGCACTCTTCAAGCCATGTAACAAGCTCGCGCACACCAATTTTTAAGCGGCGCAAGTTAAATAATACATACATCATTTGTTGGCCGGGGCCATGGTAAGTAACTTGCCCGCCACGGTCTACCTTTATGACTTCTATGTCACCAGGGGCGAGCAAATGCTCATCTTTACCAGCTTGGCCTTGTGTAAATACACTCTCGTGCTCTACAAGCCAAATTTCATCTGGCGAGCTGTCGTCACGGGTGTCGGTATAGGCTTGCATTTTTTGCCAAATTGGCATGTAACGCTGACGGCCTAGTTGGCGTACGATTAAAGTGTTTTCGTTCACAACAAGTCTCAACTATGGCTTAAAGCATATGGCGTACGTCATCAATGTTGCTGATCACGTTGTAAATTTCTTCTATGTGTTTACCGCTTGTCACTGTGGCAACAAACGTTACCGACTCATAATTGCCTTTACTGCTTGGCTTTACTTTTGGTGCGTAGTCACCAGGTGCAATAGGTTGTAATTTAGCTAAAATTTGTTCCGTAAGGTTAACGTTTGCTAAACCCATAACTTTAAATGTGAACGGACATGGGTACTCAAGGTACTCATCAAATTTAGTATTTTTAACAGGTTGAACCACGACGGTGACTCCTCAAACAAAAAATGTTGGCTACGTGAGATAATATCAATCCGCAATAAGACTTAATCATTTTGCGGGGCTAAACGTGTTGCTACCTGCGTTAAAAAATGCTCATTTAGAACAACTAAATAGCGATTTATTAGCCAAGTTATCAACACGTTTTTCCAGCCTCAAAATAGATTACTTAATTAACCGAATTGGTATAACGCTAAGCGTGACTGGCAGGTTTAGGGTGATCCTGCATATATGGGGCGCATTCTAGCATTTTTCAAGCAAAAAAAAACGCCTCATAACAGAGGCGCTTCGTTTAACAACCCAACGACTGTCGGGTTATTTTTACGTTTACATAATTTGTAAACGTAAGTAGTCGTAAATTTTGCTAAAGAAGCTGCCTTCTTCCACTTCTTCAAGTGTAACTAGTGGGTATTGTGCAATGTCTTCGCCCTCTAGTTGTAAGAATAACGTACCTACTTTAGTGCCTTTCGCTAATGGTGCTTCAAGTGTGTTGTCTAGCTCAAAGTTAGCTTTAAGGTTTTTATGTTGACCACGTGGAATGGTAATTGGGGTATCTTCTAAAATACCTAACGATACATTTTCTTTATTACCCATCCAAATACGTTGTTCTGCAAAGCTGTCGCCTGCTTTGTAAGGTGTAATTGTTTCAAAAAAGCGAAATCCGTAGTTAAGTAGTTTTTTGCTTTCTACTTTACGTGCGCGCTCGCTTGATGTGCCCATAACAACCGCAATTAAACGCATGCCGTTTTTAGTCGCAGACGTTACTAAGCTGTAACCTGCCTCTGATGTGTGACCCGTTTTAATGCCATCAACATCTAGGCTTTCATCCCATAACAAAGAGTTACGGTTATATTGTTTAATGCCGTTGTAAGTAAACGATTTTTGCTTATAAAGTGCGTACTCATCAGGTACATCACGAATAAGTGCAGCGCCTAAGGTCGCCATATCACGTGGGGTAGTGTAGTGCTCGTCTGTATCTAAACCGTGGCTATTAATAAAGTGGCTGTTGCTCATGCCTAATTTAGCGGCATGAGCATTCATTAAATCAGCAAATGCGCTTTCGCTACCTGCAATGTGCTCAGCCATGGCTACACATGCATCATTACCTGATTGAATAATAATACCGTGATTAAGCTCATCAACACTTATTTGCTTGCCTACTTCAATAAACATTTTTGACGATTCAGGGAAGTTTTTAGCCCAGGCTTTTTCGCTCACTGTAACCATATCGGTTGGTGCAATGTTACCGGCGTTAATTTCTGTACCAATTACATAACTGGTCATCATTTTAGTTAAGCTTGCAGGGGCTAGCTTTGTATCAGCTTCACCTTCAGCAATAACTTTACCTGTTGTAAAGTCTACTAAAAAATAACCTTTTGCATTAATTTGAGGTGGAGCCGGAATAATTTGGGCGCTGGCTGAAAATACGGCGGCTGTGCAAACTAAGCCGCATACACCTTTGAGGATTTTATGTTTAATTGATTTCATCATACTCATTAATGGTTAAAGTTAAAAATTCGCGTTAGTCCATCTTATACCCAAACTACCCCGAGATGCGAGCGTCGTTGGAATTAAAAACAACTTAGACAAGGTATTGATTGTCAATAATAGTCACTCTATTGTTCAAATCAATAACGCAGTATAAATCGTTTTTAAACCACGCTTCAGGGCGTTTCACTAAGGCTGATTTTCTGTGTTGTTATTTTTTAAAAGGGATTGCCATTTAAAAAATAACACCTAGATTTTAAGCCCCAATACAACGCAGAATCCTACATTTTGGCGTGGTTTAGGTATTTGTCTTACTGAGTGTAAAGCAAGAACGCGTTTTGAAATTGGTTTTGTTTTAATTTTTTTAATACGTCTTGTGCATGCTGGGCATCTTTAATCGGGCCCAAATGCAAACGATAAATGTTGTCTGCTTTTACTATATTAGTAGGTACTTGATACTGCAGGCGTAATGTAGAAGCTAATGCTTCAATATTGCTAAGCGTACTACCCGCAGCTACCTGTATATATGTTTTACGTGCAGGAATGCTGTCGAGCGTAATCGCCTCTAGCTTAACCTTGGCTGTACCGTGAGTGTAATAGCCTAATTTATAAGCAGCAGCATACGAAAGATCTATTATTCTGTCATCATGAAACGGCCCACGGTCGTTTACACGTACAATCACCGATTTATTGTTGGCAGTATTAGTAACGCGTACAAAGCTTGGCAGGGGTAAGGTTTTATGCGCAGCGCTCATGGCAAACATATCGTAAATTTCACCGTTTGAGGTATGGTAGCCATGAAACTTACGGCCGTACCACGAAGCGATCCCTTCTTCTGTATACCCTTTTTCATCAAGCATTGGCGTATAACGTTTGCCTAATACCTCGTAGGGGCGACTAGCACTGGCACTTTTTTTAACATCCACCACAACGGCATCTTGCATCTCAAGTGCGGTTGGCGCGCGTAAAGGTGCGGCATCGTGTTCCATATGATAACGACTATTAGAGCCGCTACTACATGCGCTTAACATAAATATTAAGGCTGAAATAAATAACAGCTGGGTAGGCTTATTCATTATTTTAAAAGCATCCTTTTATCTGTCGCAATTGACATAATAATGCCAAATCCGGCCATTAACGTCACCATAGAGGTGCCGCCATAACTAATAAGGGGTAAAGGTACACCTACAACAGGCAACAAGCCCGATACCATGCCTATATTTACAAAAATATAAACAAAAAAGGTGAGGGTAAGGGCGCCGGCCAATAATTTACCAAACGCATCTTGCGCGTTTACTGCAATGTATAAGCCACGGCCGATAATAAATAAGTACAGGCTTAATAAAACACACACACCAAATAAGCCAAACTCTTCACTTAATACAGAAAATATAAAGTCGGTATGGCGCTCTGGTAAAAATTCGAGTTGTGATTGCGTGCCTTGCAACCAGCCTTTACCTTCTATACCACCTGAGCCGATGGCTATTTTGGATTGAATAATATGATACCCCGAGCCAAGCGGATCGCTCTCTGGGTCTAAAAACGTTAATACGCGCTGCTTTTGGTAGTCGTGCATACCGTAGTGCCAAAATGGCCATGCAGCCAGTGCGACAACCGAGCTTAAAAAGCCAATTAAACGCCAGCTTAAACCCGATAAAAACAACACAAATATTCCTGAGCTGGCAATCAAAATTGAGGTGCCTAAATCGGGCTGTTCTTTAATCAATAAGGTGGGAAGCATCACGATGACAAAGCCAATAATTAGGTGTAATGGACGTGGCGGAAGTTGGTTTCGGCCAATATACCAAGCCACCATCATAGGGACCGCTAGCTTCATAAGTTCTGAGGGCTGAAAGCGAGTAATGCCTAAATTTAACCAGCGCTGAGCGCCTTTTGAGCTCACGCCAAATAGCAATACGCCCACCAACATAAGTAACCCAACACAGTAAAGGGGGATCACTAAGCGTTTAAGTGTCGCGGGGGAGAACTGTGCAAGCACTATCATGCCTATAATAGCGCCGCCCATACGGGTGATATGGCGGAACATCATGGCCGAGTCTTGGCCGCTTGCGCTATATACTATGGTGATACTGCCTGCCATCATAAGTAATAAGGCAATTAGTAACGGTAAGTCTAAATGCATGCGCATCCATATCGAGCGCTGGGTGTTTAATACGGTCATTGCGCTGTATTCCTAGCAACTTCTATTGGGTTTGCTGCAAAATAGTAATCCATTAGCTCACGTGCAATAGGTGCACCCACAGAGCTGCCGCCACCGGTGTTTTCTACCACAATTGAAACTACAATTTTAGGGTCGTCATACGGAGCAAAACCAATATAAATCGCGTTATCGCGTTGGCGCTCCTTTAGTGATTTTGCATCGTAACGCTCACCTTGGGCAATACTCACTACTTGCGCTGTGCCTGTTTTACCCGCAGGATCATAATTAGCGCCTTTAAATGCACGGTGTGCAGTTCCTGTTACTTTTTTTACGGTATTGTGCATGGCATCGAGCGCGATACGCCAGTTATCAGGGTTATTAAGTACCACCGGCGGTTTTTCTTCGTTATTAATTTGCGTCACTTGGTCTTCTTTTTTAGCCACTTGTGCTAAATGCGGCGGGTGGTTTATGCCTTTATTAACCAATATGTTAGTCGCGTTAGCAATTTGAATAGGGGTGGCAGTCCAATACCCTTGGCCAATCCCCACTGAAATAGTATCGCCACGCCACCACGACTCTTTAAAGCGGCCTTCTTTCCACTCTTTTGAGGGCAGTATGGCTGTGGTTTCTTCGTGTATGTCTATTCCCGATAAGTCACCAAAGCCAAAGCGGGCCATAAAATTACTAATTTTTGTTATGCCTAAGCGGTATGCCGCATCGTAAAAGTAAGTATCGCACGACTCTTCAATCGCTTTGTAAACATCTACGTGGCCGTGGCCCCAACGTTTCCAATCGCGCCATTTATGTTCAACATTCGGTATTTGAAAAAAACCAGGATCCCACACCGAGGTGCTTTCACTGACAATGTTTTCTTCAAGTGCCAGTATAGCCATATGCGGTTTTACTGTGGAAGCTGGCGCATAGCGCCCTTGAGTGGCACGGTTAATTAGAGGGCGGTCGGGGTTTAGCAGTGCTTTATAATCTTTACTGCTAATACCATGGACAAATAAATTAGGGTCGTAACTTGGGTTTGAATAAAGTGCTAATACGCCGCCATCTTTGGCATCCATTACTACAACCGCGCCGCGCATATCTTTAAGCGCATGTTGGGCTATTTGTTGTAAACCTATATCTAAGGTAAGTACTAAATCACTGCCCGGCTGCGGGGGGGTCATACTTAATGTGCGAATAACACGCCCGCGGTTATTTACTTCAACGCGTTGAGAGCCGACTTGGCCATGCAAAAGCTGCTCGTAATATTTTTCTATGCCAAGCTTACCAATATCGTGCGTAGCGCGGTAATTTGTGGCTTGGTCTTCTTGTTCTAACTTATTAAGTTCTTTGCGGTTTAGTTTTGCAACGTAGCCTAATGCATGGGTTAGCGTATCGCCATATGGGTAAAAGCGTGCAAGGCGCGCCTCAATGCTAAAGCCCGGAAATTTATGCTGATTAACCGCAAATTGGGCCACTTCGGTTTCATCTAAGCGGGCTTTTAGTACTTGCGACTTAAAACGACGCGTATGCTTTATATCATCAATAAAGTCTTTTTTTTGCTGCTCGGTAATCGTAATTATTTTGCTAACTTGCTCAAGCGATTTAGCTAAATCGTCGACCTCTTCAGGAATAACCTCGAGGTTATAAACGGGTTTATTTTCAGCAAGCAGTACACCATTACGGTCGTAAATGAGGCCACGGTTTGGCGCAATAGGAATGACTTTAATACGGTTATCGTTAGAGCGGGTTTGATAGTCGGTGTGTTCTTCTACCTGAATGGTATAAAGGTTAGAAAGCAAAATTGCCACTAAGCCTAAAACAAAAATAAAACCCACAAATGCGCGCCGTGCAAATAAGTTTGCCTCAGCGGAATGGTCGCGTATTGTGGGTCTTTGCTTAATCATAACAAGGCGTTACTCGCGATGATAAGGATGGTTGTTATTTAAGCTCCAGCCTCGGTATAGGCTTTCGGCAACAATAATACGCACTAAAGGGTGCGGTAACGTTAAGTTAGATAACGACCATTTTTGCTCAGAGGCGGCAATGCACTCAGGGGCTAACCCTTCAGGGCCGCCAATAAGCAAACTAACGTCGCGGCCATCGAGCTGCCACTTTTCCATATTTTTAGCAAGCTGGTGAGTATCAAGTGGTTTACCTGTTACCTCTAGGGTAACAATGCGATTGCCTTTTGGAATAGTGGCTAAGGTTTTTTCACCTTCGGTGTGCAAAATGCGTTTAATATCGGCATTTTTACCGCGTTTACCGGCCGGAATTTCTATTAACTCAAGCGCCATATCTTTAGGAAAGCGGCGTTGGTACTCTGCAAATCCGGTTTCTACCCACGCTGGCATTTTTGTGCCAACGGCAATCATTTGTATTTTCACGTAATACTTCCAAGCTCAATTAAAAAATAGTGGCGCTTAGCCCCACAGTTTTTCTAGATCGTAATAGCTACGTGCGTGATCTTGCATCACGTGTACAACTACATCACCTAAATCTACCAGTACCCATTCGCCTTCATCTTGACCTTCGTAACCTAAAGGTTCTTCGCCAGCGTGGCGAGCTTCTTTTGCTACGTTATCAGCAATTGATTGCACATGACGCTTAGAAGTACCCGAACACACAACCATGTAATCGGTAATGTCTGAGCTGTCACGTACGTCTAGTTGTACCACGTCGCGTGCTTTCATATCGTCAATTTTGTCTAGTGCAAAGGCAAGTAGTTGTTTCGAATCCAAGGTATTGTCTCAATTTTAAATTTAATAGCGTGCATTTTAACATGCTAGGGGGTTTTAATCATCACTTTGATAAAGCTGGTGTTGCTTAATGTAGTGACTGACAGGTTCGGGTAATAGTTCATTATTTTTATTGGTTTTTTTTAATTGCTCTCGAATAGTGCTTGAGGCAGCATCAAGGGTTTCACCAAGTAAAAAATAAAGCTTACCAAAGTTGTGTGCGGCAAGTTGCTGTGGCGCTTCAGTGTGGGCATTACTGATATAGCTTTTAAGCGCTTTATTTGGGTTACATGTTTGCCCCGGGCGATGATAAACCACTATATGGCATAGCTGTGTAATTGCTTGCCATTCATACCATTTGTCGAGGTTATTAAACGAGTCCATGCCCATTAAAAAAAGAATTGGCGTATCTGGGTGCTCAGCTCTTAGCTCTTGTAAACTTAACAATGAGTACGAGTGCCCAGTGCGATTAAGCTCTCTTAAATCAAGTGCAAAATGAGGATAAGGAGCTATAGCGGCATTGAGCATATTAATACGGTGCGCTGTACTTATACCCGGCGCAGCTTTGTGCGCGGGCAGGGCACAGGGCATAAAGTACAACGTGGATAAGTTAAATGTATTTACACACTGTGAGGCCATATTTAGGTGGCCTAAATGCACGGGGTCGAAGGTGCCGCCAAAAATTGCAATCATGTTAAAAATCTTTAGTTAAGTGCGTGGCAAGGCATTGGAATATCAAGCGGCTGGCAAAACTTAATACAAATATGGGCAAGCGCTTGGTAAGGCGCAATTAAGTTACCTTGTTTGTAGCTTGAATCAAACAGTGCAAGCTCACTGCTTATTTGCTCAAGGGTATTAATATTTAAGCGGTTAATTGCATTTTGCACTGGGCCTTGCTGGTTTTTCCAAATACCATTTTTTTTAAATAACTGTGCGATAGGCTCGCCATTTAAAAGCCCTTGCTGAATAGTGAGCAAACTGGTGAGTTCTTTATTTATAGCCCATAAAATACTCACCACTTCGGTGTTATCGCTGGCCAGTTTATTAAGTACTTTAATTGCTTGCTTGGCGTGGCCATTTAATAGGGCATCACTTAAATCAAAAATATCAAACTTGGCTTGATTTAATAGCCCTTGCATCACAAGTTGCTGGGTTATTAAGGCATTACCATGCAGTAGCGAGAGCTTTTCGAGCTCCTGAAAACACGCTAACAAATTACCTTCGGTAGCGTTAATTAAGCTCAGCTTTGCTTCGTTTTGCATATTTAGAGAAAGGCGCGCTACTTGTTCATCTAACCAGCGTTTTAAATGATTCCCTGCAAGCGGGTAGCACGGTACAAATACACCGTGTTTATCGAGCGCTTTAAACCAAGCGCCACGTTGTACGTCTTGGCTGGCTTTAGCCCCTTTTACAATTAAAATGGTATCAGGGTTAATTAACTCGACTATTTTTTTAAAGGTATTACTACCTGGGGTGCCAGGTTTTTGTTGGTTTAAATCAAGCTCAATTATAGTGCGCGCACTAAACAAAGACATGCTTTGATATTGAGCTATAATTTCTTGCCAATCAAGCCCTTGCATTAGGGTAAATTTAATTACCTCATCAAAGCCTTGGGCTTTTGCCGTGTCGCGAATTTGCTGCACACATTGCGCTTCTTGAAACGGTTCTTCACCAAACACTAAATAAAAGGGTTTTAAACCTTTATTTAATTCACTCGGTAACTGATTAGCATAACAGCGCATTATAGTTGCGACAGCTCTCTAACAATACGACCACTGGCTTGCTTACGAATTTCGCTAATAAGCAGCTCAAGCTCTTTTGCTTTTGCAAGTGCGTGATCGGGGTCGTCTTGGTAGTTACGATAAAGCTCAAAGCGTTTTTCTATGGCTTTTTCGCCTGGGCGTTTAACAACATAGCTTACCCCGTAGGCAAGCTCGTATTCAGCCACCTGACCATTTTGAAACAACGACAAGGTTTGGCGCTCAATGCTTTCTTTGCGTAAGTAAAGCTGGGCAACATTTTTAGCCGAAGGTGTCAGTTCTACGTTACTGGCTTTAAGCTCTTTTTTAAGGTTTAAAAATAACGATGATTTTTCATCATCACCTTTAAGTGTAAGCGTTTTCAGGTTATCAGGCAGGCTAGAGGCTTTCTTTAAATGAAAGCCACAGCTAGATAACACAAAACACATTAGCACTAAGGCTAATGTGTTTTTAAGGGTGTTAAAGCTAACCATTTAGTTAGCTACCACGTTAAGTAGTTTACCCGGTACGTAAATAATTTTACGAATGGTTGCGCCATCAGTAAATTTAGTTACGTTAGACTCAGCAAACGCAAGTGCTTCTACCTGCTCTTGTGTTGCATCGGCGGCTACAGTTAGCTTAGCGCGTAGTTTGCCGTTTACTTGTACGATGATTAATTTTTCATCTTCAACAAGGGCAGACTCGTCAACTTTAGGCCATGCTGCATCTAAAATGTCACCCTCTTTACCAAGCTCTTGCCATAACTGGTGCGATAAATGCGGCGTAATTGGCGCAAGCATAATAAGTAGGGCTTCTAATGCTTCGTTAGCAATAGCAACATCTTGCTTATCGTTTAACGGCGCTTTTAATAACTTATTAGAGAGCTCCATAATGGCAGCAATTGCAGTGTTAAACGTTTGACGACGCTCAATATCATCGCTCACTTTTGCAATGGCTTTGTGTAGCTCACGACGCAGTACTTTTTGTGGGTTACTAAGCGCTGATTTATCAAGTGCTTGGTAGCCAACTGTTTTCACATCTACTGCGTATTTCCAAATACGTTTTAAGAAGCGGTGCGCGCCTTCTACGCCTGAGTCTGACCATTCAAGCGTTTGCTCTGGTGGTGCGGTAAACATCATAAATAAACGCACAGTATCTGCACCGTATTGGGCAATTACTTCTTGTGGGTCTATACCGTTGTTTTTAGACTTAGACATTTTGCTCATGCCCGATGAGAACACAGGTTCACCATCTTCTTTGTGCCATGCTTTAGTTACGCGGCCTTTTTCGTCAGTTTCGGTATTTACATCGCTTGGCGAAATCCATACGTCACCGCCTTTTTCATCTTTACGGTAGAACGTTTCGGCAAGTACCATGCCCTGACAAAGTAAGCGATCGAATGGCTCGTCTGAATTTACTAAACCAAAATCACGTAATAACTTATGGAAAAAACGCGAATACAATAAGTGTAAAATAGCGTGCTCAATACCACCTATGTATTGGTTTACTGGTAACCAATAGTTAGCTGCTGCTGGGTCTAGCATGCCTTCATCGTGACGCGGGCTACAGTAACGTGCGTAGTACCAAGACGACTCCATAAAGGTGTCAAAGGTATCTGTTTCGTGTGTTGCTGGTACGCCATTTACCGTTGCTTTTGCCCATTCTGGGTCTGCTTTGATTGGCGAAGTAACGCCATTCATAACTACATCTTCTGGTAAACGTACTGGCAGCATTTCTTCGGTGGCGGCTAATTCGTTACCGTTTTCGTCGCTCAGCATTGGGATTGGCGAACCCCAGTAACGCTGGCGGCTAACACCCCAGTCACGTAAGCGGAAGTTAACTTTACGCTCACCCACACCCAGTGCTTCTAGTTTGTCGGCAATAGCGTTAAATGCGCCTTCAAAATCAAGGCCATCAAATTCGCCAGAATTAACTAACACGCCTTTTTCAGTGAATGCTTCTTCTTTTAAATTTACTTCAAGCTCTGAGCCTTCAACCGGTGCAATTACTTGTTTTATGTCTAGGCCGTATGCTGTGGCAAATTCATAGTCGCGTTGGTCGTGTGCAGGTACTGCCATCACCGCGCCTGAGCCGTAATGCATTAATACAAAGTTAGCAACCCAAATTGGAACTTGCTCGCCCGTTAATGGGTGAGTCGCGTAAAAGCCTGTTGCAATGCCTTTTTTCTCCATAGTGGCCATGTCTGCTTCGGCAACTTTGGTGTTTTTGCATTCTTCAACAAACATTGCAATTGCATCGCTGTTTTTAGCGGCTTCTTGCGCAATAGGGTGGCCACCGGCAACGGCTAGGTAAGTTACACCCATAAATGTATCTGGACGTGTAGTGTATACGCTAAACTTTTCGTTGTTGTCGGTACGCGTAAACTCAATGTCTAACCCTTCAGAGCGACCAATCCAGTTGCGCTGCATGGTTTTAACTTGCTCAGGCCAGTCTTCTAACTTGTCTAAGTCGTCTAAAAGCTCTTGTGCGTAGTCAGTAATTTTAATAAACCACTGTGGAATTTCTTTTTGCTCAACCACTGCACCAGAGCGCCATCCGCGGCCATCTATAACTTGTTCGTTAGCAAGTACAGTTTGATCAACTGGATCCCAGTTAACCGTTGACATTTTTTTGTACACTAAGCCTTTTTCGTACAGCTTAGTGAAAAACCATTGTTCCCATTTGTAGTATTCTGGGTGACACGTGGCTATTTCACGATCCCAGTCGTAACCAAAGCCTAATTGCTTAAGTTGGTTACGCATGTAATCAATGTTTTCGTACGTCCACTTAGCTGGCGCCGTTTTGTTTTTGATAGCGGCGTTTTCTGCAGGTAAACCAAACGCATCCCAACCCATTGGTTGCATTACGTTTTTGCCTTGCAGGCGCTGGAAACGAGAAACAACATCACCAATGGTGTAATTACGCACATGACCCATATGCAGTCGGCCACTTGGGTATGGGAACATAGAAAGACAGTAATACTTTTCTTTGCTCTCATCTTCGGTGACTTTAAATACCTGGTTTTCTTCCCAGTAACTTTGGACTTTTGACTCTATGTCTTGCGGGTTATATTGCTCTTGCATCTATGATTCCAGACTTCTTGCAAACTAATAAAAAATTGCCGATAGGATACCCCAAATAAAAGCCTAATCACAGCGTATAAGCACGGTTTTGTTAAAATCTCACTTTCAGTGCAGGTTAACCTATACTTATCTATGTTAAAGGCCAACACGCCCTTGATTTTGATGGAGTATAAAATGGCAGATTATAAAACATGGCTTAACGAGCTCACCACGTGGCTAAAAGATGTAAAAGATCACGAAGTAAAAGATGCAATGATCCGATTTGTTGAATCTGAGCAAGCACTTAAAGACCTAGGCAAAGAAAAATACGGACTCTATAAAAGTTATTTGCAGCGCGACATAGAACACGTTCAAGAAAACGAATCGCACTATAATTCGCTTGCATGGCAAGAGCTTAAAGAGTCGTTATGGTATGAGCTTTCGCATATAGAGGACAAAACCCAGCTTGAATGGCAGTCCCTTAGTCAAGATTTTAAGCACAATGGGATGTATCACGCAGGCGAATGGATAGCCATGGGCACATTAGTATGTAAGAATTGCACCCATAGTTTTGATATTTATCACGCTACACAAATTACACCGTGCATTGAATGTGATGGTATTTATTTTAGCCGTAAGGCATTACAACCCTAAATATATGTATTAAGTGGCTTGTAGGCCACTTAATACGCCCAAAGCCAGCGAGTATGTTGGTACAAAAAGAAGTTAGAATGACGAAAAAACTGCTGCCATTATCTGTTTCACAGCTCGCACCGAGCATCTCTACTAATCACGTTAGCACGTGTATGAGCAATCCATACCCAGAGCAACTTACCTTTATAGGCCAACAACGCGCCCAAAGTGCGCTCGACTTTTCACTTGGGATGGAGCTGCCAGGCTACAATGTTTATGTAATGGGTGAGGCCGCGCATGGCCGATTTACACTCGTAAAAGACAAACTTAAACAACACGCAAAAGATCGCCCCACACCTAACGAGTGGTTGTATGTTAATAATTACGACGACCACCGCGAGCCAATTGCGCTATTTATGCAAGCAGGGCAAAGCAAGCAGTTAAGTGACGACATAGACTCATTTTTAGATGAAGTACTCGACACCTTTCCGGCAGCGTTTGATAACCCAGCTTATCAACGCAAAAAAAAGTCAATCGAGAGCGAATTTAACGACGCTTACGACAGCGCTATAACCGCAGTAGAAGAAATGGCGCTTGAGCAAAGCGTAGCGCTAATAGAAGAGAAAAACGCCGTAGGTTTTGCGCCTTTAGTTGAAGGCAGGCAGTTAAGCGATAACGAATTTGCCGCCCTAGATGAAGAGCTTCGTGATGAGTTTTTTGAAAAAATAGAAAAACTAGAAGATGCCTTAATTGAAGCGCTGATTGAGCTGCCTCGCTGGAAACGCGAATCAAAAGAAAAACAGCGTAATCTAAAAAAGGCCACAGCCGAGCAAGCTACAAAGCCGCTATTAAAAGACTTAGAGCATAAATACGCTGCACATATTGGAGTGCTGCGCTACTTAAAAGATATTCGCGTAGAAATAATCGACGCAGTACTTGAATGGCTAGACGATGAAGATGAAAGCGAAGAAAGCAAAGAAGACTTTGACCGTAAAGGCATGCTTACCGACTTTTTTGCGCCTAACATTTTAGTTGAATTTAAAGAAGACGATGCCGCACCTGTGGTGTATGAGCCAAACCCAACCTTTGGCAATATATTTGGCAAAATTGAGTATTCAACATCGCAAGGCTCGCTTATAACCAGTTACCGCTCTATACAGCCTGGTGCATTGCACCGTGCAAATGGCGGTTACTTAATTATGGATGCCGAAAAAGTAATGGCCAACCCGCAAGTGTGGGATGGTTTAAAGCTTTCGCTTAAAACGCACCAAATTAAAAACGACCTACCGTATCAAGACAGCTCAGTAGGCAGCAGCTTTACACTGCGCCCGCAATTAATTCCTCTTGATGTAAAAATTATTTTATTAGGCTCGCGCGATTTGTATTACACCATAGGTGAGTACGATGAAGAATTTGCAGAGCTGTTTAGAGTACTTGCCGACTTTGATTACTATTTACCAAGTAGCGATAAGCTTCAGTACCAATTTATTACTAAAGTGAGTGAGTACTGCCAGCAAACGTTAAAGTGCACAACCACAGAGGCCGCCATGGTGCGGTTACTTAAATTTAGCTACCGCCAAGCAGAGCACCATAATAAATTATCGGCGCGCTTTGCCGATGTGCTTGAGCTGGTGGCTGAGGCCAGCTTTTACGCCAAGCAAGATAAGCAAACACTGATTGATGCGCATCATATTGATGAAGCCATTGAAGGTAAGCAGTACCGCACCGGCCAAATAAGCGAAAATATGCTAAGCGATATAAAAGAAGGCCACACGCTTATTGCCACACAAGGCCAAGCCATTGGTAAAGTAAACGGCTTAACAGTGCTGCACATTGGCGATACGTCATTTGGTACACCCGCGCGTATTACCGCCACCGTATACGCCGGCGCCGATGGTGTAATAGATGTTGAGCGTGAAGCCGAGCTAGGTAAAGCAATTCACTCAAAAGGTGTAATGCTACTTACCGGTTATTTAGGTAACAAATACGCCCAGCACTTTAGCTTAACACTAAGTGCTAACATAGCCATAGAGCAAAGCTACGGGTATATAGATGGCGATAGCGCCTCACTTGCTGAGTTATGTGCGCTTATATCGGCCATTACTAGTTTGTCTATTAGCCAGTCTATTGCCCTTACAGGCTCTATTAACCAACACGGTGATGTGCAAGCTATTGGCGGCGTAAACGAAAAAATAGAAGGCTTTTTTAAGCTGTGTAAAATGCGCGGCTTAACAGGCGAACAGGGCGTTATTATTCCTAAATCGAACCAAGTTAACTTAGTACTTGATGATGAAATACTTGAAGCGGTTGAACGCGGTAAATTTAATATTTACGCAGTAGAAACTGTAGACCAAGCACTTAACTTATTAATGGATATTGATGCCGGCGATATTATTGACGGCGAATACCCAGAGGATTCTGTTAATGGTATTGCTTTAGCACGCTTAAAAGATATAGCCGACATAGTTAATGGCGATAGCGAAGAAGATAAAGAAGCCGATGAAGATGAGGAAAAACACTAAATGATCAATATAATTTTAGCGGTAATCATCGCTATATTTTGTTTTTTAATTTTTCAAAATAGTAAAAAAGCAAAGCAACAAGCTGGCATTAACGCGCAAATTGAAGCCGACTACCTTGTCGCTAACGCAAAAGTTGAGGGCGTAATAGAAACCGCCTCAGGCTTGCAGTACAAAGTGCTGCACAAAGGTGAAAGCGAAAATACACCTAACCCTACTAGCAAAGTAAACGTGCATTACCACGGCACGTTAATAGATGGCACCGTATTTGACAGCTCAGTAGAGCGTAAAACGCCAATAAGCTTTGGTTTAAATCAGGTTATTAAAGGCTGGACCGAAGGCTTACAACTTATGAGCCCAGGCGATAAGTACATATTTTATGTACCGCACCAATTAGCCTACGGCGAAAAGCGAGTGGGCAGTATTCCACCTGCATCGCTGCTTATTTTTGAAGTAGAGCTTTTGGCTATTGAGTCTTAATACTCGCGTTAAAAAGTGTTATTAACTCTATAAAAAACCCGTTAGCTAACGGGTTTTTTATTGCGTGTATTTTAAGTTATTTAATATTAATACCAATTCGCTTAATTAAGTATTATTGCGGTTTGGTATAACTTTAATTATTTGGCCACTGTCGCCATAGAAAGCTTATTAAGCACCGCAGCTATTTTATTAAGTACTTCTTCGCAGCCTTTTATATTGTGGCGTTCTTGCAAATAAGTGGGGCTGTTGTAGGTAAGCCAAACTTGGCCATTGTTGTCTTGAGATATATGTACTTTTTGCGGTAAATCTATCGCCACACTTTGCTGGCACTGCATTAACGGTGTGCCTACCTTTGGATTACCAAAAATAATCACTTCACTTGGGGCTAATTCCATATCAACATTTTGAGCATTTTTTTGATGATCTACCCGCGCAAAAATGGTTATCCCTTTGTTACTGGCTATTTTTTCAAAACGGTTAGCCGTTTCATGAACAGAATAATTACTTTGAAAACGTACTAGGCTGTCATTCGCACTCGCCACGGCCGTGGCCGAGAGTAAAATAACCCCTAAAAATAGTCGGTTTAACATGGTTTGCTCCTCATAAAAAGGCTGATACCAATTCGCTTAATTAAGTGGTTTATTTTGATGCTAGAAAAACGTGTTTATAGCTAGGCAAAAAATTCGCTATTTAGTCGTTCTCGGCAATTGCTCCTGTATTGCGCTACCTTCTGCATCCATGCAGTCGTAAATGAGCATTTTTTTAACGCAAGTAGCGACACGTTTAGCCCCACAAAATGATTAAGTATTAATGCGAATTGCTATTATAAAGCGTATGAAAAATACACACTATCTGAGTTCTTTATTTGGTTCAACACTGCGCAAAGGGAATATGTATAAAACGTGAGCACAAAAGTCTTTAAGTACCTATTTTAGTTGCGATTAATTCGAAAAATAAGGATGAATATGAGATTATTTGCATTGCATATAGTAATGATAGTCGTTATCATTCGCGTCGTTTTATACACCTCTTTTCAGGATCAACATGTTTAACCAAAAATACTTGGCGCTTAGTATTGCTGCGTCTTTTTCTGCTTTTTCTAATGTGGCATTTGCCGAGCAAAATAAAGAAATTGAAACAATAGAAGTAACAGGTCGCGCTCAGCAGTTTTACCTAGAAACCGAAAGTAAAATTGGGACTAAAACGGATTTAGATCTTATTAAATTACCGCAATCTGCGCAGGTATTAACCGAGCAGCTTATTATTGACCAAGCCGCGCGCGATATTACCGATTTATACCGCTCAATAGCCGGAGTAAGTGAGTACAGTTATTCAGGCGTTACTTTTCGTGGATTTAGAGACGATGCCAATGTATTTTACGATGGCGTACGCGGCGACCCGTACTCGGGCTTTGGTGTACCGCAATTATTTAATGTAGCGCGTGTAGAAGTATTAAAAGGCCCAGCCTCTGCGTTATATGGTGGTGGTGAGCCAGGCGGTATGATCAACTACGTGACTAAAAAGCCAAGTTATACGCAAAGTAAAGAGCTAAAACTAACGCTTGGTAATTACAACACACATGGTGCCTCACTTGATATGACCGGCGGTTTAACCGACACCATGGCATACAGAGTAGGTGGTTATTACGAAGAGCAAGACAGCTTTCGTAATAACGCAGATTCAAAAAACAGTGAGTTTACCGCTGGTTTATTATTTGATTTAACCGATTCAACCACACTAACCACCACAGTTGATTACATCAAGCAAGACTTAGGCGGTAACCGTTTACGTGGTGTACCGGTAGATGACAACGGCAACTTTTTAGTTGACCCAAGTTACAACGCAAACGAAGCATTTGACTACCAAGACATGGAAGCGTTAGTGCTGCAAGCCGAGCTAAAGCATTACTTTAATGATGATTTATCGGTAAGTAGCACATTGCGTTACATGGATAACGAACGCGACCAAGCCTACCATGAGTCGCAAAGCTGGGTAGATGTAAACGGCGATGGTGAAGCAAACATTGATGACGAAACCATTAAACGCGAATACCGAAAGCAATACCGCGCCAACGAAGAAACAAGCTTAACCACCGACTTTGTTTATAGCTTTGAGCAAGGCCAATTAATGCACCAAGTATTATTTGGTGGCGACTACCACATAGTCGATACCGAGTACGATTACTTACGCGCCCGTTATGAAGCGGACGGCGTGGCTAACTTAAACATATTTGACTTAAATTACGGCGAAACCGACCCAAGTACTTATAACCTTACCGACATGAACCGCGATGGTGTTGAAACCGACCGTTTTGGCGTTTACGTACAAGATGTTGTAAGCATTAACGAGCAATGGACCGTGATTGCCGGCCTGCGTTACGACTATTTTAAAGAGCTAAATAAAGAAACCGGTTACAGTTACTCAGATAACGATGTAACACCGCGCGTGGCCGTTACATACCAACCTGTTGAAAATATCTCGTTTTACATAAACTACTCAGAAAGCTTTAACCCAGCATCATCGGGTGACCAAGAAGATGTAGAAGGCGAGGGCAGCTTAACGCCAGAAACCGGTAAACAAACCGAAATTGGTATGAAAAACCAATGGCTAGATGGCAAAATTATGAGCACCTTTGCTATTTACCAAATTAATAAAGAAAACGTAGTAATGAGTAACCCAGACGACACGGGCGCGGGTGACGGCATTGCAGCACTTTTAAATATTGGTGAGGTAGAAAGCCGCGGGTTTGAAACAACGCTGGTGGGCGATTTAACCGAGCACTGGACGCTAACAGCTAACTACGCCTACAACGATACACTAGTTATTGAAGGTGTAACCGGCGATACTATTTCAAGCACCTACGGTGATGGCTCTCGCTTTGCTAATGCGCCGCGCCACCAAGCTGGTTTATGGTCGCGTTTTGCGCTTGATAGCATCGACTCGTCTATAGCATTTGGCGCAAATTACGTAAGTGAGCAAATAAGCCAAGATGGCCAAAAAGTTAAACCCTTTACTGTATTTGATATGAGCTGGACTTCTCGCTTTGACGATGTGTTATTAAGCGTAAATATTAATAATATATTTGATAAAGAATACGCAGTAAGTGGCTTTAGTGAGCGTAACGGTCACTCCCCGGGCAGCCCACGAGAAATAGTAGGCCAAGTAACCTATAAATTTTAAAGTAAATTAAGCGCGAGCTTATCTCGGGCTTATTTTTTATCGCTATTAAAATTAGCGGCTTCTTGCGCTGTGTTAATAGCTGTAATAGGGAAGGGGATCACAATACCTTCTTGGTTATAGCGTTTATGTAGCGCTTTAATAAAAGCAGATTTAACCCAAAACCGATTAAAGTACTCTTTTGCGCGCAGCATTACGGTAAAATTAATGCTTGAGTTATCAAAGGTGTGATACACCACAAAGGTATTGTAATCATCAACCCCCCATTCATGGTCAATTAGTACTTGGCGCGCAACTTCAAGCGTTACTTGCTCTACAAATTCTAGGTCTGATCTGTAGTGAACGCTTACATCAACAGGTACACTCAGTTCTTTTTCGGGGTAAAAGTAATTAGGGCGTGTTGAACTTTGCGGATTGAAATTTGTTCAATCTAGGGGCGATTAAATCGCGGCGCGAGGTTTGTAACCTAGTGGGCTAAGTAAAAACCGAGCAACAAAGAGTTTATCGCCCCTAGGCAGAACCCAAAGGGCAGCGCATGTTTGGCATTTATGCTGCGTTATCGCCTATTTATGGGGAATAACCACACTACATAGGCTCTGTCTTGCCTAAAAACCAAACACGCTGCTGCAAATTCAAACATCAAAGATCAACACGCCCTACTAATACGCGATTTAGAAAGCTGACTATTAGGAATAATAATCATATTATTTGGCAGCATTTTAACCCACGTAGAGCGCCAACCAATTTTCTCTACAAAGCCTTGCTCCTTTGACTCAAGCTCAATAAAATCTCCCACCCGTATGGGTTTATCTATAACAAGTTGTACGCCCGAAAAAAAGTTTTCAAGGGTGGGTTGCAGGGCAAGTGCCACCGCTAATGACGTAATACCTAACGAGGCAATTATAGGTGTAATAGAAATACCCAAGGTGCCTAACAGCACTAAAGCCCCGACCGATAAAACGCTTACCCTAATAATGCCTTTAATAATACTTTGTGAATTAAAAATTACCGCCGACTCTTTGCTGTAGTAATTAATGGCGCCCACAAAAAAGTGGTCAAAAAATAAAATAATAGCCACTAAGCCCAAAATAATATTAATGGTCGAAAACGACATATAGCTCGCAACCGGCTCGCCTTGTATTAACAACCCTTGCTCTATAATGGTGAGTAGCACAATAAATGTGCAAAGGGTGAGCGGTTTAGAGATAGAGGCGATAAGTAAGCTATCGAATATAAATTTAGTATGAGAGGTCCACTTTTTAAGCCAGTACATTATAAAAAAGCGGATACAAAACAAAGCTATAGTTATAGAAACTAAACAAATAGCAATAACCACCCAAGGTTGCTCTGTTAGGTTGTAAAAAGTAGTAGCAGACATTACTTACCTCTCTTTTATAAACTTAAAAGAGTAAGCAGCAAGTTATGTACCTATATGAATAGTTAGCCAAGGCAAGGAAAGAGGGGCTATTTAAATAGGGTTAAACTGGCAAGCTAATACCTGCCAGTTTTAATGAAGGACTAAGGCCGTATATCTTTCGAGGTTAAATTTATACTTTTTTAGCTATCCACATACCGCCAAGTACGGCTGCAAAAAATAACCAAAATTCCATTTTAAGTGAAGTAAGTTGCACAAGGCCAGGGCCTGGGCATATGCCGCTTAATCCCCATCCTAAACCAAACATTACAGAGCCAGTGATTAGCCGAGGGCTAATGTTTTTAACATCACTTAAAGTAAACGTATCATCAAGCAGTGGTTTATCTTTTTTGGCAACCCAAAACCATGCCAGCATCATTATTCCCATAGCCACAGCCATTACAATAATTAAACTGCCATCCCATTGGTTTTGAAAATTTAAAAAGTTAAGTACTTTGTCGGGATTTGTCATACCACTAATGATAAGCCCTAAACCAAATATAAATCCTAAAATAACATGAATTACTGCTGTCATTTTTTTACCCTACTAGGTTTGCTGTAATTATAGCCACGGCCATAAATGTACATGTTGAAACCCACGAACGGGTAGAAAAACGCGACATGCCACATACGCCATGGCCACTTGTACAGCCATTAGCTAATGAGGTGCCCATACCGACAAGTAGCCCAGCTACAACTATAAGCACAGGCGATAAGCTCAGCTCACCTTCTAATAAAGACGGCGCAAATATACGCACCGCAATACCGGCTAATAATAGCCCTGCAATAAAGTATAATTTCCAACGCGACTCAGCCGTTTGCTTATTAAAAACAGATTTAACAATGCCTGATATACCGGCTATTTTTCCGTATAAAACCAGTAATAGTGCGCACGCTATTCCTATTAAAGCACCCCCTATAGCTGCCGCTATTGGCGTAAACTCTGTAACCATTTTATATTCCCCAAACAACCGACACACCTAGGCCTGATTGCTCCATTTCAATTGATACTTGTTGGTTTGGCGCTAAGTAGTTAGCACCCGATACTTTTTTAGCTGGCGAGTAAAAAGCCATTGCATTTAATTGTACCGTGTTACTAATAGAATGGCTAAACCCCGTAGTAAAATGCCATTCTTGCACACCTGGCGCTAAAATATTAAGTAAAACGTTTGATGAAGGAATAGGTTGCTCTGTATACGAAATACCAAAGCGAATTTTTTGTTTTGCTGTACGCTGCCACTGATAGCCAAGTTTATAAATGGTCATATCGTCCCAACCAAAGCCTGCGCCTGCATCGGCACCTAGTGGAGCCGACATTAAATTATCAATCGGGTTAGCAATGCTGTTTACTTCACTGTAATTTATTTTTTGCCAATCAAATACAAGCTGGTTGTTTGGCGTAATTTTATAAGCTGCGCCAATTTGAAGCGAACTAGGTAAATCAAATCCACCTTGCTCTGCAAACAAACCTTTATAGCTATCAAACTCTTGCATAGATACTGATGAGCGGTAACTTGCTCCCAAGCTTAATGACGAGTTTATATCTTGGCTAATACCTAATTGAATACCTAAGCCTGTGCTGGTGTCGGTGCCATTATTAGTAAGGGCTTGGGGCGATTGCGAAAAAGGCGCAAAGTTTCCAAGGCCTGTAGCTTTAAACTGCTGCACTGCATAAATTGGTGATACACCAAGGCGTATTTGCTCGTTAAGTTTGTAGCTTATTGTTGGGCTAATAAACATTTGCTTTAAATCAACACCAGTAGTGCCAGCATAAAATGTGCCTTCAGGCTCTGAATCGGCGCTGTAGTCGGTGTTCATACCGCCATTACCATAAACTAATAAGCCAATACTTACTTTGTCATTAAGCTGGTGGCCAATAGCAAACTCAGGAATAGCAAATAAAGTGTTATCACTTTTTTGGGTTTTTGCTTGCAGGTAGAATGCGTCAGGGTAAAAGGTATCTACATCGGATGCTGAGTATTTTCGATCAGGCGAAAAAAGCTCCAAGCCCACAGATAATTGCGTGCCATTAGCTAAAAAGGTAGCAGGGTTATTAGCGCCAGACATTAACTCTTCAGATAGCGCAACACCCGCACCCGCCATGCCTTTGTGGGTCATGCCATAACCATGAGTAAAATACCCATTGGTAGCAAATGCGTTAAACGAACCTAAAGTAAGGGTTAGGGCCAAACCAGATACTAACTTATTTTTCATTTTGATAGACATACGTAGTGGGAAAACGCGGACAATAGCTAATTTTCTATATTCAAAAAAGGAATTTAAATCGATTACTTATAGTAAAAAGGAATACTGAACGCGATTGGTAAGCCACTGTTTAGCGCAGTAATTATTAGATGGTTTAATACTGATATTAAATCAATCATTTACCTAAAAAGCACAAAGCGGTGAAAAGGGTTCACCGCTTTCAGGGCTAATTACATAGACTCAAGTGTTTTACCACGGGTTTCTGTAATGTATTTAGCCACAAAAAATATGCTAATAAGTGCCGATAAAGCATAAAAGCCGTACGCACCTGCAAGGCCAATTTTAGCCAGCATAATAGGGAAGGTCATGGTAATGGCAAAGTTAGCAATCCACTGCGCGCTAGCAGCAACAGCAAGCGCTGCCCCACGAATACGGTTATTAAACATTTCGCCTAATAACACCCACACAACGGGGCCCCAACTTAAACCAAAAAATACCACAAATAAGTTAGCCATAATAAGCGCGAACGTACCCATGTTATCGCTAAGTGCAAGCTTGCCTGCTTCATCAAGGCCTGCGCTGCCAAATATATAAGTAAGCGCGCTTAAGCTGATAAACATACCAATACTGCCTACTAATAGCAGTGGTTTACGGCCAATTTTGTCAACAAGGGCAATAGCAATAAAGGTCGATACAATATTAGTCGTACCCGCTAATACATTTATAAATAACGATTGCGACTCATCAAACCCAGCAGCTTGCCAAAGCTCAGAGCCGTAATAAAACACCACGTTAATACCCACAAATTGCTGAAACACACTCAGCGCAACACCCGCCCATACAATCGGGTGTACTTTTTTACTGCCATCAATGAATAAATCGCGAATACTTGGCTTTTTATCGCTACGTAAGGAGCTTTTAACATCGCTTATTTGCGCAGCAACGTTGTCGTTCGAAATTTTACTAAATACTGTTTTTGCATCGTCCACTTTACCTTGCGCCACTAAATAACGAGGCGACTCAGGAATAAACAACACACCCACTAAAAATAGTATTGCAGGCACAAGCTCAGCCCAAAACATCCAGCGCCAAGCGGCTATATCAAGCATTAAAATATTTTGCGCACTACCTGCTGCATCAGCAATTAAATAGTTACTTAAAAATGCAGCAAATAAACCCAATACAATAGCGAGCTGTTGTAATGTAGCTAAACGACCACGAAGGGTAGGTGGCGCAACCTCTGCAATATAAGCTGGCGCCAATACCGATGCAGCACCAATACCTAAGCCACCAAATAAGCGGTAAAAAATAAACTCGGCCGAGCTTTCGCTAATGCCTGAGCCAAACGCACTAATGGCAAAAATAATCGCGGTGATGATCATAATTGCACGGCGACCAAACTTATCAGCCAGCGGCCCCGCAGCAAGTGCACCTAAGGCACAGCCAAGTAATACAGACGCTACGTTAAAGCCCGTAGCCACACTGCTTGAATTAAACGCATTACCCAGTGCCGACACCGTGCCGTTAATAACACCCGAGTCAAAACCAAATAAAAAGCCACCAATAGCAGCCACGGCAGAGATAAAAATTACGTAAAAAAGAGAGGTGTTTTCAGCTGTGTTGGCTGAGTGGGAAGGCGGTGTGTGCGTTGTCATTATATGCCCTGAAAGTTAATTTAAATTTAAAGGAGCATAATATCGTAAAGCGTTATGGCTGAATACATTTGTGCAGGTATAACGATTTAGCGGGTTTAAATTGAGCTGTATTCTAAAGGTTTTAGCTTAGAGGTATTAATTTAAAGGTATTAGCTTAAAGGCGTTAGTTTAAAGGCTTTAAAATTAAGAAACCGACTTTTAAATAACACAGGCTGAATTCAATAAGTAATGTGCGTTGTGTAGGAAGTAGCTGTTTTGTCCAATATTGCTGATCTCTACAATTATGTGTTTTCGCAATTATAAAACCTGATTTTAAGTTATGTAATTGTTTACATGTGGTTATATGGTGGTTAAGGTAAATGCATTGAATTTTGGGACGCTTGTCGATTTATAAAGCGACAAATGTTGTAGATTAAGTTGTTAGCTTTTTCATCAACATAGGAGTTGAATTTTAAATGTTGAAAATATACCCTTTTGGAGTATACTTTGATTTATAAGACTAAAGATTTTAGTTCTTTGACTAAAAAAGAAAGCTTATCTGATGATGATCTTATTATTGCTTGCAGAGAAATGAATAATGGTCTTTATGATGCGGATTTAGGTGGAAATGTATATAAAAAGAGAATTGCATCAAGTAATAAAGGAAAGAGTGGTGGTTATCGTACAATAATAGGTGCCGCTATTGGAAGTAAGTACTTTTTTCTCTATGCTTTCGCTAAAAGTACCAGAGCTAACATTAATGCTAAAGAAAAATTAGCGTTAAAAGAATTAGCTAAAGAGTTTCTTGATTTTGATCAAGATGAATTAGACGAGCTTGTCCAAACTGGAGAGCTAATAGTAGTAGGTGAATAATATGAGTGACATTTTAAAATCAGTTCATAGAACGGCTAAAGGCCTTAAAAAATCTGGTGTAATTGATAAAACTACAATGCGTAAATTCGACGCACTATGTTTAACCAGTGTTCATGAATTCACACCAGCCCAAGTTCGAAACTTAAGGTTGAAAAATAACCTTTCTCAGCCTGTATTTGCGCAGTACTTTAATGTTAGCGATAAACTAGTGAAAAAGTGGGAACAAGGCGATAGCTCTCCAAGGGGGGCTGCATTAAAAATGTTATCATTAGCTGAAAAAAAAGGTCTTGAAGTTATAGCGTAATCAAAAGCTAAAAAGATAATTTAAAGCGGACGCGGAACAGTTGACCATCGCTTTGCGAGTATAGCCAACGTTACTTAGCCGTTAAATATAGGCGCTAAGGCTTTAGAATCACTCCTTTTAAGAAAAATAGCCTATTTTATGGATTCCAAATAATGCATTACCTAATGCTTTGAAAACGTTTAGAGTTAATTACAGGAACTTATTGTTAAATTGAATTTAGCTGTTGGAGTTATTCTACAGTCTCGTTATATTTCAAGGAGTGAACGTGGTTGAATTTGTTAAGTCTGCATTACCTTTTCTGTCGCTTGTAATTGCGATGCTAGCTGTTGTAGTTGGCCCTATAGTTTCAATGCGGATATCTAAAAACCAAAATGCCAATAATTTACGTATTGCAAATAAGCAAATTATTGCACCTATTAGGCAGTCATGGGTTAATGAATTAAGGGTTTTACTAGCTGAAATAACTGGTAAATGCTCTCATTATTGGGCATCTGGTTACGAAAACCGTACAGACGCAGAATATCAATATATTACTGAATCCATTAATAAACTTAATTTATATATAAATTCTAAAGAAGAGAGTCATCTTAAATTGCTTGTCCATGTAACTGAGATGCATAATGCTTTACTTTCAGGCGGTTCTATTGAGAGTGATGCAGAGTTTTGGAATTCGCACAAATTAACCATAGAGCAGTCGCAATTTGTTTTAAAGAAAGAGTGGGAGCGAGTTAAAAATGAAATATAACCAGTGGTATGGTATATCATCGCTAACTCATTACTAGCATAAAAATATTTTTAGCACTATTCATAGTGCTAAATCTCCCCCAGTTTCTCCCTCACACCTCAACGTTATTAAAGTATTCTTTTTGTAGTTCTATAGTCAGTGCTTTAGGGCGAATGCCTTGTACTAGGCTGTATACCTCATCTTTTGTGTAACCTGCCGAATTTAAAATAAGCGCAGCAACCAACCCTGTGCGGCCAGTGCCGCCTTTGCAATGAATGGCAATGGTTTGTTTTTGCTGTATAGCTTGTAGTATGTCTGCTTTGTGGGTGTTCCAGCTTGATATAAAAGGCTGTTTGGGTGCTTCGTCGTCATTTATAGGTAAATGAAACCAGGTTATATCGTGCTTTTTGCACTCACTATTAATTGTTTCTACGTTGTTTTTTTCAAGCTCCTTTTGCGGCATAAGCGATAGCAGCATGTGAGTGCCAGCGGCTTTTAATGTAGCGATTGAATCCGCTAGGTTTTGCGTTTTTGTACCAGGGCAAGGCGTAAAAATAATATTTGCGCCGTTATTGAGTGATAAAACATCGTATGGGTGCGCGCTCATGGTAAGTCCTTTATTTTTCATAAATTTACTTTTATACGCTCACTATAGCGTGTTTTAGTTACAAGTTTAAGATTGAATAATAAGCACAAATGCTAGATACTGTTTTTATATACAGTTATGGCGATGTTATGAAAAAAGAATTACCAGCAAAATACTATTTAGCGCATTTTAGAGAGCTTATTGAGTTTGTAACAAGTAAATGTATGCATTTACTTGAGCCCAAACACAGCCAATTTATTAGTAAAATTAACCAACTAGATGAGCAAAGCCAGTGCATGTTGGCGCGTGTGTATTCGCGTAAGCCTTATTTAGTGCAGGCGCAATCGCTCAATTATGAAGAAATAACTTCGCCGCATCAGGCTATTTATACGCTAAAAACAGCGGGTATTTTATATGAGCCAAACGCACAGCATTACAAGCAGCTTATTGCGCATTTAACCAAGCCCATGTTGGTGGAGTTACTCAGTAATTACAGTGAGCAAGTAAGCTTTAAAAAAAGCGCAGCTAAAGGGGAGTTGGTCACTATTGCGTGCCAATTTTTTAGTGAGCGCGCAGATGATTTAGCCCCTTTATATAGCCAATATGTGATAAATAACCGTGAAGATTATTACGAGTATTTTGAGTTTTTATTTGCAGGGCGCTTAAGTAGTGGCGATGTAAACCATCAAAACCGCTTTGTTATGCGCGATTTAGGGTTAACCGCTACCCGCGAAGGGCACAGCGAGAGCTTATCGCGCTTTAATACACTCGCTGAGGCGCAATCTAATTACGTTTTAAATCGTTACCGTTTAGCGTTTAAAAACATCGGCAAAACGGCCGGTAATACAAAAGATGAAACCTTGGATGACAAAACCCCTTACACCGAGCTTGCGCATTTAGTATTGGCGCAACCGGCGCATGGCACACAAGCGCACGACATTAAAAACAAACTGCTGGTTAGGCTGTATAAACAACTTAAAAATACCGATAGCGAACTTGCCTTTAGCCTACTTGAAGGCTGCACCGATTACGCCGAAGCACAAGAAATTCAAATAAGAGAGCAATACCGCCTAGGTAATAAAGCGTGGGTTAAAGCGCAGCTAGAGCAAATTATAGAAAACCCGCTCACCGACGATTTACTGTACTTTGCTGATGACTTTTTAATGCGTAAGTTTAATAAACAAACGCGTTCGCGCTTAAGTACTATGCTGGCCGACACCCAGTGTGTGCTTGAAATTGACGAAATTTACCGAGGCGATGTAGAGCAAGGCGTAAATGAGCATTACAGTGCAAAAGGGTTAACGGTTTTTAACACCGAAAACACCTTATGGCAAAGCTTGTTTGGCTTAGTATTTTGGCACGAGTTATTTATTGAATCGCCATACCCGCCGTGTAATGAATTTGATATTTACCCGCAAGTTTTGCAGCTTGGTAATTTTTATGAAGCACAAAGCACGCAAATTGACGCACGTTTAAAAAGCTGTAGCACTAATCAGGCGCTGCTTAATTTGGTATGTAAGCATGCCGCGCAGTATTTTGAGCAGCCCAATGGTTTATTTAGATGGCGCAGCAATTTATTAGAGCCACTAGAGGCACTTATTTTAAACAGCCCGCTTGAAGCGTTAATTGCGCACTTAACGGCTATGAGCAAACACTATTTACAGCTAAAAGACGGCTACCCCGACTTAATGGTTATTAATAATGGCCAAGTACATTTTGAAGAGGTAAAAGCCCCAGGCGATAAACTTAGGCGCAACCAACTTACCACTATTGATAATTTAAAAAATGTAGGCTTTACAGTACATATTGCTGCAGTTAGGTGGTTTGTAGACCCTAACCGTATTTACAGCGTGGTTGATATAGAAACCACGGGTGGCTTAAAAGGCGGTAACCGCATTACCGAAATTGGCATTGTTAAAGTGCAGCACGGTAAAGTAATTGATACCTGGACGACACTTATTAATCCGCAGCGCCATATCCCAAGCTTTATTACTAAATTGACCGGCATAAGCGATGGCATGGTTTACAACGCGCCTGTATTTGCCGATATAGCACAGCCACTACTAGATAAACTTGCAGGCAGTATTTTTGTAGCCCATAACGTAAACTTTGATTACGGTTTTATTAAAAAAGAATGCGAGGTTGCAGGGCACTTTTTTAAAATGCCAAAAATGTGCACCGTGGTTGAATCGCGCAGAGCGTTTAAAGGCTTAAAGTCGTATTCGCTTGGTAACCTCAGCGCGCATTTTAATTTAAACTTAACCAGCCATCACCGCGCATTGGCCGATGCTACCGCCACTGCCGAGCTGTTATTGCTGATCCAAAACAGTGAAACGCTAACACAATAAACGAGTAATTTATATTTAAGAGTATGAAACTTAAATAATTAAGTAACGTTATTATAATTTTTAATTATTTTTGGAATAAAGTGTTTTTGTAAATCGTCTTCTTTATGTCAATCCGACAAACTAGAGGACAAAACAATGACTAAATTAAATAAAATTGTAAGCGTAATGATGTTAAGCGGTGTGTGTACTTTTACAGGTGCAGTGCATGCCGCTGATATTGAACTATCTCAGTCAACGTCGGCGCAGCAACAAACATCTACATCTATTGCGCTTTCACAAAATGGTTTAACAGCCAGTGGTAGCAACGAGTCAAACGTATCTAACGATACACAAGTAACGGCTGATGACTCGCAAAACACAGATTCAACGGCGAATAATACGCAAACTCCAGCGCAAGAAAGCAGTGAGGCCGCAGAGCCTGCAAATTCATTAGTTGCATCTGCCGGCTCATCTTTAAATAATGCATTAAATGCATCGGCCTCGTCTTTAAATACCACAGCTAATTCCACAAACAATACCACAGCCAATACAGCGCTTGATGCAACAGCGCAGCTAACCTCATCGGCGGGTAATTTAACGACTGCAGTGAACCAGTCGTCATTACTTTCTGTTACCTCTGAGCAAGGCACTCAGCCAGATACTACCGATACATCAGCCGATACCTCTTTACTTTCAACTGTAAGTAGCACTACCGATTCAGTAACGCAAGCTGATGCAATAAATGCGCTTAATGCGGGTGAGCTTACAAACCAATTAGCAATGACTAATACGGCTGCAAACTCAGTGAGTTCTGCACTGCAAATGGGTGATGCAATTAATACCAGTAATGAAGTAGTAAGCAGTGTTCAGCAATCTTTAATTGCCAGTGTGCAAGACAGTACGGTTAGTAGTTTACAAAGCACGGTACAGCAAAGTGTTAGCGGGCAGGTGAGTGCAGCGGTTACTGATCAAATTAGTAACGATGTAGCACTTAGCACCGCAAGTGAAGTAGTAACCAACATTACTAACGATTTAGACCTAGGCCTTTAATACGCCAAGTGCTTGCACAAATGCCGAATGGGGAAACCTATTCGGCCTGTTGGAGAATAAATATGAAAGCAGTTATAACCGCCACATTGTGTGTTTTTAGTGCTCAAGCGGTGCTTGCACAAACTAACCACATTAAAACAGCTGAGCAAAATAAGCCCTTTAAAAGTAGCTTTGAAGTAAATGCAGATGCAGAAGTTGGGGTATTAAGTAACTCGGCGCTCTCTGTTCAAGAGCTCGACGATATTTCGTCGCAAAGCGACAGCGGCATAAAAACCGCAGCCGGTGTTAATGCAAAATGGCAAGTAACCAAAAGCACTAAATTAACCTCAAGCTATAAGTTTGAACAACAAGACTACGATGAGTTTGATCAATACGATTTAGACCTGCATCAATATGGTTTAGATGGCAGTTATAGCTTTAATAGCCATGAGCTAGGGGTTCGTTACGATGGCGCAAAAGCAAATGTAGATGGCGATACATTTTTACATTTTAATCAAGCCAGCGCCTACTATGGCCATTTTTTAAACCCGCATACGTATTTGCGTATGAGTGTAAAAACCAAAGCTAAACGTTTTGCTACTGCAAAAGCACGTAATGCCGACGGCGTAGGTGGCGATGTAGCGCTTTATCATTTTATAAATAACGGCCAAACCATGCTAATGGCAGCGCTAAGTGCCGATAAAGAAAACGCCGACGACAACCAATACGACTTTAACGGCTACGGTTTTACTACTAAAATTACGCACAAATTTACGGCCTTTAATGTGGCTAACAAAGTGGGAGCTGGCTGGCGATATCAAAATAAAGATTACGATGAGCAAACAACGGATGATTTTTTTGAGCAAATACCGTCGCGAGATGAGCACAGAAATGTCGTTAATGCGTTTTATAATCTAGCTGTGTTTGAGCACGTAACATTAATAGCCGAGGCTGAATATGGCGATTATAAATCAAAGCTTAGTAGCAATACCTATACGCAATCGGTTTTATCGGCGTCAGTTAAAGTGCATTTTTAGGTGGGTAAATGGCACCATAACCAAAGGTGGTGTCTTTGCCATGCTCGCCTAAGTCGATGGCAAGCGATGTAAGCTCGTTAAGTGCTTTGGTTTTATTATTACCATGCTTTAACAATAAACAACTTAATGCCGCGCTTACATGCGGCGCCGCCATTGATGTACCCGACTCCCTACCAAATTTTCCATTGCCTTGGCTTGTAACAACATTTACACCAAGGGCTGCAAAGTCTATGTAATCGCCTTTATTTGACCATCTATAAATTTGGTTTTGTGAATCAATAGCACTTACCGCTATCACGCTTTTATACGCACCTGGGTATAACGGCTGCGACGCCGGCCCTTGGTTACCTGCAGCGGCTACAACTAACACGTTTTGTTTTATTGCAGCAGTAATACTTGCTTCTAAAACTGCGTTATTTGGCCCTGTTAGGCTCATATTAATTACGGGTATTTTATTACTGACTAGCCAGTTAAGTGCTTCTACTATGGCAAATAATGTAGCCCCTTGTGCATATTCAGATTGCCTATAAAACACCTCGGCACTGTAGAGCTTGGCATTGCCTAAAAGCGGGCTAAGTTTTGCGCCTTTACCTGTAATTAGCCCTGCAATGGCGGTGCCGTGTAAATTTGGAGAGCTTAACCCTTGTGGTAAAAAGCTTTGCGTAGTGATATTTGCGCCTTCAAAAGCACTGTGTTTGGTATTAATGGCGCTGTCGATCATGCCAATTTTTACGCTTTGTGTGCAGTAGGGGGCAATAGAGTTATTTGGTGTTACTTTTGCGGTAGGCTCGCCAGTTTGCGCTTGGTATATGTGGTTTCGGTCAAGTATTGCAGACTCATCTATGTTAAGCGCTTTTAATAACTCACTTTTAGAATTAACACCTTGGGGGGCGTTAAAGCGTACTAAGCTCATGTTAAGTGCGTTGTAATTTTTTACCGATACAATGGTTACATTTTGCTGTTTTAGGGTATTAAGTTGTTGGCTATTTGCCATTAATAACCATTGGCGCTCTATTGCTCTAAAGCCGTTTTCTAGCTCTACTTCAACAAATGCGGTGTTTTGGCTATTTATATTAATGTTAAGTACATTGGGTAAGCTGCTAATTGGCTCACTAATTTGCGCTTTTAGTTCATCAATCGAAACTTGTGGTACAGGCACTGGAAGCGGCAGACGCTGTGCTCGTTCTATTGTTTGCTCAATACGCTGCTCTATTGGGTTTAACTGCCCAAGCACTTGATCGACACTCACTATATTGGCAGAGCTCGTTGCGCTAAATATGCAAAGCGAAGCGGCTATTATGTGTTTAACGCGTGTGTTTTTAATATTCATAGTGGGTTACTTCTATTAAATTTATCATGCTTGTAGTTAACGTTTAACACATAGAAATATTTCATTATTCAAATTATTTTGATTATTTGGGAATAAATGTTTTTTTGAATCGTCTTCTTTATAAAAGGGGTAAAAATCAATGAACGAAACTCTAAAAACCTTATTGCCCATGCTTAGGCGTTTTGCCTACTCGCTAACGGGTAGTAAAGCAGATGCAGACGATGTAGTGCAAATAACAATTGAAAAACTATTAGTAAAAGGCATTCCAGATGACGTTGAGCCTGCTAAATGGGCGTTTAAAATTTGCCGCAATGTGTGGATAGACGAATACCGCTCACGCAAGGTAAGGCAAAATACGGCCCAGGCCGATGTTTTACCAGAGCCAATTACAAGTAATGAGCACCAAACACTCGAAAACAAACAAATGCTTAAAAATGTAAATACAGCACTTGGGCAATTACCCGAAGAGCAACGTGCCATAGTATCGTTGGTGGCAGTGCAGGGCATGGCCTATAAAGAAGTAGCACATACACTCGATATACCTATAGGCAGTGTAATGAGTAAATTATCGCGAGCACGCAGTACACTTTATAACTTAATAAAACCCGACTTTAAAAAGGAGCAAGTATGAACATTAACGACGAAACACTTAGCGCCTTTTTAGACTCAGAGCTAAGCGAGCACGAAATGGAGCAAGTGCGCAAAGCCCTTGAAACCGATGATGAACTAGTGATGCGACTTGCAGAGCTAAGCGAAGTAGACATGCGAGTAAAAGAGCACGCAACAAGTATTGATGACGCCCCCCTTAGTGACTCATTAGCTAAAACGGTTGCAAAGCTTGATACAGCAAAGACAAAATACACGTTAAATAGCAATGTAGTAACGTTAACGCCTTGGCAAAGGGTTAAGCAGTCGGCTAATAAAAGCTTAGCAATAGCTGCAAGCGTTGCCGTGGTATTTGGTATTGCAATGACTAGTTATTTACAACCCAATGAGTCGCAAAATTTAGTAGCCAGTAACATAGCCTCTGCCCTTGATACACAGCTAAGTAGTGGTGAGTATAAGCAAAGTGATGGCTCAGTATTTAGCGCGCAGCTTAGCTTTAAAAATCAGCAAGGTGAGCTTTGTAGGCAGTATGCGCTAAGCTCAAACAATACCACGCAAACAAGCATTGCTTGTAAAGCGCAAAGCGGTTGGCAAATTAAAGCGCAAACAGCCGCGCAGCAAAGTGATAATGGCGCGCAATATCAAACGGCGTCTAATAACAGTGAGTTAGATGCTGTTATAGATAGCATGATCAGCGGCGCACCACTAGATAGAGCGCAAGAGCAGCAAGCAATTAGTGCAAAGTGGCAGTTAAACCAATAATAGTTTTTATAAAACGAGGTGGATAATGAAAACATCTATTTTAATTATCAGTATTTTACTTATGGCGGGTTGCGCATCTAAACCCGACTACCGCCCAGCTAATAATGGCTCACAAGGTTATAGCGAGCAAAAAATTAGTGACGATCAATACCGCGTCGAGTTTAAAAGTGTGTCAAACAACGTAGCCGATGCCGGTGACTATGCATTGTTACGCGCGGCTGAACTTACCCAAGCGCAAGGCTACGACTGGTTTGTTGTAACAAATAAAGAAACCTTTGTTGAGTCTAAGTCGCAAGCGCCCGCGTCATCTATTAGTGCATCACACAGTCAGCAATATGAGCGAAACTGCGGTTTATTAACCTGCGAAACACGCGTACGCCCGAGCAATAGTGTAGGCGTACAAGTGAGCAACAGTGATAAACGCAAAGAAGTACACACCCTGATTGACATTAAAATGGGCAAAGGCATTAAACCCAGCGACAACAGCTATAGCGCACAAGACTTAATTGAAAACTTAAGCAAAAAGACACAAAACTAATTATGAGAATAGTTATTAGCTGTTGCTATTTTACATGTAATTATATTTCAGCCATACGCTTTAACTTTTAGTGACAGTGGGCACTTAATTATTAGTCGGTTAGGTGCCTACTTTAAATGTGATTACCCCCCCCCTTTGGACTTCGAAGTCTTTTAATCTGTATTTTCTCTACCATACTTCTTTCTTTGGTTGTTATTGTTAAATTAAACAGATCAAACCAGTGCTTTAAAGAATAAACTTGTAAAATAACTTTATAATTTATAAGGGTTTATTTTTGTTTAAATACGCTGCTTCGTTTTTAGTGTTATGAACATGTAAAACTTTTACATAATCTTTATTGCATTCGAATGCAAAAAGCGATAGTTTTTATAAGTCGAAAAAATAGGCATTTAAATCGCGCTTTTAATCATTATAAATACTTAAAATTCGGTAGCGGGTTATTTAGCCCTTAAATGCTTAATAAAATAACTTATATCAACAGGTGGAGAATTAATCTCATGGCCGCACATATTTTACGTAAAACACTTATTTTTGCTGCAGTAAACACGGCGATATTGGGCTCAGCCTCGGTATACTCGCAAGAGGCAAAGTTAAACCCTAACAAAGAGTTGGAGGTTATTTCGGTTACCTCTACTAAGCGTGTTAAAAGTATTCAATCAGTGCCGTTGGCTGTGACCGCTGTATCTGCTAAAGATTTACTAGAAAATGGCGTTACTGATATCTTAAACCTTGATAGCTTAGCGCCAGGGTTAAAGTCGGGTGTGTCGGGCAGTGATGCTCGCCCAGCTATGCGCGGTGCTAGAACAGAGCAAGTAGAGGCTAACGATGTTGCCATCGCGTTTTATTCTAACGGTGTTTATCGTCCTCGTCATGGGCAGGCGCTTGCTGGGTTTGTTGATTTAGAGCGTGTTGAAGTATTACGCGGGCCACAAGGTACATTGTTTGGTCGTAACTCATTTGGTGGTGCGATTGATGTTATAGCTAAAAAACCAGAGCTAGATATTACCGAAGGCGGTATGGCCGTTACATTTGGTAATTATGGTCATTTACGTGGTGAGGGCTTTTTTAATGCAGCGCTTACTGATGACACTGCGGTGCGATTTACTGGCGTTCGAGAAATAAGAGATCCCTACGTTGAAAATACATTTAATGAAGATGCAGGCTTAAAAGATGCTGATATGTATTTTTTACGTGGCCAAGTTTTTACTGAAATTAACGACGATATAAATTTAAATGTAAAAGTAGAAACGTGGCAGGATGAATCAAATGGCGGCGGTGCTTTTGGCTACCATATTTTAGGCGTTCCTATAAACCCTGCAACGGGTAAAACAAGTTTGTCGGCACCATTAACTGAGCGAATAGGTCGTGACGATGTGTGTGGCAGTAATTGTGGCCGCTTTGGTGCAGGTTTAGATAACGTTGCAACACCAGGGCTTGATACAGCACAGGCGGTATCGTCAGACCCATTTACTCAGCAGTTTGACTATAAACCATCGCGTGATGTAAGTGATGTAAGCATTAGTGCAGAGCTTAACTGGTCATTAGAGTCGGTAGATTTGAAAGTGATTGCAGCCTCAATGGATTACGAAGAAACGCGTCTTACTGATGGTGATTTTTCGACTTATGCAACCACGGTTGATGGTAATGCGATTGAATCAAAAACAAACTCGTTAGAAGTGCAGGTTAGCTCAACGTATGAAAGCGACTTTGAATGGGTAGCGGGTATTTATTTGCTCTCAGAAGATTTAGACAACGCATTTTTAAATGGCAGTTATGGCGCTGTGGTTGATAATGTGCCAGATACAACGCAACCCCAAGAATTTCAGTACGCGTCGTGGTTAAATCAAATTCAGTTAGAAACAAGATCAGCTGCCGCCTACTTTCAAGGTAATTACACATTTAATGATGATACACGCGGTATAGCCGGCATTAGGTATACAAATGACAGCCGTGAGTGGGATATTTACGGCCAAAACCCAGATAACTTAAGCACGCTCGATTTTTCTGTACTTGAGGTTGATAGCGCAGACGATGATTGGAGTAAAGTAACGTGGAAGCTAGGTCTTGAGCACGATTTAGCAAGTTCTCAACTGCTTTATGCTACCGTTTCTACAGGCTTTTTAGCGGGTAATGCACAAGGCGCATTTAATGGTGAAGATAGCTACGATGAGCAAACAGTAACGGCTTATGAGCTTGGCTTTAAAAGCATGCTGCTTGATAATTCATTAAGATTTAACGCTTCTTTATATTACAACCAGTACGAGGACCTACTTTCTACTCGTTTTCAAAACGTGGGTGGTACGGCGGTGTCGTTTTTTGGTAATGCCGGGGAAATTGATGCTGCAGGTCTTGAGTTAGAAATTGATTGGCAGGCAAGTGATGCATTGCGCCTAGGGGCACGCGCCGCGTTTACAGACTCAACGTATGGCGACTTTGTTACGCCAAATGTATTTGAAGAGGGTGGAGAGACCATTAATGGCGTAGATAACTTACTGCAACTAGATGGTAATGACGTGCAGCTAAGCCCTAAATACAATATTACACTATTGGCCAGTTATGAGTTTGATTTAGGTGATAAAGGCCGCGTTGTGCCTGCTACCAGTATTCAATTATCGGATTCGTATACAACCAACGATTTGCCTTTTTCATTTGGTACTCAAGAAAGTTACCAAAAGTACGATGCTAGCCTTGCATGGTATTCGGCAGATAATGAGTGGTCTGTACGTGCGTATGTTCAAAACGCAGGAGATGAGCTTATACTACTTAGGACAGTCCGCTTTGGTGGTAATGTGGCTGCGGCCGATTATGCTAATCCTCGCACTTATGGTGTAAGGGTAGGCTATAACTTTTAGGCATTTTTCAATAATGTATTTTAAGGTTTAAGTAAAAGTGTAAGTTTGTGCATTTTGCTAAAATATAGCATTGAAATTTTAAATTAAACAATCGCTTACATAGAGCCAGTAATAAATTATTACTGGCTTTTTTTGTGTTTCGAAATCACTTTATTTTTATTTTAATGTATTGTTTTATTTAGGTTAATTTCGACAAGGTTATTATTCGAGCAAAAAGTTGTTGATCTTTTTGACTTCGAAGTCTATTTTAGATCCATGCATTTTCAATTGATACAACTTGTTTACTGTAATAATTGAAAATGTAGGTTTGGGGAGAACTAAATACGTTTTATACTGGGGAGAATAACTATAATGAAAGCTAAATTTACACGGACTCTCGTTCACTTTGCTGTGACCACCGCTATTGCAGCAACCACAATGAACGCACACGCTGCGCAAGAGCCAGAACAAGCACAAGCGCAAGAACAAACCGCAGAGCCCGCGATAGAGCGTATAGCTGTAACGGCAAACCGTCGCTCACAAGACCTACAGGAAGTATCATCATCAATAACAGCATTAGGGGAAGGGGACATTGCCCGTGCTGGTATTATTGATGTTACGGGTCTTGAACAAGTGGTACCAGGCTTACGTATGGGCTCTTCGGGTGGTGAAGTTAGACCCGCTATGCGTGGCGCTCGCACCAACGAAGTAGGTGTAGCAGGCACCGGTATTGCTGAGCAAATTGTAGGTATATTTCAAGATGGTATTTATGTGCCGACTACCTCATCGGGCTTAGGCGCGCTGGTGGATGTTCAACGCATTGAGGTATTACGCGGGCCGCAAGGTACGTTATATGGCCGAAACACGTTTGCGGGCAGTATTAATATTATTACTAATCAACCTGTTTTTGACGATTTACTGGGGAGTATAAAAGTTGAAACAGGCAGTTATAACCGCAGCGCTTACGAAGGAATTATAAATATTCCAGTAAGCGACACCGTGGCAACCCGTTTTGTAGTGGCCTCTGATCGTCACGATGGTTATATCAATAATTTAGTTGTTCCAGGCCCATCAGATGACTTGCGCGAGAAAAACCAGTTTTATATGCGTAACGTTACTAAGTGGGAGCCAAACGAAAAGTTTAATGCCACAGTACGCTTTGATTACTCGCGTAAAGACTCAAACTCAGAAGCTATTTGGGGTTATCAACAAATAGCGGGCTACCAAATTGAAGAAACCTCGCCGGGGTCGGGTGTATTTAACACCACGCCTACAATAACCGAGGGGCATATTTATCAGCCAAGTGATGCACAGCACGAAGACCTTGGCCCGTATGATGTTTACCGCAATGGTTTTTCACTTGATAAGCAAGAAAGCTTTTCGACCACATTAGCACTTGAATGGTATACCGACTTTGCTGATATTAAATGGACCACCAACTACTCAACGCTTAGTGGTAAGCAATATTACGATAACGACTACAGCGACGGTGGCATTGATTTTGTAGGTGGTTTTGGCCGTGAGGATGACCAAAAAACACTCTCATCTGAGCTGCAGTTTTCATCTAACGATGAGGGTAATTTTTCGTGGATTGGTGGCCTTTACTACTTTGACCAAGAAGCAGATTGGAGCTGGTTATCGCATACAGATACCACAGGCGATGGTGTATCAGACTCTGTTGTAGTGCCTTCATGGGGGAACCCTGATTACGACCCGCATACGGCAAAATCTATTGCGGCGTATGGGCAATTACGCTACCAAGTAACAGAAGATTTGCGCGTGGTAGGTGGCTTGCGTGTAAACCAAGACGACAAAACATTTACCGGCGATACAATTCCTGATTGGGATGACTCTGCGCTACTTTATAAAGCGGCTGCCGAGTACGACATTAATAACGATATTATGGTGTATGCAAGTGTAGCGACAGGCTACAGAACCGGTGGCGCAAACGATTCGCGCGTTGTAGCCCGCGGTGCTGACCCACTTTACGATAACGAAGATGTTATCTCTTACGAAATGGGTATGAAAAGCTATTTGCTTGATGGCGCAATGCGTTTAAATCTTTCGGTATTTATGAACGAATACGAAGATGTAAAAGCACAGTTATTTGCAACCTCATGTAACGATACAACCACTGGCGATACTGTTTTAGAGTGTGTTGCCGCAGGTACTGCTACCACCTTTGAATACTACGAAAACGGCGGCGATGTAGAAACTGTGGGCCTAGAAGCTGATATTCAATGGGTGCCAATTGATAACCTAACACTAACCGGTACTTTATCTCTTCTTGATAGCGAATTTGCTGATGGCTATGCAGTAGGTAATGAGCAGCTTCGCCCATTATTAGCATTAGGTAACTTAGAAGGCCGCCAAGATATAAACGACAGCTCTAGTCAGTTTAGTTTTGAAGGCTGGAGCCCCGCTATGGCGCCTGAGTACAGTGTTGGTTTTTCAGCTCGTTATGAGTTTAGCTTAGGGAGTGACTCGTACTTAGTACCGTACATTCAACTAAATTACTTAGACGATTACTACGCGTTTGATACGAACATCCCAGAGGTGCAAGTAGATGCGCACTTAATGGCTGATGCACGTTTAACTTGGTACATTAACGACAGTGTGCAAGTAGAAGCGTACGTTAAAAATATTGGTGATAAAGCGATTTTAACCCGTGGTGTAGTGCACTCACAAATTGTTGATGGCTTACCTGCAAACTCAGTACAAGCTAACTGGAACAACCCACGTACGTGGGGCGCAAGCTTAAAGTATCAGTTTTAGAATTTCCTAAATGGCGGCTTCGGTCATTACTTTCAGCCAGCTATTTATTAGCTGGCTTTTTTATTTTAAGCTTGTTAGTTAGCTCCGGTTAGCTCCGGTTAGCTCCAGTTAGCTCCAGTTAGCTGCTATTTAACCTTACTATTGTATTTACCCCACCTTTACTGGCATTTATTGAGTGCGCTTTTATTGGCTTTAGATTGTAAGCTTAACCTCTCTTACCTGACCTTCATTTAAGTTTGCTAAATGCATACGTGTATTTAAGCCATAAGTGCGTAACTTACAAAGTGGGGTGCTTGGCTTTTGGTTGTATACTCGGGCTTTAGTAAGGCGAGGCTGATACTTTATTTATTGCCTTTAACTATTTTAAAGCGTTATTTTTTAAATAAGTAATACCCACTCGCTTAATTAAGTGAGCTATTTTGAGTTATAAAAGCGAGTCATAAATAGGGTAAAAACTGCTTAAGTATGATTACAGGTTGCTAAAAGGCCATCTATAAAAAAAGCGCTCAGTGAGCGCTTGAAGGGAAGTGGAAAAGGTGACCTTATAATGCAAACTGCTGGTTAAGTGCCAGCGTGTCGAATTGCATTACTTCGTGGGTTATTTGATTATCGCTGATGCTAATAACGCTAATTATTTGCTGACGTACACGTACGTTTTTAGCATTAAAGCTGCCATCGAGAGTCCAGCATAGCGTGGCTTGGTTTTGCGTACTGTCATACTCAACGGTTTCTAGCTGGGCATAGCGTCTGCTTAGCGATTGCGTAAAATCTAAGTGGCAATCAAGCAGCGCGCTAATAGGTTGTGGCTGTGTGTTACCTGCAAGTACAGCCGTAGCGCTTGGAGTATAAAGGGTTTCAAACTGAGCCAGGTTGTTAGTTTGCCAAATTTGCCACCAGTTATCTAAAGTACGAGCAGTGTGAGAGGGCAGCTCGCAAATAGCGCTGGGGGTTGCATGAAAAGTAGTAGGGTGCAGCTGGTTATCTAAATCGCAAACGATAATTGGGTCACTTTTTGGTAGTTTAGGAATAACTGAGCTGTTATTTACCGTTGTATTTACATACTCGTTATTCGCTAACGACAACGTATCAACCACACATTTTACTGACTTAATAAAAGTCCCGTTGTGTTTTATTACAAACGTTAAACGCACTGGGTTTTTAAGCTTTTTAGGCTGTAAAACCAGCTGTAGGGTTTCACGTTCTGCGCCTACACTATGAGTGTGCGATACACACTCAGACACACCATATTGAGCTAAAAAGCTAAGCCACAAAGGCTGCGCCTGCAAAGCACCCATGGCGGTAAAGTGGTGCTGCTGCCAACGGCTACTGCGAAGCAACTTGCTGCTTATGCCTTCAATGTCGGCTTTAGTGTATAAATCGATAATAGCGTTGATCATGCATTTTCCTCCCATTGTGATTTGTTGACTAATGCATGTGCTTTAAATAAGTTTGCATAAAGTGCTACTTCATCAAAAACGGTGATCTCTTCGATGATTTTTTTGTTTTTAATACGCAAATGCGATGCGCCTAAAATAAAGTAAGGCTGCTGTTTAAGCTCACTTAGCTCGTTATTTTGCGGGTTAAAGTGGCCGGCGAGCGACCAACGTATCGCTACATCTGTCGTGGTTTCGTCAAATGGGGTAATAGCTATATGATCAATCGTTAATTTGGCATCGGGGCAGGTTGCAAAAAATTGTATAAATACGCCGTTAATTTGTGCAAGTCCGGTGGCCATTCTGCCGCTTGGCCATTGCTGCGTTGCCGTTAAACTGTAAAATTCGTGCACTTTAGCAAACTGTTTTTGATTAAATAGCGTGTCTAACCAAGTATGGGCAAATGCCGCAAGCTCACCCTCTACAATGGGCGTACTTGCTACGCGGTGATCTATGGCAATTACACGGTTAAATTCATCGTTTAGCCACTGCGTGTGTTTTTCTTTACTCGGAATGTTTGCCATGTGTTTGGCTACATTAATAATGTTTAAGCCAAGCTGCTTAACTAAAAAGCCGTTGTCGCGCACTAGCCACTCTTTAACTATTTTGTTTTCAAAGCATACGCAGTCGGCAATGGTTGTAACACGGCCTGTTTTATGTGTTGCTGGGCCAAACTCAGAGTTACCAGTGTTGGTCATTACACTGCTAATTAAATGTGATGAGTAATAGTGCTCGTTGGCTTCTTCTGAAAACACCACGTTTTCGCCAATTAGGCTCCTGTCGGGGAAGGCCGCAATAGTTTTAAGTGTACCTTGAATAACATCTTCTATGTTTTCGCCATAGGCGCCAAGGGTAAAAACAGGGCATACATCGGCGTAATAGCGATAGCATAAGCCAATGTTTTTTTGCTCCCAAATACGGTGCGTTATGCGTAAAATATAATCAACGATATCAACAAATTCGTCATCAAAACCGATTAAAGGCTGTTGTTTGTCACCTTGCGGGTTTAACACGCTCGATAACGGCAGCCAGTAAGGTTGGGTCATATTATTGTGTTTGTTCATGCTTACCTCTTAATTAGCTGCGGCTATTTTGCGTTGCATTTGCTCAAAAATATCAATGCCCATTCCATTTAATAAATGAGGGATATCAATAGCGACCCAGTTTTCTTTTAATATGCCGTTTTCGCAGCGCCAAAAGTCCATGACACGCGGGAACAGCTTATTGCCAGAAGGCGGTAAACCTAACCAGTCTTCACCGGTATGGGTGCCATACATGTGAGGCCAGCCGCCGGTAGCAACAAAGTTATCGTGACTTACTAAACACAGTGTTTTATTAATACCGCGATCTGGAAAGCCTTTTAAAAACGGCCCTTGATGGTGCTCTCTAAAACCGCTAATTCCGCGGGTTGTACCAATGCCTGCTGGGCCATACCAAATAAAGTCTGGGTGCCAGTATTTTTCTAAATTAATGCTGTATAAGTCTTTACCGTCATAGCGGCCAAGCTCTGTGAGCATATCAACTACAAGTTGCTCGTTGGTTTTGCTAAGCGTTTCGTTTTTATCACCTGTTGGTACGCCATCAAGTGTGGTGGGGGGCATAACTAAACCTGGGTAACCTAAGCTTGGGCGTAATGGGTTTACGCCTACTTGGTTCATTACATCAATTAAATCTAAAAAAGTGTAAACACTAACCACTTTGTTGTTTTCTATTTGCGCCATTTCGCTGTAGCGAATAAACACACTTTTGCCACTGGCAGGAATACCCAATAAAGGCTGTGTAAATGTGCCGGTAAAATACCCTGTTGCACACACCCATTGCTCACCTTTGTAGTCGCCCTGGATAGAGATAAACGGTTTGCGCTCTATGTCAGGTAACGAATGTTTAAGTACGCCAAAGTAATCATTAATCACATTTTGCTTTGTGCTAATAGGCTCAAAAGGGTGGCTTACCTGCCATTGAACGGAGTCTGCAAGCAATGCTTGATTTGGCAATTCTGCAGCGCTGAAGTTTTCGAAAAGTTGTTCTAAAATATTCATTTATTTCACCTTACACAAAATATTCAAATAACATGAGAGAGGCAAAGCTCAGTACAAAAAAGCCAAGTAACCAGTAATTGATTGAGTCAAACTTACCCGGAATTAAGTACCAGCCGTTTTCTTTTTCTGGACGTTTTTGATCTTTAAATGCTTTTAACTGACCTTTAATGGTGTATTCGTTGTAATCCTCTTGATAGCCATCAAATGCAATACTTAACGCAATGCTAAATACAAGGCAGGTTATTGCCCCTATGGCGCAGTACCATGGCCATGCAATGTCGGTAAACAGTGCGCACACAGCAACGGTAATAAACGACACTAAGGTGCCTATTAATAAGCCTTTTTCGGTGGTGTGCTTAGAGAAAAACCCAAGGGCAAACATGCCAAGCTGAGCACCTACAAAGTACGAGCCTACTTTAGTGAGTATTTCTAAAATTGAGCCTTCGCTGTATAGGTGATACATAATGGCCGGAATAATAATGATCACCGCCCAACCTAGCGTAAATAAGCGAGTAACATTTAAATAGTGAGCGTCGTTTTTTTCAGGCGCAAAGTACTTTTTATAAAAATCGATAGTACTTATGGTTGAAAGTGAGTTAAGTGCTGAATCGAGGCTCGACATAGATGCTGCCATTACCGCTGCGGCAATAATGCCCATTAACCCTGGTAAGCCATAATCAGCTGCAAACTGTAAAATAATTAAGTTGTCGTTTTCAAAAGTGCGCCCGCCGTAGTAGCTATAAAACAGCACGCCCATAAATATAAAGAACAAGTAAATAAAGAACGCGATAAAGCCCATTAGTAAGTAGGATTTTTTAGCATCGCCAATATTTTTAGCGGCAAGGGTGCGTTGCACCATCATTTGGTTAGTGCCATACACCGTAATGTGATACAGCGACATAGCCAGCACGCCAGACCACACGGTAGTTACTTGGGTAAAGTCGAGCGAGAAATTAAGTGGGTCTAATTTACCTTGGCTTTTTAGCTCGCTCAGTGTTGAGCTAAATGAACCATCCATAGAGGTAATGAGGGCATACATAATAATACCAGCCCCTATAAATAATATGGCTGACTGAATTACATCGGTCCATATAACGGCGGTTATGCCACCTAGCATGGTATAAATAAGGGCGATTATGGTAACTAAAAATATCGCAGTTATAACATTTATATCAATAATAAAGGCCAACACTAAGGAGGTTGCATACAGCACTGCGGCTGAACCCATAGTTTGTGATATTAACCAAATAGTAGAGATAAGTAAGCGGGCCTTTTTACCAAAGCGGCGCTCTTGGTATTCGTAAATAGAGGCCACACCCGCATTGTAAAAAAACGGAAAAAACAAACACACCACCGCCACAATAACCAGTGGGTAGTTAAGGTGTATGGCAATAACCGAGAGTCCCTCTTTGTAAGACCACGCTGGCGCACCTAAAAAGGTGAGCGCACTTACATAAGTAGCAACAACCGATATACCAATAGCCCACCAAGGTGTTGTTTTTCGACCTATGTAAAAGTCGTTAGCACTACTGATCTTTTTACTAATTACAAACCCAAGTATTAGGTTGGCAATTATGTACCCGATGAGAATGCTCCAATTCAACAATCCAAAATCATTCATAATTAATCCTGTTAGATTAGGTTTTACGGGCTTGAGAGCCTATTTGTATTTTTTATTTTGAATCATCATGAATCACTTTGACTTCGAAGTCAATTCTCATTAGTATTATTTTAAAGCAATTTATAACTTACTATTCACAGGCTTTTAATTACTCTTTAAATGCAATACATTTTGTTAAAGTGTGTTTAACGGCGGTTTGAAGACATTAATTTGACTGCGCAAACAATGAGGAATAATCATGGCAGATATACTTAAAGATAAACAACTAGTTCGTCAATTTCATACTGCATTAGAAAAAGCACAAGGCAATGATTTACAAGCCGTATTTAATGAGTTTATGGCCAATGAATACAGCTTTAAAGGGGTGCACCCGTTTAATGAGCTTGAGTGTGCGAATGATGTAATTGCCCAAGTTTGGCAGCCATTATTTAGCTCGTTTAGTGCGCTGCAGCGCCGTGAGGATATTTTTATTGCTGGGCAAAGCGAAGCCGACGGTGGCCAGTGGGTGATGAGCATGGGCCATTTTATGGGCTTATTTGATAAAGATTGGCTAGGTATTGCGCCAACCCATAAGCTTGCCACTTTGCGCTATGCCGAATTTAACTGTGTTAAAGACGGAAAAATAATTCAGACCGGTTTTTTTGTCGATATTATTGGCCTTATGATGCGAGTAGGTTTAAACCCGCTGCCGCTCTCTACTGGGCAATATTTTACGTATCCCGGGCCGCGTACGCACGATGGTATTCGTTTGGGGAAAAGTAGTGATGAGCAAAGCGAAAAAACAATGGCGCTGGTAAATCAAATGATTGATAACCTAACCGCGCTTAATAAAAGTGGCGTTGATACGTGCCCGCCCGAAGTGCTTGGTAAAACCTGGGATGAAAACATGGTGTGGTATGGCCCAGCAGGCATTGGCGCTACTTACACAATTAAGCGTTATCAGCAGCAGCACATGTATCCATTTAGAGAAGGGTTAACGGGTAAAGTATTTAACGGCCATATTTGCCGGTTTGCTGAAGATGAGTTTGCCTGCTTTTTTGGCTGGCCTAACTTAACTAACACGGCCATTGGGGGCTTTTTAGGCCTACCGGGTGCTAATACCCCAGCAGATATGCGCGTGGTGGATGTGTATCACCGCGAGGGCGATAAACTGGTAGAAAACTGGGTCATTATTGATATTCCTTATTGGTTAAAACAACAAGGCCTAGATATTTTAAAGCGCACGCAAAGTATTGCGAACCCAGGCGCATAGTCTATTTAAGTAATAAAAAAGCTCTGTTTAACAGAGCTTTTTTTGTTTATACGCCCTAGGGCGCAAAGTTTAAATAGCGCGCTTTGGTAAGCTCTTTCATGCGTGCGAATACATCTACCCCAATTTGATGATACACATCAAGTATATCTATCAGCACCCAGTTTTCGCGAATTAAGTTATTCTCGGCGCGCCAAAAGTCGAGACTACGCATGGTTATTTGCTGATTTGCGGGCGCAATACCTAACCAACCATCATTACTAATAGTCATGCTCATACCCGGCCATGCGGTAAAACCAACATAGTTTTCATCGGCAAATAAATAGCCTTTACTTGCATCACCTACTCGGTTTGGGAGGGCATTTAAAAACGGAATTTGATGCCAGTTTCTAAACCCTTTTATACCTCGTGCAGTGCCTATGGTACTTGGCCCATACCAGCTACAGTGCGGGTGCCAAAACTGCTCAAGCTTCATGGCCTCTATACCGCCTTTGGCATAAAAACCAAGGTGCTCACACATGCCGCCCACAAGTTTTAAGCTTTGTGCTGCGTACTCTTCATTGTATTCGTTTGTGATTAATCCATCTTGCGTTGCAGGGCCTGGTACATGCCACTCTTTACCTAAGCTTACCGAAAGCGGCCATACTTTAGCTTGCATCATTACTTCGGGAATATCCCAAATAGCTTGTACTTCTACCACTTTGTTATTTTTAATACGGTAAAATTCATGAAAACGCATGCTAACTTGGTGCCCAGTAGGGGGGATATCAAGCCATGGCTTTTCAAACGAACCGGTATAATAACCGCAACAACCTACCCAGTCTGAGTCGTTAATTGAGCTACCTGCCATAACTATTGTATCGCGGCGCTCTAAGCCTACAAATGCCTCGCTAAGCGGTAAATAAACTTGCTCAATAAGTGCATTAGGGTTGGCAAGTGTTTCAAACGGGTAACACAGCTGAATGAGCGCGTCATCGCTAAACACGGTATTAATTTGTGTATGCAAGGCGTTTATATCAAAGTTATACAGAGCCTGTCTAAAGTCGTGTATTAACGCTTTATTTTTATTATGAATGTTCATTGTTTTGGGCTCCTGTTGCTGTTTCAAATTGCTCTCGCAATTGCTTAGCGCCACTTAATAAAAAGCTGTGATCTGAGCCTAATAAATAAAAGCTCACGCCTAATGATTGCCAATGGCTCAGCTCGCTCAAATTACCTACAAACATGCCACAGCATTTATTATATTTAGCCGCTGCCTTGGCTATTTTAGTAACTGCCTCAAGTACAGTAGGGGCACTTGGGTTGGTTTCGCCAAGGGAAATAGTTAAATCCATACGGCCTATAAAAATGCAGTCTATTTCATCTATTTGGCACAGTTGCTCTATGTTATCCAGTGCATCGGCATCTTCTACTTGCGCAATAATACAGGTTGATGACTTATTGCTTGCTAGATTATCGGTTAGGGCATGGGTTGTGTAACCAGCAAAGCGGCTTGAACCGGCATAGCCTCGGCCGTTATTGCCATAAAAGCAGTTTTTAATAATTGCTTTTGCTTGTTCGGGGGTTTTTATATGCGGCAGCACAAGGCCATCTGCGCCTATATCTAAGCTACTTAATAAAGTGGCGTGGTCTGTATTACTAACACGTATAAGCGTGGGCATATTTTTAGTACGTGCTGCCATTATGCAGCTATCTAAATCGCCTCTATCAAAGGGCGCATGCTCTGCATCAAGGCACAGAACATCAAGGTTAGTGTGAGCCAATACTTCTGTATTATGATAATGCGTGCTTTTAATAAAGGTACCTAGCAGTAGCTGTTTTGCATTTAACTTTTGCTTTAAATTCATGATAAAGACTCCAACCAGTCTAATAAAATTGTGTTTACCGTATTACTTCGCTCAAGCGGGGCAAAGTGAGCGCAATGGCCAAGCAGTACAAGGTCACTATTAGGCGCTGCTTCATGCATACTTTGCTGAACACTTGCCGGGCATAATGGGTCATGCTCGCCCCCAATAATGAGTAGCTTTTTTGTACTTTGCTTTATTACGCTTAACGTATCTTCGCGGGTGGCAAGTGCACTCAGCTGGGCGCTAAAGGCGTTAATACCCAGATCGTTTGCCATGCTAAGTACGGTCTCTTCATGGGCTTTATTTGGTTGGTAAAAGTAGTGCGGCAAAAAGTCACGTTTAAGCAGGGCTTCTAAACTGCTGCTTTTGGCGTGTTCAATTTGTTTGAGCCTAATTGCAGGGCGCTCAGGTTTATCGGCTAAATAATTGCTCGACATTAAACACAAGGAGGTAACTAGCTCAGGGTTTGATTTTAACAGGGCAAGCGCAACAATTCCGCCCATGGAAAAACCTATAAATGGGCCCGGCTCTTGTGCAACTTTTTTGCAAAGTTCTACCATTTGCAAAATGCTAGATTGCTCGGTGAAGGGTATTACACACGGTGTATAACCTGCATTTTGCAGTGCGTTAATTTGCGCTGCAAACATGCGGTCATTACACAGTGTACCAGGTAAAATATAAACAGGATTTTTGGCCACAAAAATTCCTTAATTTAACGTTTTTTAATAGAGTTCCCTTCAATTAATGAACCAGTAAATACCCGAACTTCTGCAGCCGCTTGAGGGTTTTCAATGCGCTCCATTAAAATATCAACAGCGGCTTTAGTAAGCTGTTTCATTGGCTGTTGTATTGTGGTTATTTGATAGTTGTACCACGAGGAGGCATTAATACCATCAAATCCTACAACCGACATGTCGTCGGGCACTTTAATGCAAAAGTTTTCTTTTAGTTCATCAATTACGCCAATTGCCATAGCGTCATTACTGCATATTATGGCATCGGGCTTGGGGTGTTTTTTTAACCATTTTTTAAGTGCGTCGCGTGCCGATTTATACCCATAATCACCATAAATAACCGGCGTGTCTTTAACGCCTAGGGTTTGTAAATAATTTTCGGCTATTTCTCTGCGCTCGTTTGCAACATCTGAGTCGGTAGGGCCGGATATAATTAAATACGATTTATGGTTAGCTTCGTGTAATAAATCAATTAACTGTTTAATGCCTTTGTCGTGATTACAGCAAACGGTGTTTGCATTCGACTCAGGCACATGGCGGTTATAAAGCACAATAGGCGTACTGTGTTTAGCAAATAAGTTTAAGCTTTTACTATCAAAGTGAGCCGCTAGGGCAATTACACCATCAACCTGAAAGGTCCATATGTTTTCGAGTAATTCATCTAGCTCTTCTGCGTTATCAAGTGTAAAGAGCAGCACACGTTTATTGTGCAGTGCCAGCTCTCTGTTTAGCTCAGAAAGCACCTCTGGGTAATTCAGGTTTGCTTGCGATGATAATATAACCGCAACCATACCCGATTGTTTGGTGATCAACATACGGGCAATAGCATTCGGGCGATAGCCCATTTCATTGGCCGTTGCGATTACTTTTTCACGGGTTTTTTTAGACACACTAAAACCGGGTCTAAAAACACGTGATACCGCCGATTGCGATACGCCCGCTACACGGGCAACATCGTATGAGGTGACTCTTTTTTGCTTCAAGATTTACTTCCTATATCGTCTTACACGAATGTCTGCTTGTTCTTTGTGGCCTGCGAACCCTTCTGCAGCACATAATCGTGAACAATACTCACCAACAACCACCGAGGCTTGCTCTGTTACTTGCTGAAAAGTACATGTTTTTATGAATTTACCTACCCATAGTCCGCCAGTATAGCGCGCAGCTTTACCTGTGGGTAGTGTATGATTTGTACCAATACATTTATCACCATACGAAACATTAGTTTGCGGACCTAAAAATAAAGCGCCAAAGTTTTGCATGTTCTCTTTAAAGTAATCGGTATTGCTGGTCATCACTTGCACGTGTTCAAACGCTAAGTCGTTGGCAACTTGCAGCATTTCTTCGTAGGTGTCACATACAATTACTTCACCGTGATCTTCCCATGCTACGCCTGCAATATCGGCGGTGGGTAAAATAGTAAGCTGCCTTTGCACCTCAGCGATTGTATCTTTAGCTAGTTGCTCTGAGTTGGTGAGTAAAATAGCCGGTGAAGTCGGGCCGTGCTCTGCTTGGCCGAGTAAATCTGCCGCACATAGCTCGCCATCTACACTGTCATCGGCAATAACGAGGGTTTCGGTAGGCCCGGCAAATAAATCAATACCAACACGGCCAAATAGCTGACGCTTTGCTTCGGCGACAAACGCGTTACCTGGGCCAACTATCATATCTACCGGCGCAATAGTTTGTGTACCAATTGCCATTGCAGCTACCGCTTGCACGCCGCCTAAACAATAAATTTCATCAGCACCGGCCATATCCATCGCGACTACAATTTCAGGTGATGGCTTGCCATTAAACGGCGGAGCCATGGCTATAACGCGTTTAACACCCGCTACTTTAGCGGTTAATACGCTCATGTGCGCAGAGGCTAATAGCGGGTATTTACCACCTGGCACATAACAGCCTACGCTATCCATAGCGATATGTTTATGACCAAGGGTTACGCCCGGAAGAGTTTCTACCTCTACGTCTTTCATTGAGTCACGTTGTATTTGTGCAAAATTACGTACTTGGCTTTGCGCCCACTTAATATCGTTAATTAATTGCTCATCAAGTTGTGTATAGCAGGCTTTAATTTCGTCTTCTGAAAGTTTGAAAGACTCCGGAGTCCAGTTGTCAAACTTTTCAGAGTACTCACGAATGGCTGCGTCACCTTCGGTTTCAACATGCGCTAAAATATTCTCTACAATATCTCTTACTGATTGATTTTGTTTTTGTTTTGAGTCAATTGGTTGACCCTTTTTTAAATGCTTTATCATTGCTAGTGTCCTTAGTGAGTCGTTGTTATATACACATTTGATGAGACGTATTGGTTAAATAATGTCTTGCATCTAACTGCACTCTAATTAATAATGACTTCGAATGCAATATAGAATTTAGGTGAACAAATGGGATTTGATAAAACGCTTTTAGTGGGTAAAACCATTTTAGTGACAGGTGCAGGCAAAGGTATTGGTAAAGCATGCGTAGAAAAATGCTTAGATGCAGGGGCTCAGGTTATTGCAGTTGCACGTACCCTCAGTGATTTACAAACACTGCAGCAATACGCGCCTGAGCAAATAGAAATTTGGCCGCTAGATATAAATAGCGATGCTTTTTTTGAGCGTTTAAAGGCGCTAAAAACACTCGATGGGCTGTTAAATAACGCCGGTATAAATCGGGTTGCGCCAATGCTTGAGCAAACAGATGAAAATATTGATGACGTAATTGCGATGAATATTCGCAGCGTTTACAAAATTAGCCAAGCGGCACTGCCAGCGCTAATAAATTCTGGCGCTGGGGCGGTGGTTAATATGTCGTCGCAAATGGGGTTTGTAGGTTCACCTAAACGTACTTTGTATTGCATGAGCAAACATGCGGTAGAGGGGTTGAGCAAAGCAATGGCGGTTGAACTTGCCGATAAAAATGTGCGCGTGAACACAGTAGCCCCCACCTTTGTAGAAACCCCAATGACCAAACCCATGCTAGAAGATGCGACGTTTAAGCAGTTTGTTTACGACATGATCCCACTGAAAAAAATTGCCCAAACCGATGATATTGCCAATGCTTGTGTGTTTTTACTAAGCGGCCTTTCGGCAATGATCACCGGTACAAGTATTAAAATTGATGGCGGTTGGACCGCACAGTAACCAATTTAGGAGAGAGTAATGAGTGTATTTGCAGATAGGTTAGTACGATACGATGATTTAATTGCGTGTAAAAATGCCTTTATTGATACACGCTCGCCGGGGAGCGATCAAAAAGAAAACTTTACAATTATTGGCCCAGGCGTTGCCGAAAACCCAAATCAACATGTGCATATTTCTATTCCTCATGGGTTTAATATTGGTGGTGCGCGCCAACCTGCAGGCTGTTTAAATTCGCAGCATAGCCATTTAACTGAAGAAATTTTTGTAGTACACAGTGGTACGTGGGCTTTTTACACTGGTGTTGACGGTAAAGATGCCAAAGTAATTTTAAATGAAGGCGATATTATTTCGATCCCGATGGATATATTTAGAGGGTTTGAAAATGTTGGCGACGGCGTAGGCTATTTATATGCGGTACTTGGAAGTGATAACCCAGGTAGAGTACTTTGGGCTCCGCAAGTATTTGACATGGCAAAAGAATACGGACTAATTTTGCTAGAAAATGGCAGCTTAGTAGATACCACGTTAAATGAAACCATCCCCGATGGCGTAAAGCCAATGGCAGTGACCAGCCAAGAGCAAATAGCGCAGCACAGAGTAATAACCGATGAAGAGCTGGCACAAACAGTGGTTAAAGCCAGCAACTTTAACTGGAATAAACGCTCGTACCTTAGCCAGTTTGATGGCGTATATGAAGCGCCATTAGTCGGTGATTTAAACGCCAAAACATGTATTCAAACACAGCTAAATTGGCCTCATGGCTTTAATATTTCTGCGTTAAAGTTACAACCTGATGCACAGGTTGCGCCTCATATTCGCTTTGAAGAAGAGGTTATATTTGTTCATCAAGGAAGCGTAACAATAGACTTAGGTGATGAAGTATTAACGCTTAACCAAGGTGATACTTTTTCAGTGCCTATTGAGCACGTAAGAGCCTATAGCAATAATAGCCAAACCGACTGTGTGCTTTATATAACGCGCCGCCACGACGCGCCAAAAGACCCACAATTTGTTTAAACTTTAATGCCATATAAAATTTAAGGCACTTAGCTTGTTTTAGCTAAGTGCTTTTTTCGTGGTAAAAAACCAGTAACCAACATAGTACCCACAATAACAAATAATGCGCCGAGTAACGTATTTGGCCCTATTTGCTCATCTAAAATTAAATGCCCCCAAAAAATGCCAAATAGCGGAATTAAAAACGTGACCGTTAAAGCTGAGGTTGGGCCTATATCGTCAATAAGTTTAAAAAATAAAATATAAGCAAGTGCGGTACACACCACGCCAAGTGCTAATACGCCAAGCATAACGTTGGTACTAGGTACTTCGCGCATTGGCATAAAAAGTATAAGGGGCAGTACTATAAAGCTGGCTGCCCACATAGAGCCGTGTGCGTTATCGAACGGGGCAAGCTTAGGGGCATTTTTTGTATAATGGGATGCAATGGCATAACACAGGGAGGCGCTTAGCGCTGCTGCAATCGCAATAAGTGACTGACTATTTAATACAAAATGATTTTGCCCAACTAAAATTGCCACGCCTATTAAACCCAACAGCAAACCTAACACCATGCTTTTAGTCGGTTTGGTTTTGCTCCAAATAATGCCCACCACCGCGCCCCATATGGGCGTTGTAGAATTTAAAATAGATAAAGTAGAGGCGCTAATCGTTTGCGCGGCATAAGCAAACAGTAAAAAGGGTAGGGCGGAGTTAAGTGCGCCAATTATAAAAAAGTGCTTTGTTTGCGCAGTAAACGCCAAGCGGCGTTTTAAGTACAGCGCCACAATAAAGAGGGTGAGTGCGGCAAAGCCAACTCTAAACTCTATTAACACCGCTGGGCCTAAGCTGTTTGCTGCCATTCGCATAAATAAAAATGACGCGCCCCAAATTGCAGCCAGAAAAAATAACCGAAGTAAACTTGCTAAGCTCATGATAGTATTTTAATTATACAAATTAATTTACAGAGTAACAGGCTTTGCATTAACTGTAAGCCAGATTCGGTACTCGCATATAAAAATAATAAAAAAGGAATAGTCATGAGTCGATATTTACTGATCACAGCAATTATGGGAGTGGGTTTATTAAGTGGTTGTGGGTCTACGCCTATTAATTTATACGATGACATAACCATGAAAAAACATGAGTACAATGGCATAAAAGCGTATAAAAAAGGAGATTATAAACAAGCCTTTATGTACCTAAAAGACCCTGCAGCACTTGGCTATAAAAGCGCGCAATACACATTGTCGTTTATGTTTTTAAAAGGGCAGTACTTAACACAATCTACTAACATGGGTATGGGGTGGCTAGGCGTTGCAAAAGAGGCTGGAGTTGAAAGTTGGCAGGCGCAATACAATACCTTTTATAACGCGGCCAGTTCGGCGCAACAGCTTAAAATAGACGAAACCGTTGCGTTGTACATAAGCCAATATGGCAGTAAAGCACAAAAAATGACGTGCCGTCGCTCAACAACCCCAAGACGCACGTTTGGCGAGATTAAAATTGATTGTAACAAACACGATGGCACTGTGACTAAATACGAAGTGCAAACAAAAGAGTAATGCTAAGCGGTGGCTTGTTTTTGTTCAAAGTCACTTTTTACAATTTCGAGCGCTTTTAATACATCCTCTGGAGCAACCTCGTGCTGCTCCAAAAGCATAATTAAATCTACTGCCAGTTTTACATGTGTAGGGGCGTTATCAAGTGGGCTGGTCATCTAAATCTTTCTTTTTTGAAATTTGGCTAATAGCAACATCAATAGCGGTTTGTACGCGCTCTTCCATGTGAATACGTTCACTTTGTGGTAAATAAAAGGCCATATCTACATCGTATCTAATATAACGTGGCGGCAATTGATTAAGTACCGTGCAACAAAAATCGGCCATTACATCTTCACTGTAAACTTTATCTAGTTTACGTTTAATGATTTCTTCAACCACAATTTTTTCGTAAAAGTTATGTATGTCGTCGTGTAGTCGCATCGTGCTAGCGCCTTTTATAGAGTCCGTTTATTTGAGTGTATACTAAGCACTAAAATAAATCGATAGCAGCTTTAAATAGTTGTTTATGAACATTAATTAACGCATTTAAATTACGTTGATAACCGCCACCTAAAGCGCACATAAGTGGGATGTTATGGGCTTTGCAGTAGTTAACAATAAAATGATCGCGCGCATAAACCCCTTCAAGCGATACGTTAAATAACCCTAGCTCGTCTTTTTCGTAAATATCAGCCCCTGCGTTATATAAAATAATATCGGGGTTATGAATACGCACGCAAAATTCGAGGGCTTGTTTTAGCGTTGTTAAGTACTCGGTATCTGATGTGTTGGCAGGTAGGGCGAAGTCGTAATCGGAGTGTTGCTTTAGGCGCGGAAAATTTTGCTCGCAATGGATAGAGCAAGTAACTATAGCGTTATTATGTTGCGTAATTTGTGCTGTGCCATCGCCTTGGTGTACATCACAATCAAATATTAATACGGTATCGGCTTGGTTTGTATTGATTAAATGCGCCCCAGCCACAGCCAAATCGTTAAAAATACAAAAGCCACTTCCGTAATCGCTATATGCATGATGATAGCCACCACTTAAATTAGCGCAAAAACCATGTTTTAGTGCGTATTCGCTGCCTTGAATACTCGCGCCAACTGAAAGTAGCGTACGCTCTACTAATTTGCGTGAATACGGGAAACCCATTTTTTTAATTGCTTTATTACTGAGTGTGGCGTTTAAAAAATCATTTATGTAGCCTGGGCTATGGCACAGTGCAAGCTGCTCGGGCGTAGCTTTGGTTGGTGTATTAAACTGTGTAGCCCCAAAGCCTAAGCGTTCTATTTCTGCTTTTAGCATTTGGTATTTTTGAATAGGAAAACGGTGGCGCTCAGGAAGCGTTAAAGCACTGTAAAGCGGGTGGTAAAAAAGCTGCATTAGCGTAATTGTTGTTTTTCGACTTGTTGAATTTTATCTTCGGTGGCCGAAATAGCTTTACGGCAGCGGCCTAAACGCGCATGCGTGGTTAAAATTTCCATATTAAGTTTTTGTGCTTGCGCTGGGCTGGCTTTTTCCATTTGTAGTTTACGCTCTTCAATCATTAACACTAAGCGTCGTTCAAACTCGTGGTTTTGTTTAAGCTCGTCGTATAGCTCGTGCGACGATTGCATTATTTTTTTTACGGCTTGCTTATAAACCGTATTTTTTGGCCTAGGTTTGTACTGGCTTTTGTTTTCTTTTGCCCAGATGGGGGTCGATTTAATAACACTAAATACAGCTTGTACTTGATTACCTATGCGCTCGAGTGCATAAGCATAAGCATGGCGATGATCACTGGGTGGTAAGCTGGTAATTTCGTCTTCAATTTCTGTTACGTAGTCAGTTAAGTTCATGCTTTTAGTACTAAATACGCCGCGGTCAAATAAACTAGGCTGCGCCTGCATATAGCGGTTTTTAGAAAACAACTTTGCGCTATCAAATTGCTCAGCTTGTTGTTTAAGCGTAGCAACTTGTTGGCGTAATTTATCTAACGCGTGGGTTTGCATTTACAAATAAGCCTCGTAAATCAGTTTTAATGCTAGCAGTATAACCATAGTGTTAAAAACAGGGCGAATAAACTTACCGCCAAAGCGAATGGCTGAGTGAGCACCAATCCAAGCACCTAACATAATAAAAAAGCCCATGATAAGGCCTAATAAAAAGTTTACATGACCAAGTGCCACAAAGGTAATAAGCGATATAAAATTAGATACAAAGTTCATTGAGCGGGCTAAACCACAGTTAAGCAGTAAGCTCATTTTATAAAATAAACTATTAGATGCGGTCCAAAAAGTACCGGCGCCTGGGCCTGCTACGCCATCAAAAAAACCTAACGCTAAGCCCTGTAACCACTGCTTTAGTTTAAGTATTGGTGTTACTTTTGGTAAATCATCGCCCTGTGTGGTGCTTAAACTACCAAACAAGCTATAACAGGCCACCATAATAATAATGATAGGCAAAAGTTTATTTAAAAATTCAATACTTAAGTGATCGACTATTAACGTACCAATCACAGCGCCTATGGCTGTAGCAAAAATGGAGTTTGCCCAAAATTTAGGACTAAATAGATTTTTTTTATAATACGTGTAGCTGGCCGTTAATGAGCCAAAGCTTGCCGCAAGCTTGTTGGTGCCAAGCGTTACATGCGGTGGCAAGCCAGCGGTGAGTAGTGCAGGGACTGTTAATAAGCCACCGCCGCCAGCAATTGCGTCAATAAAGCCAGCAGCAAGGGCCGCGGCACATAAAATTGCCAGTGTTGTGGGATCTAAAGCAAGTTCAAACATTAATAATCTATTTGTCTTTTAAAAGGTGGTAAGGTGTCGAGCATGGCTTTGCCGTAGCGCTTGGTAACTAAGCGTCTATCGAGAATGGTTATACGGCCTTCATCGCTCTCTTTTCGCAGCAGTCTACCACAGCTTTGTACCAATTTCTTTGCTGCATCGGGCACCGTAATAGACAAAAATGGATTACCGCCTTTACTTTGTACAAATTCGGCTTGGGCTTCTTCTATTGGTGATGTAGGTACTGCAAACGGTATTTTTGTAATTATTAAGTTTTCTAAATATTTACCTGGTAAATCAAGCCCTTCTGAGAGGCTTTGTGTACCAAATAAAATACTACCTTTACCGCTATCAATATTTTGGGTGTGTTTTTTTAATAATGCCTCGCGCGACATTTCGCCTTGCACTAATAAGTTAAAACCTTTTGTTCTAAGAAACTTAGCCACATGGTCCATTTGCCAGTACGAGGCAAACAACACCAAATTAGCTTTTTTTGTGTTTAAGTACTCAGGCAAGGTTTGCGCTATATGGTCACTAAATGCTTTGTCGGTTGGCTCAATTTTACTTACCGGGATACGCAAGGTTGCTTGTTTAGGGTAATCAAACGGAGAGGGCACTTTAATAAATTTAACGCCTTCTTCTTTTGCTAAGCCGCTTTCATAGGCAAAGTGGTCAAACGAACCGAGAGCACTTAAAGTCGCCGAGCATAGTACCGCCCCTGCGCATTCATTCCATAGCTTGTCTTTTAAGTAGTAGCCAACTTCGATAGGGCAATCACTTAATAGGTGATCGTGATGGTTTTTATATTCTAAACGTTTGATCCACCTTGCGTGAGGTGTGCCTTCGCCTTTATTTGCATAGCTATACCACAGCTTATTTAATTGCTCTAAGCGGTTTATATAGTGTCCGCTTTCGGCCAAAACAGGGTCGGCAACATAGGGTTTTATATCGCCATCGCTTACATCTTGAGTGAGGGTATCGTGCATTTTATTTAAACAACGCAGTGCATCTAGTGTGGCGTCACTTATATCTTTAGCTTTGTTGTGCAATGATTTTGGTATTTCACCATGCTCAAAACGGTATGTGTCGTCTTTTGAGTATTCAAAGTCGGCGTTATCGAGAATATCACGCACCACTTTTAAGTCTTTATTCGCATCGTTAATGCTATCGCACAATTTGAAATTTTGGCCAATGGCTTTTTGACCCACTAATACCTTAGACATTTTGCCACTAAATTTGGTGAGCTTATCGAGCCAATCAATGGTGCCTTTAATAGTGGCCGCTGCCGATGAAAAGTCGCGGGTAATATGCGCAAGGTGGTGCGCTTCATCAATTACATAAATGGTGTTATCGGGTTCGGGTAAAATTTTACCGCCCCCTAAATCCAAATCTGCCAGTAGCAGTGAATGGTTAATAACAAGCACATCCATTTGCATAAGCTGATTACGCGCAAGCTGAAACGGGCAGGTTTGATGGGCTTTCATTTGGCGTTGGCAAGCGTGTTTATCGCATGCGATTAAGTTCCACACTCTATCGGGTATGGTGTCGGCCCAACTATCCCTGTCGCCTTGCCATTTTTTATTTACATAGGCATCGTAAAGACCTTTTAAGCATTTAGTTTCCATATCACTTAGCGGCGAGGTAAGTGTGGGCATAAACTCCATTTGCGTTTGGCTATCGCCATTAACAGCGTTATGTAATTTATGGGCACATATATAGCGTTGCCTACCTTTTACTAGGTCAAACTTAAAGTCGAGCCCTGAGTGTTTTTTAAAAAAAGGCAGCTCTTTTGCTATTAATTGTTCTTGTAGGGCCACGGTAGCAGTAGATATAACCAGCTTCTTTTTTTGAGCAAGGGCAAGCGGTAACGCGCCCAAACAGTAAGCAAGTGATTTACCCGTCCCTGTGCCAGCCTCAATAACACATATTCGCTGCTTTTTATGGTATTCGCCAGCCAGCGTTTTTGCTATTTCGGCAACTAGGTAGTTTTGGCTACTGCGTGGGCGGTAATCAGTAAGGTTACTAGCCACATGCTGGTGTACTTGCCTAATTGTTTTTTTTAGTTGGTCAGAAAGCATGGGGAGATAAACCTAAAATATGTATATAATTACAGTGTATGGATTTTAGAGTTATAACCGCGTAACTACAAGCAAGGATGAAATTAATTTAGTAATTTCATCAGCGGCTCTAGATGAGGCCTGTAATTTTCCCACTCCTTTAACGCAGAGGTATAAATAGGCTGCCTTACTTGTTCTGAGCTCGGAGTTAAGACAGGGCGTTTAGTAGCATGAAAAGAATAACAACTTTGTTCTATTTCTATAGCGCAAAATTCAGTGATTTTTTTAAGTGCAGAATCAAAACCTTCGACAACCTGTTCATATTCAAGCGTTAAAATATGGTTTGGATATAACTGCTTCCAATGATCCATAAGTTGGTAATATTTCTTTATATACGTCGCTAAATTTTCAAAACTATATGTATATGCATGCCCTTCTGAAAATATATGTTTATAAAGACTCCAAGCTGTTGCTCTATTATCGCGTCTAACGTCGATTATTTTAGCGTTAGGAAATAAAGACATAATTAACCCAATATGCTGATAGTTAGCAGGTAGCTTATCAACAAAAATCGGCTTATTAGTTCTCAAAGGCTCAATAAATTTTAGGTAACGGGCTGATAGTTTGGAAAGCTTTTGCTGTGAAAGGCTATCTAGGCCATATGGAACTTGTGACTTGTTTTGTTGCTCTAAAAAGCTCGCTATAGATATTATTTCTGTTAATTCATAGCTGGTATCAACTTTAGAGTGGCTAGCAAGAATTTGCTCTACTAAAGTTGAGCCACTTCTGGGCATGCCCACGACAAAGACTAATTGTATAGAAGAAGGTTTTACTCTGGGCAAACTGTGTATTAAGTCTTTAGTCAAAAACTTAATACAGCGATAGTCAAATTCACTTTGAGTATATTTGATGTGGTTATTTTTTATTTTATTGCCTGCAGCATAGTGCTTATAAGCAGTGTAAAAGTTGTTTTGCTGCTCGTAGGCTTTTCCCAAAGCAAATTGACCCAGTGCTTTTTTATTTTGGTTTGTTAAGTTACAAAGCGAGGCTTGTAAATTTTTTATTTCGCTTTCACTGAATTTATAGGTTTTAAGATTTGCTAGATTCCAGTATGCCTCAGTATTCGTTTTATCTTTTTCGAGAGCCTTTTTATATAACTGCACCGCAGTGGTTGGCTCGCCAATAATTTTTTTTATATTGCCCATTCTTAATAGGCAAGTAGAGGGGTGAAAACTCTTCCTTTCTAAATCAGCGTATAAATTAAATGCTAAATCAAAATTCATTTGTTTTACATGGCATGCAGCTAATAAACTGATAATATGGTTGGGGAGTGTTTTTTTATCTCTTTTATTAGCTAATTCTATGAATTCATTAAAATGTTTAGTGTGAAAAAGTGCTTCAAAATAACAGTTAACAACAGCAGGTGAGCTCGGGTTACAATGGTAATTGTATTGAGAAACGTTAAGGTAAGTATGCATGTCAGCTGCTTTAAACGCTGCTTTACTAAGCAGCAAAAGGCATCGTTTTTCGTTTGGTACTAATTTTAACAATTTCTGGATTTTTAGCTGAGTATTATGAAAGTCTCCGAGTAACAAATCCTTCTTAGCGCAAGATAATTGCTCGTTAAACCATGCTATCATTTCAAATTGGTCATAGGCTGCGGTTTGTTTTGTTAATTCACCAATTTCTTTATAGCATTTTGATAAGTGGAGCCAAGCTTGCTCTATCTCTGGATATTGAGATGTTATTTTAACTAACTCAGAGATGGCTAGTTTATATTTTTTTGTACTGATCAAAGCTAATGCTTCTTTTAGAATCGGCTCGTTTATCATTTTTACTCATTTTTTATTGATTAAACTTACATTTTAAAAGCTTACTGTAAAAGCTCATAAAGGTTCCATTTTGTATTTAACATCAGGTTTTTTACTATCAGCGAAGGCTAATGATACCGCACAAGGTGTGCAATATGAAATTTGGTTAAGTACTCAACATGGTCCGGTTAAAAGCGTTTCTTCAACGCAACCTGTTCTTTTTTTTATAAAAAGTACGGATGCAAATACAGTAAATGCTATTTTAGTTGCTGAGTCTATTCTTCATGAAATAAAACCGCTTAAATTAAAAAATTTTCAGCAGCAAGATATGTGTGGCTGTTACTTTTACTCACTAAAACACTTTTATAGCGCGAGCAAAGCGTTAAAAAGTCGCGGTATTACACTTTATGAAGATGATATAAGGCCCATTGAACGCTATTTAATGGAGCGCTTTATTAAAGGCGGAGCGTGGGTCACGGGTAAACGAGTGGATCATGCGCATTACACTGAAATTTTAGATGCTAAATTAAAAACCAATGCCGAATATACGCCTGTGCTTTCTAAGTTGTCACTTGATATAGAGTGCAATGAAAGTGGGGTGTTGTTTTCTATTGGCTTGGTAGGCTGTGGTTTAGATTGCGTAATCATGATTGGAGAGCCTGAGCATCACGAACCAGTGATTGGTTATACTATTATATGGTGCGCAGACGAGGTTGCACTATTACAGCAACTTGTAACACTTATTAAGCAGTGCGACCCAGATATTATTATTGGGTGGAATGTTATTGAGTTTGATTTTGCAGTTATTTATGAGCGCTCTGTGGCACTTGGGGTAAAACTATTACTAGGAAGAGGAAACCTTCCTTTATATGTTCGAAAAGGCCATTTTACAAGGGTTTCTATTCCCGGGCGCTGTGTAATTGATGGCATTGATACTCTAAAAAATGCCACTTATAGTTTTGAAACTTTTTCACTTGCTAATGTAGCTAAAGAAATTTTAGGCGAGTCTAAATTAATTGAAGCTAGTAACAGCTTACAAGAAATTATTCGTCAATTTAATGAAGATAAACTCGCGCTCGCTAACTACAATCGCCAAGACTGCATACTCGTTAATAAAATATTCGATAAGCTAAAACTTCTCGATTTTGCTGTTATTCGCACACAATTAACAGGCCTTGAGCTGGAAAAACGCGGCGGCTCAGTGGCGGCTTTTGTAAACATGTATTTGCCTTTATTACATCGCAGCGGTTATGTAGCACCTAATATGGGCGACCATGGGCTGACGTTTGAAAGCCCAGGTGGTTATGTTATGGAGTCGGTACCGGGGCTGTATAAAAATGTCATCGTGCTTGATTTTAAAAGCCTGTACCCCAGTATTATGCAAACCTTTTATATAGACCCGCTTGGACTAATAGAAGGGATTGAAAACCCTGAAAACAGTATTGAAGGTTTTAATAACGCATTGTTTTCAAGAGAGCAGCACCATTTACCAGCGCTTATAAAAAGCCTAGCGCTACAGCGCCAGCGGGCAAAAGATAATCACGATTTAATGCTATCCCAAGCGATTAAAATAATAATGAACAGTTTATATGGTGTATTAGGCTCACAAGGCTGTCGTTTTTATGACCCACGACTCTCAAGCTCTATTACTTTGCGTGGTCATGAGATAATGCTGCAAACTAAAAAGTGGATTGAAGAGCAAGGTTATAGTGTTATTTACGGAGATACCGATTCGACCTTTGTAAAACTAACGGATGATTTAAGTGTTGAGGCGTGTAATAAAATAGGTAAACAGTTAGCTAAACACATAAACACATTGTGGCAGCAAAACATACACGCTAAACATAATTTAACTAGCCATTTAGAAATAGAGTTTGAATCGCTTTATAGCCCCTTCTTTTTACCCACCATAAGAGGTAAAAGCGTGGGGTCTAAAAAACGCTATGTGGGGCAGTTAATAAAGCCGGATGAATCAAAATTGGTTTTTAAAGGCTTAGAAACCGTAAGAAGTGACTGGACTAAACTGGCTCAACAGTTTCAATTTGATTTATTTACCCTCCTTTTTGAGCAACCAGAGCAAATTAATGACCTTGTAAATGATTACATTAGTAAACTTTTACGTGGCGAATTTGATCATTTGCTGGTTTTTAAAAAACGTTTAGGTCAAAACTTAACCGACTATCAAAAAAATATCCCTCCCCATGTACAAGCAGTAAAAAAGTTTCAGAAACAAAATAGTGAATTTACGCTAAAAAGAGGTGAATTTGTTACATTTGTTTACACAACGCACGGTGTTGAGCTGTATCAAGGGCTGCATAGCTACGACTATCAAATGTATCTAGATAAACAGATTATGCCGCTTATAGGGATGGTTTCGTTTGTTTGTAATGTTGAAGTATCAGAAATGTTTCCTAGTCAGTTATCTCTAATTTAATTATACCAAATTCCTGTCTAAAAAGTCTGATCATCTATTTGATGTTATAACATTTACTTTAAAAGATTGTTTTGTACCTACTTTGTTTACATTTGAAATTTAATTTTAAAAAATCATTAACATTAGTTGGCTTTTAAATTGTTTTTGTTTAGTATTTGTATCAGTTGCGGTTAACATGCTGTAACAATAATAAATAATTAAATAATAAGTCGCTTCTAACAAGTGGTGACCCAGGGAGAATCAAATGTTAAATAATCAAGTTACAAAAGCAGTGCGCTTAGCCCTTGCTTTTGGTGCAGCGTCTACTGCTGCTTTCTCTGCAAGTTCATTTGCCGCAGAAGAAGAGTCAGCTGAAAAAGTTGAACGAATCGAAGTTACTGGTTCACGTATCAAGCGTACTGATATGGAAACAGCTAGCCCAGTACAAATTACAACAGCAGAAGAAATTGCAGTTTCAGGCTTTACACGTGTTGAAGACATGTTAAACAGCTTACCTCAACTAGAGGCTTCTTCTACTGCTTTCCAATCTAATGGCGCTACAGGTACAGCAACATTAGACTTACGTGGTATGGGTTCGCAACGTACTCTAGTTTTAATCAATGGCCGTCGCGCACAAGCAGGTGGTATTTACACTCAATCGGCTGATGTTAACCAAATTCCAGCCTCTCTAATACAGCGCGTAGAAGTATTAACTGGTGGTGGTTCATCTACTTACGGTGCTGATGCAGTAGCCGGTGTTGTTAACTTCGTAATGGACGACAAATTTGAAGGTTTTGCTGTTGATGTAGGTGCTACGGCTTACCAACATGATAACGACAACGACTACATCCAAGGCCTAATGGATGACAAAGATTTTGATTACCCAACGGGTAGCTCTGGCCTTGATGGTTCATCTTTTGATTTTAGTGCTACTTTAGGTGGTTCTTTCGACGGTGGTAAAGGTCACGCTGTAGGCTACATTACTTATAATAAGCAAAACGAACTTCGCCAAGGCGCTCGTGATTACTCATCATGTGCTCTAAATGCGGCTGGTACGTCATGTGGTGGTTCAGGTAATGCTGTTGTTCCAAATTTCTACGTATCTTCACCAACTGCTGATGGTGCTTTTGATTGGTCTGATTACGACTACTGGACGCTTGACGGTACTGGTGGTTTTGAAGATTCAGTAGGTAACTTATATAACTATGCTCCAATAAACCACTTTATGCGTCCTGATGAACGCCATACGTTTGGTTTATTTGCTGATTATGAAATTAATGATAACTTTCACCCATACGTAGAAGCTATGTTCATGCGTGACCGTACTACAGCACAAATCGCTGAATCAGGTACGTTCTTTAATGAAAACTATAATATTGACTTCGACAGCCCACTTTTAACTGACCAACAGCGTCAAGACTTAACTGACCGCTTTGGTTTAACGTCGGGTGATCAATTTGCTACATACATCGGTAAACGTAACGTTGAAGGTGGTGCTCGTGCAGACCAATTAGAACATAACTCGTTCCGCTTAGTACTTGGTACAGAAGGCGAGATCAATGATATGTGGTCATATGATGCATTTGTTCAATATGGTTCAACGTCTTCTTCTTCAGCTTACATTAATGACTTCTTTGGTCCGCGTATAGCCACAGCTCTATCTGCAAATGGTGAAGATTGTGCAACTAGCGATGGTTGTATACCTTATGAAGTATTTGAGTTTGAAGGTATTACATCAGAAGCGGCCGGTTCTTTAACAGGTACAGCTATTCTTAACGGTGTAACAGAGCAATTTATTGTTGGTGGTTATGTAACTGGTGAATTTGATTTTGGCCTTCCTAGTTCAGATTACCCAATTGCAGCAGTATTTGGTACAGAGTACCGTGAGGAAACATTTAGCCGTACAGCTGATGAAGTATACGCACAAGGTTTATTACTAGGCCAAGGTGGTACTACTAAAAGCTTAAATGGTGAATACGACCTAACTGAGTTCTACACAGAAGTTAGCTTACCTATTCTTGAAGATGCACCTTTTGCTAAGAGCATTGCTGTTGATTTAGGTTACCGCTGGTCTGATTACAGTACTTCTGGTGCTGAGCCTACTTATAAACTAGCGCTTGATTGGAATGTAACGGACGATTGGAAAATCCGTACAAGCTATAACCGCGCAGTTCGTGCCGCAAATAATGGTGAATTATTTGCTAACCAAAGCACAGGCTTATGGGGCGGTACAGATCCTTGTGCTACTGATACTCCTTCATTATCTGCTGCACAGTGTGCTAATACAGGTGTTTCTGCATCTCAGTACGGTAATGTTTCTGCGAGCCCAGCATCTCAATACAATGGTTTCTTCGGTGGTAACCCTGACTTAGACCCTGAAATTGCAGATACAATAACGTTTGGTATTGTTGCTAACCCATTTGAAGGGTTCAACTTCTCAATTGATTACTGGGATATTGAACTTGAAGATGCGATTGGTGCTATCAATCCTGAAGAGATTGTAACTAACTGTGCACTTACTGGTGATGCTGTTTTCTGTGATAACGTACAAAGAACATCTGGTAGCGGTAGCTTATGGATTGGTGATGGCCAAGTTGTAGCAACTAACGTTAACCTTGGTAAATTACATTGGGAAGGTATCGATTTAAGTGCAAACTATGACTTTGAAGTAGCCGGTGGCATGTTAAAAGCTAACCTAATTGGTACTTACATGCTTAGTAAAGAGTACGATAATATTCCAGGTGTAAGTGAAGCATATGACTGTGTAGGTACTCTTGATAACAGCTGTTTTGCTCAACCTGAATGGCGTCATGTTTTAACTCTTAGCTACGACATGGATACTTACTGGCGTGCGACTGCTAAATGGCGCTACTTCGGTGAAGTAAGCGATTACAGCGGTGATGATACGCTTGCTCAAGGCGGTATAAGCTCACAAAGCTACCTTGACCTTAAAGCTAGCTTCACTATTAATGAATACACTTCATTATTAGTAGGTGTTAATAACGTTTTAGATAAAGAGCCACCTCTTTTAGGCGGTAGTTTATCAACAAATGCTAACGCTATTGCTGGTTACTACGACACGCTGGGTCGTTATTTCCATACAACTGTATCATTTAAATTCTAATTATTTGTGATATAAATAAAGCGAGCTTAGGCTCGCTTTTTTTTATGGAGAAATTTAAGAATGACGCAAGTTAGCGTATCGCAAGCTTTAAAGGAGCTAAACAGTGGTCAAATCAATAAAGGAAAAACAACACTTAATATATTAGCTGCTAATCAAAATACTGCAGAGCAGGCCCTTATTCTATTATTCAAGGTTTCAATGAGTGAAAAAAACCTTAATGAGGCTAAGTTAATTAGTGAAAGGTTAGTTTCGATTGTTCCAAACAAATTTGATTACATCAATACATTAGTTCAATTGTATTTGTCGAGCGGTGATTCTGATACTGCAATCAGCAAATTAAAAGCATTTATAAGCCAAAACTCTAATCACGCGCATGCTCATTTCTTGCTTGGCAGCTTAGCTCGAAAGTTAGGTAATGGATTTTTAGCTAAGCAGCACCTTTTAAGTGCGCAAGAAAATCAATTTCCCGATATTTATTTGGTAAAATTAGAGATAGCGTTAGTTTATTCTGATTTGTTAAATGATCATAAAAGCGCAATATATTGCTTAGAAGAAGCAATAGAAATTCAAAAAAACAATGTAAATGCTTATTTTAATTTAGCTAATATCTATGAGCAAATGGGCAATAAAAGCAAAAGCTTAGAGCTATTCCAGCAAGTGCTAGTTATAAACCCTAAGCATGGCTTAGCGCATGCTAGGCTTGCTGACATAGTTACATTTAACCCTGCTTTGGCGCTAGAATATGAGCAAGTGAGCCTAAAAATTATTAAGCAAGAAAAAGATAATTCGATAGTGGCTGATTTATATTATGCCCTTGGTAAAGTATTTAATGATATTGCTGATTATAAAAAAGCTTGGGAGTATTATTTTAGTGCAAATAGAGTTAATCGTTCATATATACCGAAATACAATAAATATGAGATTGAAAAACTAACCAAATTAACTTTAGAACGAAAGGAGAAGCCAGTCACTAGCAATGAAAATAGTGAGTTAACACCAATCATAATTTGTGGCATGTTCCGCTCTGGTTCTACTTTAATTGAGCAAATACTTGCTGCATCTGATTATATTAGTGCTGGTGGCGAAATTGACTATATTCACAAAAATTTATTTAACTTAATTGCTAATCCAATTAAGCTCGAAAATACAGCCAGTACAATAGAGTTTAAAGAGGGCTATAACCGTGAGTTAGCGCTTAGAGCTAATAAGAGGGCATTCGTTACAGATAAAAGGCCTGAAAACTACCTCTATATTGACCAAATCAAACGTATTTATCCTAACGCTAAGATTATATGGACGGAGCGTGATATTCGAGATAATAGTTTGTCGGCATATTTTCAACATTTAGGGCCTAGCTTAAATTATGCTACTAACCTTAGCGATACACTACATTACTATACAGCGCAGCAAAAAGTTAAAAGCCATTGGTTGAAAAAATATACCAATGATATTTTTACGGTAAACTATGATGAATTAGTTTCAAATCCTGAAAAAGTTCTTATACCCTTGTTTGATTTTTTAGGTATTGAATATAAAGATGAAAACAGCACATTCCATGAGAAAAGAAATATTGTAAGTACAGCGAGTGTGTGGCAAGTTAGAAAGCCCCTCTATACTTCTTCATCTGGTAGATATAAAAACTTTAGTGAGTACATTAAGCAAAATATATCTGAAAAGGAGTTTGAAGCGTTTTATAACTTGTCGCTTTAATACTTATTTACAATTTACAGCTCTCAGTAGAGAGCTGATATAATCTAATTCTGCGTTGGCAAATCTTTCATCTCCACCGAGGCTCTGCTCTTTTCTCTATTAATTTTAAGCTTATAAAGTTTACTTAGCACCTCCAAAGGAAATTGCGTTTGAGACTCTATTTTCTCTGAAAAAAACTTGCTAAATAGCTCCCATTAACAGCACCAGCACATTGCACAGCACTATGGGAAGTCCACTGAATTAGCTTTTCAATCATGGCAATATTATATAAGTTTAACCAATAGGCGCGCTGTTCATCTAGGCTGAGATCGTTCAGAGAGCCTTGAACTGGGACATTTTCTAGACTTAAACGAATTTTTTAAATCCACTTTTAAGACCTGTTTCTATAACCTCTTCAAAATAAAAGCGAGTGGCTTATAATGCTTTACGCTTATTTATAGTTGATCTTATTCTTGTACCTATAGACTCCATTGACTTTAAAGCCGTTCTGTCCGACATCCATCTACAACTGTTAAGTCGAGGTGCTGGTTAAATCAGTATAATAAACCTTTATATCCCTATTTAAGCTCAAGTCAGAAAACTCTTCTGGAAGTATAAAGCCATCAGCTAATACTGGATTTTAATCTAAAGTATAGGCATAACATCGCATGGAACAGTTAAACGTGGTTGTGTACTTTTTAAAGGATATGTACCGTGCCATATATAGCTAGGAAATATAATCATTTGACCTGTTTTAGGGCAAATACTTCGCGCTATCTCTTCTCTTTCTTTAAGGTTTAAACACGTTTCCCCTAGTTTTAACCAGCCACTTTTATTAGTGTCATTTTCATTTAATTCCTTGGGGAGAGAAATATAACTTGGTGCCGATAACCAGCCAGCAGGGTGTATATGGTTTGCATGAAACCCTTTGTTACCTAACTTGACTGACCAACTTCCATTCACTTTAAATGCATTATTATTTCTTGAACACAGAGGGTGTTTTTGGTCTTTTGGCAGATTAGCTAAATAGCTTGTTATGCAATTATTCATAGAATGCTTAAAGTCGCTTATTAGCTTGTTACTTCTAAATAAGAGATGCCCCTCTGTTTGGGTACCACTTCTTACACTTTGATCAATCAATTGTGTACTGTGTGCGTGTAAATTGAGTAATAGGTCAGTTAAATTTTCTAAAAATTGTCCGCTAGTGCTATACCCTTTTGGTTTTTGAAGCTCAAAAACTTTTACGTATTGATCGTAATTCGTCAGCCAATAATATTTATCGTTAGCTGATAAGCGCCACGCGGTGCTTAAGTAAGCCCAAACTTCTTGATTAAAGTAATCGTATTTTAAAGCACTTTCTAATTGTCTAATTGCTTCTATGTAGTCTCCATTTAATATAAGGTAGTGTGCTAAATCTATTCGGTACCTGCTTTCATGAGGTACTTTTTTAACTAATTGATTCAATAAATTAAAAGCTTTTTCATGGTCATTAAGTTTTCCTAATACCACGCTATGCGCATGAACTATTGCATGATCATTCGGAAATAGTTTTAATGCATTAGTTGAAACATCCAAGGCCGACCCATAGTTATTTGACTTTATAAGCTGCGATATAAAAGAATGTTCAATTACAGGGTGAGGTTCGTATTTCTGCTTTACTAATTCATAGCTATTTAAAAACAACTTTTTATTTTTCGTTGAGTGATAAAGCCTATTAAGGCTTTCATGTGCAGGAACATAATAAGGCGCAATTGCTAAGCATTTATTTAAATAGCGTTCACACTGTTGGGTATTATTTAAATCTTTATAAATACAGCCTATTAAAAATAATATTTCTGGTGTGGTACTTTCCTTTTTTTCTATATTTAGTAGTAAACCTAAAGCCTCATTAAAGCGTCCCATACTCCTTAAATTACAGGCTCTTTTATAGCTTATATAAAAGTTATTTTGTTGTGCTTCAGGTAGCATATTAATAATATTCTCAATTATATCTAACTCACCTAACGCCTCATGTAGCTCTATTTTTAACCATATAAACCTAAACTCTAAATTAGTTGGTGTACTTATTAATTTCACTAATCTTTTAGCTTCAAGTAAGTGATTTAATTTTATTAATGCTTCTAGTTTATTTAAGGAGAGCTTAGCTGAAACAGTTGTCACTGTTGTGTTTAGTAGATTTAAACAACCCATAAAATCGCCCAACTTACAAAGTAGTCCGGTATAGTTTTCTAGTAATGAAATATTTGTAGGGTTGTTTTTTAGTGCGCATTGGTATATTTCAATGGCTTTATCATTTTTATCCAAAGCAGTTAAACTAGCTGCTTTTAGTAAATGGGCGCCTAGATGTGAAAGCTTAAACTCATCAATTATATCAAGAGATTTTTGGAAGTTTTTTGTATTGTACGCAGTAAGAGCAGCTTTAAATTTCTGCATATAAATTACACCCTGTTTATTTTTATATTAACAGGATGTAAAAAACATTTGAATTTTAATTTTCGTTTTTATCAGTTGATAAGTCCTTAATATTGACTGTACCCGAATTCTGCTCATTTTTTAGTTTTAATGCTTTTAATTTTTCAATTTGATCAGCAGAAAACCGACCAAAATCCATTGTTTTATTGGTGATTGAGTCAGAAATAAAGTTGAGGTTTACAGCTCCAACACCAGAGCCACTTCCATCGGCGCCCTTTGGATAAGTAGAGTTACTTACTACCGCATTAAGCATAGCTGCGTTATTAGTTGCTGAAGAGCCGCCGATAACTCTCTCAGTTCCAAATATATCTGTAATGCTCCAATCTTCAATTTTAAACCTAATCGACTTAGCATTTTTTACGTCGTATCGCATACTTGTATCTACATATTTTTCTAGGTGGTAATGCAGATCACTCTCGAAATTTTCAAATAAAGGTTTTGTTTGCTCGAAATATTTTGAAACGTAAAGTCTATTTTTTTTCCCAATGTATAAACCTCTGTTGGAATTAACAAATTCGTCACCATTATCTTCAAGCTGATGAAATACCTTTTTGCCGGAGTATGCTTCGGCTCTTAAATTAGGACTGCCAATATTACCCTGGTAAAAGCCATACATAACAATAGGCTTATTAGTGAATTTTTTAAAAACTATTTTTTGAATATCATTTAGAGACAATGCATGTCCTGAGACAGATAAAAACTTTTCTTCTAAAATGCTATTTTTACCAAAGAGTAACTTTTCAGTGTCTCTAACAGGGTAGTGTTTGAGTAGTTGTTCAACTACTGCGGTGTTGTAAAGGTTTAGCCAATAAGCCAACTGTTCATTTAGTGATAAGTTATTTAAAGCTATCTCATTGGGTAAGCTTTCTAGGCTTGTACGTATTTTATTAAATCCTTCACTTATTTCAGACTTACTAACTTCTTCAAAGAAAAACCTGTTAGCTTCGTTTTTTGTATTTTTCTTTCTTGACGAACGCATTTTTGTGCCAATCAATGCTTGCGATTTAGACGCTTTTTTTCTATCCGAACGGCCAGTATCTAAAACGGTCAATTTTAGAAGTTGGTCCAAATCGTCGTAAGAGACGGTAATATCATTATTGATACTAAAATCAGCAAACTCCTTAGGTAAGCCTTCAACACCTGCAAAAGCAAAACTGCTAGTGGTAAGGCAAAGTAGTAATAGCCATTTATACATTTTTATTTTCCTTTCTAATTAGATTAATTATTCAAAGTACAAATTTCACTCTAAATACATTTTATACACTTAATGCAAACAAGGTGAAACTAATTGTTAACCAAGGTTGGTTTTTATCGTTGGTTTTTGTTGGTTTGCCGTAGTGTTTTTTAAGTCTATGCGAGAAGCCTGAATTCAACAATAATGTATATTTCACAATAGTGATAAAATCGGTACATGTAAACGGAATGAAAACGCAAGCTTTTGTAAATAAAAGGTATTTTTGGTTATCGCTTTGTTGACCTTGTGCTTGAAATGATATTAATATTTGCGAGCTGGTTAATTTTAAGTATTAGCTAGCTGTATAAAAATAAACTATTAGAAGTATTCAGGGAGAATCACATGTTAAATAATCAAGTTTCAAAAGCAGTGCGCTTAGCAATTGCTTTTGGTGCAGCATCTGCAGCTGCGTTTTCAGCAAGTTCATCTGCTGCAGAAGAGGGTGTTGCTAAAGTAGAACGTATTCAAGTAACTGGTTCACGTATTAAGCGTACAGACGTAGAGACACCAGTACCTGTGACTATCATCGGTAGAACTGATATAGAGCAAATGGGTGCATTGAACGTAGCTGACGTTTTAAACCAATCACCTGTTGCTATTGCTGGTGCAGATCAATCTAACTCTTCATTCAGTACTTCTGGCGTAGGTTTAAACACAACTTCACTGAGAAACTTAGGTGAAGCGCGCACTTTAGTATTGGTTAACGGCCGACGTTTTGTATCTGGCCGTTCGCCTTCAAGTGGTTATGCCGTTGATTTAAATGCAATTCCTGCCTCAATGATTGAGCGTATCGAAATCTTAAAAAGTGCTTCTTCGGCTATATATGGTACAGATGCTGTAGCCGGTGTAGTAAATATTATCACTCGTGACAACGTAGAGGGTGTGGAAGTTAATGCTCAAACTGGTATATCAGGCGAAGGCGATCGCGAAAAGTACTCGCTAAACTTGACCGCCGGTAACAGTTGGGATTCTGGTAACGTAACCGTTGCTATTGGTTATGATGATGACAAAGGTCTAAAACCTTCTGACCGTGCATTTTCTGAGTTTGATGAAGCGATACTACTTGATGAAAATGGTAACGAGTATGTAGGGAAGGTATTCTCTTCGTATACTCCTCAAGGTAGAGTAGGCTCATATAATGCTGATGGCACCCCTTATACAGGGCTTGAAGGTGGTGATGCGTTTAACAGAGCGGATTATCGACAGCTTGTCACGCCTCTTGAAAGAAAGTACGCTGCCCTTAACATCAAGCAAGAAATTAATGATGAAGTTGAATTTTTTGCTGAAATGAACTGGAATTCATCAAAAACTTATAACTCGACTATTGAGCCAACACCATTTTCTACTAATGATGTATTCTTACCAGAGCGTGGCGGAGAAGGTGGGATAAAGCTAAGTAATCCTATGGTTCCGGAGTTACTTCGTGAAAATCTTCTTAATGACGGTTATGGACTAGATGATAACATTCCTGAGCTAGTTCGCCGTATGGTTGAGTTCGGTGCTCGTTCTACTGATTTAGAGCGTGATACTGTTCGAATTGCGACTGGTATAGATTGGATGATCAATGATGACTGGTCATTAAATACTTATGTATCTTGGGGTAAAACGGATCAACGTCAAGACAGTGGTGGCCAAGTTAACATTGAAAGAGCAGCACAAGCTTTTGATGTAGTGCAAAACGACGATGGTTCACTTCAATGTGCAAATGACCTAGCTGTTTTACAAGGTTGTGTACCTTTAAATTTATTTGGTGAGGGTTCTGTTTCAGCAGAGGCTGTTGATTACGTTAAAGTACCTGCCAAAATTGCTGGCCAAACTGAGCAATTTATAGTTTCAGCTTCTTTAGTTGGTGAGTTACCTGTTGAACTTGCAGGCGGTCGAATTGGGGTAGCTATGGGGGCTGAACATCGCCTAGAAAGTGGTTTCTTTAACCCTGGTGATTTAGCCCAAACTGGTGCGTCAAGTACTAACCGCTCACTACCAACTGATGGTAGTTACTACTCTAACGATTACTATGTAGAAACAATATTACCTATTTTAGATAATCTTGAGCTTGACTTAGCTGCTCGCTATTCAGATCACGAAATTGTTGGTGGTCAAACAACATGGAATGCGGGTATTCAATATTCACCAATTGATACATTGAAATTTAGAGCTTCAGCAGCAACAGCTATACGTACACCAAACATTGCTGATTTATTTGGTGGAAGAGGCGAAACTTTTGCTAATGTTACTGATCCATGTAGCGGTGTAACGGCTTCTTCGACAGGTAATGTAGCTCAGAACTGTTTATCAATTCCTGAGATTGCTGCTCGCGTTGCTGCAAATGGCTCGTTTGAATTAACACAAACAGAAGCACAAAGCACTGGTGGTTTCATTGGTGGTAATGAAGAAGTTCAAGAAGAAACTGCAGACACATATAGCTTAGGTGTTGTGTGGCAAGCAACTGAAGAGTTTGCTTTAACAGTTGATTACTATGATATCTCTGTGGAAGATGCTATTTCAACGACAAGCCGTACTACAGTACTAAATCGTTGTTTTGATGTAAGTGCTGCTGACTTTGATTCAACTTGTGGTGGAAATTCTTTACGTGACCAAAATGGTGCTTTAGTTGAAGTTAACTCAGGAACAAGTAACGAAAATAATATTGAAACTGCTGGTGTAGATATTGAATTAGCGTACAAGATTGATACTGAGCATGGTGAATTTGGTGCAAATCTGATTTGGAATCACCTAATAAAATATGATGAAACAGGAATCATAAGTGGTGAAACAGTTGAAAAAGCCGGCCAAGTATTCACACCAGATAACAGAGCTAATCTTAACTTAAGCTACGGCCTAGAAGATTTAAACCTTTCGTGGCGTATGCGTTACTGGGATCGTTCAAAGGATAGTGTTGATGGAGGTAACTTCAACTACACAGACTTTACTCCTCTAGAGAAGTATAACGAATTCCCATCAGTTGTTTATCACGATATTTCAGCGGGCTATAGCTTCTCTGATAGTACAAATGTGACATTAACTGTTCGTAACTTATTTGATAAGCAACCACCAGTTGCTAACCAAAGCTCTTCTAGCGGTGGTACAGGTATTAATACAGTTTCTGAAGCATATGATGTAACTGGTAGATACTTACAATTAAGTCTAACTACTAAGTTTTAATTAGTTATTAAATGTTAAAGCCGTGATTTTAATCACGGCTTTTTTTTAAACTCTAAAAAGTAGCTAATACTTTCTTCTCGTAGCCTATTTTCTATTTTAGGCTTATACTAAAAAGGAATTAAAATCTAACCCTATAATTTAGCGAGATATAAATGAAAGAAGTTCGATCTTTTATTAAAACAGCATCATTAACTGAGCTAGAAAAAGCACAACAATTAATCACTGATGCGATTGCAAAATATACTGAGCAGCTACAAGCTAAACAGGAAGTGTTGGATCTTTTAAAAGAAAAAGGACTTACGTTAGAAGATTTACAAGACGGTACTGCAGATAAACGTACTAAAGTAAAAGCTAAGTATCGTATTGAAGTAGATGGCGAAGTGATTGAATGGACCGGTCGTGGTCGTCGCCCTAAAGCGTTTGAAGGTGTTGATTTACAAAAGCACCTAGCTTAATAAAGTAACAGAGAAGCCACGGCTTCTCTTTTTAATGGCGTATAATTTAATAACTAAACTTAGGCTAAGGCTTACGCTTTGTACGCTAGATTTAATTGGCCAAAACTTACCTTAAACTCCCCGCAGTCGCTTAGTATTTGTTAAACTGCATTTCTGGTTATTCTATTTACTATTTTCATGAGCTATAAATTAAGGCCGTATCAGCAAGAGGCCGTAGAGCGCACTGTTTTACATTTTCGAAAAACAAATGATCCTGCCGTGATTGTACTGCCTACCGGTGCGGGTAAAAGCCTTGTTATTGCAGAGCTTGCGCGAATTGCTAAGCAAAAAATTTTGGTGCTTGCACATGTTAAAGAGTTGGTAGAACAAAACGCACAAAAATATAAAAGTTTTGGTTTAGAAGCGAGTATATTTTCAGCAGGGTTAAAAGAAAAATCACTCAGCCACCAAGTTACCTTTGCCAGTGTTCAGTCTTTATCGCGTAATTTAAATAAATTAAATGAGCATTATTCTTTGCTTATTATTGATGAGTGCCACAGAGTAAATGGTGATAAAAAAAGCCAATATGGAAAGGTTATAAATGCGCTCAAAGAATATAATCCTCAGTTAAAAGTATTGGGTTTAACAGCCACACCTTATAGATTAGGAATGGGGTGGATATACCATCATCATTACCATGGTTTTGTAAAAGGTAATAAAGAAAGTCCATTTAAAAACTGTATATTTGAATTACCGCTCAGGTATATGATCAAACATAATTACTTAACGCCGCCAAATGAAGTGGACGCGGCAATTAGTCATTATGATTTTTCGTCCTTGGCTACTAATGCGTTTGGTCAATATACGACTGATGACATGAATGCGCTTTTAAAAAATAGTGAGCGCGCAACGCAAGCTATACTGAAGCAGGTAATACAATACAGTGAAACCCGCCAAGGCGTGATGATATTTGCGGCAACGGTGATGCACGCGCAAGAAATTTTAACTTATTTACCCGCAGAGCAAAGTGCCCTTATAACTGGCGATACCCCAAATGCAGAACGCGATAAATTAATAAATCAATTTAAACAAAAAAACATAAAATACCTCGTTAATATTTCTGTTTTAACTACCGGATTTGATGCGCCGCATGTCGATTTTATCGCTATTTTACGCCCCACCGAATCGGTTAGCTTATACCAGCAAATTGTTGGCCGTGGGCTTAGGCTAAATGAAGGAAAAACAGACTGCTTAGTTATAGATTACGCAGGCAACGGCTTTGATTTATTTCACCCTGAGGTGGGCGATAAAAAAGGTGATAGCGATAATGAGCCCGTTCAAGTGCTTTGCCCTGGGTGTGGGTTTGCAAATATTTTTTGGGGAAAAACCGATTCTGATGGCAAAGTAGTTGAGCATTTTGGCAGGCGCTGCCAAGGTTTATTAGAAGATGACGAAGGCCATAAAGAGCAATGCGATTATCGGTTTAGGTTTAAAGAGTGCGAACAATGCGGCGCTCAAAACGATATAGCAGCTCGTAAATGCCATGATTGCGGCGCAGTAATGGCCGACCCCGACGACAAGCTACGTAACGCCCTTAATTTAAAAGATGCGTTAGTACTGCGCTGTAGTGGGTTATCAGTGGTAAAACTTAAAGATGATTTAATTAAAATAACCTACTTTGATGAAGATGGTGCAAGTTGCGATGAGGTATATAACCTTGCCAGTAAAGGCGGGCAGTATATTTTTAATAAACAGTTTGGTAAACGCTTAGGACAGGGGCAAGCGCCTGTCGAATTTAAAAGTGCTGAGCAGGTAATTAAGGCACAGTATGATTTAGTGCACCCCGATTTTGTTATCGCGCGTAAAAGTAAAAAGTATGGCTGGAAGGTATCTGATAAATTATTTGATTACTCTGGCAACTTTAGAAAAGCTAATCAGTTAAGCGGTTAAGCTTAACTGATTTTTGCTAAGCGGCGTCTTCGTCCATTAAACCCCAGCCATCGCCATAGCCATTATAACTATTAGCAATACTTTCAAGGTATTGCTCTGCTTGGCCAAGCAATGTGTGCTCTGGCACCATTTGTACATGAGTAATCACTTCCCACACGCCTGTGTCTTTGCATTTTTCAACGTTTGCGCTTTGTACTAATGCATCAGAGATTATTTCTTTGGCAAATTTTTCAGCATCAGCTTGTTGTTCAAATAAAATGAAAAAATCGATTTGGTGCATTTTGCTTAAATCAACGCCAGCAGCGGCTATTTCGGCTAAAAGTTGGCCGTTATCATCATCAGGGAATTGCATTAAAAACTCATTTAAAATTAATTTTGTATTCGTAGTCACTATTGTAACCAAAATATTGCTTTAAAGCGTATTAATTTTAACTTTATAGGCTTTAAAGGGGAGTGAAATTTGGTGCAAGATTACCATTAAGTTAATGTGTTGCTCATTATGGCTATGGTAGTATGCAACTCATTGGTGGTTAAATTTTAAAGAATAAAAAGTAAGGATATTTACTTGTTCAAACAGTTATTACGTTTTGTGTTTTTTTTAGCTTTTTTTATAAGCACTCAAGCCAGCGCTGAGCAAAGGGTAATTGAAGATTACGAAATTAAAGGGATTAGTGGCGAGTTAGAAAGTAACGTTGAGCTATATTTAAAACAACTGGTTGGCGAAAAACCCACCAGAACCTTGCGCCGCTATGCTAAAAAACAAGTGCAAAGCAGTATTAAAGCGCTGGGGTATTACAACCCAACGGTAGACATTGAGTTTGATAAAGACGACAAAGAGCTTATCGTTAAAGTAGAGCGCGGCCCTGCAACGCGCATAGAAGCTATTAATATAACGCTCAATGGTGAGGGTAAAAACGACTCGCAATTACAAAACGTTATTAAAAACTTAAATTTAACCCAGGGCGATGTTCTTAATCATGGCAGGTACGACTCAGCTCATAAAAAAATAGAGTCAATGCTATTAGAGCTAGGCTATTTTGATGCTAAATGGCCAGCCCGAAAGCTTGCGGTATCAGTGCAAAAAAACAGTGCCGTTATTACATTTAATATAGATACCGGCGTGCGCTACACGTATGGCAATATAATCATTGCCAGCGAAACCCCCGCAGAAAAATATATTCGTTCACTGGCACCTTTTACCCAAGGGCAAGCTTATAAAGCCACACAAATTGCCGATTATAACCTTGAGCTCTCAAGCACACCGTATTTTGCAAGCGTGCGTATTTATGCCGATATACCAGCCAGAGCCAACGGACAAGTGCCTATAAATATTGATGTGCTACACAAACCTGCTAATAGCTACGAAGTAGGCGGTGGCTTTAATACCGAGCTGGGCCCGAAAGTGCGTTTTAAATGGAGTAAACCCTGGATCACAGAAGATGGGCATTACCTCGAAAGTAATTTAAATGTAGCTGAGAAACAGCAAGATATTTCTATGGCGTACACCATTCCGGTAGATGACCCTAACGACGATTTATGGCGTTTATCAGTGGGTTACAAGTTAGAAGATGAACTTGCCGATGACATATACAGTGAAATACTGACCGGCCAACTGCAGCGCCAATGGTTAACTGAAGATAAATGGGTACGCACGGCCTTTTTACGTCGAGACCAAGAAACATACCGCATTGGTGATGAACCAGAAGAAAGCACCGAAATGCTTATGCCCGGTATTAGCTATGCCCGTAAAAAGTCAAAAGGAGGCACAACGCCTTATTGGGGTGAGCAGTGGCTAATTTCGGCTGAGTTTGGTTTAGATGATGTACTTTCAACCACCAACTTAGTGCGGGTGCAGCTGCAGCATGCGTGGCTGCGAACCTATTTAGATAAACACTTAGTTTTTTTAAAAGCAAACGTGGGCGCCATGCTGGTCGATAATATTGAAAACGTACCTTACTCGCTGCGCTTTTATGCCGGTGGTGACCAAAGTGTACGTGGTTTTGCTTATCAGTCTATTTCTCCTGAAGATGAAGACGGTGATTTAATTGGTGGTAAATACTTACTAACCAGTACTATTGAATACAATTACCAATTTGCACAAAATTGGCGCGCAGCTTTATTTGTTGATGGCGGTACCGCCACAAATGACTTTTCGGACGACTTTGAAGTGGGCGCAGGCTTTGGTTTTCGTTATTTAACACCCATTGGCCCCGTAAAAGTAGACCATGCATGGGGGCTTACTAAAGAAAGTAAAAGCACACGTTTAAGCATTACCATAGGGCCAGAAATTTAATGTCAGTATTTAAAAAAATATCCGCCGCCGTCATCGGCGTTTTAATCACGCTTGCCGTTATTATATTTTGCTTGTTATTTACTGCGCCCGGTAATCAATTTATTGCTTATAGTGCCAATAAAATGGTGGACGGCTTACATATTGAGATTAAAAAAGGGCGCTTTTTATATAACAACCCGTTTAATGTGAGCTTTAAAAACCAAAGTACAGATTTTAAAGCGCAGCAGCTTAAAATAGATTTATTTTGGTGGCAGTGCGATGGCCTATGTATTGAAAATGTAAGTGCGCGGTCAATCAAACTTGCCCTTGGCAATGCACCCGAAGCCACACAACAAAGCACCTCAGAGCCATTAACTAAAATTACGTTTCCCTTTAATATTGCCGTTAAAAATGTAGCAATAAACGAATTTGTATTAAATCATCCCAGTGCTGATGTAACCGTAAATAACTTTACCCTTGCAGCGAAAGCTGAAGATGCAACCTTAGCACTAAAAAGCCTAACTATTAGTGATGTATTGGTAAAGCTTAAAGAGCAACCCGCCTCATCTAATCAAGCAACGGCTAATCAAGGCCAGGCGCTAACAGCGCTACCTGCGTTACCAGATATAGAATTTATATCGCCCCTTAATTTACGGGTAGAGCAGTTTGACGTTAAAAAGGTGGATATTGAGCAAGGTGAGCAAACTCACACAATCGAAAATATAGCGCTTGTATTAAATGTAGAAGATGAAAAAGTTAACTTACAAACGCTTAGCGCGCAGTACCAACAATGGCAATTAAATACAGAGTTAACTAGTGAGCTTGCAGGTAACTTACCATTAAACGCGAAAGTAGCGCTAAACAGCGACTTGCACCAAGCGAATTTAGCGTTAAGTGGTGATCTATCTGATTTAAATATAAATTTACACACGACTGGTCAGTACCCATTAAATTTAACGGCAACGGCTAATTTAAAACAAAAAAATTATCCGTTTGAACTTACTGGTAAAGTTGAGCAATGGTTGATTGACGCTCAAAGTAACGAGCTAAAAGTAAATAATGTTGATTTATCAGCCTCGGGTAATGCGGATGATTACACGCTAAGTTTAAAAGCGCATAGTCAATTAGGTGCCTATCCAGCTGTAGTATTAAACACGCAATTAAACGGCTCGCTTAGCCAAGCGCAGCTAAGTACCTTAAGCCTAAAAGCAAACGATAGTAGTGCAATATTTAAAGGTAATGTTAATTGGCAAAAGGGCATACAAGCCGACTTTACCGGTTCGCTAAATAGCTTAAAAGCACAATACTTAACAGATGCGCTTACAAGTAATATTTCTGGCCAGCTAGAAGGGCGCTTTAACAGCGAAGGGCAAAACTGGCACTTGCAAATGGATAATACACAACTTGCAGGTACACTGAACCAAACACCGCTTGAATTTGCCTCAAACTTTACACTTAACAATACGCTAAAAGCCAACATAGACAGCCTGTATTTAAGTAGCGGTGCCAATAAATTAACCTTGAGCGGGCAAGTTGACGACACCTGGCAGGTTGACGGAAAAGTAACACTTACAGGAAATGAGCAAACTAATCTGCCATTCGTCGCAAACGGTAAGGCCGATTTAAAAGTTAGAGGACCCCGTTTAACCCCCGCCGTTGATTTATCGTTATTACTCGATAACTTTATGTATAACGACATAAACGTTAACAAACTCGCCCTTAAAGGTCAGCTCGATACAGCCGCAGATTGGCAAACCGATGTGAGCTTAAACGTAGGCTCAGCAATGGTTGCTGATCAGGTAATTAATAGTGTTGAGATAACTGCCGCTGGCGATAAAACCGACCATCAGCTGGTGGCCGCCATAGATGCAGAGCAAGGCGCTGCTGAGCTTGAAGTAACCGGTAAGCTCAATAATGACGTGTGGAATGGCTCGCTCAGTAATATAACGCTAAGTGACAAAAAGCTCAGCTTTAGTAATAGTAAAAAAATTGCGGTGATGTTTAATACCCAAACCAGCGATTTTGATGTGAGTGCGCATTGCTGGCGCTCAAACAAAAGTGAGCTATGTATTAACACCCTTGCGCAAACTAAAAACTTGGGGCAATTTAATGCTACGTTGAGCAATTTAGCGCTTGAAGAGCTTAAACACTTTTTACCAGATAACATGCGTACGCGCGGCGATATAAGCGGCGACTTTGCTGCAAATTGGAACGAAGGCGCATTAAAAACACTTCGCGCTAATTTAAATGCGGATGACCTTGTTGCTGTTCTTACCTCAGAGGAAGATCGGTTTAGATTACCCATCGAGACGCTAAAAGTCAGTGCCTACACTGATTCTCAAACGGGTAAGCTAGAGGCCGATTTACGCTCAAGTGTGCTAGGTAAAATAGCCACCGAAATTAATATTGATGATATTCAAAATCAGCAAACATTAAACGGTCATCTTAATATAGATAAAATATTGCTATCAGACTTACATCCATTTCTCGAAACCCTTGAGCAATTAAAAGGCGATATAACAGGAAACGTGGCAGTAGCCGGCACTTTGCAAGACCCACTATTAAATGGTGAGCTAAATGTCAGTGATATCAATTTAGAAGGTGAGCAGTTGCCGGTGGTGCTGCAAAAATCTAACATAAACATTTTATTTGATAAAACCACCGCCACAATTAAAGGTAATTTAAACGACACCCAAGGCGGTAAAATCAACCTAACCGGCGACGTAGATTGGCAAGGGGCACAGCCTGAGGTAAATGTAAGCGTTAACGGCGAGCAGTTTTTTGTACGCGCGCAGCAAGGCGTGACGTTTAAAGTATCGCCTGATTTAACCATTGGACTTGCAAATAATGCATTAAAGCTGTCTGGCGAAGTGATTGTGCCTTATGGCAGGGTAATGATTGAAGAGCTGCCAGAGGGCGCCGTTCAAGTGAGCGACGATGAGATTATTGTTGATCAACAAACTGAAACAGCAGAAAACGTGCCGTTTGATTACGATGTAAATTTAAAAGTGATTGTTAAAAACGATGTAAAAATAGAATCGTTTGGTCTTGAGTCGAAAATAGCGGGTGATTTAGCCATCAAAATGAGACAAGGTGCCCCTATAATTGCCACCGGCGAGCTAAATTTAATTGATGGTACGTATTTAGCTTTTGGCCAAGATTTAATTATTAGTACTGGGCAAATAGGGTTTAGTGGCTCAATTGAGCAACCATTTTTAAATATTAAAGCCATACGTAATCCAGACACCACAGCAAACGATGTTGTGGCTGGTGTTACGCTTACTGGTAACGTTGAGCAACCTACCTTAAAAGTATTTTCTGAGCCGGCAATGGATCAAGCACAAGCGCTGGCCTATTTACTCAATGGGCAACCGCTAGGCGAGGGCGACAGTTCAAGCGATGCCATGCTTACTCAGTTATTGCTCTCACAAGGGGTGAGCCGCAGTGAAGGCGTTGTATCTAAAGTTGGCGAAACCATTGGTTTATCTGATGTAAGCTTAAGTTCAACGGGCTCTGGCGATAACACTAAGCTTGAAATATCGGGCTATGTAGCGCCTAGCTTACAAGTTAAATACAGCGTTGGGGTATTTGACTCGCTCAGCGAGGTCGCTATTCGCTATCAGCTGCTTTCGCAGTTTTATGTAGAGATCACCAGTGGTTTAAATCAAAATGTTGATTTACTCTATAAGTTTGATTGGGACTAAATAGGCAGTATAAGGATTATATGAAAGGACTATATTTAGCAGCACTAATAACAGGGTTAACTGGCTGCGCCCAATACACAGAGCAACACGCGGGCACTCAACAAACCCCAACCCGTAGCGCAAGCGAGGTAATAAAGCATGCTAAAGCGCACGAATGGCGAAATGTAGACAAGCAAAATGTTTTAAAAATTACGCTGCCTACAGGGGCGGCTTATGTTGAGCTTAACCCACAGCTTGCAGCTAAACATACTGCGCACATAAAACAACTTGCACGAGAAGGCTTTTATAAAAATACCCGTGTTTATCGTTTTGTTGAAGGGTTTGTAGCACAAGGTGGCGACAGCTCAGGCAATAAAGCAATTAAAAAGGCTAATAAAACTGTGCCTGCGGAGTTTTACCATAGCACCGCACAGCCGCTTAAAATTACAGAGCTACAAGGCGATGGGTACGCGCCTGTAACGGGGTTTTTAAACGGTTTTGCTGTCGCACAAAACGCCTCTAATACACAAACTTGGCAGGTACATTGCCACGGTGTGTTTGCCATGGCGCGTGGCAATGAGATAAACAGTGCAAGCACTGAATTTTTTGTCACCATTGGCCAAGGACCGCGCTACCTTGATAAAAATATTACCGTATTTGGAAGAGTGCTTGAAGGTATGCAGCACTTTAATCGTTTACAGCGTAAGCCTGTTGCTAATACGCCATTTAACCCAATTACAAACATTGAGGTGTTAGCCGATATTAAGCGTGATAAAAGCACCTTTAATGTTATGAAAACAGACTCGCAATCATTTAGAGAATTGATTGAGGCGCGAAAAAATCGTACCGAACCTTGGTTTGTATACGCCCATAATTATGTTGATGTGTGCGCAATGCCTATTCCGACTAAGCGCATTGACTAGCTTATAACGGGTATAAAAAAGGAGCTTAAGCTCCTTTTTTATGGTGATATTTAAGTCGATTGGTATTACTGGCGATTAATTTTTACCGCAAAAGGCGTATCGTTATAGTGCGTTGAACGATACGGATTTATATCCAGCCCACCGCGGCGCGTATAACGCGCATAGACTTCAAGCTCTTTAATGTTTAGCTGCGTGGTTAAATCACTATAAATACGCTCTACACATTGCTCATGAAACTCATTGTGGGTTCTAAATGAAATTAAATAACGCAAGAGTGCCTCATGGCATATTTGCTCGCCAGTGTAACGAATAATTATACTGGCCCAATCTGGTTGCGAGGTAATTAAGCAGTTAGATTTAAGCAAATGGCTGTGCAGGGTCTCAGTAACTAGGGTGTCACTTTTTGATTTAAGTGAGTAGGCGTCAATATCGTAGTTATCTATTTCAATATCTAAATCGTCAATACATTGCCCAGGTAATGGCGTGCAAGGTAAGCAGTTATAGTCATCAGGTGCGTATAACGTTACCGCTACATCGCTATTTACCGCATTTGATAAGTCTTCAATTAAATGCTGTCTTACCACCTCAGTACTTTCAAAGCGGGTTTGATTAAAGCTATTTAAGTAAAGTTTTAACGACTTAGACTCAATAATATGGCTGCTTTGGCACGCAAAAGTTAACAGCGCCACGGCAACCTGCGGTTTACCTTTAGCGTTTAACCACGAAAGCTCATAACCTGTCCAAATATCTTGGCCTTTAAAGGGCAACTCGGCTTCGTCAATATTTAAAGCATCACGATTTAACTTGCGGGCAATAGGAAAAAGCAAGCTAGGCGAATATACATCTACGTATTCAGTAGATTGTCCTAACACACTACCTTTAAGGTCTGGAGAATTGCTGTAATCTGTCATGTTTGCTCTTAAATAGTTACAATAGGGACATTATATCTAATTTAAATGAGTTTCGCAGTATGTCTGTTGCAATGCAAATGGCCCAACTTCACACGCAATTTTGTGAAAAAACCGTTAAAAACACCGCTAAATATCCGCTTATGGCACACGATGAACAATGGCCTAGCCCTTGCGAGTTTGGCGAGGTAGACGCACAAGGCAATATTCAATGGAAAAGTGCTTTGCAAACCCCCGCAGGTTCATTATCAGATTTAGCTAGCGCGCTTGAGCTGAACTTCCCAGCAGGGGTTGATGAGTTTTATGGGCACATGTATGGCGGTAGCATTTTAGCTAGTATAGATGGTCACCGTGTGGAGTTATTACAAGCTTGGAATAAAGATGATTTTGACCTGCTGCAACAAAATATTACCGGTCATGTATTAATGAAACGAAAATTAAAGCAGCCAGAAACCCTGTTCATTGGTTTAACTGAGCAAGATGACTTACTGGTTACCGTGCAGGTAAATACCGGTGAGGTATGTTTAGAGTACGTAGGTAAAAAGCCGCATCATGTACTTGCACCCAATATAGAATCTTTTTTAAAAGCGCTTGAGGTTTAGATTAATTAAACCAATGTGCAGTAATCGTTAATTATTGTGCAGGATAAGCCCTTTGCAAGACGCGTTAAAGGTTGCTCAGTTATTACAGAAAAAAGTAACAATATTGTAGCCTTACTCGCCGCCTTTACTTAATTTAATTGAGCATTAAAAAATCAGCTTAGTGCAATGCATTAAGCTGATTTTGTATAAGGTGTGTAACTTTATTTTGCAAAGTGCAGGCTTTTAGTTACTGAAAATCCCACGAAACATTAGATACCAACCCACACGGCTCACACCTAAAATCAAATAACCCAAACCACGGCTCTGGTAATTTCCACTCACTATTGCAGCTAGGGCATTTACGCTCAAGTTCTGAGGCTTTATCTACACCGCCTACACGGTATAAATAATAATAAACCGGTTTTTGAGTTAAAAAGCGGATACGTTTAGCAATGTCTTTACCGCGGCGATATAAGTCACTTTGTGTGCTTGATATTTCTTCAAGCGCTGGAAATTCACAGCGAGTAGCGCCGTTAATTTGTATTTGATCGCAAGCTTGCCAATCTTCTTGCCATTTTATGAGTGTTTTATAATCCCCATTAGCAATGGCCGGAATAGTAAATAATGGCACGGGTAAAAAGTCATCACCACAATACAGTGGGCTACAGGTATGCACATAGGTTGTGTATAAAATATAGCTTGAAGGCGATTTACAGGTATCGGCACCGTTTGAGTGAATGTCTTGGCCAATAACTTTTATTTTAGGAGCAAGTAGACCTGCACTGTGCAGCTTCTCAATACTGTGTTTTACAAAAGGGCTATTATTTAATGGGTGCATGGCGTCTTCGGTTGGGCACATTACACGGGTAATAAAATAGCCATCTTTTAGTACAGTTGGGAATTCTTCACCCATAATTTGGCCATTAAAACGCAGTGCATTAACTAATCGGTTAATGGCTTGCTCAGCGTGCTCTAGGGTGGTGTCTTGGTAGCAGTCAAACGTTAAATCAACAACGAACATTTATAGTCTCAAATTATTTTTGCTCTAACAGGGCTAGCAACCTATCGAGTTTTTTCTCAATGCGATCGAGTTGAGATGTTTTAGGCTCAACGATGCTCTGCTCAGGGTTTTTCATTAAATTATGAATTGAATCAGGGTTATTTTTATATTGGCTTACTGCGGCAATAATAACCGGCATAGGCACAGGTTGTGCTAAACGGCTTTTAGTTAGGGCAACAGTAGGGGTTTTGCCTTCATCAAGAAGGACTTTAATTGCATCAAATACAACTGCATTCATTAGATTTGTAACTCTTTAATATATAAGCGCAGCAAGTGTTTGCTGCGCGGGTGCTATAGTAGCAACAATACCAAGGCGCATAAAGCCTTGGTATAAGCAGAGGGGGGATTATACCAATTCGCAATAATACTTAATCATTTTGCGGGGCTAAACGGGTCGCTACCTGTGTTAAAAAATTTTTCATTTAGAACAAGCAAATAGTTAATTTTTGCTTAGCTATAAACACGTTTATCGAGCCTCAAAATAGGTCGCATAATTAAGCAAATTAGTATTACTTACCTTCTTGGCGAAGCCTCACATCAAGTTCATCAATTACTTCGCTCCACGCGCCATCTTCTGCTAGCGATTCTGCTAAAAAATGCTGCTGTGATTCATCCCAAAAAGGAGCTTGTTGTAAAAGCGTTGTGTCTTCTAGTGAGTGAGAAGCAATAAAATCGTCAATCTGTTGTTCTGAGCTAGGTAAACCCAATTGTGCAAACAACGTTTTCATATCGTGTTTTGTCGTATCCATATTATTACTCCATCTGATTAAATTAAACCAAGCTTAGAGCCAGACTATAGGCTTTGCTAGTTAAACTCTCGCTGAATTGACGGTATTTTTGCTTTAGGTATATAGTTAACTTGCAGTATAGATAAACATTTTCGCCATACAATTACCAATTACTTTATATACGGTAAATAGTTTGGCAACGTTGAGGGTAGTAAAGCAAAAAGGATACACAATGACAGTCACCTCTAATGAGCACACATTAAGCGTACAATACCTTGCCCCTGAAGATATAAGCACTGCAGGGAGTTTAATCTATCAGGCCTATCATGATGATCCGCTACTTCAAAATTTATTAGGTTATGATCAACATAATATGGCTGCCTACGAGAAAAAATTACGCTCAGTGATACGCGAAGAGCTCAGTGCTTTTTGGCAAGAAAAACTGCCATTAATAGGCTTGTACCGCGATGATAAATTAAAAGCGGTGGCGTGTGTATTTGAGTCAAGCAGCCAATTACAACCAGAGCGTTATTGGCATTGGCGCTTAAAGTTAATGCTGAGCGCAGGGTATTTGCAAACCAACCAACTAATAGAAAAAGAGCAAACAATACGCACTGCGCTTAATGAGATTGGCGATTACTACTATTTAGCGTTTATTGCGGTAGACCCGCACGTGCAAGGCCACGGGCTTGGGCGCTACCTGTTACGAGGCTTAGATGATTTAGCAACTAAAAACACAGGGGCTAAAGGGCTTGCCGTTTTTGTTACACGCCAAGAGCATAATACGTTTTTTAAATCAGAAGGATTTAGCACTTATAAAGCACTTGCCTTTAATAAAGTATCCGGAGAGCTTCTTTTTAAACCATATGCAAAGTAAGTCTGTAAGCGATAAGCGCCATTACGGACATATGCCCGTGAGACATATCTTACATTGGCGTGCGCATTATCAGTTACGGTCGTTCATAAATGCAGCTTTAAAAGGGTAAGCTTTTGTTTAGTATTGGGTTTTATATTTTTTCATATATATTACGAAAAATTAATTTTGTTTACCTAGTAGGATGAAACCCAAACTCGCGTAGTATTTAACTTGTCAAGACGACATAGCTTAATGACTAAGCTACTGCCAAGGATACGGAATAGGCAACATAGCAGATGCTAGCAGGAAGCATAAAGGACAAGTTAAAAAGGACGCAAGGACGAACTAGGAAGTGCATGAGGCGCTTAGTAGTTGGAACTACTTAAGGATATTTACGGATGAGGCTACAGGAAGTAGCAGGAGCGTTAGTTTACGCAGGATGGCCAAGGCGGCAAGTGGAAAATGCAGGATGCATTTAAAGTGGCAGGAGCTACTTAAAAGGATGACCAAGGATGATGCTACAGTAAGTAGCCAAGCGTTAGTTTACGTGGGTTAGCCAGGATGGTTATGGATTTTGCAGGATGCAATGTTGAGGGTAAATAGGGTTGTTTACTCGTTCAGGGGATGATAATACGGATTTTGGGTCAAGGATAACAAGCAGGATGCTGTAAGAGTGGGGCGTAACTTTTGTTACGCCTTAGTTTTATGTATTAACTTATTTTAGTGGTTCACTTTAACCCCACCGGTTTTAACGATTAGAGTTAAATTTTGTGTGGCGGCACAACAACGCTTTTTAGCATTTCATTTTCCATAATTAAAATACCTTGATAGGCATTTTCGCCATCACTTGAAAACTCAAACATAAATTCGCTTTTGATCCCCGGTTTGCCATTTTTTAAAATGCCAAAGCGGCGTTTTGTGCACGCTACGCTCATTAACTGAACCTGTAATTGCTCAGCTTGGCGCGCGGCATGACTGTTAGCAGCTTCTGCCACTTTTCGATTTAGCCAAAATAAGTAAATTACAGCGCCAATGGCGATAAACGTCCACAAAGTAGCCATTAAGAGAACAACCTTCCAATTGCGCGAGCGAGCGTTTCGCTGCGATTTTCTTTACGTAATAAGCCTAGTAAGTGTGGGCGTATAGTGGGTATTGCAACTAAATCAGCAAAGATACTCGGGAATAGCTCGGCAATTTGTTGGTGGTGCGCACAATTATCCATAAAAATATGTAAGCGCTCAGGCTCTTCTAGTTGAGAAAAGCATCGCCCTGCAATCGTTAAAAGTACATCTGAATCAGTGCCAACAGATGAGCTTAATGCAGCATCTACTAGTTGTGTACACAGCCCTTGCGCTTGACCTTTTGAAAGCGAGCGCAGTGCGGCAGTTAGTGCAATTGTATCGTTATTTTCAATGGCAGTGTGGCCATAGGCAACTAAAAGCTCACTGAGTGATGGCGGTATTTCTACATGTTCAAGCATGGCGCTCAAAGGCTGCAATACCTCTAGTGGTAAATGCGGCCAAGCTTTTTGCAAGTTTGCTAAGTTGTTGTCGTTATTTAGGCGCAGTGCAAAATCGGCAATACCTTGTAGCGCAACGCTTTGCCAATCATCAAAACCTAAAGTGCCACTAAAGTACAGCTGCGTGTGCTCGTAATATTTAGAGGCTGGTTGCTTTAACAATACTTTAAGTTGGGCGTTAAAAGCCGCTAATTTATTTGCATTAGGGGTAAACACATAAGGGTTATTATCTAGCTTACCATCGGCTTGCTCGCCGGTAATTTCGCTGCCTAGGGCTTCAATTACCATATTAGCGAAATGATCGCGGCTCGCGCTCACTAATTTACTTTGCTCATCAAGTGGAAACTTTAAAAACCATACATAAGGTTCTTTACTTGCTTTGCTATCCCAAAATTGAATAGCCAGCCATGCATGCCCCGCAAGCGGATAAGGATAAGGAACTTGTGCTTGCTCAATAGCTAAAAACTGTTTTTTATCAAGCTTAGTAATATGCCTGCCAATATCAAAAGCACGCCATTGTGTACCGGCGCCATCTAAGAGTTGGCCAAGTGTCGCTATGTGTTCGCTCATCGTTATCTCAATTGTTTTTACTGCAAAATTGCCTCAATTATACGCCATAGCAGGCATTGAGGGAACAGGGTATAATTGCCCTATAACGTAAAAAGAAGAGTGGTTATGTATCAGCAAACGCAGGCTTATTTAAACCAATTAAGCACACTTTTAAAAAAACATAAACTGTGGCAAAGCACGCTAATAGAGGCGCATAAATTACAATCTCAAGTGCCTTTTTGTCACGATACCATGGCATTTGAGCAATGGTTACAGTTTGTATTTATTGAAAAAATGCAGCAATTAATAACGCTTAACCAACCATTGCCACAAAATTTTGCCATTGCGCCTATGGCAGAAATGGCGTTAGTGGGTAAAACCGGCAGCGGCGAAATTATAACGCTACTTAGTGAACTTGATGCTTTTTTGGGTAAACCCCATGACTGAAAAGGGAGAACCTGTAGAGTACGGCGAGCTTAATATTCTTTACCAAGACGAATACTTTGTTGCCATAGATAAGCCCGCAGGCTTATTGGTTCATCGCTCTTTTTTAGATAAACACGAAACCCAGTTTGCAATGCAAATGCTGCGCGACCAATTAGGGCAACATGTATTTCCGGTGCACAGGCTAGATAGACCAACATCAGGTGTGCTGCTATTTGCTTTAAGTTCAGAATCTGCCCGAGACATGAACAAACTATTTATTGAAGGCACTATAACAAAACGTTATTTAGCGCTTGTACGTGGTTTTGCGCCTGAATCGGTGTTTTTAGATAAACCGTTAAAAGAAGAGCTTGATAAAATAGCTGACAAATTTGCCACGCAAAATAAAGCGCCACAAGCGGCGCAAACACAATTTAATTGTCTGCATCAAGCCACGCTACCAATTCCTATTGGTAAATACCCCACGGTGCGTTACTCGCTCGTAGAGTGTTTTCCAAAAACAGGGCGAAAGCATCAAATTAGGCGCCACCTTAATCATTTATCAATACCTATTATTGGTGATGTAAATCATGGTGATAACCAGCATAATCAATTTTTTAGGGAGCATTTTGCACTGCGGCGGTTAATGCTATTTGCAACGCAGCTTAGTTTTGTGCACCCTTACACGCATAAACCCATCGTAATTAAAGCGCCACTAGGTGAAGACATGCTTAGTATATGTAAGCAACTAGGTTGGCCACAGCAAGAAAAGGATTATTAATGGCACATATTAGTATTTTTGTAGGCAGCGTTAACGGCGGCGCAGAACGTTTAAGCTACGACGTTGCAAATACAATTGAAAAAGCGGGGCACACTGCGAGCGTTATTAGTGAGGCCTCACTTGATGATATAAAAAACGCCTCACATATATTAGTTGTTACCTCTACCACAGGGCAAGGCGATGTACCTAGCAATTTAGCAGGGCTCTACTTTGCTATGAATAGCACATTTCCGATGCTAACTGATAAGCCATTTGGTGTTATAGCCATGGGCGATAGATGCTACGGCGATACGTTTTGCGGTGCAGGGCGCAGCTTTGATGAGCTACTACGTGACTTGCAAGCTAAGCCGGTAGGAAACCGTTTAGAAATAGATGCCTGCGAAGACTTTGAGCCATGGCCTGTAGCAGAGCCGTGGTTAAAAGCATGGCTTGAAAAATTACCAGCTTAGTAACACCAATGCGCAATAATGCTTAATCATTTTGCGGGGTTAAACGTGTCGCTAGCTGCGTTAAAAAATGCTCATTTACGACCGCATGGATGCAGAAGGCAGAACCATGCAGGAGCAATTGCCGAGAACAACTAAATAGCGAATTTATTGCCTAGCTATTAACACGTTTTTCCGGCCTCAAAATAGAGCATTTAATTAAGCGAATTGGTATTAACTGCTTATATGTACAAAAAAGGAGCGCATGCGCTCCTTTTTTAATTATTAAACCGTTGGTTAACTACTTCTTACATCAACCTTAAGCTTTAACTTTTGGCCAGGCTGTAAATACTTTTGGCCGGCTAAGTTATTCCACTTAATAATTTCGTTTACGGTTAAATTAAATTTAGACGCAATACGTGCAAGCGAGTCACCACGGCGTACTTTGTACGTAATGGTGCGATTAGTACTTGCAGTTGCTTGTGGTTTACTCGCTGATTTATAAACAGTGAGCTTTTGATTTAAGCGCAATACTGAATTTTTCTTCAGTTTATTCCACGAAGCCAGCTCATCCATCGTGACATCGTATTCGCGACTAATGTCCCACAGGGTGTCGCCACTTTTAACCGTGTGCGACAGCTTAGTACGGGTGGCTTTATTAGCAGCTAAACGCATTTGCTTAGGTAAATGTTCGCTATTAATTGCCCCATCGGTTAAGGGTACTAATAACTGTTGGCCAATACGTATGGTGTTTGACTTTAATTTATTAAGCGAGCGAATAGCACTAGTGCTAGTGGTAAACTTTTTAGCAATAACCGATAGGCTATCTCCGCTCGCCACAGTGTATTGCTGCCAGCGTAAGCGGTCTTTAACATCGGTTTGCGCCAGCTTTTGGCTGAATTGTTCCGCTTTATCGGTGGGTAATAGTAAAAAATGCGGACCGTTAGGGTCGGTCGCCCAGCGGTTAAAGCCTGGGTTTAACCTGTATAGCTCAGTAAGAGTCATATCGGCCATATCTGCGGCCAGTGCAAGGTCAATCTGCGTGCCTACATCAACTACTTCTACAACTTGCGCGTTGATAACCGGTTTCCACTTTACATTAAACTCATCAGCGCGTTTTAATAAATCGGCAAGGGCTAAAAGCTTTGGTACATACGCGGTGGTTTCGCTTGGTAAGTCGAGAGACCAAAAGTCTGTTGGTAAATGCTTTTTACGATTTTTCTTAATCGCACGCATTAAACGCCCTTCGCCTGAATTATAAGCGGCAATGGCGTTTAACCAATCGCCTTCAAGGGTTTTGTGTAAATACGATAAGTAATCAAGGGCAGCACGCGTAGATTGCACTATGTCGCGTCGTCCGTCGTACCACCAGTTTTGTTTTAAATCAAAACGCTCGCCAGTGGCTGGCATAAATTGCCAAATACCCGAAGCACTGCGATTAGAGTAGCCAAATGGGTCAAACGCGCTTTCTACAATAGGTAAAAGGGCAATTTCGATAGGCATTTCGCGCTTTTCTACTTCTTCAACAATAAAGTGTAAGTAAGGTTCTGCGCGTTTTGAAATGCGGTCCAAATAAGCTTGATGACGCGCATAGTAATTACGCTCGGTAACAACAGGGCGGTTTTGCGGTACATCAATAGACAGTTGGTAGCGAATGCGCTCCCACACATCATCAAAAACGGGGGCGTCTTCGCTCTGCTCAACGTGTTGATATTGGGCGTTTACCATCAATGCATTGTTAATATCGTTAGGGCTTGCGCCTTCTAAGCGCTTATTTGCTTGGGTAGCAGCTTGTGCGTCTGAATCTACGGTTGTTAATGTTTGACAACCACTTAGCGCAAGCGCCAAGGCAATTAATAGAGGAGATTTATTCATATATACCAATACATCAGGTAAAAAAACTCGGCGAATACTACCCGTTATGAGTCAACATTGCCACTTAACGACCAACTTTAACATGTTGATAAAACCATTCGCTATTTTTAAACCAATGGTTTTACCTAGGATATACCTAACCACGATGCTGCAAAATTAATTACAACAGGTCAACATATCTTAACTAAAAGTTGTCTTTGAATCGTCTCAGACTTGCAAAGTTTTCCCATGGTTCATTGTTTTTTGTAACCAACACAAATTCTTTTGGAATTAACTCTGTAATAGTAGGTAGGTCGCTGCGCATAAATGGATTAACTTTAAGCTCTTGGCCTATTGTACTTGGCAGTGTAATTTCGCCCTTAGCACACTGTGCATCTACTTTGTCGCTGTATTGGAGTAGCTCAGGGTTACGCGGCTCAACGGCTTTTGCAAATGCTAAATTAGCTTGCGTATATTCATGCGTGCAATACACTTTGCAGGTTTTAGGTAGCTCACGCAGCTTATTAAACGACTCCCACATTTGCTCAGGCGTCCCTTCAAATAATCGCCCACAGCCCCCACTAAAAAGCGTATCGCCGGTAAAAGCCAACTCTTCATGAATATAACAAATGTGATCAAGGGTATGGCCAGGGGTGGTAATAATGTTAAAACGCGTACCCAATACCTCAATGCTATCGCCATCAACCAGTGTATTGGTGATCCCCGCAAACGGACTGTTAATAGGACCGTACACTGCAATGTTTGAAAACTGTTTTACAAGCTCGGCTACGCCACCGGTATGATCGCTGTGATGATGGGTAATTAAAATGCCATCAAGTTGTAAGTTATGCTCTGCTAAATGCGCTATAACGGGCTGAGCATCGCCCGGGTCAACCACCCATGCTAGGTCGCTATTATGGGTAGTTAAACACCAAATATAATTGTCAGAAAATGCTTTAATTGCTTTAACTTGCACCATATTAATTTGCTCTATAAAGTGACGGGTAACACCTAGTATAACGAGCTATAAAAATGAAACCAGCCCTTAGTTTTCAAGAAGGACCCAAACCGCTGTCATGGCAGCAGTTCCCTCATGGGGATTATTTACGTGCTGACATTGAACAAAAAATGGATCAATGGCTGCCGCGTATGTTTGGTTACCATATGCTTAAATTAGGTAATTTAAGTGGCGAGCTTAATACCAGCGTAAGCACTATAAAACACCAAGTATGTGTTGCCGAAGAGGGGCCTTACACAGGTGTGATAGCCGATATAGACGAACTGCCTTTTTATGAGCACAGTGTTGATGCGTGTATTTTAAGCCACTGCTTAGAGTATCACTCAGACCCACATCACATATTACGCGAGGCGCATCGCACACTTATACCCGGTGGTTACATTGTTATTACCGGATTTAATCCGTTTAGTTTATGTGGATTGGCGCAAATGTTGCCCTTTAGCGGCCAAAAGCTGCCGTGGACGGGGCGTTTTTTTACGCCTGCGCGGGTAAAAGATTGGCTTAATTTATTGGGGTTTGAAATTATTAGCGATGAGCGCTTTATTTACTCATCTCTTGCGCGTGGTAACAGGCTTTCGCGGTTTGCATTTTGGCGCAGTTTTGCCAAACAGTATTTAAAACCTATGGGGAGTGTGTATATGCTGGTGGCGCGAAAACGTGTGGCTCCGCTTACGCCTATAAAACCTAAGTGGCATGCAAGGCCGCAGTTTTCACCTGTAAAAGGGGCAGGGCTCAGACAAACCTCAAAGCAGCACTTTAAACAGTGTGAGCAAAAAAATAATAATAGTTAAAAAATGTAAGTAGGCACTTTTTAACCCAGCCATGAGCCTTACACTCATGGCATTAAAAGTGCGAAAGCTTTGACGGGTTAAGGCTGATACCCTACATCATCAAGTAGGTTGCTACTGCCTGCAGCGACACGTGCCAAATCGTCAACTATTTCGTTATATTTATGCCCGCTATGTCCCTTTACCCATTTCCATGTAACCGTGTGCTCGCTACAAGCGCTATCAAGTCGCTTCCATAAATCAACATTTTTAACCGGTTTTTTTGCCGATGTTTGCCAGCCCCGTTTTTTCCAATTTGCAATCCACGACTCAATACCCTGCTTAACATATTGGCTATCTGTGGTGAGGTTAACGGTGCAAGGGCGGGTAAGTGATTCAAGGGCAACAATGGCAGCGAGCATTTCCATACGGTTGTTTGTGGTGAGCTTATACCCTTGGCTTAATTTTTTTTCGTGGCCGTTATAAATCATAAAAATACCATAACCACCAGGGCCCGGATTACCTAAACATGAGCCATCGGTGTAAATCTCTACGGTTTTTTGCACTGTTTTACCTTGATATTATGTACAATAAAGTGATTATAGAAAGATACCAGAGTCAGGCTAAATTCGATATGGCACGTAGACAAATAGTTTTAGATACAGAAACCACCGGCATCGACCCCAAACAGGGGCACCGCATTATAGAAATTGGGTGTGTAGAATTAATAAACCGACGTTTAACCGGTAATAATTTTCATGTTTACATTAACCCACAACGCAGCATTGAAGAAGAAGCAATAGATGTTCACGGTATTACCAACGAGTTTTTACGTGATAAACCACTTTATCGCGATATAGCGCAAGAGTTTTTTGACTACATTAAAGGTGCAGAGCTTGTAATACATAACGCCCCGTTCGATGTGGGCCATATGGATAACGAGTTTGCGCTGCTTAACCAAGGCTACCCAAATACGCACGAGTACTGCCAAGTTCTCGACACCCTTAAAATGGCGCGTGACTTGCATCCTGGTCAAAAGAACAACCTAGATGCTTTGTGCCGCCGTTACGATATAGACAACGCAAAACGAACATTACACGGCGCATTACTGGATTCTGAAATTTTAGCCGATGTTTACCTTGCCATGACGGGCGGGCAAACCAAGCTAAACTTAAACCAAAATAAAGATGACGGCAGTGAGCAACAGACTGGTGGCATAAGACGCTTAAGTAGTGACCGAGCACCTTTAGTTGTATTGCGCGCAAACGACGCTGAGCAAAGCGCACACGAAGCACGACTCGATCTTGTAGACAAAGAAGGCGGCCACTGTTTATGGCGCGCTGAATAAGGCCAACTATGAAAACGATGTATTTTATAACTGTATTGTGCGCCACCTCGCTGTTTAGCGCCAGTGCGTTTGCCGTTAAGCAAGTAGAGCTGCTTAAACGCGACGGCGAACAAAATGAAATACCGCTGCTAGATAACCGTTTTCGTATAGACAGCCAATTAGACGAAATAACCTTACTATTTTTTAGAAAGCCAGGTTCGCCCGCGGTTATTTTAGTCAGGCCCGATGGCAGCAAGTACTTTGCCACTAACGCCGTTAAAGATCCCAACCTCGATTGGTTTGATGAGCTTAGTTACGACTTAATCACCATAAAAAAACCGATGGCTGGCCCATGGCAAGTTATTGGCCGCATTTTGCCCGACAGCCGCATTGTGGTGTTAGGGGAAGTGTCTTTAAAAGCACAGCCATTACCTCCTATGTTATTTAGAGGCGAGACAATAAAAATAACGGGCGAAATTTTAAATGATGATGAGCCTATCGATGCTAACTTATTCACAGATGTAGTTAGCCTAAACGTTGACTTTGTAAGTACCAACGATGAAAGCTATGCAAACTTTGGTGCAGGCACTCAAGAAGTTGCCGAATTTAAAGACGATGGCCGCGGCTTTGATGAACGCCCTAACGATGGAGTGTTTACTGGCGAATTTAAATTAGACTTTCCTGCAGGGCAGTGGACACCAGAACTCTATATAGCGACCCCCTTATTACAGCGACGCATTGTGCAAGACCCTATCATTGTGCATGAACCGCCATTTAAATCTGAGGTCGCACTGGCAGAGCTTGATACTGACGATCACCAGCTAACTATTAATATAGATAGCAACATAGTTAAACCTGAAACCGTTATTGTGCAGGGAAAAATTTATTACCCTAATAATGAAGAGCAAATGTTTACAATTGACGCGCAAGCGGGTGATACACGCCAACTAGCAATTAAAAACTATGATTGGGGAAGATACAGCGTTGAACTGTCTGTTTTTGGCACTAATATAAACGGTCGTGAGTTTATGGCCACAATACCAACATACAAATTTGAGATAGAAAGGCCAATAGAAGCAGTGCCCGAAATAGACCCTGCTACGCTTATTGATCAAAACCTGGCCTTGGAAGCTGAGCCCGTTGAAGAAAAAATGGCCACTTCTACATTAGTGACTTTAATCGTGGGCTGTAATTTACTCATTTTATTGTTAGGGTGGTTAGCAATTCGTATTTTTGTACAGAAAAAGCCAATCAAATTTAACTTTAAACTGCCTTTTTTAAACAAAAAGAAAGTAAACGATGAGAGCAACGCCGATGCAGAAAAAAATCAAGTCGGCAAAAATGGCTCAAAAAGTGACAAATCAGGTGAAATTTTAAACCTTTCGATGTCAGATGACTAAAAAACCTGTAAAAAAACAAAAAAGCCCTTGACGAAGTAGGGGCTGATTCGTATTATTCACGCCGCTGCAAAGGGAGACCTAAGCAGAAACGAAAATGCGGAGTGGTAGTTCAGTTGGTTAGAATACCGGCCTGTCACGCCGGGGGTCGCGGGTTCGAGTCCCGTCCACTCCGCCAATTTTCGACAATTTGTAAGTAGACGCTGGAGTGGTAGTTCAGTTGGTTAGAATACCGGCCTGTCACGCCGGGGGTCGCGGGTTCGAGTCCCGTCCACTCCGCCAACACTTACACAACATATGGTTGTAAAACATATTCTTATTATGGAGTGGTAGTTCAGTTGGTTAGAATACCGGCCTGTCACGCCGGGGGTCGCGGGTTCGAGTCCCGTCCACTCCGCCAATTAACAGTTTAAATACGCGCTGGAGTGGTAGTTCAGTTGGTTAGAATACCGGCCTGTCACGCCGGGGGTCGCGGGTTCGAGTCCCGTCCACTCCGCCACTATTTAAACACTGTTATGTTACAAAATTTGTATGCTGGAGTGGTAGTTCAGTTGGTTAGAATACCGGCCTGTCACGCCGGGGGTCGCGGGTTCGAGTCCCGTCCACTCCGCCAACAAATTTAGTAATGACAAGTAATATGATATCTCTGCGGAGTGGTAGTTCAGTTGGTTAGAATACCGGCCTGTCACGCCGGGGGTCGCGGGTTCGAGTCCCGTCCACTCCGCCATTTGATATCGTAACAAAATTAGTAAGTGCATTACCCCATGCACATACCACTGCGGAGTGGTAGTTCAGTTGGTTAGAATACCGGCCTGTCACGCCGGGGGTCGCGGGTTCGAGTCCCGTCCACTCCGCCACTTGTTATTTCCTCAATAGCAAGCTTATAAAATCCTTGGTTAAATAATTGTATAAATTACCCTTTGGCTATCAGCTATCAGCTATCAGCTATCAGCTAAATAATCGACTACTTAATGCTAACCTGCTAATATTCCTGCCTATTCTTTAATATTCAGCTTCTTATACCTGCATGAATAGCCAAGAATCTAGTCTCACTTTAAAAAAGGAAGCACTAAAATGAGCACACTAGGTCAACAAGTAAAGCAGCTAAGAAATAATAAAAAATTGAGCCAACCTGAATTTGCCCAGCAAGTAGGGATAGAGCAAAATCATACCCAAACTACCTCAAGATGCGAGTTTCAGTTGGAATTAAAAGCGATTTAGGCAAGGCATTGCTTGCAATTAATAGTGGTTCTATTGTTAAAATCAATAACGCAGTATCAATCGCTTTTAAACCAACCCTTTGGGCGTTTCACAGGCACTTACTCTCATCGTTGTTACTTCTTAAAAGGGACTGCCATTGTTGCAAAGTAACGCCTTGATATTAAGCCCCTGTGAGACGCTGAATTCTGCATCTTGAGGTGGTTTGGGTATATATCAAAACTTGAAAACGATAAATCAATTCCCTCGAATGAAATATTTAGAGCCTTATTGATAGCATTAGATCTTTCAATTGATGAGTTTATGAAGCCGCTTGTATCAAGTCATGATAAAGCCAGGCTTATGCAGATACCGGATGTTGAGCAGTGGTATAAAAATAAAGCTGTGAGCACTTCAGTAACTCAGCGTAAATTGATTTATTTAGCAATGTTTTTAATTTCGTTTGGGTGTGCACTATTTTATGCAGGCCATAAAAATTATGTGTTTAACGAACATTTTTATGAGTATCGCTCAATTGGAATTATTAAAAATGATGAACCACTCAATGTTTTCAATCATTGGAAAGATTATATAATAGATCCCAGTGCTGAAAAGCGTACAGCAAAACTTAAAGAGATGCTTGCTAGGCGTGTTGAACTTTTTAAATTAATGGATGAGTATATCGGTGAATCATTTGTCGAAGAAGTGACGGGTGGTAAACGTGTTTATACAACAAATGCTGTCCCACGCTACATATCACATCCAGGTAATACTTGGCTTGAGTTTATTGGATTATTTGCAGCTGTTTTAGGTTTAGCTCTGGCGGTATTAGAACCAAAATTAACGCGTCACGCATAAAAAACTGTATGCGAACAAGCACACAGCTTTTATCTTAAATTTAGCCCATAGTTGTATGGGCTTAAGCGCTATTTTAGATAGGTATCTAAAAAGTTTAAGTAAGCGTTAGAGGCTGTTATACGGTTTTCTTTTTTAGTAAAACCATGCCCTTCATCATCAAACAATACATACTCTACTGGCACGCCATTGGCTTTGACTGCGGCAACGAGCTCATCGCTTTCAACTTGTAAAACACGTGGATCGTTAGCGCCTTGTATTACCATTAAAGGTTTAGTGATATTTTTAGCATGAAATAGTGGCGATATAGCCCGATGACGCTCACCATCTGTTGCAGGGTCGCCCATTTCATCGTACAACGCCTTTTTAAAACTCTCCCACCAGGGTGGAATTGAGTTTAGCGTTCTTACCCAGTTAGTAACCCCAAAAATATTAATACCGACTTTGAATTCTTCCGGCTCAAAAGCAAGGGCTGCAGCAGTCATAAAGCCGCCGTAGCTGCCCCCTATGATGCCAATTTTATCTGCATCAACCCACTCTAAACTCTGCAGGTGCTTTTTACCGTACACAATATCTTGTAAGTCGTCAGTGCCGTGCTTTTTATCATCCAAATGAAAAAATGTTTTGCCATACCCTGAACTCCCCCGGTTGTTAACTGCAAAAATAGCATAGCCATGATTAACTAAATGTTGTTGCATTGCTCTGTAACCAGTACGGCTTTGCCCACCAGGACCACCATGTACCCACACCAGCGCAGGTACTTTATTGTTTCTGTTGGCTTGTTTGGGTTTATACAACACGCTTGGTATTTCTAGAGCATCAAAACTTTTAAAGCGTACAATGGTGCTCTCTACTAAGTCGTTTTGATCTATGTCTTTACTTAATGTGTTAGTAAGCTGCTTAGCTTTATTACTACCCACTTGCCAAACAAATAAATTGCTTGGTGAGGTGTCTGAGGTTAAATAAAACGCCATGGTTTTCTCGTCACTTGAGAAATTCACACCGTGTAAATTACCATTGGGTAGGGCGGGCATAGCAACTTGTTTACTTGTCAGAGTATCTAAAATAGACACTTTGGTACTGGCATCGGCATTGACACCACTTACTTGGTAGCGACCAGATTTAGAAAAATAGATAAAGGTTACATCCCACTCATCTTCTAAGGCCGGCGTGTGCTTACCTGTGGCTAACTCATAGCGCCACATTTGTGAAAACTCGCCTTTTTCGTCTGTAGAGTAATATAAATATTTACCATCAGCAGAGAAGGTTTCAGGCATATATTTTGCGGGATCATCATGCTGGGATATAAGTTGTGGCTTGAGGGTTTTTTTATAAGTGTCAGAATGTATGTATCACTGTCTTTATTGCTATTATTTTTAGATAAAGCAATAAAGCGTCCATCGGGGCTAATGGCGCCAACAACTAATCCGAGCTCATTTTGATAAACAGGAGACACTTTATAGGTTTCACTATCTACACGATATAAATCCATAAATTTGGCATCACGCTGATTACTTGAGATAAAAAACTGGCTGCCGTCTTTTGTAAAACCTGCAAAGCCAGCTCGTGTTTCATCGCCAGGGGTTAAATCTTTGATTGAACCGTCAACTTCACGCACGTAAACATGGTACCGTTCGTTACCGCCTGAGTCTTTGGTAAACAATATACGCTCATCATTAGGGAAATAGCGTACTGGGTAAGTACTGTCTTCAAAATTAGTTAAGCGGGTTTTACTACCGGTTTTAACATCGACTTCGTATAAGCTGTAAATGCCGCTTTCATCGCTACTGACTAACACTTTATCACCACTTGGTGAAAAACTACTGCCCATAATAGAGGTGGTGTCAAAAAAAGTTTTTGCGTCGTAGGTTTTTACTTGTTGTGTTTGCTCAGTTTTTACAGCGCTAGAGCCTAAACTATTAGATTGATTGCAACCCGCTAATGCAAGAGATACAGCACAGGTAATACAGGCAAGTTTGAGGGCTTTTTTCATAGGTACATTCCTTGGTTTATAGTTATGTTTTCATTTAGAAGTGTTGACCTAACGTTTTTCAAACGCAAGTATTTCTGATATGCAAACAGTAATAAAGTGTTACAAACCATAAATCGTTTTTATATAAGTATTCGCTATAATGATAACTCGTTGAAAAGTGGGTATTTATGATAGAAGTCATTGGGTTACATAAACAGTTTGCTGAAAACATATTGTACAACGGTTATAACGTGCGATTCTGTGCACCTAAAATATGCATCGAAGCACCTAATGGCCAAGGGAAAACAACTCTATTGATGATGTTAGCGGGGCTTGAAACTTACGAAAGTGGTGAGCTTTTGTTTTCTGGAAACACATTAACCGAACCACATAAGCAAATTGCTATTGCCTCTGACAGTATTGCTTTACCCGACTTTTTAACAGCAAAGCAAATAATTAACTTATCCTCAAATACATTTGGTTGTTGTTGGCCAACAGCTATAGTCGATGGATTTAATTTTAATGAATTTCTAAATACGCGCTTTGACGCTCTATCATCAGGGAACCAAAAGAAGTGTCAGTTAATTTTAGCGCTTATGCGCGATGCACCGTATTTACTGTTAGATGAACCCAGTGCAGCGCTTGATCAAGCGAGTATTGAGTATTTATTAATTTTACTTGATGAATATTTAGTAAATAAGCCACAAGGTCAAATAATTATTACCTGTCACGAGCCCGAGCCTTTTTTACTGCATGGCTTTGAGTGTATTCCTTTATGATTGCAAATTTAAAACAATCAATTGGCCAATACCGCTTTTTTATGGATTATCGTTTTCAGGCATACAAGACTGAACTTACACAATTATTATTACAACTGAAAAGCTTTGGGGTGTTATTTTTAGTGGTGTTAGGCTCGTCAGTGTTGGGTTTGATATTGCTACTTTTTTTAGGGCTTGGAAAAATTATTGATAGTAGTGATGCACCTCAATATGGTGCGCAAATGGCTTGGCTGTATTTATTGCTACAAAGTGTAATGTTAAGCGCAATGAAGTCTGCAATAAAAAACTCAGCCCAACGAGCATTTCAACAGACATTGGTAAAGCGGTATTGGCTTGGTTTGGTGGATATAAAGCTTTTGCTGTTAAGTAATGGCTGGTTGATTGCAAGCCTTGTTATTGCGATTGACCTGAGCATAGACCAGTGGCTTAGGGTGCCGCATTTTTTGGTGTTTTTACTATTACAATTTATCCTCGGCATTTTATGCTTATACAAGCCAATAGCGCTTGTTTATGGATTTTTGTTATCTGCAATGTGGCTAATGTTACCGTTTGATGTAAGTCCACTGAGTTATCAGTGTGTCTTTGTGCTGTTATTTGCCTTAAGCACCTTAATGGTACCTTTTAATTTTGCAGCTAAGTTAGATCTAAGCTCACTTACAGGCTTTTGGCTAATGTTTTTTATACACAACAGCTGGACTTTGATTTGGCGAGGTGCTTTATTGTTGTGCGTATTTATGGCATTTGAGGTACTACTACAAGAGCGCGCTAATTTAGCTGATATATTTAGTATTTTGTCACTAGCTTTTGTGGTGTTGTTTAGTAGTTCATTACAATTTGATTGTAGTCATCTACATCAACAATATAGTGTGTTTTTTAAAATGCAGAATAAGCAAACAGCATTTTTTATTGGCCAATTTGTTCCTAGTTTAATTGTGCTCTTACTTTCGCTTATTGGTTTTTTTGCTTTATTCAACCAAGCAAGTGGCTTGTTGCTATTAACTGGCATTATTTGGTGCGCAATCCAACAAGCTATCGTGCAAAAAAAACCAGCGCATTACGCGCTGGTTTGGATGATCACAACAGGCGGACTGTTGGCTGCGTTAACCTAACGGGTTAAGCTGCATCTGCTTTGCTGTCTTCACTTTTACGTGCGGCTTTGCCTGCTAATAAATCAGCTGGGTCAAAGTCATCAACGTTAATCACATCTAAGCGTGCTTTTTCAACAGCGGCTAATTTATCAGCTTCTGCTTGGCTTAATATGCCAGCTTCAAGGCCCATTTGCGCTACTTTATCAAGTTGGAAGAATGGCAGTTTAAGGCCTTTTTCTTTACATACTCGTTCAAATAACGGCTCTACAGCCAGTACGTCTTTAAGTGTTTGCTCTTGACGGCCAACTAGGTTTAGTGGCTCATCTTTTAAGTAAACATAGCTTGCTAAACGGTTACGCGTTTCGCTAGGTACTTGGAGTAGTTGTGCTAATTTATGCTCAAGTTTGTCGGTAGGTTTACGAACCGGGCGGCCAAACGGGAATAACAATACTTTTAATACGCCACGTAATGGGGCAGAGGGCATGTTATTAATTAAATCAGCAAGGGCACGTTGGCAGTGGTAAAGATGATCCTGACAGCTCCATTTTACTAGGGCTAAATCTTCTTGTTTACGGCCTTCGTCGTTATAACGTTTAAGCGTTGCAGACACTAAATATAAGTAGCTTAGTAAGTCACCTAAACGTGCTGAAATGCGCTCTTTACGTTTAAGCGAGCCACCAAATACCGCCATGCTAATGTCAGACATAAGCGCAAGCGATGCACTAAAGCGTGATGCTATACGGTAAAACTCTGCGGTGTCGTCTTTGTACGGTACGCTAGTAAAACGTGCACCACTAAGCGCAAGCCACTTAGTACGTACAAGGTTCGACATTGTAAAGCCAATGTGGCCCATTAGCGCTTTATCAAATACGTTAAGCGCTTCTTCGCGGTCTTCAATTTCACAAGCACCAAGCTCGGTTAGTACAAATGGATGACAGCGAATTGCACCTTGACCATAAATAATCATATTACGGGTCAAGATGTTGGCACCTTCTACTGTTATAGCAATAGGGGCACCTTGATAGCCACGACCTAAATAGTTATTTGGCCCAAGCATAATCCCTTTACCGCCAAGTACGTCCATTGCATGAATGGTCGACTCGCGCATTTGCTCGGTAAGGTGGTATTTAATAATAGCTGAAACAACCGATGGCTTTTCACCTAAATCTACCGCACCGGTTGACATACTAACCGCTGCATCTGAGCTGTAAGCGTAACCTGCAAGTTTAGCCAGTGACTCTTCAACACCTTCCATTTTACCAATAGGTAAACGGAACTGACGACGAATACGGCTGTATGCACCTGTTGCTACGGCAATTGTTTTAATGCCACCGGCAGAGTTTGATGGCAATGTAATTGCACGGCCAACCGATAAACATTCAACCAGCATGCGCCAGCCTTGGCCAGCCATTTCTGGGCCACCAATAATGTAATCAAGGGGTACAAAAATGTCTTTACCGCGAGTCGGGCCATTTTGAAATGGTACGTTAAGCGGGAAGTGGCGACGACCAATTTCAACACCTGGCGTGTTAGTTGGAATAAGTGCACAGGTAATGCCTGGCTCTTTGTTGTCGCTTAGTAAACCATCTGGATCTTGTAGTTTAAAGGCAAGACCAAGTACTGTAGCCACTGGTGCAAGAGTAATGTAACGCTTGTTCCAGGTAAGGCTAATACCTACTACTTCTTCACCGTTCCATTGCCTTTTACACACAACACCGTAATCAGGAATTGAGCTTGCGTCAGAGCCTGCTTCTGGCGAGGTTAATGCAAAACATGGAATTTCTTGGCCTTGGGCTAAGCGCGGTAAATAATGATTTTTTTGATCTTCTGTACCGTAGTGCTGTAGTAATTCACCTGGGCCTAACGAGTTAGGTACACCTACAATTGATGATAGTAAGGTCGATTTACTGGTTAACTTTTGCAGAACACATGATTGTGCAAACGCAGAAAACTCTAAACCGCCGTATTCTTTTTTGATGATCATGGCAAAGAATTTATTATCTTTTAGATATTGCCATACATCTTGCGGTAAATCGGTAAGCTCGTGTGTTGCTTCCCAATCATCTAGCATGCTACATACTACTTCTACAGGGCCATCAATAAAGGCTTGCTCTTCAATAGTCAGCTTTGGTACTGGGTATTGGTGTAGCTTTTTCCAATCTGGGTTACCACAAAATAAATCAGCTTCCCACCACGTAGTACCGGCATCGATTGCTGACTTTTCAGTGTCAGACATGCTTGGCGTTACTTTTTTAAAGGTAGTAAAAATCGGCTTGATTATATATTGCTGACGAATGCCAGTAACAGAAAGAGGAACTGCGATGATCAAAAAGATCAACCAGCTAATTAAACCAAAAGCACCTGCAAAGGTACCAATTAATAATGTTGCGGCAGAAACACCAAGTGCTGTGTTCCAACTCGCTCTGTGGTAAACCGCGATGCTGAGCAGTGCGATTAAACCGAGTGTAAATATGAGTGTCATTGCTTATTCCTTAATAGAGGTCAGACCACCTCAGTTAGAGTAGCGCTAGTGAGCGTAAGTTTCAAGTACATTACAGCGTTAAATTAACGACAAACTAGCTATTATGCTTATCATTATTCCCTTTTTAAGGAACAAGCATGCACCACTGCTGTGTTTAATTCAATCGCAGCGATTATTTAAGCGCTAAAAATCAGTAAATCAGCTAGCCAAAAAAGTTTTTTTAAGTAAGTATGTCTGTTGTAGCGCACAGCAAAGTACAGCGCTATTTATACGTTTTTTTTAAGGGTTAGTTTATTAATGTGTGAATTACTTGGCATGTCAGCCAACGTACCTACGGATATTTGTTTTAGTTTTTCAGGTCTATTAGAGCGCGGTGGTAATACCGGCCCGCATAAAGATGGCTGGGGTATTACGTTTTACGAGGGTAAAGGGTGTAGAACCTTTAAAGATCCTGAGCCAAGCTATCAATCAGAAATTGCCAAGCTAGTAAAAGCTTACCCCATTAAAAGCGTGTCGGTAATTAGCCATATTCGCCAAGGCAACCGTGGTCGAGTGTGCCTTGAAAATACCCACCCGTTTACTCGTGAGCTTTGGGGGCGCGAAATTACCTATGCACATAATGGCCAGTTATCTAACTATCACGATTTAAAACCACAATATTATCGCCCTGTGGGCAACACCGACAGTGAGCTGGCGTTTTGTTGGTTGCTAGATAAAATTCGTGAAAAATACCCAAAACGCCCCTCTAATATGGCCTCTGTATTTAGATACGCGGCTAAGCTTTCGCATACGCTACGTGAAAAGGGCGTATTTAATATGTTATTGACCGATGGCGTATTTGTATTGGCGTACTGCACGAATAACTTACACTACATAACGCGCCGAGCACCATTTGGTAAAGCAACGTTAATTGATGCCGATATGGTAGTTGATTTTAACGAAGAAACCACCCCAAACGATGTAGTAACAGTAATAGCTACACGGCCATTAACCAACGACGAACGCTGGCAAAAAATGCAGCCAGGGGAGTTTGCGTTATTTAAAATGGGCGAACTAATTTAGTTAAATAGCCTAAAAGTAAACACAAAAAAACGCGATATAAAATCGCGTTTTTTTGTGTTTGCTATCACCGTGTTTACGGCGCTTCTGATCTTACTTCGCTGCTTTCGCTTACTGGAGTAGAAACAGGCTGGGTAACGGTAAATGAATTCATTTGTACTTCAAACTGCTCCATGCCTTTTTCGCCTTTCCACATACGTACTAGCATGTAGTCCATTTCTGGTGCAAACCAGGCAAGGGCTTGGCGTTTATCGTTATCGTATAAACGTTTTACTTTTATAGCTTCTACGTTACCAATTGGCAGCGAAATCATTTCTTTGCCAACCACTTCAAAGTTGTAGTCGCGGCGATTGCCTTTTTTATCAATAAGCGGAAACGAAAAATAAGTTTCGCCTTTTTTTAAGCCTTCGCGTACTTGTACTTGATACGAAATAGCATCTTGAAATTCGTCAGTCCATTCGCACTTTAGTGGGTATTCGCTAGTGCTGCTGGTGACCACTTTATTTTGTGTATCAAAGTCTATTTTATAATCTTTATCTGGGCCGGTGCCGGTACGCACCATATTGTAATGATGAGGAGTGACTTTGTTATCTAAAAAAGTAAATACTGAGGTTTCTTCTCGCTTGTCAGAGAAAATCATCCACTCAATATTGCTGTGATAAGTAAGTTGATATGTTTGCTCGCCAACTTTTTTAAGTTCGCGTACTGCCTCGCCATGATTTTTACCTTTGCGTAAAATATCGTAGCTGGCTTGATACTCTGTTAGTTCGCCTGCAATTAGGCTAGTAGGAAGTAAAGCGCCCACACATAACAGCAGGGCACTTATTTTTTTATTGTGGGTAGTGCGCGCCGTGTGCAGGAAGTTGTTTTTCGTCAAGAACTGCATAATCTGCTTCCATAGTAAGTCTGTGTTCACTGAACCACTTGACCACCAAAGGATAAATTATATGCTCTTGTTCGTGCACGCGTTTAGCTAATGTTTCTGCTGTATCATCCTTGAGTACAGGTATTTGCGCCTGAAGAATAACGGGACCGCCGTCTAACTCTTCAGTTACAAAATGAACACTTACGCCATGAACATCGTCTTTTGCATCAATTGCTCTTTGGTGGGTATTCAGCCCCTGATACTTAGGCAACAAAGATGGATGAATGTTCAACATTTTTCCAACATATTTTTGCACTAAGCTAGGAGTAAGAATACGCATAAACCCAGCTAATACAACTAGATTTGGCATAAAAGAGTCAATAACGTTCATTAATTGCGCATCATAGGCCTCGCGCGAGTCAAAATCTTTGTGACTGAGCACTTTTGTAGCAATACCTGCTTGTTTTGCACGCTCAAGGCCGTAAGCGTCTGCTTTGTTACTTATAACAGCCGCTATGTGTCCGTTTATTTCGCCGCGTTCGCAGGCATCAATAATGGCTTGTAAATTAGAACCACTACCCGATATTAATACCACTAAGCGAATGGGTGCCATTACTTAGCACCACCTACAATTTCTACTTGCTCTTCGCCGGCAACAGCATCTTGAATTTCACCAAGGTGCCATGCGTTTTCGCCAAGCTCTTTTAAAATGCTTAAGCTTTGCTCTAGCGCATCGCCTGGTACTACTAATACCATGCCTACACCACAGTTAAATGTACGGTACATTTCGTGCGTAGTAATATTGCCGTTTTCTTGTAACCAGTTAAAAACGGTTGGCCACTGCCAGCTATCGCCTTTAACTACTGCTTTTGCAGAATCGGGTAATACACGCGGAATGTTTTCCCAAAAGCCGCCGCCAGTAATATGCGATAGGGCATGCACGTCTACTTGCTTAAATAACTCAAGTAAAGGTTTAACGTAAATACGGGTTGGCTCTAGTAAGTGCTCGCCTAGAGTTTTTCCGTCAATAACTTGGTTCGTATCGGCGTTTGATACTTCAAGTACTTTACGAATTAAAGAAAAGCCGTTTGAGTGCGGACCGCTAGAAGCAAGGGCAATAAGTTGATCGCCGGCTGCTACTTTTGTGCCATCAATAATTTTAGATTTTTCTACTACGCCGGTACAAAAACCGGCCATGTCGTAGTCTTCACCATCGTACATACCTGGCATTTCAGCTGTTTCGCCGCCAATCAGGGCACAGCCAGAAATCTCACAGCCTTTACCAATACCGGTTACTACATCGGCCGCTGTGTCTACATCTAGTTTACCTGTTGCATAGTAATCTAGAAAAAACAGGGGTTCAGCGCCTTGTACTATTAAATCGTTTACACACATTGCAACTAAATCAATACCTACAGTGTCGTGTTTTTTTAAGTCGATAGCTAAACGTAGTTTAGTACCTACACCGTCAGTACCTGCTACTAGTACTGGCTGTTTGTAACCTTCTGGAATTTCGCAAAGAGCGCCAAAACCACCAATTCCGCCCATTACTTCTGGACGACGCGTTTTTTTAACTACGCCTTTAATACGCTCAACAAGTGCATTACCAGCGTCGATATCTACGCCCGCGTCTTTATAGCTTAATGACTGTTTTTGTTCGCTCACAGGTTTTCCTCAAATAATTGCTTGGGGTTGCTTTTCGATAGCTTAGAAACGCGCGTATTTTACAACAATTGCAACTGCGCGGCTAGCTCAAATATAGTTTTGAAATAATTAACAAGGACACTTGTCCGCTATTAGTTTGTTAATTGCACAAAAAAAGCACCCTGGGTGCTTTTTAGTTATTTATGCTTTGGCAGTTAGTATTGCTCTAAGTGGAGCAGGATAACCTTCAATGGTTTTACTGGTATCGTTTGGGTCTAAAAAATCAACTAACGATTCGTTTTCCATCCAGTCGGTCCTGCGTTGCTCATCAAGCGTGGTAATTGCGCAATCTTTTATTTTCACATCTTTAAAGCCAACGCGTTCCATCCACAGTTTTAGTGCAGCAGTACTTGGAATAAACCAAACGTTGCGCATTTTTGCGTAGCGGTCGGTAGGTACCAGTACGGTGTTTTCATCGCCTTCAATTACTAACGTTTCTAGTACGAGTTCGCCACCTGGGCGAAGCTGCGCTTTTAACTGCGCTAAAAAATCGATAGGCGAGCGGCGGTGATACAGCACCCCCATAGAAAAAACCGTATCAAACGCTTTAAGCTCGGGTAGTGCTTCTACGCCTAATGGTAATAAATGCACGTTTTCGTCTGGGTTGTAATGTTTAATGGCCTGAAACTGACACAAAAATAAATCAGAAGGGTCAATACCCACTACAAATTCAGCGCCTTCACCGCGCATACGCCATAAGTGATAGCCAGAGCCACAGCCGATATCTAATACTGTGCGGCCTTTCAATGGCTCAATATGAGGAAGTAGGCGGTCCCACTTCCAATCGCTGCGCCACTCAGTGTTTATTTCAATACCGTGTACAGTAAAGGGGCCTTTGCGCCATGGCATCATGCGTTTTAATAAATGCGTGGCTTGTTTTTGCTCGCCATCACTCATCTCCCCCGGTGCGCCAATTTCTACTTTAGTGGCGATATCAACGTGGGTTGTTTTTACTTCTGGCAGATTTTTAAGTACTTTTTGCCATTTTGGTAAATCGCCATGGCTTGCCTCGTTTTGCCAATGCTTTAATTGAGCGGGCAGGGTTTCTAGCCAGTGGCTAAGTGGGCTTTGTGCAATTGCTGCGTAAAATTGGTTAAACCATTGAGACATAAGTCACTCTCTTTATTTAATTGCTACCATTGAGCAAAAATTAAAACATTGATACCACACCTGCGTTTGGCTAAAACCAATGTCGCTTAAACGATTAAAGTGAGTGCTTAGCGTATCGGGGCGCATCACGTTTTCAATGGCAGTACGTTTTTGGCTTATTTCAAGCTCTGAGTAGCCATTGTGGCGTTTAAAGTCGTGGTGCAAATCAATTAACAAATTATCGCACTGCTCGTTTTCGGCTTTAATTTTTTCGCTAAGTAGCAGTACGCCACCGGGTTTTAAGTTAGCGTAAATTTTTTCAAGCACGGCTTGGCGCTGTAAAGGCGGAATAAATTGCAAGGTAAAATTCATGGCTACTACCGAGGCATTTTGAATCTCAAGCTCATTAATATCGCCTAAAGTTACTCTAACAGGCACGTCTGATTTAAAGCCTTGTAAATGAACCTTACAACGCTCAACCATAGCTTGTGAGTTATCTACAGCAATAATGTGGCAGTTATCGGTGCGAATATTACGGCGCATACTTAGGGTAACTGCACCAAGCGAGCAGCCTAAATCGTAAAGGTTTGAATTACTTTGCGCATATTCACCGGCCAATTTACCCATAGTGCTTACAATGGTGGCATACCCAGGCACAGAGCGCTGAATCATATCTGGAAAAACCTCAACCACATTTTGGTCGAAGCTAAAATCTTTTACTTGTTGCTCAGAGGCGTAAATACTGTCTTTTATACTCACTAAGGCAGTCTCTTTAAAAATAATGGCACTATTTTAACATTTTATACTGGATAGTCAGTGATAAATTCAGTAGCTTGGCTAGAATTATGAATAATAAGTATAAAAGAGAACGTTAAATGAGCAAAAGTAAGGTAATTAGCACAGACGATATATTAGCAACCCTATGTCATTCAGTGACGGGTGTTCTGTCATCAGCCAGTGGTAACGAAATTAGCTACTCGGCTATGGTGCAAAAAATAACGCGCACCTGTATGCGTCCAGATATTGGCTGTTTTGTATTATTTGATGGTGGCTTTACAGGGCTAGTAGTCACTAATTTTACAGCGCAAGCGGCAATGGAAATTTACGGCGATTACATGCGCAATATGGGCATGCCTGAAGAAGAAATTGCCCACAGTCATTTATCAGATGACGTTTCAAATGTAATGGGCGAGCTGATGAATCAAATTGTTGGTGACTTCACTTCTAAAGTGCGTGAGCAGTTACATACCTCTATTACGCAAAACCAGCCAAAAATGATGGCAATTAATAAACAGGTGCAAATATCGGTTGATACCACAATGGACCGTCCACAAGCACGCCGCGTAACCTTTACTACGCGCAACCAAAATATCTTTTACCTAGAGCTGGCAATGGATAAAACAGAGTTTATTAAACTACATGACTTTGACATTGTAGAAGCGATAGACCCTGATGACATTATCGAAAACGAAGCTAAGCAAAAGGCTGAAAAAGCAAAAGCTAAGTCAAAAGAAGCAGAACAAGATGATGCCGATGATGACTTTATGGCTGAGCTAGGGCTGTAATGTAGGTTGGGTTGAGCGAAGCGAAACCCAACGTGCTTTTGAGCTGTCAGTTTTAAGCTATCAGCGGTCAGTAGAAAAGCTACTAAAGAGAACGCGATTTTAAATCGCGTTTTTTTATTGAGAACTTTGATTACGAGTTAGGTTGTATTTATTTTTCGCTGACCGCTGACCGCTGACCGCTGACCGCTGACCGCTGACCGCTGACCGTTCATGAATAAGGATTCTCTCCCATCGCCACCACCACACAAAAAATCCTCAAATCTAACTCTAACTGATGGTATTGCGGCTCCATATGGCAGCACAGTTTATAAAAGCTTTTGTTGTGATCTTTTTCTTTAAAGTGGGCGAGTTCGTGTACGACTAGCGCTTTTAACAGTGGCTCGGGTGCGCGCAGTAAGTCACTGTTTATGGCTAAATCGTGCTTACGGGTTTTACCCTGCATGCGGTAGGTGTGAGTACCGAGTGCGTTGGTAACCATATCCCCTTGTTTTTTAAATGCAGCGCGGCCAAACGGTGGGGCGTTTTTTAAATACTGCTTTTTTAAATCAGTGGCGTAGCTGTAAAGTAGTTTGTCGGTGGTGATGGTGTGCGCATGTGGGTATTTTTTAAGTAAGTAGTCACATACCTTGTTGTTATTTATAAGGCTTAATACTTGCTCAACAATGTTAGCTGGGTAGCCGGTAAAGTAACGTGCGTATTCACTCATTTTTATTCTCTATTTAAAAAAGCGTTGGCTGGTGGGCTTCTTTTTCGCCGCTGAATGGATTTAATACTGGGTGATTATACCCTAGGTCTTCACAAAACTGCCTAGCAAGGAGTGGAGATTCACGGTTATCAGCAGTATGAAAAAACACATACGGGGATTTACCCTCATCAAGCCATTGTTTTACTTTATTGAGCCACGGTTTATAAAAGGGTTTATAGTCGTTTTGTAAATCGGCTATTACAAAGCGTGCCATCGGCTGCGAGCCAGTAGCTATTGCATGTACCGGTAAGTGGGGCTTTTTTTGTTGTGCATCTATTAAAGCCTCGGTGGTGGGCTTTACTGCAAAAAGCGCACGGGTATCCATAGAAATACGGTTTATATTATTTGCCATTAATAGCTGATTAAGGGCAATTTCGGCCTCACCTTTTTTAAAAAAACCACTATGGCGTACTTCTACGCCGTAATTTAGCTCTTTGGGGAGCAAGCTAATAAATTGCGTTAATTTAGGTAAATCGCTTGGACCAAACGCTTTGGGTAATTGCAGCATTATTTGCCCTGTTTTTTCAAGTATTGGGGCAAATAACGTAAGCCAGTCATTAAGTTCTGTTTGAACATTACTAAGCGCAAGCTCGTGGCTAAAGCGACGATGAAACTTAAACGTAAATTTAAAGTCCTCGGGTACGCTTTGAGCCCAGCGTAAAACAGTGCTTGGCGCTGGGTCTGCGTAAAAGCTGGTATTGCCTTCAACTGAATTAAAATGCTGGGCATATTGGCTTAGCATATCGGCATTTTTACATTGGCGGGTAAATAAGTTGCCTTTCCAGGCGCTGCTCGACCACTGAGGGCATCCAATATATAACATAAAAAGGGTGGCTTAATGACTTCGTGGCGTAAGTGTACCAAATACATACGGTGCTTGCTGCAAATTCAACCACCAACGTTCAACACGCCCTAGCATCTTGATACTACTTGGGTATAATGCAGGGCTTAATTTGATTATTTTTAGATTGCTAGCGGCTTTATTTGTATTGTGGTGACCAGTTTTTTAAATCACACGCCTTAAAACAAATAAATATAACCGTTTAAGCCTTTTATCTGACAGGAAAACTATGCGCTCTATATATTGCGGACAGCTAAATAAAACTCACGTAGATCAAGAAGTTGAACTATGTGGCTGGATCAACAAACGACGTGACCTTGGTGGACTTATCTTTGTCGATTTACGCGATAGAGAAGGGTTAGTACAAGTTGTATTCGATCCAGAGGTTGAAGGACTAATGGATAACGCTAACAAACTTCGCCAAGAGTTTTGTGTGCAGTTAAAAGGGGTTGTACGTGCGCGCCCAGAAAGCCAAGTAAATAAAGACATGGCAACAGGCGAAGTGGAAATTTTAGGTACTGAGCTAACTATTATTAATCGCTCTGAGCCGCTACCGCTTGATTTTAATCAAACCAATTCAGAAGAGCGCCGCTTAAAGTACCGCTACTTAGATTTACGCCGCCTTGAAATGAGCGACCGTATTAAACTGCGCGCTAAAGCAAGCAGCTTTGTTCGTCGCTTTTTAGATGACAATGGCTTTTTAGACATTGAAACACCTGTACTTACAAAAGCAACACCAGAAGGTGCACGCGATTACTTAGTACCAAGCCGTGTTCATAAAGGTAGCTTTTATGCATTACCACAGTCACCACAGTTGTTTAAGCAATTGTTGATGATGTCGGGTTTTGACCGTTACTACCAAATTGTTAAATGTTTCCGTGATGAAGATTTACGTGCCGATCGCCAACCTGAATTTACCCAAATAGATTTAGAAACCTCGTTCATGAGCTCTGATCAAGTACGTGGTATGACTGAAAAAATGATCCGTGAAATGTGGCAATCATTATTAAACGTTGATTTAGGCGATTTCCCAATTATGCCTTACAGCGAAGCAATGAGCCTTTATGGTTCTGATAAGCCAGACTTACGTAACCCAATGAAGCTTGTTGATGTAGCTGATTTAGTAAAAGACGTAGAGTTTAACGTATTTTCAGGCCCAGCTAATGACGAAAAAGGCCGCGTTGCTGTATTAACAGTACCGGGTGGCGCTAAGCTTTCGCGTAAGCAACTTGACGATTACACTAAGTTTATTGGCATTTACGGCGCTAAAGGTATGGCGTGGATGAAAGTAAACGACCGCGATGCAGGCGCTGAAGGCGTTCAATCTCCAGTTGCTAAGTTTTTAAACGAAGAGGTAATTACCCAGTTACTTGAGCGTACTAACGCACAAACGGGCGACATTATTTTATTTGGTGCCGATAAACGCAACGTTGTAAACGAAGCAATGGGCGCGCTTCGCTTGAAGATTGGTGTTGATTTAGAAATCACTAACCTTGATAGCTGGGCGCCACTTTGGGTTGTTGACTTCCCAATGTTTGAAGAAGATGACGAAGGCACGTTACATGCTGTGCATCATCCATTCACCGCACCAAAAGATATTAGCGCAGAAGAGCTTGAAGCAAACCCTGCCGCGGCTATTTCAGATGCTTACGACATGGTATTAAACGGCTACGAAGTAGGTGGCGGTTCGGTACGTATTCATAATGCTGATATGCAAGAAGCAGCATTTAGAATTTTAGGGATTGATGCGCAAGAGCAACAAGACAAGTTTGGCTTCTTACTTGATGCCCTTAAATACGGCACACCACCACATGCTGGTTTAGCCTTTGGTCTTGACCGTTTAGTTATGCTTTTATGTGGTACCGATAACATTCGTGACGTTATTGCATTCCCTAAAACCACTCAAGCATCGTGCTTATTAACCGATGCACCTAGCAAAGCTAATAGCGACTCGTTAACTGAGCTTGCAATCAGTGTGGTAGAAAAAGCAATTCCTAGCGAAGAGTAATACCGCTCGCAACAAATGCGCTTAGCTAGATTTAAAAACCCTTAGGAGTATGCCTAGGGGTTTTTTTATGGTTAAATTTAAACCAGTTCATACCAATCGTGTTAAGTTATTAGTCTATTTAGCACGCTAGAATAGTTAAATATTTAAGTTGCTTGGTATCAAATATTATTCAATAGAGAGGGAGTTCTTATGTCGTTTAGTCTGACATTATTTGGTGAATTTTTAGCTTTTTTTATTTTGTTTTGCATTCCAATTTTTGCGCTGATTAGCTACAAAATAGGTAAACGCAAAACCACCATGCCGGGCGTTTTAGCTTTTGTGGGCGGATGCTTAGCGGTATTTCCGCTCTTTGGCTTAATTTTTATCGCCTTATTAGCGCTTAAACAAGATTTGCCAAAAACCAGCCCTTATGCCCATTAAACAACCCTAAATACGGACACGTAGTCACAGTGCCAATTTCTAATAATAACTATTATTGCGATCAGCAATTTAGTGCCTTACAGCTAGCAAAACACACTCTCGAAAACACAGAGTTTGAAGCATGTACGTTTATAAATTGCGACTTATCTCAGGGGCAATTTAAAACGTGTCGATTTATAGAGTGCAGCTTTGAGCATTGCAATTTATCGAGCATTGATTGGGGATACAGCTCGCTTGAAAATGTAAGCTTTAGCCATTGTAAGTTAAACAGCGTGCAATGGAGCAATGCTTATTGGGGAGCGCTAAGTATTGATGCGCCGGTGAGCTTTAATAGCTGTGAGCTTAGTAACAGCTCTTTTTATGAATTAACTTTAAAATCACTAAAATTAATTCACTGCTTTGCAAAAAATGTTGATTTTAGACATGCCAATTTAAAGCAAAGTACATTTACAGGAAGTAATTTTCGCGATAGTGAGTTTTTTCAAACCACTTTAACTGAGTGTGACTTTGTAGGGGCTACAGAATTTAATATAGATTTAAACAGTAATACGTTAGCGGGGGCTAAGTTTGAGCGCTTTGAAGCCCTTAATTTACTGACAAGCCTTAACATTGAGCTTTGCGATTAATATGTGAGGAGCGTTTAGAAGCTGCATATTGCAAGCCTCTAAACAATGAATAACCTTTAATAAGATTAAACAGTGGCCTGTAGCTTGGTATTAACAGCTAGGGCCATTTTTATTACGTGCGTTTGCCAATGTGCGGGCAATTTCAAGCAGTGCAGGGGTGATGTCATCAGCGCCGTCTTTGATTAATTTGGTTACATCACCTGATGAATATAAGCTATCGCGCGGCGACTTAATACCAAGTTCGCGGACAAAGTCTTTTGTTTTACCTGTGCTGCCTGTTTCAATAAATTTAAAAATAATACGCTCGTTGTTACTTTTTGGCTCGGCCTGTAACACGGCAATTTCTTCTTTATAGGCTTCTATTCGACTTTGCAAAATGTCGATACGTTGTTCAATAGTGCTGTATGATTTCATGGGGTACTTTTCTAAATTAACTAAAAATAATACCCGTATTATCGCATACATTAGCAATGGCGCGCGCTAACCTTTATAGTAAAAGTTATTTTTATTTAAAAACAATAATTTATATAAGTACAACATGCATAAAACAATAAAAAAGTTACTAAAAGTAAGTGCATTTAGCCTAAGCGCGAGTTTAATATCACCATTAAGCTTTGCTAATGACGATGTAATAGTGGATCAAAGCCGCAATCGGACCATCCCTATAAATATCACATACCCCAATGAGAGTAATCAATGCAGCGTACACGCAAAGTGCCCTGTAGCATTTGTAAATGCAGGCTACGGCATTAGCCACAATGACTACACGTTTGCGAGTAAGCTATTTAATGCACAGGGTTATTTAAGCATTGCAGTCGCGCATGAGCTAAAAACCGACCCCTCGCTTAATCGCATACAGCCTTATTTAACCACCCGCATGGAAAACTGGCATCGCGGTGTGGTAACGCTTAAGTTTTTAGTTAATGAGTTATCGAGTAAATACCCAGCGTATGATTTTACTAAACTCACTTTATTTGGCCACTCTAACGGCGGTGATATATCAGCTTTATACGCTTCAATTTATCCAGGGGAAGTAAGCCAAATAGTGACACTTGATCACCGCCGCATGTTGATCCCACGTAATAAAAATATACGCGTACTGACACTGCGCGGTAGTGATTACCCAGCTGATGCTAACGTGCTATTAAACGATACAGAGCTTAAAGAGTTCCCTGTTAGCCAAATAAAGATAGAAAAGTCGCGCCATAACGATATGCACGACGGTGGGCCAACATGGCTGGTGGATCAAATGAGTAAAGAAGTAGGGACGTTTTTAGATAATTAGCCAAGATATATAATCAAGCCAACTTTAAGCTGGCTTGATATATAAAGGTTTAAGCTGACGCAGAATTTTGAGTGGCATTAAACAAAGTATGTATATTATTGCAGGTTACCCTTGCGGCGTAGCAAACTGTTTTATTGGCCGTTCCTTTATTTCCATATCTTTTGTAGGAATAGCTAGGAGTGAATATTTCGTTCTTATGGTAATGATATCAACAAACTTACCGTTAATGTACAAGTTGACGAACGGTGTAATTGTACTTACTAAGTATTTTTTTTCAGGGTTTAAAGCAAACCTCTCTTCCATGCCTTTTAGCTCAATAAACTTTACTTCAAGCGGTTCGAACTCTATCGAGGATAATTTTGTGTGTGCACGCCGGCGCCCTTGTATAGGTTGTTCAGGGACCTTTGCATTGGGGTTTTCTGCTCTTATTGAGAAGTATTCATCCACTTCATATATGAACATTGAGTTTAAGTCGATACCTTGTTCATTGAAAGCGAGAGAGCTTAATTTAACTTGATAAGGCGAAGTATTTGCCAACCTTATACTAGTTATACATTTAGTATCTATATGACAAAATGTATAAGAAGATGCAGCAATAGGACTTTCGATAACTTCTTCAGAGTTGGCAAAAGTAGAGTAACTAATTAAAAAAAGTATAATATTCACTAAAATTTTCATTAGGCTGCTCGCACTGCATTTTCAAAAAAGATATGGTCGGAATAACAAATTTGTTCTGCCACTATCATCCTAACTCACTTCATATCCACTAAACAGAGCTAGTGGATTATTACTACTGATTACCCGTGTGGCGTAGCAAACTGCTTTATTGGACGTTCTTTTATTTCCATATCTTCTGTAGGAATTGTTAACAGTGAATAGTTTGTTCTAATTGTGATGATATCGGCAAATTTACCATTAATGTACAAGTTTACAAATGGAGTAAGTGTTCCTACCATATACCTTTTCCCAGGCTCTAATGCAAACCTCTCTTCTATGCCCTTTAGCTCTATAAACTTGACTTCTAGTGGCTCGAATTCTAATGATGATAATTGCTTGTAGGCACGTCTGCGTCCCTGTAAGGGTTGCTCTGAAATACCTGTATCTAAATTATTCTCTTTTAAATCGTAGTATCTACTTTCTTCAAATACATACATCGAATTTAAATCGATTCCTTGTTCATTAAAAGCGAGAGAGCTTATCTTAACTTGATACGGTGTTGTGTTAGCTAGTCTAATATTCGTTGTACACTTAGTATCTAGATGACAAAAAGTGAAAGAGGAGGTAGTGATAGGGCTTTCTTTAACTTCTTCAGACTTAACAAGAGATGAGTAACTTATTAAACAAACGATGGGAATAATAATTTTTTTCATTGGGCTGCTCGTACTGCATTTTCAAATGCGTATGAAGAGGATAGAATTTCTTTCCTATATTGGGCGTTTTGATTTATTCGTGCGTTTCGCGCGATTATATTAAGCTCTTTCATAGCTGTTCTAGCGTTATATGCCGTATCTTCAGAAGTCCATACCGCATGACTAAACTCGTGAACGATAGTATCAACTTTTCTGTCAGTTCCTACTTCGAAAAAGCTCTTACCAAACCCTATAATTCCATATCTCTCATAATAGGTAGCATCGCCAAACTCAGCACATTTATACAATTTTTGTGGAGTCAAATACATAGAACCAATAAGGTTAATTACTTTACGCGCTTGGCGGATTAAAAATGTTCGTGTTGCTTCAAAATTAATTGAATTAACAAAACCATATTGTTTCATAATTGATTCGAATTTTTCTTTTTATCTAAGTTAGCAGGGTTGTGCAATATATTAATAAAAGTTGTTAATGCTTTTGGGGTAATTAGCATAGCCAATTCAATTTGTTTTAGCTCAGATAAAGTTAACTCGATACCTGTTTTGTTTGTTACTTCGTAAATTGAAAAGTTGTTGCGCTCATAGTAAGTATTTTTATTCATACTATTCATACCTATCCTTGGTTGTATAATTTTTACTAACAAACTACTAGAATTGTACCTATTATTCAACCTCTATATTTTATCTCAGATTGTGAGATTGCTTTATTGAACATCTAAAATAGCGCAGCCACAGCTGCGCTATTTTTGTTTTAGTTACTCAACTAATTCACTTACTACAATTGGGCTGTTATGCAGGGTTTTATGCACAGGGCATTTGTCGGCTATTTCTAGCAGGCGTTGGCGCTGTGCTTCGGTTAAGTCGCCGCGTAGGGTAATTTTACGGGTAATGGCCTCTAGGTTTTGGGTGCATTCGCCGTTGTCGCAATCTTTGTAATAGTCGCGGGTGTGTTCAAGCTCTACTTTTATATGATCAAGCGGCAGCTTTTTTAAGGTTGCATACATACGCAGTGTCATTGAGGTACACGCGCCTAGGCCTGCGAGTATATGGTCGTAAGGATCGGGGCCTAAATTACTGCCACCTACTTTTAATGGCTCATCGGCAAGCCATGTATGATCTTTAGTACTTACGTGCTGAGTAAATATATGATCTTTTTCTTCAACCAGTACTTTGCCGTTTTCTAATTTTGCGCTGTAGTTGCTTTGCTCATATTTAACGTAGCGGTTTGCCCAATTAGCAATTAGCGTAGCAGCGTACTCGGCATCGTTTTTATTACTCAGTAAGTGGTCGGCGTTATCGAGGCTAATAAAACTTTTTGGGTGTTTGGCTGATGCATAAATTTTCTCGGCTTCTGAAATATTAACCGTGGCATCAACAGGGGAGTGCATAACTAAAAGTGCGCGTTTTAATTTACCTATATGGCTACGGTCGTACTTTGCTATGTCCTCTACAAATTGTTTTTTTATGGTAAATTCGCGCCCAGCTAAGCTAACTTTAGCTTCACCTGCGGCGTTTATTTCGTCTAAATGGGCTTCAAAGTTATGTGCAACGTGTTGCGCATCTGAAGGAGCGCCAATTGTTGTAATAGCCGATACCTCAGGAATATGCTCTGCAGCAGCCAGTACGGCAGCGCCGCCTAAGCTGTGGCCAATTAATAACTGCGGCGCATCAAAGTAAGTACGCAGGTGATCGGCTGCGGCCACTAAATCTTGAATATTTGATGAGAAGTTACTGTTTGCAAAGTCGCCGTCGCTATTGCCAAGGCCGGTAAAGTCAAAGCGCAGTACGGCAATACCCTGTTGGGTAAGGGCGCGGCTTATGCGCGTAGCGGCAGCAATATCTTTGCCACAGGTAAAGCAGTGTGCAAATAAAGCATAAAACTTTACATCGCCGGCTGGGCGTTCAAGCTGGCCTGCAAGTTCTAAATCGCCGCTTTTAAAAGATACTTTTTGTCGCATAGAAGAGCCTTAGTGTTTCATTAAAATACGTTACAATAATAGATAAGATATAAGCACTAACTAGTGTAATTTCAATGTTTATTATGCTTTGATCTTGATCAAGTAAACTGTTTACTATTTCATCGTGAGGACATTTGTCCTTATGTTTTTTGGGTGGTTTGTCTATCCTCGCACAGCGCTATAATGAAGGTTTTGCTACTTTATATTGGCTAATTAGTTATATTTTAAAGCAGCTCACTTCTAACAACCTATTCACTGGAACGTACAATGCAATTACCTACTGTTGATTATAAAGCTCCCGATGCGGCTGCTCACTTTGTTGAATCGTTAAGAAACACCGGTTTTGGTGTATTAAAAAATCACCCAATCCCGCAATCTTTAGTTGAGTCTATTTACGAAAAATGGCAAGACTTTTTTAATTCAGAGCAAAAGCACGACTTTTTATTTTCTAAAGAAACGCAAGACGGTTATTTCCCGCCTTCTGTATCTGAGGTAGCTAAAGGCTTTACAGTAAAAGACATTAAAGAGTACTTTCATGTTTACCCTAAAGGTCGCGTGCCTGCAGAGCTTGAAGCCGACGTGCGTGAGTACTACCGCTTAGCTAACGAATTTGCAGCAACGCTTTTAAGCTGGGTTCAAGCAGAGGCACCAGCCGATGTACGTGCTAAGTTTTCTATCGATTTAAAAGACATGATTGCTGATTCTGAGCAAACATTGTTACGTATTTTACATTACCCGCCAATGACAGGTGATGAAGAGCCAGGTGCAATTCGCGCTGCGGCCCATGGTGACATTAACTTATTAACTGTGTTACCTGCATCGAACGAGCCAGGCCTGCAAGTTCAAAAAACTGATGGCGGTTGGTTAGATGTGCCATGTGACTTTGGTAGCTTAATTATTAATATTGGTGACATGTTACAAGAAGCGTCGGGCGGGTACTTCCCATCGACTATTCACCGTGTAATTAACCCAACGGGTAAAGCGTCGACTAAGTCGCGTATTTCTTTACCGCTGTTTTTACACCCACGCCCTGATGTTGTGCTTTCTGAGCGTTACACGGCAGACAGCTACCTACAAGAGCGTTTACGCGAGCTAGGTGTTAAATAACGTTATATTTATTGAGTTAAATATAAACCAAAAGCGGCTTTTAGCCGCTTTTGTTGTTTTTAAGCAAGGTTATACCAATCCGCAATAATGTTGAATCATTTTTAGGGGCTAAACGTGTCGCTATCTGCGTTAAAAAATTCTCATTTATGACTATATGGATGCAGAAGGTAGAGTAATGCAGGAGCAATTGCCGAGAACAACTAAATAACGAATTTATTGTCTAGCTATCAACACGTTTATCTATTCTCAAAATAGATCACTTAATTAAGCGGATTGGTATTAATTTTTAGGGTAAGTTTGTTTCATTATTAAAACCGACTCAGCAATTATTTGCTCAAGTATAGCTAAATCGATATTTTCCAATTTTGTCACGTACAAACAGCTTTTACCTAGGCTATGTTTACCAAGCTTATTTAATAATGCCGCTATTTTGGGGTGAACAAAGCCAGGCATAATATAAATAGAAAGCTTAGTTTTGCGTGGTGAAAACCCTGTGATTGGCCATTCACCTGTGCGGCCGGAGTCGTACCTATAGCTGTATTGGTCAAACCCTATAATATCTTTACCCCATACAACAGGCTTTGCCCCTGTGACTTTTTCAAACAGGGTTAGTAAGGTTTGTGTGTCTTCAATACGCTTTGAATCTATACTTTCTAGGCATTGCTTAAGTGTTATTTGGTTTGCTTTAGTTTTTAATGTCATAGCGTTGATTTGTATTGTTATTAGCTACTCTAAGGTTAGCACTTAATTTGCTAAGTGAATATTTCCATGCATTTCTAAGTTAGTTGCGTATAATGCGCCCTTGGCCGGTTTGGCCTTTATTTTATTGAGAGATTTTATGAGTTTTGATGGTTTAGGTTTATCACAGTCTTTAGTTAACGCGGTTTTAGAAAAGGGCTATGAAACGCCAACGCCTATTCAGGCTCAAGCAATTCCTGCAATTATTGAACGTCGCGATGTAATGGCGGCTGCACAAACAGGCACAGGTAAAACCGCTGGTTTTACGTTACCGCTAATTGAGCTGTTATCTAAAGGCAGTAAAGCAAAAAGTAACCACGTACGTGCCCTTATTTTAGCGCCTACGCGTGAGCTGGCTTTGCAGGTAAGCGAAAACGTTGAAGAATACGCTAAACACTCTGATGTAAGTTCGTTTGTAGTGTACGGCGGCGTAAAAATAAACCCACAAATGCAGCGCCTTCGTAAAGGGGTTGATATTTTAGTGGCCACGCCTGGGCGTTTAATCGATTTACATAATCAAAACGCGGTTAAGTTTGATAATGTTGAAGTGCTGGTACTTGATGAAGCCGACCGCATGCTTGATATGGGCTTTGTTCACGACATTAAACGCCTGATTGCTAAAATGCCGCCTAAACGCCAAAACTTAATGTTTTCGGCAACGTTTTCAGATGATATACGTGCATTAGCAAAAGGGTTAATTAACGACCCTGTTGAAATATCAGTTGCGGCAAAAAACACCACTGCTAAAAGCGTAACGCAAAGCGTTTACGCTGTTGATAAATCGCGTAAAACCGCATTACTTAGCCATTTAATTCGTAGCAACGATTGGCAACAAGTATTAGTGTTTAGCCGTACCAAGCACGGAGCAAACCGTTTAGTTAAACAGCTTGAGCGCGACGACATAGTAGGCGCCGCTATTCATGGTAATAAATCACAAGGCGCTCGTGTTAAAGCGCTTGATGGCTTTAAAAGTGGTGAAGTACGCGTACTTGTAGCGACTGATATTGTGGCACGTGGTCTTGATATTGTTGAGCTTCCGCATGTGGTTAACTACGACTTACCAAACGTATACGAAGATTACGTTCACCGTATTGGCCGTACAGGCCGTGCTGGTGCATCAGGGCATGCTATTTCGTTTGTAACAGCCGATGACGCCGCTGATTTATACGGTATTGAACGTTTTATTGGTGAGCTAATCCCTCGCGCTGAAGAGCCTGGATTTGAACCAACTAGCCCAGTACCTGAGCGCGCATTAGATGCTCGCCCAATTAAACCTAAAAAGCCTAAAAAAGCAAAGCAGCCGTTTAACAAGCCTAAGTCTGATAAGCCGAACAGCAAAAAACCAAACAATGGGGGAAGCGGTACAGGCCCTCGTCGTGGTGGTTCTAAAAAACCAGCAGCCAAAACCGATGACAACGCACAAAGCCCATGGGCAAAGCGCCAATCGGTAGGTGGTAATGGCCAGCGCCGTCGTCGCCCAAATAATGATTAATCATTATTAAAGATTGTATTGGCCTTTAATTAAATGCCAATACAAAAAACGCGCTACCTTTTTAATAGAAGTAGCGCGTTTTTTATTTTCTGTAATTTATACTTACCTGATCAACGAATTAACGCCTAATCCTACAAACAAGGTGACGCTAACGCTTAGTAAGGTGCCTAGCATAACGTACTCGGTGAGCTTTTTATCTTTACTGGCACTTAAATCGCCAAACCTAAATACCGACTTGGCAGCTAGCAAAAAGCCAAGCCCAGCAAATTGATCAAGTAATATAAAGCTCAGCATAAGTACTCGCTCTATCATGCCAATGCTTTGTCCGGCCAACGGTAAGCTGCCCTCACTTGAAAAGTTAGCGGTGAGCCTTTCAAGCATCATTCTTATAAATACGGCACTTGGGCTTAATATAATTAAATATCCGCATACAACCCACAGTACTTTAGGGTTTATGGCAAGTGCGCTTACGTACGCGATTAAACTTTGGTTATCAGTTATATAAATACACAGCGCTATTATTACGGCTATATGCGCGATTTGGTCGAGTAAAAAGGGCACAACCCCTTTATTTGAATACGACTTAGCAATATCTATTAGATAGTGGCTAAGCATAATTGCAGCGGCTGAAAGTAACACGGTGCTTAGTTGTTGCCAGCCATAGCTATATTCCCAAAGCGCTAAAATAACGGCGCTAACCACACCGTGTACTAATACATGCAGGTAGAGCTTTTTAGCTTTAAAGTGGTGGGTGTTTCTATCGTTTACCCAGCTCATTGGTTGTAAAAAAAAGTCACTGACTAGGTGGCCTATAATTAATGTCACTAATAATAACGAAAACCCCATTACTCACTTCCTTTTGTAATCGTTGTTATGACCTGTTTAGCGTGTACTATAAATCGCTCTATAAGCTGATAATTTGCTAAATTAAGCAATTTAGTGACATTTTCGCGACTGGTGTTAAGCTCTTTTGCCAGTGCTGCATGGCTGTTATCGGCCTGGGTTAAATACACGTAAAGTGCATTGGCTTGTTTTTGCGTTATTTTGCTAAGCAAGGTATCAATAAAGGCAAGGTTAAGGCTAAAGCCCTCATCTAGGGTGTGCTTTGCTACCTGTAAGGTAAAGCGTTGGTTGGCTATTTTATCAAGGCCTTGCCCTGAGAGCACAAAGGCCGAGCCGGTGGCTGTTTTTATATCGCTGCGTGGGTTGTCTACCTCACCTAAGGCCATACTTTGGCGTAGCTCGTAACCTGCCGACTTTAAATGCAAATAAATGATAATAGCGGTTTTAATTAACTGCTCGCTTTGATTTATTTGTAACTGAAAAGCATCACCTCGGTATATGGTCCACAGGGATGTATTATCACTAATTGCACGCAAACTTTGCTCTAGCTGATAAAGCATGGCATCGTATTGCTGCTTAGGTATTTTTTGCGATTTAATTATATCGCCGCTGATCACACCAATCATAAAAATCCAAAAAGTAACTTAATGCAGTTACATAGAATCAGGTAACCAAATTTGGTTACATTTAGTTAAGTAACCAATTTAGGTTACTTAAAACAAAATTGCAAGGTTCACTCGTTAATGGCGTTTTATTTCAGCTGCGCTGAGCTGTGAGCACTTAAGGAAACAAATGACTTTACAAAACGATCAGCAAATCAGTAAGCCACGTGTAGGTATTTTTGTTGATGTACAAAACATTTATTACACGTGCCGCGAAAGTTACCGTAAAAACTTTGATTACAATGCATTTTGGGCGCACATGAAGCAGCAGTATTCTATAGATTGTGCATTTGCGTATGCCATTCACCGCGGTGATGAAAAACAAAACCAGTTTCAAAATATTTTGCGTGCTATTGGCTTTGAGGTAAAACTAAAGCCGTTTATTCAGCGCCGCGACGGCAGCGCAAAAGGGGATTGGGATGTAGGCATAACGATAGATATGCTAGAGCAAGGCAAAAACCTCGATAAAGTTATTTTGCTCTCTGGTGATGGCGACTTTGCGTTATTGCTAGGGCATTTAAAAAATCAATACAATGTACCGTGCGATGTGTACGGCGCCGATAAGTTAACCGCTGAGGTGCTAAAACAAAGTGCAGAACAGTTTCATTTAATTGATGATAGCTTGCTACTCTAAAGCATAAAATATAGCGGCTAAGTGCCTGCAACATGAGAGTTTTTAATAAAGAGCCTATATAGCTAGTATAGGCTTTTTTTATTGCTGTAATAAATTGGGTTTACTCAGCGGTTATGGTAATTTTACGCCATACCATGTTATTGAGGACTCACATGCTTTATTACAGCGACATGCCATTAGACCGCGGGTCTAATTTTCGTAAAAACGCGGCGTGGTTAAACGCGCAAATGTCGGCACAAAGTAAGTGGCTTTTGGTGAATAATAACCACACTTTGTTTTATAAAGACGCAGCTCAAGTGTGCTACTTAACGTATCAGCAAATTGCCCATTTAGATTTATCAAACGCTATTTACTTAGGCTCAAATACTGAGCAACAGGGTGTGTTTGCGTTAGATGTTTCAGCCATACACGATGACGAACTCAAGCGCGTTATAGGCGACGCACAGTTTTTTGATATACGCCAATATGGCCCTCACGTTGATATACAAGATGGCTCTATAGCCGCACTTGCACGTGGCTTATGTTATTGGCATGCAACGCATAGTTTTTGTGGGCGTTGTGGCAGTAAAAATACATTAATAGAAGCAGGGCATTCACGCCTATGTGAAAACGAGCACTGCAAGCACCCTACATTTCCACGCACTGACCCTGCAGTAATTATGGTGGTTACTAAAGTATTTGAAGATGGAATAGAGCGTTGTTTATTGGGTCGCCAAGCAATATGGCAACAAGGTATGTATTCATCATTGGCAGGCTTTGTAGATCCAGGTGAAACACTAGAGCAAGCTGTAGCGCGCGAAGTTAAAGAAGAAGCAGGCATTGACGTTGATAATGTACGTTATATTGCCTCACAACCTTGGCCATTTCCTTCATCTATTATGTTGGGTTTTATTGCTCAGGCTAAAACTGAGCAAATAAACGTAGATAAAGACGAATTAGACGATGCCAAATGGTTTACGCGCGAAGAAGTTAAGGCGTTTGGCAATATGGGCGATGAAGGCGATCATTATAAACTCCCTCGGGTCGATTCAATTTCGCGTTTTTTAATTGAACAATGGCTTTCTAATAAGGTTTAAGGATTGGTAATGTCGACAAGCAAAAATAAAAATACCCAGTTAGTATCAACGGGGCGTAAAAAAGCCTACACCCATGGTGTGGTAAACCCCGTAGTACAGCGCGCTTCTACAATTGTATTTGACAGCGTGGCCGAATTAAAAGAAGCCGCTAAAACCCGCGGAGATAAAACATTATTTTATGGCCGCCGTGGCACAACTACACATTTTGCACTGCAAGAGGCGATAACCGAGCTTGAAGGCGGCGAAGGCTGCGCACTTTACCCATGCGGCGCTGCGGCAATAAGCCAAGCGTTATTGTCGTTTGTAAAGGCGGGCGATCATATTTTAATGGTTGATAACGTGTATGAACCTACGCGTGATTTTTGCGATAAAATTTTAGCGGGGCTAGGTGTTACCACCACTTATTACCCACCTACAATTGGCGCAGGTATTGAGGCGTATATTCAGCCAAACACAAAAGTGCTGTTTTTAGAATCGCCTGGCTCTATAACCATGGAAATACAAGATGTACCTGCCATGGTTAAAGTAGCCAATGAGCATAATATTATGACCATGCTTGATAACACCTACGGCAATGGCTTGCATTACCGCCCACTTGAACACGGTGTAGATATTAGTATTCAAGCAGCAACTAAGTACATTGTTGGCCACTCTGATGTAATGATGGGTGTAGCAGTGGCAAATAAAAAGTACTGGCCAACCCTACGTGAGCAGTCGTACTTATTAGGGCAATGCACCAGCGCAGATGATGCCTATTTAGCGCTTAGAGGCTTACGTACTATGGCAGTGCGTTTAAATCAGCACGAAAAGGCGGCTATAGAGGTGGCAAAATGGCTTGAGCAACATGAGTTAGTTGATCATATTCGCCATCCTGCATTTGAAAGCTGCCCTGGGCATGAATTTTTTAAGCGCGACTTTGATGGCAGCAATGGATTGTTTTCATTTGTAATGAAAACTGGTAACCAAAAAGCCATTGATGCGTTTTTAGATAGCCTTGAGCACATTAAAATGGGCTTTTCGTGGGGCGGCTTTGAAAGTTTAGTCACCGCCAATTTAACCATGAAAGGTTTACGTTCGAACACCGGTTGGGATTTAGGCCCTGTTATTCGCTTGCATATTGGCCTTGAAGACATTGATGATTTAATTAATGACTTAAGCCAAGCGCTTGAGGTATACCAACAGCATTTATAAAAATAGGCTAAATAAACAAAGTTTGGCCTGTTACATTTAAACGGTTTGTTACAAAGCTCACTTATGGTGAGCTTTTTTTTGCTGGTAATTCAAGGTGTTTACACTTACTGTTGTTACATTACGCTTTATTTTAAAGCATGAGCAACGTCATTAAGGAAAGCCAATGGCAACATCATCAGTGAACATAGGGCGATTAACCCAAATAGCGGGTTTTGAGCTAGTACGTATGTTTTTAACCAAGCGCGGCTTAATTGCAATGGCCGCCTTTGCCCTTGTTTGGTTACTTATTTTACGCTACCCGATAGGCCAAGCCGTCAGCATTATTAGTGCGCCCAATTTTGAACAAATGGCACGCGATATTTCAGGCAGTATTGGTTTAAGTAAGTTGCTTGATTGGCCTGAGGCCGAATTTGCTATGTACTGGCTAGTCGCTTTGTATAGCTTTCCGCTGTTTGCTATTTTTATATCAAGCGATCAAACCGTTGGCGATAGAGAGCGCGGCACATTACGGTTTTTATCATTGCGCTCTACACGGTTTGAAATTTTATTTGGCCGTTTTTTAGGTCAGCTTGGCGTGTTAGCGTGTTTATTAGCTATTACCCTAGTGGCAACCCTTGGCGTACTTGGTTACAGAGAGCCTAGCCTATTAATGGGTGGGTTAAGCCGTGCGGTTTCTATATTTATAATAATGGTGGTGGTACTTAGCCCGTTTGTAGCATTAATGAGTTTGATTAACACGTTTGCTCGCTCGTCGCGTTTAGCAATTGTATTAGCCATTTTATATTTTGCTGGTGGCGGCATTATTGTGGGTATATTGGCGTGGCAAGTACCGGCTCTAAATGCGCTCGATTACCTTTTCCCAGGGGTTAATTCTGAACTTTTAGCTGGGCAAAACCTACCTTTATTGAGTGCCTTAGGTGTGCCGCTTATTCAAAGCGCTGTATTTATAGCGATTGCGCATCGAATATTTACAAGGAGTTCGCTATGAGCGTATTAATAAAAGCCAGCGGCTTGAGTAAATCGTATGGCGCAAAGCAAGCACTTAACAACGTAAGCTTTGAAATTCAAAAAGGCGCACCTGTGGCGTTAGTGGGCCCTAATGGCGCCGGTAAAACCACATTATTTAGTTTATTGTGCGGCTATATTAACCCAAGCCACGGTGAGCTCAGTATTTTAGGGCATAAGCCTGGTAGTGCCGCGTTGTTCAACCAAGTGAGTGCATTACCGCAAGATGCGCAGTTAGATCCGCGTTTTAATATAGATAAGCAACTGGCGTTTTATGGCAAGCTTCAAAGCATGGGTGCTAAACAAAGCCACAATGAAGCGCTGCGCGTACTTGATTTGGTTGGCTTAAAAGAAGTCGCTAAACAGCGTGCAGGCGATTTATCTCACGGTATGCGCAAACGGGTAACGATAGCGCAAGCGCTGATTGGCTCGCCGAAAATAGTGATGCTTGATGAAGCCACAGCAGGGCTTGACCCTATTCATGCCAGGGAGGTGCGAGAGCTGGTATCGAGCTTAAGCGATGAAGCCACCTTTATTTTAAGTTCGCACGATTTAACCGAACTTGAGCGATTATGCTCCCAAGTGCTTCACCTAGATAAGGGCATTTTGAGCGAGCACCAAACAAAAGACAACAATACGCATACTCACTTTTATACCTTAATGCTCAACGAGGCGTATCAAAATGTGGAACAACAACTGCAGGCGTTATCAGGTGTAAACCGCGTGTATATGAGCCAACATAAAGAATACGTGATTGAGTACCAGCCAACCGGTGAGCCACTTGATATTGCTTTATTAAACTTTTGCCATCAACAAAACTGGCAATATAGGCAGTTAGTAAATGGTCACACCTTAGAAAATCAAATATTTACACAGGAGAAAGTATAATGGGACTACTCAGTGGTTTAATGGGAAATGCAAGCGAAGTAGATGATTCTGATTTAGAAAAAGTACTTGCTAATACCCTAATAGATGGCGAACAAGTAGAAAAAGCCTATAAGGTGATTCGCGATATGTTTATTTTTACTAATAAGCGTTTAATTTTAATTGATAAGCAAGGTATGACCGGCTCTAAAATGGAAATGGTGAGTATTGCTTATTCTAAAATTACTAAGTTTAGTAAAGAAAGTGCAGGGCACTTTGATTTAGATGCCGAGCTTAAAATTTGGATTGGCTCAGACCCAACGCCTATTAGTAAAGAGTTTAAATCGGGCGATAATATTAACGAAGTTTATCGTGTAATAAGTCAGCATGCGCTTTAGTTTGCTGAACATGTTTTAAGTAGTTGTTGACTATATGTTGCAACTACTTTAAATTTACAGTTTCTTACACCTACTTACAATTAACTTAATAAATACAACTGCTTAATTAAGTTTTCATTCAGTTTCTCAGCGTTAGCATGTCCCCACTTTAGTCAATGAGCTAAAGCATAAAAAGCAATGCACAAAGGGAAGTCTTACAATGAAAAAATTAGCAGTTATTATTTCAAGCATTTTATTATCTAGCACTGCGGCTGCTGCAGACAGCTACAATTCAATCAGTAATTTAAGCTACAAAGATAGCGATAACAACGACACCGTTGCTGTAGACTCTATTTATTACCTATCTCCTAAAAAAACATTAGGTCCGTACGATCAGTTTGAGTACATTAATAAACAAACTAACGTTTACGGCGGTTATGCTGATGACGACTTTGGCGATGTTACTAACATTGGTGGCGAATACTTTATTAATGAATTTGTTGTTGGCGCATCTTACGAAAACCTTGACCCAGATTCGGGTTCTAACGGTGAGCTTTACAAGCTAACTGGTGGCTACTTCTTTAACCCTGATTTATTAGCAAAAGTAACGCTTGTTGAAAACAAAGACGGCGATGACTTTGCTTTGTTTGATTTAGCATACAATCACATGCTAAACAGCACAGACTACGTAGGTATAACACTTACATCTGATGACGACTTTGATTACCGCGCTGTTGCAGCTAAGTACTTTATTGACTTACAGCAAGGTAACTTTTTAACGTTTGAAGGTAAATACGAGAGCATTGAAGATGCAGAAAACCAGTGGGTAGCAGAAACTAACTACTACTTCTCAAAAGCAACCTCGGTATTTGCTAACTACAACAAGCAAGATACATACAGCTTTGGTGCTCAGCACTTCATCAATAAAAACATTGGTCTTAAAGTAGGTTACGAGAACAATGCAGATGACTCTGATAACGATGCATACTTTGCAAACATGCGTTTTCAGTTTTAATTAAGCCCTGTACTTAATTAAAAGCATAAAAAGCCCGCTACTGTAGCGGGCTTTGTTGTTTTTAACTTAAATTAACCGAGGTGAATTTTTACCAGCCGCAATTACGGTCTTTGTTCTGCTCATCTAAATAGCATCTTTTAAATTAAAAATAATAATTTTTTTGAAAAATGAGAAAAATATAATGAGGGATAGTTATATTGATGAGGTTTATCGAATAGTTAAGTTGTATTCAATTTAGCGACAGTTTGTACCTTATTTATTACTTTTGAAGTTTAAATACTGAGATATAATTCTACTGTAGATTTAAGGTGTGCTTTATATTTACATTTGTACGGAATGATTAACAATTTAAGTTGTTGATATTGTGTTTAGTTTGTTCTCTCATTCATTTTTTGTTCATTATTTATTGTTAGGATGCGGCCCGACTTTGGCTACACGGCCCAAGCATAGAAAATAACATTTATAGGGAATTTAAAATGAAAAAATTAGCCGTTATCATTTCGAGTATTTTATTATCAAGCGCTGCAACCACTGCAATGGCAGCAGATACTTACCAATCTATCAGCCACGTAGGATACATGGACATTGATGGAGATGACACGGTAAGTGTTGACTCAACTTATTACTTTTCTCCAAAAGCGACGTTAGGTCCTTATGATCAATTTGAGTACATCAATAAGCAAACAAATGTTTATGGTGCATACAGTGATAATGATTTTTTAGACGTTACTAGCATTGGCGGTGAGTATTTTGTACAAGATTTTGTACTAGGTGCACAGTACAATAACTTCGATAGTGATTTTGGCTCAAGCACGGATGTAATTGAACTTTCAGCTGGTTACTTCTTTAATCCAAACCTTGTATTAAAAGCAACGTTTGTAGATGTTGAAGATGCTGACAATCAGTTTGTGTTTGACCTAGCATATAACCACGAATTAAACAGCACTGATTATATCGGCTTTACAGTAACAGCAGATGACGAGTTTGATTACCGTGCAGTAGCAGCTAAGTACTTTGTTGATTTACAGCAAGGTAACTACTTAACTGTTGAAGGTAAATTTGAAGATGTTGATGGCGGTTCTAGTAGCTGGGAATTAGCATCTAACTACTATTTCAGTAAAGCAACATCAGTGTTTGTTACAGTTAACAAGAACGATGACTACGCTTTTGGTGCTCAACACTTTTTCAATAACAATGTTGGTTTAGAAGCAGGTTACGGTAATAACTGGGATGATTCTGATTACGATGTTTACTTTGCAAATGTAAGCTTACAGTTCTAATTTAACCAAAAGTTAGTTACTGAACAAAAAGCCCGCTACTGTAGCGGGCTTTGTTGTTTTTAACTTAAATTAACCGTGGCAAAAGTTTTACCAGCCGCAATTACGGTCTTTGTTCTGCTCATCTAAATAGCGTTGCAGCGGTGCAAAGTAATCAAGCATAGCGGTTGCATCCATTTGCGGCTTGCCAGTAATGGTTTCAAGGGCTTCTTGCCATGGACGAGAAGAGCCCATTTCCAGCATTGCGTTTAGCTTATCTCCTGCTTCTTTTGAATTATAAATAGAGCAGCGGTGAATGGCTTTATCGTTACCGGCTATTTCACATAAGCTACGGTGAAATTCAAACTGTAAAATATGCGCTAAAAAGTAACGTGTATAAGGAGTGTTGCCTGGTACGTGGTATTTAGCACCTGGATCAAAGTCATCTTCGCTACGTGCAATAGGCGCTTTCACACCTTGGTATTTTTCACGTAGCTCCCACCACGCTTTATTATAATCTTGTGGCTTTACTTGGCCCGAAAATACCTGCCAGCGCCATTGATCAACCATTAAGCTAAAGGGCACAAAGGCGACTTTATCTAGCGCCATTTTCATTAGTAAGCCAATGTCTTTTGACTCATCAGGTACTTGATCAAGTAAACCAATCTCTTTTAAGTAACCGGGTGTAACCGATAAAGCAATGGTGTCGCCAATGGCTTCGTGAAAACCATCGTTGGCACTTTCTTGATAAAATAAAGGCTGTTTATTATAAGCGCGCTGATAAAAGTTGTGGCCTAGCTCATGGTGAATAACAGAAAATTCTTCGCCGGTGCGTTGAATACACATTTTAATGCGTAAGTCGTCTTTGCTATCTATATTCCAAGCAGAGGCATGACACTGTACGTCTCTGTCTTTTGGTTTTACAAATAACGAACGCTCGTAAAAGGTCTCTGGCAATGGCTCAAACCCCATTGAGGTAAAAAAGGTTTCAGCACCTTTAACCATTTTTAGCTCGTCGTAATTATTTTTAGCTAATAGCTCGGTAACATCGTAACCCGGATCGGCGTTTTCTGGCGCGACTACATCGTAAATGTTACCCCACGCTTGCGCCCACATGTTTCCTAATAAATGCGCAGGAATAGGCTCATCTTGGGCTACTTTGTCGGTGCCGTATTTTTCGCCTAATTTAGCGCGTACATGGCAATGCAGTGAGTTATAAAGTGGCTTTACTTGCCCCCAAATGCGGTCAAGCTCGGTTGTAAAGTCATCGGCTGGCATATCGTACTTGCTGCGCCACATTGCGCCGGTATCAGCATAACCTAGCTCTTTAGCCCCTTCGTTTGTAAGGGTTACTTGCTGCTCGTAAAGTGGGCGCATTGGCTTTGAAATTTGACGCCACCCTTGCCATAAATCAAGTAGCTCGTTGTAATCACGGCTGGTGGCCATTTTTGCGGTCATATCACCAAGGCTTAAACAGCTGCCATCGTCTTTACAGTATTTACCTTTACCGTATAAACCACCTAGCTCTGCCACAATAGTTGAAAGTTGGGCTGTTTTTTCAGCGTCCTGAGGAGCGGGTAAAGTAAGCGCAAGTTTAAGTTTATTAAGCTTGCGGCGTGCATCGTAATCAAGCGCTAAGTCGTCAAATTGGGCTGCCTGATTGGCTAAACGTACGACCGACTCGGTCATTTTACGATTAACCTCGGCAGATAACGCCGAGGTGTCGTGCGTTATAAAATTTGCGTAAATCCACTCAGCGCGGCTCGATTCTAGGTAAAGCTCGCTTAGCTCTTGCTCGGCTTTGGCAATAAATGCATTGGCATCTTGTTTTGTAAGGGGCTTCTCGGTCTGTGCTGAATCACTAGTGTCTATGGCTATTTCTGCTTCGCAGGCGGTTAGTGCTAATGTACTTGCGACTATGAGGGCGCTCATACTTAATTTAAAGCGTGGCGTGTTCATTGTATTCCTTTGGTTTATTGTTATTAAGAAAGTGATAATAGCAGCGATGTTTAAAACAATAAAATTAATACGTTAAGGCGTGTGGTGCATCGCGCAATGATTGTATTTAAACTAAGATGGGTCATAATTAAGTTACTATTTTCATTCAATGTAAAAGGAATGTGCTCATGTCAGTATTTATAATATTGCTGGTCGTGGTGGTGGTTATTTTTGCAGTCAAAGATATTCGCCTCAACCTGATCAGCCGTCCTACGTTTAAAATGTTTAAAAAGGTACTTCCGCCGCTCTCGCAAACTGAGCGAGAGGCAATGGAAGCCGGCGATGTATGGTGGGATGGTGAGCTATTTAGTGGTAATCCAGATTGGCAAAAACTGCATAACTTTCCAAGGCCTGAGCTTAGCGATAAAGAAAATGACTTTATGGATAATCAGGTGAACACGCTACTGGCAATGCTAGATGATTACCAAATTGTACAAAAAGACAAAGACCTACCAAAAGAAGTCTGGGATTACTTAAAAACAGAGGGCTTTTTTGCGCTGATCATTCCTGAAAAATTTGGTGGACGTGAGTTCTCTGCCATTGCTAATTCAACCATAGTGTCAAAAATTGCCACAAAAAGCTTAACTGCGGCGGTTACTGTTATGGTGCCTAATAGCTTAGGCCCAGGCGAGCTGTTACTGCATTATGGTACAAAAGAGCAACAAGACCGTTGGCTACCAAGCCTTGCAAGTGGTAAAGATGTGCCGTGTTTTGCACTTACCGGCCCAGAAGCTGGCTCTGATGCGGGCAGTATTCCCGACTCTGGCGTAGTGTGTAAAGGGCAGCATAATGGTGAAGAAGTTATAGGCCTGCGTTTAAATTGGTCTAAGCGTTATATTACGCTTGCGCCGGTGGCAACCGTACTCGGCCTTGCCTTTAAAATGTATGACCCAGATGGGTTATTAGGCGATGAAAAAGAGCTAGGTATTACCTGTGCGCTAATTCCTACAGATCACGAAGGGGTAGAAACGGGTGAGCGCCATTATCCATTAAACATGGCATTCATGAACGGAACTACCTACGGTAAAGATGTTTTTATTCCGCTAGATTGGATTATTGGCGGTGAGCAGGGCGCAGGACGAGGCTGGCGCATGTTGGTTGAGTGTTTAAGTGCTGGGCGCGGTATTTCTTTACCTGCACTAAGCACCGCAACAGGGCATTTAGCCTCTAAAATGACCTCTGCCTACTCTGTGGTACGCCAACAGTTTGGTGTATCAATTGGCCAATTTGAAGGTGTACAAGAAGCCTTAGCGCGTATTGGCGGGTTAACGTATACATTAGAGTCTGCGCGTTTAATGACCGCAGGCGCAATAGATTTAAAACTTAGCCCATCGGTTGTTACCGCCATTGCAAAATACCATATGACCGAAATGGGGCGTACGGTAATGAACGATGCAATGGACATTCACTCTGGTAAAGGTATTCAAGTTGGGCCTAATAACTATTTAGCCCATGGTTATATGGGGATCCCGGTATCGATTACTGTTGAAGGGGCAAACATTTTAACCCGTAACTTAATGATTTTTGGTCAAGGTGCCACGCGTTGTCATCCGTTTGTGTTAAAAGAAATGGAAGCTGCCGCAATGGAAGACGACGATGCAGCACTTGATCGATTTGATAGTTTATTGATGAAGCACATTTTATTTGCTGCCAGTAATGCCGGCATGGCTTTTGTGCATGGTCTTACGCGAAGCTGTTTGGCAAAAGCGCCCGTGTGCGGTGCAACCGCTGTGTATTACAAACAGCTAAGCAGAATGAGCCGAGGGCTTGCTTTTACTACAGATGTAGCCATGTTGGTACTTGGTGGCGAGCTAAAGCGTAAAGAAATGATTTCGGCGCGTTTAGGTGATGTGCTTAGCCATTTATATTTAGCGTCTACTGTATTAAAACGCTTTGAAGATGAAGGGCGCCAACAGGCTGATTTACCTTTTGTGAAATACGCTATTGAAAATTCTCTTTATGAGATAGGCCAAGCGTTTGATGGTTTTTTCAAAAACTTTTCAAATCCGGTGGTTAACTTTTTACTTAAACGCATTGTGTTTCCGCTGGGGAATCACTACCGCAAGCCAAGTGATGAAACAGCCCAAAGTATTTGCGAGCATATGACGCAACCTGGGGTGTTTAGAAACCGTTTAACGCACTTATGTTATGTAGATGAAAATGCGGGCACGGGCGTGATGGAAAATGCATTTTTAGCTATGCACGATATGCAAACACAGTTTAAAGAGTTAAAACACTGGCAACGCAGTGGTAAGGTCCCTGCAACGCTCGACATAGAAGGCGCAATAAATTACGCACTAGAGAATGAGCTCCTTGCGCAAGCAGATGCCGATGCAATGCACCATACCAATAAACTAAGAAAACAAGCAATTGCCGTTGATAACTTTAAACCCGGTGAATTATAACGCTTAAGATAAGCGCTAAACGTAAAAAGGCCTTACATATGTAAGGCCTTTTTTGTGGTGTATAAGTTAGCGTGCGTAAGGGTCTGCAACTATTTTATCTATATACCATTTCCCTTTTTTACGAAGCATTTTAACGCTGCGCATATCATCGACTTTATCGCCATTAAAGTAGCCTGTAAAAATGAGGTTTATTTTGGCGTTATCGCCATATTGTTCGCGTACGCTCATGTTGGTCATATCGACTTCAATTACTACTTCATCGTATTGCAGGTTTACTAAGTTTCGGGCAAATTGTTTAGCAGTACCATAGGATTTCATAATTCGGCTGAGGTTAGGGGTGGCCATTGTGCTGGCTTTTTGTAAATCTTTTTGATTATACAATGCATCAAAGTAAGCGGTGGCTGTATCGCCCGGTGAGTCGCCCAGCGTTTGTACGCTATCGCCACAGGCGGCTAAAAATAAGCATACGATAAAACTTAAATAAGCTGTTATTTTTTTCATGTTGAATGTTTTTAATTAGTTTTTTTAAAGTGTGTGGTTAATTAAACAAGATGTAAAGCAGCACTGGGGAATAAATAGAAAATTGAATCATAAATAATAAAAAAGGATGCCATAAGCATCCTTTTAAGTATCTCAAGGAGAGAAGTTTACTGTACTAATTCTTGCTCGCTAAATTCTTCAGCAAACATTGGGCTAGACAGGTAACGCTCTGTGGCACTTGGTAAAATCACCACAATATTTTTATCAGCGTTTTCTGGCTTTTCAGCAAGGCGTTTAGCGGCAACAACAGCTGCGCCTGATGAAATACCCACTAAAATACCTTCTTTTTTCATTAGCTCATGAGCCATTGCAATAGCATCTTCGTTTGATACTTGCTCAGCACCATCAATCACACTTAAATCAAGGTTACCAGGAATAAACCCTGCGCCAATACCTTGAATTTTATGTGGACCTGGTTTTACTTCTTCGCCTGCAAGCGTTTGGCTAATAACAGGTGAGTTAGTTGGCTCAACTGCAATCGCTTTAACATCTAGGTCTTTTTCGTTTTTAAGGTAACGGCTAACACCTGTAATAGTACCGCCAGTGCCTACGCCTGCTACAAAAAAGTCTACTTTACCATCAAGCGCTTCAAAAATTTCTGGGCCGGTTGTTTCAAAGTGAATTTTAGGGTTAGCTGGGTTTTCAAACTGTTGTAATAAAATGTATTTTTCTGGATCTGTTGCTTGAATTTCTTTTGCTTTTTCAATTGCGCCATTCATACCTTTAGCGCCATCTGTAAGCACTAAGTTAGCGCCTAATGCTTTTAATAGTTTGCGGCGCTCTAGGCTCATTGTATTTGGCATGGTAAGTGTTAATTTGTAACCACGTGCTGCTGCAACAAATGCAAGGGCAATACCTGTATTACCCGATGTAGGTTCAATTAGTTCTTTACCTTCAACAAGCTGACCTGATTTTTCAGCTTCCCAAATCATTGATGCACCAATACGACATTTAATACTAAAGCTAGGATTACGCGATTCTACTTTAGCGTAAACGTTTCCGCCTGTTACGCGATTAAGTTTTACCAGTGGTGTATTACCAATGCTTAGTGAGTTATCTTCAAAAATAGTAGACATAATGTTCCTTTGGATACAATCTGATCAATGTGTTAATAGCCTTTGCTATTAACTATATAAATACACTTTACTGCGAGTTTAAAAAAACTAAAGTAAAGTTTGGCTATAACATATATCTATTGGGCTTATAACCAGCCGAAATAAAAATTAGTTATTATTGTTGCTTTAGTTATTAAAGATGCGGGCTCATTTTTAAATTTAAAGAGTAAATTTCGCCACGTAGTTAAAAAATGCTCAGAGTAGGCTAATTATTGCGATGTTTTTGTGTGTTATTTGCGCACATGAATATAACTTGAATACTTTTATCACACAATGCGCCTAAAACATGTTAAAAACACTCTATCTATATTCAACTAAGCAATCACAATGAAGTTAATCTTAAAATTAATTGCCGGTATTGTGGCCGGTATTTTGGTCGGGCTTTATGTGCCTCTCACAGGTGTTGAGCTTTTATTTACTGTTAAAGAACTTATTGGCCAACTCATTTCTTTTACCATCCCATTAATTATTTTATTTTTTATTGCTTCGGGCATTGCGGGCTTGCCTAAAGGGTCTGGCCATTTATTAGGTAAAACTGTTGGCTTTGCTTATAGCTCTACTGTAATTGCAGGTACGCTTGCCTTTTTATTAGTGAGTGCGGTTATTCCACTGCTAAGTGGCAATATTACGTTTGAAGCCGAAGTTGCCACTGAAATTGGCAGTTTTATTGATTTAGAAATTCCACCGCTGATGGGTGTAATGACAGCGCTTGTGACTGCATTTGTGTTTGGTATTGGCATGAGCCAACTTGAATTAGAAACACTTAAAAAAGTGTCTGATCAGGGTCGCGATGTCATCGATGCTTTATTATCTAAAGTAATTATTCCGGCATTACCATTTTACATTGCAGGTGTATTTGCAGAAATGACCGTAGCAGGGACCGTGGTCGATACACTGCAAACCTTTGGTGTTGTGCTTATTGCTGCACTTGTAATGCATTGGCTGTGGCTAACCGTGTTATATGTTTCTACGGGGATATTACTTAAACGTAACCCGTTGGAGCTCGTTAAAAATATGCTTCCTGCTTACTTTACAGCACTGGGGACAATGTCGAGCGCGGCAACCATTCCGGTGTCTTTGCAATCAAGCAAAGCAAATAACGTAAAAGAAGATGTAGCAAACTTTACAGTGCCACTGTGCGCTACTATCCATTTATCGGGTTCTACCATTACGATTGTGACGTGTGCGATGGCCGTTATGTTTTTATCGCCAAGCATGGAAGTACCTTCTTTAATGGGGATGCTACCGTTTATTATGATGTTAGGGGTAGTAATGATTGCAGCGCCAGGTGCACCTGGTGGAGCAGTAATGTCGGCGCTCGGTTTATTAACCAGTATGCTTGGCTTTAACGAAGGCGCTGTTGCACTTATGATTGCACTTTACCTTGCGCAAGATAGCTTTGGTACTGCGTGTAATGTAACAGGCGATGGTATTATTGCTCTATGGGTAGACCGTTTTAGCGAAAAAGCAGCGTCATAAAAAACTAAAGTACTGGTTTTTAGCAGTTGTAAAATAATGCTAAAAGATGAGGACACCTAAAGCGAAGCAATAATATTAGTTATTGTTTCGCTTTAACTGTGGTAATGTGGCAAATTAGATTGTTTGTTGCGTATTGTTAGGTTAATGAGGGTATTACATTGATTAATGTGCTTTTAGTTGATGACCATGAGCTGGTACGAACTGGTATAAAACGTATATTAGATGATGTACGTGGTTTTAAAGTGGTAGGCGAAGCTAAAGATGGAGAGGCTGCGGTACAGTTTTGTCGCCAGCACGCACCTAATATTGTATTAATGGATATGAACATGCCTGGCATGGGTGGCTTAGAGGCCACTAAAAAGATTTGTCGCTATTGCCCAGATGTAAAAATTATTGTGCTTACGGTTAATTGCGAAGACCCGTTTCCATCAAAAGTGATGCAAATTGGCGCGCATGGCTTTTTAACCAAAGGTGCAGGCTCTGATGAAATGGTTCGTGCTATACGTTCTGTTCATGCAGGCCAGCGTTATATCGCCCCAGAAATTGCACAACAAATAGCCCTTGCGCAAGTAACAGGGCGTACCGATGAAAACCCTTTTCAAAGCTTATCTGAGCGCGAGCTACAAATTATGCTAATGATCACCAAAGGTGAAAAAGCTCAAGATATTGCCGAGCGCTTAAATTTAAGCTCAAAAACAGTGAACAGCTACCGTTACCGTATGTTTGAAAAATTAAACGTAGGGGGCGACGTTGAGCTTACTCATTTGGCTATTCGCCATAAAATGATTGATATAGACGTATCTCATTAATTTTTTAATTTATGTCTGAATTCGATCACGCCCAATTTTTAAAAACGCTATCAAGTGAACCGGGTGTATACCGTATGCTTGATAGTGAACAACAAGTTATTTATGTCGGTAAAGCTAAAAACTTAAAAAAACGGGTAAATAGCTACTTTAGATCTAATCTAACCGACAGTAAAACCCGTGTGTTAGTGAGTAATATTTGCGATATTGAAGTTACACTCACAAACACCGAAACCGAAGCCCTGCTGCTTGAAAACAACCTTATAAAAAAATATCAGCCGCGTTATAACATTTTATTACGTGATGATAAGTCATACCCCTATATATTACTTACCAGTCATAAACATCCGCGTTTAGCCTTTCATAGAGGCAGTCGCAAGGTAAAAGGCGAGTATTTTGGCCCTTTCCCAAGTGCTGGCGCAGTGTCGGAAAGTTTGCGTTTAATGCAAAAAATATTTCCTGTACGTCAGTGCGAAGATGCCTATTACCGTGCCAGAAGCCGCCCGTGTTTACAGTATCAGCTAAAGCGCTGCTCAGCACCGTGTGTTAATAAAGTGACAGAGCAAGAGTACGGCGAACAAGTTGATTATGTACGTAAGTTTTTAACAGGTAAGTCGCACGAAGTAATAGCCGATTTAATAAAAAAAATGGAAGCGGCGAGTAAAGACCTTAACTTTGAGCTCGCAGCTAAAGTGCGTGACCAAATTATGCTACTGCGCAAAATGCAGGAGCAGCAGTCTATTTCAGGTAATTTTGCTGAAATGGATGTGGTAGGTTTTGCGCACTTAAATGGATTAAATGGGATTCATTTATTAATGATCCGTGATCATAAAGTGCTAGGCAGTAAAACCTATTTTCCAAAAGTCCCTAAAGATTCGGGGCAAGAGGAAATACTCACTTCGTTTTTAGGGCAATATTATTTAGCGCCTGGTGCGACAGGGCGCATAGCAAAAGAAATTATTTTACCGTTCGAGATTGAAGAAAGTAGCGCATTAAGTGAAGCTCTTACGCAAATTAGTGAGCGCAAAGTATCGCTTAAAGTGGTTACCCGCGGGGAGCGAGCACAATACCTTCAGCTTGCCAATAAAAACGCATTAAACAGCATTACCGTTAAACAAAGTACGCAAGACTCTATAAATAAACGTTATGCACAATTAAAAGCGACCCTAGGCTTAGATGATATAAACAGAATGGAATGTTTTGATATCAGCCATACCATGGGGGAGAACACAGTAGCCAGTTGTGTAGTATTTGATTCGCAAGGGCCAAATAACAAAGAGTACAGACGCTACAACGTAACGGGTATAACCGGCGGTGATGATTACGCGGCAATGGAGTTTGCACTGAACAAACGCTACAACAAAGTAGTAGATGAAGACAAAATTCCTGACGTTATATTCATTGACGGTGGTAAAGGGCAACTAGGCCGTGCAGAGCAGTATTTTGCCACGTGGCCACATGCTAAAATGCCGCTGTTAGTCGGTGTAGCAAAAGGCACAAGCAGAAAGCCAGGCCTTGAAACCTTATTAATTGATGGCGGGCGAAAAACGATTCCTATGGATTCGGATGCGCCAGCACTACATTTAATCCAGCATATTCGCGATGAGTCGCACCGATTTGCTATTGCAGGGCACCGTAATAAGCGCCAAAAACAGCGCACGCAATCATTATTAGAAGAGATCAACGGAGTAGGTTCTAAGCGCCGCCAAACATTATTAAAATATTTAGGGGGCATGCAAGGGGTAAAAGCTGCTAATATAGAACAGTTAAAGAAAGTTCCTGGGATCAGTCCTGACATGGCTGAGAAGATATTTAACCATTTGCATGACAAGGGCTAGCCCTTCATGCGAATATAGAAAAAAAGACATATCCAAGTAGTTATGTGGAATATTCCAAACACACTCACAACCTTTAGACTTTTTCTTATCCCCATATTTTTGGTGATATTTTACTTGCCTTATAGCTGGGCGTTTTTTGCTGCCGCTTTTATTTTTTGGCTTGCATCAATCACCGATATACTTGATGGCTATTTAGCACGAAAGCTAGAGCAATCTACGCCTTTTGGTGCGTTTTTAGACCCTGTAGCCGATAAGGTTATGGTGTGTGCTGCACTTGTTGCGCTCTCTGATCATTATCAGTCTATGTATATGACGATTCCGGCCCTTATTATTATTAGCCGTGAAATAGTGATATCTGCATTACGTGAATGGATGGCCGAACAAGGCAAACGTGGAAACGTTGCAGTATCAAATATGGGCAAAATAAAAACCGCGGCGCAAATGCTGGCGATTATTGGCCTAATTTGGCAATACGATACGTGGATGATCTATTTAAGTTTTGCTTTATTGTATATAGCCACCTATTTAACACTGAGCTCTATGGTGCAATATTTAATGGCTGCATGGAGTGAATTGACCAAAAATTGATTGTAAACGTCTAATAACGCACCGTTTTAGATAAAAAATAATCAAACAGTTCAAAAGTGGCATTTTTTGTGTTGACGCGTTTAATAATCTCTGTAGAATGCGTCCGTGTTGAGAGGGCATAGCCCCTAAGATAAAGAAAACCAAAGTTACTTAGTTAGCAGCGTAAACATCGCAAGATGTTGAATAACGCAGATAATTAAATAATAATGCGGCACTAGCTCAGTTGGTAGAGCGCGACCTTGCCAAGGTCGAGGTCACGAGTTCGAGCCTCGTGTGCCGCTCCAA
>NZ_JAPCKL010000008.1:0-169972 GCF_025942345.1 Pseudoalteromonas sp. A3
AGCATTTGCTATGTGAAAGTAGGACATTGCCAGGCTCCAAATAAGAGAAACCCGTTGCAGCGATGTAACGGGTTTTTTGCTGTCTGGGTTTTAATAAATAGCCGAACTCAGTAGTGAAACGAAACAGCTCGAAGGCGAGCCCTACGAAAGGCCGCCCCGAGACAATGATAATGTACATTTGCTATGTGACTCTCTACCGCTGTGGGCATTACGACATCGCTAGGCTCCAAATACAAGAAAGCCCGACTCGAAAGAGCTGGGCTTTTTTACGTCTGCAGAAAAGTAAAAATACATTCCAGATATTATTCTCACAATCTCCACCACCTCCGTAGCGTGGGTTGAGTATCACGAAACCCGCGGCAAAAGCCCACCACAGAACTCACACTCTTTGTATTAAAGGCTTCAATTTCAGCTTTAATAGCTGTTTAGCATGCTAAACCCGCTATTGAAAAGTGCTCTTTTATCCCAAGCTATAGTTATAGAGCATCTACACACTTATTTATGGCGAGTTTCTATGTTAAATAAACAAAGGCATATTTACACAAAAGATCAGGTTCGCTCCTATGAGGGAGAGGCGGCTAAGCAATGTGGAATAGATTTATTTACTTTAATGCAGCGAGCGGGAGAGGCAGTATACAAGCAGTGGCAGTCTTTTAACGCTAAGCTTACTTTGATTATTGTAGGTAATGGCAATAATGCGGGTGATGCTTACATAGCCGCGTGTTTAATTAAGGACTCTGGTGCAGAGGTTAAAGTTTGCGCTATAGATCCTGTTAAAACACTCAGTGGTGACGCTGCTAAAGCGAAGCAGCTATGGCTTGATAATGGTGGCATAGTTAACGAGTTTGCAAAGAGTGATTTAAATTGCTGTGATTGTGTGATTGATGGGTTACTAGGTACTGGGCTTAATTCACCTGTTCGCGAAAATTATTGTGAGATTATTACTGCCATCAACCAAAGCGAAAAGCCTGTTTTAAGTATCGATGTTCCCTCAGGGATTGATGCAAATACAGGTGAAGTATTAGGCGCAGCTATTCAGGCAACAAAAACACTTACTTTTATTGCGATTAAACAAGGCCTTTCTACAGGGACAGGTAAACAGCATGCCGGTGAGTTGATTCTCGATGAATTAGCAATTGAAGATACTTTTAGTCAACTCGCTTCACCTTCTGCTCATTTAATAAATATAGACAGCTTTAAACGTTTGGGCTCTCGGGCTTTAAATAGCCATAAGGGCAATCATGGCAAGTTATTATGCGTAGGTGGCAACCAAGGTACTGCGGGAGCAATTAGGCTCAGTAGTGAAGCTGCGCTACGAGCAGGTGCGGGGATGGTGAAGGTTTATACGCATCAAAGCTCTATTATGCCAATAAGCATAGGTAGGGCAGAATTAATGGTCATGAGTGAAAACCTTGAACAGGCTTTAGAGTGGGCAAGTTGTGTTGTACTTGGTCCTGGACTTGGGCAGGATGAATGGGCTAAAAAAACGTTTTGCACAGTAATGCACTATTGCCAAGAGCACAATACGCCGCTTGTACTTGATGCTGATGCACTTAATTTATTAGCTGAAAATGCAAGTGCTTATACGTTGGCTCAATGTGTCCTAACTCCGCATCCTGGTGAGGCGGCTCGGCTCATTAGCAAAAACACTTCTGAAATAGAGTCAAATAGGTTTGAAAACGTGCGACTATGCGCAAAACGGTATAATGCTACTTGCATATTAAAAGGCGCTGGGTCTTTAATTGATAACGGTAAAAGTACTTGGGTGTGTGAAAATGGTAACGCAGCACTTGCCGTGGGAGGGAGTGGCGACGTACTTACAGGTATTATTGGTGCATTGCTTGCTCAAGGGCTTAGTATCGATGAAGCAGCGCGATACGGGGTAACTCTTCATGCTCGAGCTGGTGAAGTTGCGGCTGAAGAGCAAGGGCAGCGCGGCATGCTACCCTCGGATTTATTTCAAATAGTCAGGTCGTTAATCAATTAAGTATTTAGCTCTGTTGAATAAGATCCCATTTGTTACCATAGAGATCTTCAAATACGGCCACCGTACCGTAAGGCTCATTGCGAGGCTGCTCATGAAATACTACGCCATTTTCTAGCATGCTTTCGTAGTCGCGCCAAAAGTTGTCAGTGTTTAAAAATAGCCATACACGGCCACCTGCTTGATTGCCAACAGCGTTAAACTGCTCAGGCTCTGTGGCTTGTGCAAGTAATATATGTGTGCCGTTTGAGTTGGGTGGAGTTATTAACACCCAGCGTTTTCCATCACCTAAATCCGTATCTTCCACTAATTCAAAGCTTAATTTTTTTGTATAAAATGCGATTGCTTCGTCATAGTCTTTTACAACAAGAGCAATACTACCTATATGCTGCTTTGGCATAACTTAAAAACCTTAAGTTGTTTTATGTCGGTGTATTTTCACATATCAATACAGGGTTGAATAGTATAGGTAAATGTTTATTAAAGCTTATTTTAAGGGGGGTTGTACGTTATACATTGGCTTCGCATATAGGGTTAGTAGTAAAAGGGTTCACTCTATTTTAAACCCTATAGCATGCTTAAAGCGTCCTTAAAGAGTGTTTTAATTTACGTAGCTAAACTGGCTTACTCATCTTCATTAGTAGGGTCGTCACCTGAGTCTTCTTTTCGTTTACGCTGCTCTTGCTTGGCCTTTTGAACATTTTCATAAGTAGGGGGTGGAATAGGCATAAGTGAAATTAGTGGAAAAAATGCTAAAAATAAATACGCTCCTTTAGACATGCTCTTACCCCATATAACAAGCTTAAGCATAATCCAAGCAATAAATACCACTAACCCTGTTATAAGTGATACCAAAATAAAGAAGGTGATTAATTCATTATTATTAAGCAAATCCTTTTACCTTTAATCCAATAACTCATGGTATAGATGTGGAGATAAATTAAGCAATAACAATAGGCTTGTATTAAAAAGCAAAAACCCAGCCGAAGCTGGGTTTTTATATAAGCAAGGTGCTTAAAGGAGGATGATCACATCATGCCGCCCATACCACCCATTCCGCCCATGCCACCCATATCAGGGGCACCAGCAGCTTCTTCTTTAGGGATTTCAGCAACCATTGCTTCGGTAGTGATCATTAGACCCGCAATCGAACCTGCAAATTGTAGTGCAGAGCGCGTTACTTTAGTTGGATCTAGGATACCCATTTCAAGCATGTCGTTGTATTCGCCAGAGGCTGCGTTGTAACCGTAGTTACCTTCGCCACCTTTAACAGCGTTTATTACTACCGACGCTTCGTCGCCTGCATTTGTTACGATTTGACGAAGTGGTGCTTCCATTGCACGAAGTGCAACTTTAATACCATGGTTTTGGTCTTCGTTGTCGCCAAGTAGCTCAACTAGCTTGCTAGCAGCACGTACAAGAGCAACACCACCACCAGGTACTACGCCTTCTTCAACCGCTGCACGAGTTGCATGTAATGCATCTTCAACACGGTCTTTTTTCTCTTTCATTTCAATTTCAGTCGCTGCGCCTACTTTAATTACTGCAACACCGCCGGCAAGTTTAGCCATACGCTCTTGTAGTTTTTCTTTATCGTAGTCAGACGTTGCTTCTTCAATCTGTGCTTTAATTTGAGCAACACGGCCGTTAATGCCATCTTCTTCACCCGCACCATCAATGATAGTTGTATCATCTTTAGTGATTACTACACGCTTAGCAGTACCTAGGTCTTCGATAGTTGCTTTTTCAAGCTCTAAACCAATTTCTTCAGAGATAACAGTACCGCCAGTTAATACGGCGATATCTTGTAGCATTGCTTTACGACGGTCGCCAAAACCAGGGGCTTTAACTGCTGATACTTTAACAATACCGCGCATGTTGTTAACTACAAGCGTTGCAAGTGCTTCGCCTTCTAGGTCTTCAGCAATGATTAATAGTGGCTTGCTTGCTTTAGCAACGGCTTCTAATGTAGGTAGTAGCTCACGAATGTTAGATACTTTTTTATCTACAAGTAGAATGAACGGGTTGTCTAGCTCAACAGCGCCTTTTTCAGCGTTATTGATAAAGTACGGAGATAGGTAACCACGGTCAAACTGCATGCCTTCTACAACATCTAGTTCGTTCTCTAGTGATTGACCTTCTTCTACAGTAATAACACCTGTGTTACGGCCTACTTTTTCCATTGCTTGTGCAATGATGTCGCCAATTTCTTTATCAGAGTTAGCTGAAATAGTACCTACTTGTGCAATAGCTTTAGTATCAGCACATGGTACAGATAGCGCTTTAAGCTCTTCTACTGCAGCGATAATTGCTTTATCAATACCGCGCTTAAGATCCATTGGGTTCATACCCGCAGCAACCGCTTTAAGACCTTCGTTTACAATAGATTGCGCAAGTACAGTTGCGGTAGTAGTACCGTCACCCGCTGCATCATTTGCTTTAGATGCAACTTCTTTCACCATTTGTGCACCCATGTTTTCAAACTTGTCTTCAAGTTCGATTTCTTTTGCTACAGATACACCATCTTTGGTGATCACTGGAGAGCCAAATGATTTATCTAGTACTACGTTACGGCCTTTAGGACCTAAGGTCACTTTTACTGCGTTTGCTAGGATATTTACGCCTGTTAGCATTTTAGCGCGTGCGTCACCTGCAAAAAGTACTTCTTTTGCTGCCATCTTTAATTTCCTCTAAATTCTTAAATGTTTGTTAAACGAAAAGTAGGGTTAGCCTACAATGCCTAAAATGTTGTCTTCACGCATGATCAGGTACTCTTGACCTTCGATCTTTTCAGTTTTTTCAACATATGAGCCAAATAACACAGTGTCACCGGCTTTTACTTCTAAAGCTCTAACGTCACCGTTATCTAGAACGCGACCATTGCCAACAGCAATAACTTCTCCGCGAGTTGATTTTTCAGCTGCAGAGCCAGTTAATACAATACCGCCAGCAGACTTGGTTTCTTCTTCTAGACGCTTAACGATTACGCGATCTTGTAAAGGACGAATGTTCATTTTTTTAGTTCTCCTAACAGTTTCTGAACAGTACAGAAAAAAGCTTTTCTAATTTGCATTCATTAATGGGGGTAGAGTGTAAAATTCCAAGAGAAAAATCGATAAATTTTTAATCTTTTCTCTCATACTCGCCATCAATGGTAGTTGGTTTATTTACATGCTGTTGTTCTTGCTGCGAGTGTGGGTGTTGTGTAAAGGCTGAAGAGCCTTGCTGTGCACCTGTGCTCATGCGTACCGTTGCCTGACTAGCAAGGCCTGCAGCAAGTTTATTGCGTATTGAGGGGGTTAATAATAGTAGGCCGAATACATCGGTCATAATGCCTGGGGTTAGCAATAAAACACCCGCAATGATCACGCAAATACCGGTAAATAATTCTTTAGCTGGCATTTGTCCTTGGGCCATTTGGCTTTGTGCATTTTGTAATGCACCCATACCTTGTTGTTTAACCATTCTGGCGCCCAAAATAGCCGTAACAATCACTAGGGCTATAGTCGCAAACCCACCAATTACATCGCTAACCTGTATTAGTAGCGCAATTTCGATGATAGGAATGATAATAAACAACACAAATAAAAATCTAAACATAGGGCTCTCTAAATTATGGCACTCAAAAGAGTGGATGAAATATAAGTGAGGGTGAAAGGGTCTATTTTCAAGGTTGAGCTTAAAGTGATTAATAATTGCTTAATATCTACAATTATTCATCGCCTACACATTACACTAGCTATCAGATACTATTGCATTAGTTCCCTATAAATTAGTAAAGGTTAATTATGACTACGCAATTTAAAATGATATTTACCACGTGCAAAGATGAGGCTGAAGCACGCACTTTAGCAAAAGCACTTGTAGCGCAAAAATTAGCGGCGTGTGTAAATATTTTACCAAATATGACCTCAGTTTATATGTGGGAAGGCGATGTTGCCCAAGAGATAGAAGCAAAGCTACTGATTAAAACAAAATCAGAAAAAATGAATGATGTTTTTGAAACCATCAAAAGTTTACACAGTTACGAAGTACCCGAAATTCAAGTGGTTGATGTGGCCACTGGTAATTTGGCTTATTTTCATTGGATGGATGAGGTATTAAATTAATGCGGTTTTTCTTTTTATTATTGGTTAGCTTGCTGGCGCTTCCTGCAAAGGCAAACACCAATAATGTGCTAGGTGATTTACTTGCCCCGCCACAGCAAACCTTTTTACCCGTAGACCAAGCGTTTGTATTTGATTTTGATCAGCAAGGTAGCACTTTATTTGTGGGGTGGGATATAGCCCCTGATTATTACCTTTATAAAAAGAAAATAGAAATTATCGCTAAAGGCGCCAACATAAAGGTCGGCGATGCCGGTACTGGCGAAATAATTGAAGACGAGTTTTTTGGCAAAACCGAAGTTTTTTTCAATAGTGTGAGTGTTATAAGTAAGCTCAGTAGTGTTACAGAGGGTGCTGTTGTAAAGGTGCGCTATCAGGGCTGTGCCAAAGCAGGGCTGTGTTATCCGCCTGAGGTTATTAGTATTCCTTTAAGCATTATTGCCTCAGAGCAAGCGCAAGGTAAAAACTCATCTGCTAATGCCGCTGATACATTAAACGCATTGACTCCTTCTGTAGACTCAACGCGTAGCCAAAGTAATACAACCACTCAAGATTTAAGTTTTACAGAGCGATTAGCAAGTCAAAGTTTAGTAACCAATTTACTCATATTTTTTGCTGTTGGGGTGGGGCTTGCGTTTACACCGTGTGTGTTCCCTATGTTTCCTATTTTATCGAGTTTAATTGCAGGGCAGCAAAATCTATCTACTAAAAAAGCGTTTGCGTTGTCGTTTGTATATATACAAGGTATGGCGCTTACTTATGCTGCATTAGGGTTAGTAGTGGCGGCCTTAGGCGGGCAAGTGCAGGGGTATTTACAACACCCTTATGTACTTATTAGTTTTAGTTTACTGTTTGTATTGCTGGCAATGTCGATGTTTGGCTGGTACGAAATTAAGTTACCCAGCGCCATGATGAGCAAGCTAACGCAAGTCAGTAATAACCAAAAAGGCGGCAATTACCTAGGTGTGTTTTTAATGGGGGTGTTGTCAGGGTTAATTGCATCACCTTGTACCACAGCTCCGTTATCTGCTGCGCTATTATTTGTAGCGCAAAGTGGTGACTACCTTGTCGGTGGTTTAACCCTGTATGTATTAAGTTTAGGAATGGGCCTACCGCTTTTATTACTCGGTACGTCTGGTGGCAAATTGCTTCCTAAAGCTGGCGGTTGGATGGAGCAAGTTAAAACGTTATTTGGTTTTATTATGCTTGTTGTGCCACTTATTTTATTGGAGCGCATAATTAGCGCCGACATTATTTTACTTATGGCGGGTATTTTAGCACTGGCAACGGCTGTTTATTTACACTATTGGCAGAGTGCTCAGCCACAAAGCACGCTTAAAACAGTGCTTTGGTTTAGTGCTACATTTTTAGTAGTTACTGGTTTTACATTAGCTAAAAACGTTATTTGGCCGCAGCAACAGGTTGAGCAGGTTAGTCAGCAAAGTAATGAGTTTAAACAAGTGGCTAATTTAACCGAGCTAAAAAACGCTGTTGCTGAAGCTAATCAGCAAGGCAAACTGGTGATGGTTGATTTATACGCCGATTGGTGTGTGGCATGTAAAGAGTTTGAACATTACACATTTCCAGATGCCAAAGTACAGAGCGAGTTTAGCCACTATCAGTTAATTCAAATCGATTTAACGCAAAGTGATGACACCACCATTGAGCTAATGGAAGAGTTCACTGTGTTTGGTTTACCCAGTATTTTGTTTTTTAACACACAAGGGCAAGAGCTAAGTTCAGAGCGCGTTACAGGATTTTTAAACGCTGATGATTTTGCCACCCACCTAGCTGCAGTGCGCGCCAGCGCACAATAATAGTGCAATTTAGCCGCTTGGGCTTACCAAGTGGCTTGCCTCCAATTACGTCATATTTATTACACCTCCAGAGATTAGACCAGTATTTTGCTGCTATTTACATCGAACTGACTATAATAGTTGGCTAACGTGAGAATTTGTTGCAATTTTTGTTTTTTATACTTACTTTAGTGTACAAAATTAGCTCGCAACGGCTTAACTCATTACTTAGAGGATATATCGCGTATTATGGCTGCAAAATTTAAACTTTTAGTTATAAATGGTCCAAATTTAAACATGCTAGGAAAGCGTGAGCCAGAAAAGTACGGTTTGCACACTCTTGGTGAAATTATGAGCGAACTAACGACTGCCGCAGAGGGTCTAGATGTTCAGCTTACGCATTTTCAAAGTAATAGTGAGCAAGCCCTTATTGAAAGAATACACGATGCTTGGCAGGCAGTTGATTACATAATTATTAATCCTGCTGCATTTACGCATACTAGCGTCGCTTTACGTGATGCATTGTTAAGCGTTGATATTCCTTTTTTTGAGGTGCACTTAAGTAATGTGCATGCACGTGAAGCATTTCGTCACCATTCGTATTTTTCTGATGTGGCGCAAGGTGTGGTATGTGGATTAGGTGCAATGGGTTACCACGCAGCATTGAACGCTGCCGTGAGCCGGTTGCAAAACTCGAATTAATTTAAACTAACAAACTTATAGGCGGGTCGTTCATGGATATTCGCAAGATCAAAAAGCTAATCGAATTAGTAGAAGAATCAGGTATTGCTGAGCTAGAAATCACTGAAGGTGAAGAATCAGTACGTATTAACCGTAACAACATGAGCGCAGGTCCTGCTTACGCTCAGTACGCACCACAGCAATTGGCTGCTCCAGCGCCTGCGGCACCAGCACAAGCTGCGCCAGCCGTTGAAGCCGATGCTACACCAGCAGCGCCTGCAGGCCATCAAGTTAAATCACCTATGGTTGGTTCATTTTACTCAGCAGCTTCTCCAGAAGCGCCAGCATACGTAGAAGTAGGTTCTCAAGTAAAAGTAGGTGATACTTTATGTATCGTTGAAGCAATGAAAATGATGAACCAAATTGAGTCAGATAAAGCGGGTACAGTTACAGCTATTTTAGTTGAAAATGGCGAACCAGTAGAATTTGATCAACCTCTATTCATCATTGAATAATTTAGTAACCTAAAGGCCAACTCTTATGTTAGATAAAGTAGTCATTGCAAACCGAGGTGAAATAGCACTTCGCGTATTGCGCGCCTGCAAAGAGCTTGGGATCAAAACGGTTGCTGTGCATTCAACGGCGGATCGCGATCTTAAGCACGTATTACTTGCAGATGAAACCATTTGTATCGGTAGACCTCCAGCCACTGAAAGTTACTTAGATATTCCGCGCATTATTGCGGCTGCTGAAGTAACAGACGCTGTAGCGATTCACCCAGGGTATGGTTTTCTTTCAGAAAATGCAGATTTTGCTGACCAAGTTGAGCAAAGCGGCTTTGTATTTATTGGTCCAAAAGGCGACACTATTCGTCTTATGGGCGATAAAGTATCGGCAATCAATGCAATGCGCAAAGCCGGTGTACCATGTGTACCAGGTTCTGACGGACCAGTATCGGATGACAAAGAACGCAACATGCAAATTGCAAAGCGCATTGGTTACCCGGTAATTATTAAAGCCGCTGGTGGCGGTGGTGGCCGTGGTATGCGTGTAGTACGTAGCGAAGCTGAATTAATTGATTCAATCGCACTTACTCAACAAGAAGCGAAACAGTTTTTTGGTAATAGCATGGTTTACATGGAAAAATTCCTTGAAAACCCTCGCCATATTGAAATTCAGGTACTTGCTGATGGACAAGGTAATGCTGTTCATTTAGGTGAGCGTGACTGTTCTATGCAACGTCGTCACCAAAAAGTAGTTGAAGAAGCGCCTGCTCCAGGTATAACGGCAGAAGTGCGTAAATTTATTGGTGAGCGCTGTACACGTGCATGTATCGAAATTGGTTACCGTGGTGCGGGTACGTTTGAGTTTTTATACGAAAACGGCGAATTTTACTTCATCGAAATGAACACCCGTATTCAAGTTGAGCACCCAGTGACTGAAATGGTAAGCGGTGTTGATTTAATTAAAGAGCAGCTAAAAATTGCTGCTGGGCAACCGCTATCTTTCACGCAAGATGACGTGGTTATCCGCGGCCATGCAATTGAATGTCGTATTAACGCAGAAGACCCAGAAACGTTTATCCCGTCGCCGGGTAAAATTACCCGTTTCCACCCTGCAGGTGGTTTAGGTATTCGTTGGGATAGCCATATTTATGCTGACTATACAGTACCCCCACATTACGATTCGATGATTGGTAAGCTTATTACTTACGGTGAAAACCGTGATGTGGCTATTGCCCGTGCTCGTAATGCGTTGAACGAATTAGTTATTGATGGCATTAAAACAAACACGCCATTACATAAGAAAATTCTTGCAGACGAAAACTTCCAAAGTGGTGGTACAAATATCCACTACCTTGAGAAAAAACTAGGGCTATAAAGCCCCAGTTAATTAAAACCGGCTTAGGCCGGTTTTTTTATGCCTAAAACGCCAATTTATCGCCTTCAAGAAATATTCTGGTATGATTAGCAAAGATGCGCTTTTAGTAAATTTTTGAGGTAACAATGACGCGTAGTTTTGAAGCTCACCTAAATGATGAAATAGCCACAGTAGCAATGGGTAACAAAGTGGCTGCTATTATAGAGCAAGGTGCAGTAATTTATTTACACGGTGATTTAGGCGCAGGTAAAACAACATTTACGCGTGGTGTAGTGCAAGGCTTTGGCCACACTGGTAAGGTAAAAAGCCCAACCTATACGTTGGTAGAGCCATACGAACTGACACGTGCTAATGTATATCATTTTGACCTATACCGGTTAGGCGATCCTGAAGAGCTTGAGTACATGGGTATAAGAGATTACTTTTCTGAGCAGGCTATTTGTATTGTTGAGTGGCCAGAAAAAGGGGGAGAGTTTATACCAGTTCCCGATTTAGACATTACCTTAAGTTACGTTGGCGATGAACGCAAAATTGTTATTAATAGTGCCAGCGAGCGCGGAATAGCAATTGTCGAAAAACTAACTAACCCAAACCCGAGTTAATATACTTACTAACACATTGAAATATAAAAGCATCAAAGTTACCTTTTTAGTTGGCGTACAAAATAGCGGCTTAAGGTAGATTTACTATCCAACGTTTAGGTTAATAAGCTAATAGCGGGTTAAGGCGCCCGCTCTCATAATAATAAATAGTTAAGGCAATGGTAGTTATAATGAATCGAGGTGTAGTTAAACTTTTTATTTGTTTCATAGTTTTCGCTGTGAGCTTACCGTTGTGGGCAAAAAATACCATAAATAGTGTACGAGTATGGCCCTCGCCAGATAGCACGCGGGTGGTATTTGATTTAGATGATAAGCCCGATTTCAGCTATTTTATGCTTAAAAACCCGAGTCGCTTAGTGGTCGACCTTGAAAACACCAAAGGGTTAAAAGTATTACCGAGTATTCCTTCTAAACACAAAATTGTTAGCAAGCTGCGCTATTCAAAGCCTAAAAATAAACAAAGTGTACGTTTTGTATTTGAGCTAACCGCGCCTATTAAGCCGGTTATTTTTGCGCTGGCACCTACTGGCCCGTACAAAAACAGGCTGGTTGTGGATTTATATAATAAAAGTGAACCCGCAGTAAGCACTACACCTGCCCAAAAAGCAGCTAAAAAGCGCCAATTAAGCCAAGAGCGAGACATTGTTATTGCAATTGATGCGGGCCATGGCGGAGAAGACCCAGGTTCTATTGGCCCCTCTGGTACGTATGAAAAAACCATTACTCTACAAATAGCTAAACGTTTAGAGCGTATGATTGACGGCGAACGTGGCATGATTTCGCGCATGGTAAGAAGTGGCGACTACTTTGTTAAGCTTAATACCCGTACCAACCGAGCACGCCAGAAAAAAGCCGACTTTTTAGTGTCAATTCATGCTGATGCATTTACCAGCCCTGGGCCAAATGGTGCTTCGGTGTGGGTGTTATCGCTTGGTCGCGCTAATTCTGAGATTGGTAAATGGATAGAAGATAAAGAAAAACACTCAGAGCTTTTAGGTGGTGCAGCTGATGTAATTAAAGATGCTGCTAACGAAAAGTACCTCGCGCAAGCGCTACTCGATATGTCTATGGACCATTCAATGAAAACAGGGCTTAGTGTGGCTGAAGAAGTAGTAAAAGAGCTAAAAAAGGTCGCTAAATTACATAAAAAAGATCCACAACATGCAAGTCTTGCCGTATTAAAGTCGCCAGATATTCCTTCCATTTTGGTTGAGACAGGTTTTATTTCAAACCCCCGTGAAGAGCGCATGTTAAAAAGCGCTAATCATCAGGAACGCTTAGCTAAAGCGATGTTTACGTCTATAAAAAATTATTACTTAAAAAACCCACCTGATGATTCGTTATTTGCAAAGCTTAAATCGCAGTACCCAACTAAGCATAAAGTTCGCCCAGGTGAATCGCTAAGTCTATTAGCGAGTCGGTATGGCGTATCGGTAGCCAAATTAAAGCAAGTTAATCAACTACGCTCAAACACCTTGTTTATAGGTCAAGAGCTGGACATACCGCAGAGTTGATGTTTATTAAACCTGTACACGTATTAGGGGCCTCATGAGTATTGAAATATTACCTGCACGATTAGCTAACCAAATAGCGGCAGGTGAAGTGGTTGAACGCCCGGCTTCAGTGGTTAAAGAACTGGTAGAAAATAGCTTAGATGCGGGCGCTACGCGTGTGCAAATAGACATAGAGCGGGGTGGTCACAAGCTTATTCGTATTCGTGATAATGGCTCAGGTATTGGCAAAAATGAGCTCACTTTAGCGCTTTCTCGCCATGCAACAAGTAAACTTAAATCACTCGATGATTTAGAAAACATTTGCTCCTTAGGCTTTAGAGGGGAAGCGCTTGCATCTATTAGTTCGGTATCGCGTTTAACGCTTAGCTCAAAGCCCAAAGCACAAGATGCCGCGTGGCAAGCGTTTGCACAGGGGCGCGATATGGACGTGCAAGTAAAGCCGGTAGCCCACCCAGATGGCACAACGATAGAAGTTAAAGATTTATTTTTTAACACCCCAGCAAGGCGCAAGTTTTTACGCACCGAAAAAACCGAATTTAGCCACATTGATGAGCTTATAAAGCGTATTGCACTGAGTCGTTTTGATGTGTCGATTACACTGACGCATAACCAAAAGGTGGTTAGGCAGTACCGTGCTAAAACCGAACCAAATCAAGCGATTACTCGGGTTGCGCAAGTTGCAGGTAAAGCCTTTGCTGAGCAAGGATTGCATATTCAATCTGGTGAAAGTGGTTTACAGCTACATGGTTGGGTATTGCCAGTGGGATCAGCTAATACCACGCAATATACATATGTAAATAATCGCATGATGCGCGATAAGCTAATTTTACATGCTATACGTCAGGCGTTTGAAGAGGTAAGTGGAGCGCAAGAACTCCCAGGGTTTGTTATTTATATTGATATTGACCCAAGGCAAGTGGATGTAAATGTTCATCCTGCTAAGCACGAGGTGCGTTTTCATCAAGGCCGGTTAGTGCACGACTTTATATTACAGGCAATTAAGCAAGTAGTTGTGCCTCTACAAGGCGAATTTGCAACTAATCAAGCGCCCACAGACGATTACCAATCCTCGGCGTTTATTGAGCAGCCAAGTCATGCGGCTAATAACCAGCCAGTTCAGCAGGGGTATGATTACCCTAAGTCACAGTTGCAGCCAATAGATTCACAAAACGGTGGTTTTACTAGTCGTGCCTCCTCTAATCGCGCAGGGTCAGGTGGTGGCGCTACGGGGTATGCTTCACCGTCTCAAAAACATGGTGCAAATCATCACGATGTAAATGCATTTTATCAAGGGGTGAGTGAGCAACAAGCCGCTCATTTTGAGCATAGTGTATCAACGCAGCCCGTTACTGATGAAAGCGCTGCACACGCATTAAAAAGTGTGCAGGTATTAAATGTAAATAAAGGCGTGTGTGTATTTACTCAGCAGCAGCAGTTATTTTGTTCACACTATAAGCATGCACTTGTTGATTACTGGCATGCACAAATAAAAGAGTTGGGTAATTTAGAGGGTAAAGCCTTGCTACTACCAGTAAGGGTTAACCTTGAAAAAGCTGACTGCGAACTAATAGCTCAGCAGCAATCGTGGTTTACTTTATTAGGCTTTGAGCTAGTTATTGAAAAACAGTTTGTGATGGTTAAAAAGCTACCCACGTGTTTATATTTACTTGAAGTATCAGCTGCGGTTGAAAACTTGCTTAGCGCATGTAAAACACAGCTCAACGAGTTACAAGCGTGGCTTACATGGCAGCTTAGTTGTGTACCAGAACGCTTTTATGAAAGTAATGTATTTATTGAATTACAAATTAGCTTACAAAATAATCCGCAAACAATTGAACGTTTAAAAGAAAAAGCAGTTAAAATAGACCTAGAACACTATTTAACGCAATTAAATTAAGGTACCCGTGTTGAGCAATTTACCGGTCATATTTTTAATGGGCCCAACCGCAGCTGGTAAAACAGCGTTGGCAATTTCACTGTGTGAGCACTTAAATACAGAAATAATCAGCGTTGATTCAGCGTTAGTGTATAAAGGTATGGACATAGGTACGGCAAAGCCCGATGCAGAAGAGCTTGCTCGTGCTCCGCATCATTTAATTGATTTACTCGATCCGAGCGAAACCTATTCGGTCGCCGATTTTAGACGTGATGCGATAAAAAAAATTGATGAATTCCATCAACAAGGTAAAGTACCAATATTAGTGGGTGGCACCATGATGTACTTTAAATCTTTAATTGATGGATTATCGCCACTGCCTGAAGCCTGCCCAGTAGTTAGGGCTGAGCTTGAAGCGCAAGCAAAACAATTTGGCTGGCCACATTTACATCAAGAGCTGGCTAAAGTAGATCCGCAAGCGGCCGACAAAATAAGTGAAAATGATTCACAAAGAATAAATCGAGCTTTGGAAGTTTACCGTATTAGTGGTAAAACAATGACTGAATTGCAAAAGCAAAAGCAGCCAACGTTACCTTATACTTTTCATCAATTTGCGATTGCGCCTGATGATCGCAGTGAATTACATCAGCGAATTGAAAAAAGGTTTAAAATAATGATAGAACAGGGGTTTGAAAAAGAAGTTTCGACCCTATATCTACGTAAGGATTTACACCCCAATATGCCTTCTATTCGTTGTGTAGGTTATAGACAAATGTGGGATTATCTTGCGGGTGAAGTAGACCATGATGAGATGGTTTTTCGCGGCATTGCTGCAACGCGTCAACTGGCAAAACGTCAGCTAACGTGGTTACGGAGTTGGCCTGATGTTACTTGGTTAACAACAGACGATGAAGAAAACTTGCATCGCGTAGTAAGTTCGCTAAGCTAGTAGTAGTTGCGAATTATTTAATTAAATAAGTTCAGCTACTTAAATTATAATAACACCTAGAACGAAGGAACAATAACATGGCAAAAGGCCAATCGTTACAAGACCCATTTTTGAATGCACTACGTCGTGAGCGCATTCCAGTATCAATCTTTTTGGTAAATGGCATAAAATTACAAGGTAAAATTCAGTCATTTGACCAATTTGTTATTTTACTTGAAAACACTGTAAACCAAATGGTGTATAAACACGCAATTTCAACAGTTGTACCTGCTCGTGCAGTCAACTTCCAAGGTGTTCAAGGGAGCGATGACACTGAAGAGCAAGAACCAGGAAATATTTAATTAGGAGCGTAATGCTTGTTTGACCGCTATGAATCCGGCGAACAGGCAGTCTTAGTTCATATCGACTTACCTAAAGATGGCGATCGTGAAGATCTTCATGAATTAGAGTTGTTGGTATCTTCTGCTGGTGTTAGTAGTTTGGCGGTTGTGCAAGGCAGCCGCCAAGCACCACATCCGAAACTATTCGTCGGTACCGGTAAAGCAGAAGAAATAGCTGAGATTGTCAAAATCCACAATGCAGATGTTGTCATCTTTAATCATCAATTAAGTCCGTCTCAAGAACGTAATTTAGAGCGCGTTTGCCAATGTCGTGTACTTGATAGAACAACACTTATTCTTGATATTTTTGCCCAAAGAGCCCGTACCCACGAAGGTAAGCTACAAGTAGAGCTTGCCCAGCTTAGGCATATGTCTACTCGATTAATCCGAGGGTGGACTCACCTTGAGCGCCAAAAAGGGGGAATAGGTTTACGAGGCCCAGGCGAAACACAGCTTGAAACCGATAGACGTTTATTGCGCGCGCGCATTAAAAATATTCGTGCCCGATTAGCCAAAGTGGCTGTACAACGTGAGCAGGGTAGACGTGCGCGTACGCGTAACGAAATTCCTACCGTGTCGCTTGTAGGGTATACCAATGCGGGTAAATCAACCCTGTTTAACCGTATAACAGACTCAGATGTATACGCAGCGGATCAGCTTTTTGCCACGCTTGATCCAACACTACGTAAACTTGATATAGGTGATGTTGGTTCGGTTATTTTGGCCGATACAGTGGGATTTATTCGCCACTTACCACATGACTTAGTGGCAGCCTTTAAAGCAACATTAACAGAAACGCGTGAAGCCGACCTACAATTACATGTAATTGATGTGGCAGACCCGCGCAGACGCGAAAACATAGAGGAAGTACAGTCGGTTTTAAAAGAGATTGAAGCTGATGAAGTACCGCAATTATTAGTTTATAACAAAATTGATGCGCTTGACGATGTAAGCCCACGAATTGATCGGGATGACCAAGGGCAGCCTATAAGAGTATGGTTATCTGCACAAACCGGCGAAGGGTGTGAGCTACTTAGCGAAGCAATAAGTGACCTGCTTGCTAAGAAAATGCTTAGTGGTACGTTATTACTTGCCCCTCAATATGGCCGCTTAAGAGCGTCTTTATTTAGCTTAAGTGCAGTCCATGAAGAGCGCTTTGATGAACATGGTAACTGGTTGTTGGATGTACGTTTACCTATGGTTGAATGGAACCGATTAATTAAAGAGTTTGGTCCTGAAATTGAGGGTTTTATCAATCGCGATTAAAAATTGGCATATAAATGTCGGTTTTTGTATGAGAAACGCGGTAGATTTGATAGATTTAACACAATTTCCTAATTTATTTAGATAACAATGGAGTATAGCTATGGCCTGGAATGAACCGGGTAATAATGGCAATGACAAAGATCCGTGGAACAATAAAGGCGGACGTGATCAAGGCCCACCTGATTTAGACGAGGTGTTCCGTAAGTTTAGCAACAAGTTAGGCGGCATATTTGGCGGTAAAAAATCCGGCAATAATAGTGGCGGTGGACTTGGCGGAGCCGGTATTTCATTTATCCTCATTATCGCCGCAATTGTGTGGGCGTTAAGTGGTATTTATACGGTTAAAGAAGCCGAACGTGGTGTGGTACTGCAATTTGGTAAGTATGACCGTATTGCAGAGCCAGGCTTACGCTGGAAAATGACCTTTATTGAAACGGTTATCCCGGTAGATATTGAAGCTGTGCGTTCATTATCTGCATCAGGGTTTATGCTAACGGAAGATGAAAACGTAGTAAGCGTTGAGTTTGAAGTGCAATACCGTGTTATTGACCCGTACCTTTACAAGTTTAGCGTAACTAATGCTGATAACAGCTTAGAAGAAGCGCTTGATAGCGCGTTACGTTACGTTGTTGGCCATGCAAAAATGGACCAAGTACTGACTAATGGCCGTGAAGTTGTTCGTCAAAATACGTGGGATGAGCTTAATAAAATCATCGAACCGTATAACTTAGGTTTAATTGTGACCGATGTGAACTTTAAAGATTCACGTCCACCAACTGAAGTAAAAGATGCATTTGATGACGCTATTGCCGCACAAGAAGATGAAGAGCGTTTTATCCGTGAAGCAGAAGCGTATGCACGTGAAATTGAACCGCGCGCGCGTGGTCAAGTAACACGTATGACGCAAGAAGCAGAAGGTTATCAAGAACGCATTACACTTGAAGCACAAGGTGAAGTGGCTCGTTTTGAAAAGCTATTACCTGAGTATCAAGCAGCTAAAGAAGTAACGCGCGAACGTTTATACATTGATGCTATGGAAGAGGTGCTTAGCAGCAGTTCTAAAGTCATTGTTGATGTTAAAGGCGGTAACAACATGATGTACTTACCACTTGATAAAATTATGGAAAAGCAAGGCACTGCAACACGTGTAGCTTTACCAAGCTCAAGTGATATTCAAGATTTACGCAATAAAGTAAATACATCACGAAATAGCACTGTGAATAGCGGTAATGACCGTTTTAACAGTGATCGCTTTAACAATAACGGGAGATAAGCGTAATGAAAAACTTTAGTTTAGTCATACTATTAGCTGCCATTGTTATGTCTTTCTCTGCGGTATTTGTAGTACCTGAAGGGCAAAAAGCGATTGTGCTGCTATTTAGCAAAGTTGAAAAAGACAGTGAAGACAAAGCCGTTGTATACAGCCCAGGCCTTCACTTAAAAGTACCATTTTTTAGCCAAGTACGTCGTATTGATGCACGTATTCAAACGCTAGATGGCACGCCAGACCGCTTTGTAACAAGCGAGAAAAAAGACTTAATTGTTGATTCGTTTGTTAAATGGCGCGTAAACGACTTTAGCGCATTTTACCTTCGTGCTCGTGGTGATAAGCAATACGCTGAAACACTACTAAAGCAAAAAGTTAATAATGGTCTGCGCACTAACTTTGGTACGCGTACTATTCGCGAGATTGTATCGGGTGAGCGTAGTGAGCTAATGGAAGAGGCGTTAGTACAAGCTTCTGAAAGTGCGCGCGAGTTAGGTATTGAAGTACTTGACGTGCGTGTTAAGCAAATTAACTTACCACAAGAAGTGAGTAGCTCTATTTACCAACGTATGCGCGCTGAGCGTACTGCTGTTGCAAAAGAGCACCGCTCGGAAGGTCAAGAAAAAGCAGAAACTATTCGTGCTAATGTTGACCGCCGTGTAACGGTAATGCTTGCTGATGCAGAGCGTAATGCGCGCTCAGTACGTGGTCAAGGTGATGCAGAAGCTGCCGCTATTTATGCTAAAGCATACAACAAAGATCCAGAGTTCTTTGGTTTTGTTCGTTCTTTAGAGGCGTATAAAAAGACCTTTAAAGATAAACAAGATGTTATGGTACTTTCACCAGATAGTGACTTCTTTAAATATATGAAAGGCGCTGCAGCGCAATAAGCGATGCCTTAATCATTTAAAAAGTTATAAAGCCCCGCCTATGCGGGGCTTTTTGTTAAGCATAATTTAAAACTTTAAATTACTGTTATATATGTGGTTATTTAAAAAGTGTGATGGCCTAAAAAATACGCGCAGAAAAAATAAGCTGAACAGGGGTGATCTTTACTTCCGTTTTCTGGTAAAATCTCGTCCTAATTTTCTCGAAGTGAATTTACAATGGGTAAAAACGTTGTTGTATTAGGCACCCAATGGGGTGACGAAGGTAAGGGTAAGGTTGTTGATCTCCTTACAGACAAAGCATCTTTAGTAGTTCGATACCAAGGTGGCCACAATGCGGGTCATACTTTAGTTATTGACGGTGAAAAGACAGTTCTACACCTTATTCCATCGGGTGTATTACGTGACAATGTTAAATGTGTGATTGGTAATGGTGTGGTTTTATCACCAGAAGCGCTAATGAAAGAAATTGGCATGTTAGAAGAGCGTGGCGTACCTGTACGTGAGCGTCTTTTAATTAGTGAAGCATGTCCGTTAATTCTGCCTTTCCATGTTGCATTAGATGTAGCTCGCGAAACTGCTCGCGGCGACAAGCCAATTGGTACAACTGGCCGTGGTATCGGTCCTGCGTACGAAGATAAAGTAGCCCGTCGCGGTTTACGCGTAGGTGACTTATTCAATCCAGAATTATTCGCAGCTAAACTAAAAGAAGTACTTGAATACCATAACTTCACTTTAGTTAACTACTACAAAGTAGATGCTGTTGATTTCCAAAAAACGTTTGATGATGCAATGGCTGTTGCAGACATCTTAAAAGCAATGGTTGTTGATGTAACTGAGCTTTTAGATCAAACACGTTTAGCGGGCGAACACATTTTATTTGAAGGTGCACAAGGTACATTACTTGATATCGATCACGGTACTTACCCTTATGTAACCTCTTCAAACACCACTGCTGGTGGCGTTGCGACTGGTGCTGGTTTTGGTCCATTAAACCTTGATTACGTGTTAGGTATTATTAAAGCGTACACTACACGTGTTGGTTCTGGTCCTTTCCCTACAGAGCTTTACGATGGCCTTGAAAAACAAGACCCAGTGGGTAAGCACTTAGGTGATAAAGGTCATGAGTTTGGCGCGACAACAGGTCGTTTACGCCGTACTGGTTGGTTAGATGCTGTGGCAATGCGCCGCGCAGTTCAAATCAACAGCATCTCTGGTTTTTGTTTAACTAAGTTAGATGTTTTAGATGGTTTAGAAACGCTTAAAATCTGTACTGGTTACCAGCTTGAAGATGGCACAGTGACTAATGTAACGCCATTAGCTGCTGAGGGTTACGAGAAAGTAACACCAGTATATGAAGAGATGCCAGGTTGGTCTGAAAACACAGTTGGTGTAACTAGCCTTGAAGGCTTACCAAAAGCTGCGATTGACTACATCAAGCGTATCGAAGAAATCACAGGTGTACCTGTTGATATTATTTCTACCGGCCCAGATCGTGTAGAAACAATGGTACTTCGCAACCCGTTTGCTTAATCACCATTAGTTTAAAAAAAAGCTGCTTTTTGCAGCTTTTTTTATGCCTAAAATTCACCTTGGAACGATCTTTGTATATTATTTGATAAGTTTTATTTTATACGTGGTAAACATGCGCCTATCTATCTGTAACACTTTTCTAGCGTCTTTGCTCACTCCGTTACTTTTATCTATAAGTAGCAATGTGTTAGCTGAAGAAACGCCCGCTGCGGTGCCGCTTTATACCGAACCGGAGCTGATTGCACTAATAAATAAAAATACACATTTGCAGCGTGTAAAGGCAGATGATTGCCAATTAGTACAAGATATAGAGGCAAGGGCCAATAAAATGGCGCTGCCATCTTACCAATTTTTATATGGCGATATGCTGGCATATAACGTGTGTGTTGAACGCAATGTGGAATTAGGTGTGTACTACATGCGTAAAGCGGCTGAACAAGGCTTAGCGGCTGCGTTAGAGCAGCTTGGACGTTATTACGACACGGGTCGCTTAGTGCAGCAAGATAAAGCGATGGCCATTACCTACTTACGAGAGGCCTCAGCGCAAGGGAACTTAAAAGCACAGCTAAGGCTGGTGAAGCTTTTTAATGCAGGCTACGGAAGCCCACGTGACTTTGAAGATGCGTACCGCTGGTTATTCAATGCCATGGTGGCAGATAAAGCAACCCATAAAAAAATTGAGCGTGCGCTTAGCTTACTCGCTAAAAAAATGCCCGATAGTGTTGTTGCCCGCGCCCGATTGCCCATGTAAGTGCCGATAATGCACGCTATTTTTATAAAATAAAAAAGCCCTAATATTTAATTAGGGCTTTTTTGCAATAACGAAAAGAGGTTAGCTCTCTTCTTTAGTTTTTGATTTTGCGGGGTCTTTTAATACCGACATTTTTGGCGGCTGAAGTGCAAAGATACGCTCTCCCTCTTGCGGTGGCTTTTCCATATTACTGGTAAATGGGCGAAGCTTAACTGGCGTATCGTCGTCGTTGTCTTTATCACCTTTTAAAATAAACAACGGGATCGCTTCAGGGTTCATCTCTTGGTATTTTTCCCAATCAAATTCTTCTGAAATACGCGTCGCACTTACTTTACCGCCTTTAGCAATAATACTGCTTAGGCGAGCGTAAGAGCCATCTTCACCAAACAAAATTTGTCTAGATAGGAATGTTGCACTGTCTTTATTCGCTTTAGCATGCGAGGTAGATGAGCGTAGTGAAAATACATTTTTTTCATTCAACAAGTGAGAAAAATATTGTACACCAAGCGCATTATGGTGGCGGTTTGGTGAAAGTGCTAATACCGTTCTTATTGTTGTGAGCGGCAAGTAACGCTCAGCATGCTCTGATTGTGGGTTACCATAATAACAGGCAAGGCCGTCCATACGAGCCATTTTACAGTTCTCCCATGCGGGGTCTGATAGATGAACAGGAATGCTTTGCTCTTGTAAACCTTTACCTATAGCGCGAGATACATGGTTTGCACCAATAATCAGTATGGTATTTGGAGAAGGTTGGCGCACGCCCAATAGTTTAGCAACAGGAATAGCAGTTAAGCTTTGCAATACCACAGTGATGATAATAACGGTAAATATTAACGGTACCATTTTTTCTGCATCAGCTACGCCAGCTTCCATCATACTTAGCGCAAACACCGACCCAACAGCAGCTGCAACAATACCTCTTGGGGCTATCCACGATAGCACCAAGCGCGATTTCATTGGCAAGTCAGTACCAAAAGTAGATATAGCAATACACAATGGGCGCGCTATAAATAACACCACTGCAAGGAATATAAATACGTCGCTGTCTAACATCATCAAGTCAGAAAGCTGTAGCCGCGCAGCAAGTAAAATAAACAGTGATGATATTAAAATCATCGATAAGTCTTCTTTAAACTCAAGTACAGAATCGATTTCTAAATCATTTTGATTAGCAAGCCAAATACCAAATACGGTAACAGCCAATAATCCCGATTCGTGACTTAAGTGATTAGATACCGAAAAGCTAATAAGCACCAAGGCAAGTATGCCAAATTTATGTAACTCGAACGGTAGCCATTCACGGCGCATAAGCTGTGTGGTGATCCAGCCCGCAACAACACCGATAGAAAGCCCCACGCCGACTGTTTTAACAAGTGCAACAATAGTGTGGCTAAGCACTTCTCCTTGGCCTACCAGCATGACTGCTTCAAATACAAGCACAGCAAAAAGAGCGCCGATTGGGTCAATTACAATGCCTTCCCATCGTAATATACGGTCAATATCTTGTGTTGGGCGCATCGAATTAAGTAAAGGGGCGATTACCGTAGGCCCTGTTACTACTAGCACAGCGCCTAATACTGCAGCCACCCGCCAGTTAAGCTCAAGTAACCAATAGGCACTTAAGCTTATTACCACACAGGTGGTGATCATGCCGATAGAGCACAGGTTACGTACGACCTTACTTATGCCTTTTAACTCTCTAAAGTGCAAAGTAAGGGAGCCTTCAAATAAAATGACAGCCACACTCAGTGATACAACAGGAAATAATAAATCACCCAGTAAAGCATCAGGGTCTAATACACCACTAAACGGCCCTAGCAATAAACCGGTAAGCAATAAGAACAAAATAGCGGGTACTTTAAACGCCCACGCTACCCATTGGGCAAGCACCGAACAAAGTGCGATACCGGCTATATAAATTGCTGACATAAATTAAGAATTCCTTATTTATCACAATGTGAAAAGTATAACTTTTGTTAAATATTAATACAGGGGTATACACGTGAAATGTTTAATTTGCTAATAAAATTTTAGCGCTTAATACAAAAATTGTAGGTTAAACTTATTGATTTATTTATAAAAATTGAATTAAAACTCAAAAATAAATATAACCTCTTGATTTTAAATGATTAACCGCTTAGAAGTGAGGCGGAGCTCTACATTAGAGTGATTTTTAGCCTTGATCTTACCCCTTGAAATGTCGTATTATATTTAGAGTTCAAACAATTAGTCATCTAAATATAATTTTGCAAAATAACGGTATGTATTAATACTAGCGTCATATTTGCCCTGTAATAATAGATTTGTACGCTATTTTTACCATTAATTAGTAGCTATTGTATTATTGAATATCTTGGTATGGTTTTTTCAAACAAGTTTATTTAAGCAATTAAGTAAATAAATGTTTGAGTTGAACTATTACTTTCAATGTTTAGCTCCCATCGTGGCGGCTAAATCTCGGTCCTTAAGTCATCACCCTATCTGTTGGTGTATCTGACTTTAGAGGCTCTATGTATGTTGTTAACAAAAAGGCCGCACACAGCTTTTTACAGCGATACATAAACAACACTTTTTATTTTTATATTTAATAGACCTCCATTTATTTTGGTTGGTGCTGTTTCATGTCTTTACAAATCTAAAAGCAATTTTAGGTCGTGTATTTGCGTGCGTTTAAAAAGTGTATAAACAAACAACCTATTCGAAATTGCGTATTTTATACGCAATTACCTAGTTTTAGTTCACACTATGTGAATGCAGATAAAATGGAAAGTTGAGATTTTATGCAAAAGTTAAATTGGCGTCGTATTGTTTTAAAAGTAGGTAGTGCATTAATTGCTCCAGATCAAGATGGGTGCCGTTCACGCTACTTATTAACCATTGCGCAATTTATTGTTCGCTGTCGTGCTCGTGGTATTGAAGTTATTTTAGTATCTTCAGGCTCAGTAGCTGCAGGCTCACACTTATTCCCATCTGACATTCCTCGTTCAGTTGTGATGAAAAAAGCGATGGCAGCAGCAGGTCAAACTGAAATGATGGCCATGTGGGATCGCTTTTTCGATTTTCCATCAGCGCAATTATTATTAACCCATGGTGATTTACGTGACCGTGAGCGCTATGAAAGTATTCGCGAAACTATTTTTACTTTGTTAGAGCATGGTGTACTGCCTATCATTAACGAAAATGATGCTGTAACAACGGATGACTTAAAAGTAGGTGACAACGATAACTTATCAGCCATGGTAGCGGCGGCCGCTGATGCCGATGCATTAATGATTTTTTCTGATGTAGATGGGCTGTATGATAAAAACCCAAATTTGCACGACGATGCAGTTTTACTGCCTGAAATAAAATCAATTGATGAGTCTATTTATGCTATGGCAGGATGTGCTACAAGCTCTGTAGGAACCGGTGGCATGAAAACCAAAATTGAAGCTGCCGAAAAAGCAACGTCTCACGGTATTGCTACTTATATTATTAATGGCTTTAAAGAAGAAACCTTTAATAGATTATTGGCAGGTGACAACCCTGGTAGTGTTTTCCTTCCTTATGAAAAACCAATGCAAGAAGCTGTGCACTGGATGACGCATACAGCTAATGAGCAAGGTGAAGTAGTTGTAGATGGCTCGTTTGATGAGTCTCTTGAAGGTGAAAACGGTTGCATACGTGGCGACGAAATAATGGAAGTTCATGGTGAGTTTGCCATTGGCGATACCATTTTAGTTAGAAGCGAGGATGGCACACGTTTAGCAAAAGCCACCGCAAATTATAGTAGTTGCTTGTTAAGCTTTATTGCAGATAACGAGCAAAGTGAATTTAGCGAAAAAATGCAGGATTCTATTGGCCCTGTTATTTCAGAAAAAGATATCGCATTATTGGAGAAGTCATGAGTTTGATTACGGATATTTCACGCCAGGCAGCAAAAGCTGCAAACACACTTGCTTTACTCGATACCGAGACCAAAAACCAAGTGTTAACCGAAATGGCGGCAGCATTACGCGCAGAAAAAGCATTTATAATTAAAGAAAACGAAAGTGATTTAAGCGCAGCACGCGATAATAACTTAGCCGCTTCGATGATCGACCGCCTAACGCTTAACGAAGAGCGCATTGAAGCAATGGCAGAAGGTATTGAAGTTATTGTAAGTTTAGATGATCCTGTCGGTCAGCTACGCGACATTACAGAGCGCCCAAATGGCATTAAAATACGTAAAATGCGTGTGCCATTAGGTGTTGTATGTATGATTTACGAAGCGCGTCCTAATGTAACTGCGGATGCAGGCGCATTGTGTTTTAAATCGGGTAATGGTGTTATTTTACGCGGCGGTAAAGAAGCCCTTAAAAGCTCGCAAGCCATTGCGAGTGTAATGCACGGTGTACTTGAAAAACATAACTTACCTAAAGCGCTGATCTCAGTTATTCCTGATCCAGACCGTGCATTGCTTATGGAGCTAATGCAGCAACGCGAAAGTATTGATTTAATCATCCCACGTGGTGGCGAAGGCTTAATTAACTTTGTAACAGAAAACAGTACTATTCCTGTTATTCAGCACTTTAAAGGGGTGTGTCATTTATACGTAGATAAAGATGCCGACTTAGAGGTTGCACTTAATTTACTATTAAATGGTAAAACACAGCGCACAGGCGTATGTAATGCGCTTGAAGGGCTAGTGGTTCACCAAGACGTTGCTGATGAATTTTTAAATTTATGTGCCGTTGTATTGCGCCAAGAAGGTGTGAAAATTAATGCAGATGAGCAAGCTGCAAAATACTTCGATAATGCTACAGTACTTGCTGATAATGAATTTGGTGAAGAATACTTAGATTTAGAAATTGCTATTCGTGTAGTACCAAGCTTTAGTGCTGCTGTGGAGCATATTGCTCAATTTGGTTCAAACCACACTGAGGTTATTTGTACTAAAAACGATACTGCGGCTGAGCTTTTCCAACGCAGTGTTGACGCATCGGTAGTAATGGTAAATGCATCATCGCGTTTCTCAGATGGCTCGCAATTAGGGTTAGGTGCTGAAATAGGTATAGCTACAACTAAGCTACATGCTTATGGTCCTATGGGGCTTGAGTCACTTACAACTGAAAAGTATTTAGTTAATGGCGAAGGCCAAGTACGTAAGTAACGTACTTCACATATAAAAAACGCCGATTGTTTAATCGGCGTTTTTTTATGCGTTTTGCAAAGTATGGTTTAGTTTTTCTAACCAGCTTTCTAATGGCTCAGGCCGGTGCAAATGGTACCCTTGTAGGATAACCTCAGGGTACTCTTGTAATAAGTCAAAGTGCGATTGATTCTCGACTCCCTCCGCTACCACTTCTAATTGAAACAACCTGCCAAGGCTGACAATCATATCAATAATTAATTTATCGTTGTTATCAGTGGGGGCTTCAAGCACAAATGAGCGATCTATTTTTAGCTCATGAATAGGTAACTGTTTTAAATAGGTTAAACTTGAGTAGCCCGTGCCAAAGTCATCTATTGATACACGTACGCCCAGCTTTTTAAGGTAGTGCACGGCTTCAATGGCCGCTTCCATGTGATTAAGTAGCGTCCCCTCTATTATCTCTATTGTGAGTTGCTGAGGATTAATATCAACACTTTTAATTTGTTGGCTTATAAAGTTTAAAAATCGCGGTTCATGAAAATGTCGACCGCTTATATTTACCGAAATATTCAAACTTGGGTGGCTGTATTTAAGCTTGGTAAGTAAATTAAGTGCATTAGTTGTAACCCAGCAGTCTAACTCAAAAATAACATCAGATTCTTCAGCTATTGATATAAATTCACATGGGCTTATAAAGCCTTTTTGAGGGTGATTCCAGCGCAGCAGTATTTCTGCGCCTTTTAACGTTTGCTTACTATCAAATTGCGACTGTAAAAATATGGATAGCTCATTTTGAGGAATGGCTTTTCTTAAGTCTTGTTCAATTTCAAAGCGTCGTTTAGCCTGCTCGCCAAATGTGGTATCAAAAAATGTAACTCTGTTTCCGCCTTTTTCTTTGGCTTTATAGCAGGCTGCTTCACAATTTCTGATTGTCTCAATAGCACTTTCCCATACATCGTCTCGCGGGAAAATATAAGTGCCTATACTAATTGTTAAGCTAACCTCTTGCCCATCAACGTCAAAAGGGTGGTTGACTGCGTTTAAAAGCTCTTGCGCTTTGTTTTCGGCGATTGATTGCGCACGTGTACGCCCAATTCCTTTATCTACGCTACATAAAGCAGCAAATTCATCACTGCCTAAGCGTGCAATAATATCTTTTTTATCTACATTGGCATGAATACGCTGAGCAAGCTCCTTTAAAATATTATCCCCTGCTAAAAGCCCTAAGCCATCATTAATAGAGTGAAAGCTGTCAATGTCGATAATATAAATATAGGCACATGTTTTATCGCTACTGCACTCTTGCAGTTGTTGCTCTAACTGTTTTAAAAAGCCATTACGGTTAGGCAGTTTAGTAAGCTCATCATGCCAAGTTAGGTAATCTATGCGCTCTTGCGTTACTTTTACGCTTGAAATATCACTAAAAACGCCAATGTAGTGAATATTGGTATCTTGCTCGCTCTTTACCTTACTAAGCGTTAATAGCTCAGGGTATAGCTCGCCATTTTTTCTTCGTGTTACAAGCTCACCGCTCCAGTAGCCAGCTTCATATGCGTGTTTCCACACTTCATCAAAGCTAATACTTGGGTGATTATTTTGTTTGATCTCTTTTAAATCCATTTCCAACGATTCAGCTTCGCAATAGCCGGTAATTCTACAAAATGATGGATTAACCGCGATAATCTTGCCATCGCTATTAGTAATTACAACACCATCGGCGGTACTGGTAAGTGCCTGGTAAAATAACTTTTGCTTAGATGACAGCTGCTTTAGCTCTTCCTCGCGTTGGCTTAACTCTTTTGCAAGAGCTTCTATTTCGAGTAATTTGTCGTGTAAGTCAAAGTTCTTTTCAATGAGCCTGTCTAGCATGCCTTGCGAAGTAATATGTGTACGTATACGCGCTCTTACCAAAGCTAATTTGTAGGGTTTATGGATATAATCAATGGCCCCCATTGCAAAGCCTTTCTCTTCAGACTCTTCTTCAGTAAGTGCGGTGACAAAAATAATGGGAATGCCTTTGGTATTTTGTTTAGCTTTTAATCTTTGACATACTTCATAGCCATCCATGCCTGGCATCATAATATCGAGTAAAATTAAATCTGGGCGCGTGGATTCAACAAACACAAGCGCTTGTTCGCCACTTGTTGAAATGCGTACATCGTAGTCTGCAAGTAAGCCTTCAACTAATACATGTAGGTTGCTAGGTTCGTCATCAACAATGAGTATCAAAGGCTTTCGCGGTTGAGTTACTGCAGTTTCATTATTGTTAGCGAGAAAGGTTGAATGCACACTAAATCCTTATTCTTTAATAACCCCTTAAAGTTAGTTTATAGTTGCCATAATTGTCTAGTTTTTATAGTTATTTCTGTATTTATCAATAAGTTTAATCACTAAAGCGTAGTTAAAATTATCTATTGCCTCTTTTAGCTTGAACAATGGATGGGAATGTTCGAATTTTTGAAGCGCAATTTCTCTAATTAATTTACTAGGAATAGGGCGGGCAGATAACGCTAAAGAATAAATTTCATCAATTAATGTATCTGGATTTTGTCCAGAGCTTATAGCTTCTGGCTGATGATTATAGGAGTTTGTTACCAGTAGCTGTCTGACTGCATAAAGTGCTAAGGTCAATTGTTCATTAAAAACACTAAGATCGGTGCATGCGTTACTGCTCAGTTCTAACTCTGCTTTTTTAACGCTTTGCTCTAGTAGCTCTAACCCTAAGGTGCCGGCTAAGCCTTTTAAGTTATGCATCGCTCTAGCTAATGTTTTATGCTCATTATTTTTCAAGTGCTTTACAGCTACCTCCATAAAGTGGCTGTAATCGGTATTAAACTTAGTGAAAATTGAATTAATGAGTTCGTCATTATCTTCAAGATTAGCCCGTGCTACATCGAGGTTTAATGTACTTAAAGTATGGGTTTTTGTTAGATGCTTTTCTATGCTGTCACAAAGCAGACCAAATAATAACGGCTTGACTAAATAGTCATCCATGCCTGCTCGAATGGCGGCTTTCTTATCATTAGAAAATACAGCTGCAGTTACAGCAACAATAGGCGTTGTATATCCCCTTTGACGCAGTATACGCGTCGCTTCTAGGCCATCCATCACTGGCATTTGAATATCCATAAAAATAATATCAATTGCGTTTTCTTCTACTTTAATGAGTGCTTCCTCGCCATTACTTGCAGAGATAACAGTCATATTCATTTTGGTTAATAGTGCTTCAAGAATCTCTTGGTTTACAGGGTTATCATCTACTGTCAGTGCAGTGTAACCGGTAAACTGTGGGTAAGACTCTCCTTCTTTAAGCTGTGTTGAGTCGGGTAATAATAAACGCATTAACTGAGAATCAGTGTGAGTATTACCTATTGTTATAATATCAATATGATCGCTATCGGGGACTGCCTGCGGGTGCTCTTGATCGTTAATGAGTAAAATAAGCAGCAGTTTGTGTTTATTTTTTTGTTTTTGTAAGTACAGTTGCTGCAAAATAAAGTTATCTTTTAGTTCTTTGTGTGACAACGTCATGATCACAATATTAAAAGGGTTACTCGGTTGAGACATTTTTGCAATTGCACGCAACGGCTCTTGGGTAATTTCTGCAGTAATATCAGCGCTACTTAATAACTTAGTGAGTGATTTTATTTGCTCAGTATCGGGACTAATTAGTAAGGCATGCTTTTTAAGCGCTTCTTTGCTCGTCATTTTAAACGGTAGTGTAAAATAAAACTCACTCCCGACGTGGGGTGTGCTGCGTACTTGTATTTCGCCGCCTAGTAACTTGGTTAGTTGCTTACAAATAGTTAAACCTAATCCGGTGCCGCCATATTTACGTGTTGTACTGGAATCGCCTTGGTAGAACGAGTCAAAAATTGAGGCGGTTTGCTCAGGCGTCATGCCTATGCCAGTGTCTTTAATACCAAAGCGTAACTGTATTTGCTGCTCATCTTGTGTTGTGGCCTCAATTGTTACAGTTACTTCACCGCGCTCTGTAAATTTAATGGCATTACCTACACAGTTATTAATAATTTGACTCAAGTGCAGTGGATCGCCCATCAGCTCAAGCCCTGCATCAACATGCAATACAAAATTAAGGCGCAACCCTTTTTGTTTCGCATTTACCGAAAATAAATTTTTTACATTAGAAACAACGGTATGCAAAGTAAATGGGATTGATTCAAGCTTTACTTTGTCAGACTCAAGCTTTGAAAAGTCGAGTACGTTATTAAGTATTTGCAGTAAGTTTTGAGCACTAGAAAACGCTTTATCTGCATAGTGTTTTTGTTTTGCTGGAAGAGCGCTGCTTTGTAATAGCTGCAGCATGCCTAAAATACCGTTCATTGGAGTGCGAAGCTCATGGCTCATATTAGCTACAAAGTCACCTTTCGCTTGGTTGGCATTTTTTGCTTGGGTGATGGCAACTGTAAGCTCTTTATTCATTAATTCCATTTTAGAATTAAGCGCTTGGGTTTCTGCTAGTAGCTCTTTTGTTTGTTTGTTTTTTAAATACAGCGCATTAGCCGCGGTAATAACCGAGTTAATTTCATTTTGATGATGCTCATCACTATTTAGTGTTACTTGCTTTTCATTGCTCATATCATTTAACAGCTTAGTTAATTTCGCAATGGGCTTAATGACAGAGTTAAATATAAAAAAGGTAATTACTATTATGATAACAGTGATCAGCGCGGCAAAAAGGTTGGCCATTTCGGTACTTTTTAATACGTGGTCTCTTAGCTGCTGCTCGGTATGGGTGAGCTTTTGCTTCTCTACATCCCTAATTTTTTCGGCTAGGTAAAGCAGCTCGTTTTCTATTCCTGTTAAAACTACATTTATCGAAAACGTATAGCTACGGGTTAAAATAACTAATTGGCTATACGCTTGCTCAAGCTCGTCAGTATTATTAAGTAGGTTAACATTAGCGGTTTCAATACTCGCCAGTAGGGTATTTAAGTGTGCTAGGTTATCTTGCACATTTTGTGCCTCATCATAATTTGGCTTGTGTAAATAATTGGTTGTTGCTTGTTCTATATTGCTAATAGTTAAAAGGGTATTCACTATTTTATTTTGCTTGCTGGTTAGCGTGTTTTTTTTAAGCTCATTAAGTTGTGCTTTTAGCGCTTCAATAGGGTGTTTGAACTGTGTAATGTACAGCTGCTCTCGTTTGGTTCTGTTAACGACTACGCGATTGAATGTATCTTGATAATTATTTAAGTACTCGTTAAGGCGCTTTATATTGTTTTGATAGTTTTCATCATACTCATTTAAATGTGTACTCAGCGTATCTAAATCCCTTTTTGCAGCATTTAAGTGCATATTAAACTTTTCAATGGTATTGCTATTAGCATGATCTAGATAAGCAATGGCTTGGCTTTGTAAAGAAATCACATCGTTTTCTAAACGGGTAACAGACTCGCTTTGTAATAAAGCTTTGTGCTGCGCATTTTGCAGCTCAAAAAGTGATTTTTGCGAATAATTGAATAGGTAACTTTGCAAAATTAATAAAGTAATTAATACGCATAGGGCAATTATTATTTTTGATTTTATTGAACGGGTTATCATTATCTGCTTATTAACTCATACCATTTTTGCAAGCTGTAATCGTAAGTCGGCATAACGCTATTCCAAACAGCTACATTGCTTAAGCGTTTTAAATAGCTACCACCATTTCGCTGCTCGCCGGCTTTTACTGCGACTTGTTTTTGGGTGTTTAGTAAGTCAACCGTAGTGGGCTTGCCTAAGTACCAGTAATTCCATTCACTTGGTGAAAGCATTGCTTTTGAGCGCTGTGGATTACTAATGTAATACCCTTGGCGAGCAATAAATGCGCCGGCCCACCCCGAAAGCCACCAGTTCATGTAATCGTATGCGGCATCTTTTTGGTTATTATTAACCTGTGACGATAAGCACATTACCCCATGCCAGCCACGGTAGCCCTCTTTTGGAGCGGCAAATCGCACGTTAACATTTTGACTATTGAGCGCGGACACAGCGGGGGAAAACATACTTTCTATGTGCACGCGTTGGCTTTTCATAAATTCAACAGACTCTGGCACCGAGTTCCAATAACCTGCAAAATGCCCTTGGCGTTTATAGTCAATTAAAATACTAAATAAACGGTCAAGCTCGGAGCGAGTAATCGCACCAATATCTTTAAATGTTATTAACCCTTTGCTTTGTGCTGCCAAGGCAAGGTCAAATAAGCCAATTGTGGGTGCATTTACAATACCTACTTTACCTCGGTGGGCATCATCAAGTAACCAGCCCCAGCTTTCAGTTTCGTAGGCAATACCAGGTTTTATTTTGGCGGTGTTATAGCCAAAAGAGTCAACATTATGTACATAAGGTAAAAAGCTAATGTAATCGCTTTCGTTTGCGCTTAGTGTGCCGTCCTCTTGTACGTTGAGTAATTTATAAGGGGCGTCGCCTGCACCTAATTTTGCATCGGGAGTGAGTTTCCCTGTTTTGGTAAGAGAATTTATTTCATTAAAGTAGGTTAGCCGTTTTTTTTCTATGGGCTGAATAGACCCCGCCCGCCAAAGCACATTTATACTGTTTGACCATTGCTCATATAAATCAAATGAGCCAGGGTCCATAGAGGCTTTTTGTAATACGGCAGCACTACCTGCAGGGGAAAATTCTATATTTATGCCTAAATCAAGCATTGCTTGTTTACGAATGGCTTCTTGTAGCGTTACATGTGTTCCTAAGACTCTTAGGGTTACTTTTTTTCGGGCAAACACATATGGTACATGAGTAACTACACCCGCGGTTAAACCGATGACAGCGAGCTTTTTTAACGTGGTGCGTTTAGGGGTATCCATTGTTTAAGCCAAAAGTATGATTGCTACAGATGAGATAATTTATAGCCAACAAAGACTAAACAAACAAGGAATGGGCAAATATAAAAGTTATTGTGTAGAAGATAAAAGAATAATAAGACGATGAAAAATAGGAAGTAATAGAAGAGTAGGAAAGTGGTGGAGCTAAGCAGGATCGAACTGCTGACCTCCTGCGTGCAAGGCAGGCGCTCTCCCAGCTGAGCTATAGCCCCACATTCCTAAATTACATAGTTGTAATTACTTGGCTGCTGAGTTCCAAGCGGGGTGAACTTTAAATATTTTTATAAATTTGGTCAAGTATTTTTTAGCAATATTTAACTGTTATCGTTTATTTTTGATAGACTCGAGAAAAATACCTCGCGAAACGACAAAAACAATGAAAAAAAGTATCTGTATACTTGCTTTGCTACTTGCAGGGTGTGCAAGTAATGAAGCGCCTCCTTATGAAATAAATAACAAGCAGTTTTATGAGAACGTGGATGAGCAAGGTAACAAAATATTTGCTTATGTTGTATCGGTAAAGGCTGAGCATCGCAGTAACATAAACTTAAATAACGGCGGGCGAGGCGAAAAAAGACCGAGCCGCTCTGATGTAAAACGTTACATAGAACAAGAACACTTCGAAGACTCTAGTGTGTTAAAACTTAAGCTTGAGGATGAAGCCGTCAGGTTTTTAAACGAAACCCTCAGTGAAAATAACTATTGTGAAAATAAACACGAAATTACACAAGTACTATGGCGTGACTTAAGTGTGCAGCTAAGAGGGCGTTGTTTGTAGTATGTTGGCCGATAAAGTAAAGCTTGCGCAGTTGTTAGCGCAATTAGGTATAAATTACGATGTAATAGAACACCCTGCGTTACATACCAGTTTAGATGCTGATGCATTTATGGTGGAGCGCCCAGGTACGCGACTTAAAAACTTGTTTTTGCGTGATAACGAGGGCAAAAAACACTTTTTAGTAATTACCGCACACGACAAACAGCTCGATTTAAAAACCCTATCTAAGCAACAGGGACTTTCTCGGTTGGGGTTTGCCTCTAGCGAGCGGTTAGCACGTTATTTAAAAGTGGCGCCCGGGTGTGTGTCTATGCTTGCTTTAGCAAACGATAAACAAAGCAATGTTACTTTGTGGCTTGATCAAGATATTTGGTTTAACGAGCTGTTTCATTGTCACCCGTTTGAAAACACCCAAACTTGGCTGCTTACAAAAAATGATTTAAATACCTTTTTTGAGCATACAGGGCATCACCCTCGGGTAATGTTTTTACCTTCTCGATAGCCTAAAGTGACTAATACTAAACCAATAAAACACACACTCAGTAAGCAAAGCATAAATGCAGTTTGCCCTGAGTGTTGATAAACAATACCTGGCAATAACGAGCCCAGTGCCCCACCACTATAATAAAACGATACATACCCGCCATTCGTTACACTTGCAGGCGCTTTGCTAATCTTGTTAACAAGTGGAGCAGCGCTTGAGTGTATAACAAACATAGCAGCACAAAATAACGTAAACGCGATTAAAAATACACTCAGTTGCTGGCTTATAAGTAATACAAGGCTTAAGTTATACACGATATAAACCGCAGCAAGTAAATGCCAAGTTGAAGGCACTTTTTTAGCAAGCCAAGGTGTTGCAATAGAAGCTAAAGCACCGATTAAGTAGCCGCTGTACACTAAGCCAATATCGCGTGTGTTTGTAATTAAAAAGGTGTTTTGCAAAATAAACGGTAGGTAATTTAATAAGGCTGCAAAGCAAAAAAACATACAAAAAACGGCGCCATACAATTTTAGTACTGCCGCATCTTTTAGCTGCTTAATATACGTTAACGGCGTAAGTGCTGACTGATTAGATACCACAAAGCCCGTGGGCTTTATACTTATAGCCAGGCCAATAAGCACAATCGAAATAACATAATAAAAACTTTGCCAATGCCATACATCACTAAATAAAGCGGCTAATACTCGGCCAAAGTAGCCGCCAGCTATGGTACTGCCTATGTATAAGGTCATATTTTTTTGTAAGGCATCTGCGCTGTAACGTATACCAATAAAGCTCGTCATCGCGGTAAGCGCGGCAGGTAAGGTTAAGCCTTGTATAAAACGCACCAAAAGTAATAGCTCAAAACTTGGCGCTACTGTAAACAGTATGCAGCTCACTCCTAAAATAAGCATAGCAATACGTAAAATAATAAGCGGGTTTTGCTTGGCTAAAAATAGCCCATAAACCAAAGGTGCAATTGCTAGAGGCAGCATGGTTACGCTCATTAAGCTGCCGGCAAGCGCAGGGGGAACGTTAAATTCGCTAGCAAATAAGCTCAATAAAGGCTGAGGTGCGTACAGCACAAAAAATATAAACACCGAGCAAATAAGTAAATGAGCAAAACGCATTGTAGGGCTTAAAACATAAGCTGATAAGTTAGCCAAAGTATATGAAAAATGGCTTATATTTCATAGGTTAAATCATTAACAATTGCGCTAAATCAAAGTGTATATTCAGCCCTTTGCTAGATTAATGCTAATAGCACTGTTATTTGTACTCGTTGGTGATTAAAATAAACCTAATATAAGTTTTTAGTGGAACAAAGCCATGGGTTCATTACAAGACCAATTGCTGCAAGCAGGGTTAACAACATCGCACAAAGCTAAAGTTGCTAAGTCAGAAAAACGTAAGCAACAAAAAAAGCAAAAAAAAGGGGCTACCAGTAACCCAAGCGATCTGCAAAAGCACATACAGCAAACTAAATTAGAGCAGCAAAAAAAGGCTGAAGAACTTAACCAGTCGCGCCAAGAAGAGCTTAAGCAACGTGAGCAAGTTGCTCGTGTTAAGCAAATACTTGAGCACCATAACCAAGACTCTATCCGCGGTGAGCGTACCTTTAATTTTACTTACGATAACAAAGTAAAAGGGATAGACGTAAACGAGAAAACCCAAAAAGCGTTATCGGGTGGTCGTTTAGCTATTTGTGTACTGGAAGGGCAGTTTTACGTACTCGATGATGAGCCGGCGCGTAAAGTCGCAGAAGTTGATGAAAAGTACATTGTTTTTCATGTTGAACCTGAAAACAAACCAAAAGATGAAGACGACCCATATGCAGACTTTGAAGTACCAGATGATTTAGTATGGTAAGTGTCTGTTCAGTATTGTTTGCTAAAGTTAACAACAATGGCTGAAAACGTAGTCATGTTTGTTTGATCGCCTAACGTAAATTGATACGTATGCTTTTTACTAGATTGTTTACTACAATCAATAGACTATTTTCTAACCGTCAAAAAGAAGAGTGAATATAATGAGCAAGATGAAAGCACTAATAGTAGGCGCGGGTATTAGTTTAGCCGCAAGTTTTTCGTTTAACGCCGCCGCTGCTGATGGCGAAGCCCTTTACACCCAAAAAATGTGTCAAACATGTCACGGTGCAGAAGGTAAAGCACCTATTATGGGCGCATACCCTAAAATTAATGGTCAAAACAAAGACTATTTAGTGGCCCAAATGAAAGATATTAAATCGGGCGCGCGTAGCAATGGTATGACTGCCGCAATGAAAGCAATGGTTGCAACGGTAACGGACGAAGAGTTTGAAGCAATTGCTGACTACCTTTCAAAGGTAAAATAAAGCACCGCGTTTAAAAACGTATTATCGTTTTAAATTAAAGCGCAGCGTAAACAGCCACACAATTGTGTGGCTGTTTTGTTTGTGTTTGCTATAAAATTAATACTGCTTTAGACTTCTAAACATCTATTCGTACTTGAGTTGTTGTACGTATTTTAAAAGGCTGATTATGATTGATTTACCCCAACTAGATTTAAAAAATAAAGTGTCGGAGCAAGAGTGGCAATTGCGCGTAGATTTAGCAGCTTGCTACCGATTAGTAGAGCATTTTCGTTGGGGGGATTTAATATACACGCATTTATCGGCACGTTTACCTGGCACCGATCACTACCTTGTAAATGCGTTTGGCTTAACGTTTGACGAAGTAACTGCATCAAACCTAGTAAAGGTTGATTTGCACGGCAATATTATTGACGACACCCCCTTTAGCATTAACCCAGCAGGTTTTACTATCCATAGCGCAATTCACGAAGTGCGTGAAGATGCTCATTGTGTTATTCACTTACATACTAAAGAAACCATTGCCGTTGCTACACAAAAAAATGGCCTATTGCCACTAAGTCAATACTCTATGTTTTCGCTTCCTTCGCTGTCGTACCATGGCTATGAGGGGCTGGCTGTAAATGATGACGAGCGCAAAGTATTACAAGATGATTTAGGCAATACCAATCATATGCTATTGGTAAATCATGGTGGTTTAACCGTAGGCCCAACCGTAGGCGATGCCTTTATGCGCTTTTATGACTTGCAACGTGCCTGCGAAATACAGCTTGCATTACAAGCCAGCTCACAAGAGGTTATTCCGGTGCCGCAGCCAATTATCGACAATATTTATAATCAAGCTAATGTGGTACATAGCGGCAGCACAGGTGGGCAATTAGCGTGGCCTGCCATGTTACGAAAAGCGTACCGACTTGATCCCAGTTTTGCACAATAGCCTGCGTGGCTAATAAGGAATTTTAATGAAAGTAAATCGCGTAGAAGTATTTGATATTCATTGCCCAGAGCGTCCAGCCTGGACGCCGGTTTTTGTACGTATTCATACCGATGAAGGTATTAGTGGTGTAGGTGAAGCTGGTTTAGCTTACGATTTAGGCCACAGCGCAGCAGCAGCAATGATAAAAGAAATGGCTGATGCTTTTTTAATTGGGCACGACCCGTTTCAAACCGAAAAGTTATGGTCGCGTATGTTACGCGAAAGCTTTTGGGGTTTAGGTGGCGGCCCTGTTGTTTATGCAGCAATGAGCGCCATAGATACAGCACTTTGGGATATAAAAGGTAAAGCACTTGGTTTACCGGTATACCAATTACTAGGCGGTAAAGTAAACGATAAGCTGCGTACTTATGCATCGCAGTTACAGTTTGATTGGGACAGCGAATTTAAAGCGTTAGTACAACCGCAAGAATACGCAGAAGCGGCGTTAAAAGCGATTGGCGAAGGTTATGATGCAGTAAAAGTTGACCCTATCCAATACGATAAAGACGGCAATACGTATTACGACCGTACTAAAATAATTTCTCGCGCCGAAATGAAGCTATACCGTGCTCGTATGCAAGCTATACGTGAAGCAGTTGGTGATGAAGTGGATATTATTTTTGAGTGCCACAGCTTACCTGGCGCGACCTCTGCAATACAAATTGGTGAAATAGCCGAAGAGTTTGATTGCATGTACTACGAGGAGCCAGTTAACTACTTAAACCATTCTTTACATGCAAAAGTAGCAGATAAAGTGGCAGTGCCGATTGCAGGCGGTGAGCGTTTATACAACCGCTGGGGTGTGCGCCCTTATTTAGAAGATCAAAGCATTGATGTACTTCAACCCGATATCGGTTTATGTGGTGGCTTTACTGAAACTAAAAAAGTATGTGACTACGCCGATATTTTTGATGTGCGTATTCAGGCGCATGTATGTGGCGGGCCTGTTGCTACAGCTGCATCGCTTCATTTAGAAACCGCTATTCCTAACTTTTTGATTCATGAGCATCATACATATGCCATTAAAAAGTGGAACCGAGAGCTGTGCTTACAAGATCCACAACCAAAAAATGGCTTTTTTGAAGTATCAGAAGAGCCAGGCTTAGGCATTGAATTAAATGATGAGATTGTTATGCGCTCGCAGCGTGTAGAAATTAAATAATTTAAGCGTTATTTAAATACTATTGTTTAAAGTAAAAGCCGGTAAGTGATAGCTCACTTACCGGCTTTTTTATAGCTGTGTTTCTCTAATACCTATGAGCAATACCATTTGAATAGTTAGTGGGTTTAATTGGCAAGATTAATTGTACACGTAACGCCTTTTATCTCAGCGGTGGCTTTACTATCAAGGTGGCGTATATAGCAGCGATTATTGTTTATCATTAACTCAAATTGATCGGGAAAGTTAAGCTGTTGATTGGCTGTTATATCGCTACGGTTTGTGTTTTTAAGAGTAAAGGTACTGGTGTGAATAAAGATATCGTCAGCAAGCGTTACGTTTTTAATATGCATTAAGCGCTCTATAACACGCTCTACCGCTTGGCTATTTGGCTCGGTAAGTAAGGCATGATGCAGCTTAGGAGTAGGCTGCGTGTTAGATGCGCAACCACTTAAAATAGTTAAGATGCCAAGGGCTGATAATTGCGAGTGTAATGTCATAGTCATTGCCGCATTTACGTAAGTGGTTAAATTTAATATAGCTTAACTAGGGCATGTTATAAAAATGCTTAGCATTTGCGTAGCTAAGGTTGTGCCATATTTTATTTGTTTTACACAAAGCTTGATGGCTATGCCAAACATCATTATAGCTTGCGTTAATTTGGCAAACCGGAAAGTTACTCGCAAACATAATGCGCTGCTCGCCAAAGTACGAGAACATAGTTTCAAAACAATCTTGTTGCTGTTGTAAATTCAACGCTAAAAGCTCAAAACCCGAAAACTTAATCGCTATATTATTGTGCGCACTTAGCATGCGAATGCTTTGCTGCCAGTTATCAATATTATTAGGTAGGCCGCCATGGTTTATTATTATTTTTAGCTGAGGCAGCGCCTTAGCGTAACGAGCAAGCTGAGCAGCTATTGCGGTATTTTCAAGCTCAAACTGGGCTTCATAATGCAGCCCTTGCTGGCAAAGGGTTTGCAAATTACTAAAGCACTCTGGGTTTAGTAATCGCTGTGCACCTGCGCCTTCGGTGATATCCCGTATGCCTATTACATGGGGGTGGGCAAGGGCGTTTATTGCTTTTGCAAATTGCACAGGTGCGCAATCTAACTGGGCGTAACTAATGGCTTTAAAGGGAAGCTTTTTTAAATGCGCCGTTAGCCAATTAAGTTCGTTAATGGGGGCGTTGTTATCAAAACCTGCCTCTATATGTACTATGCCGGCGAGGGTAAAGTCACTGCTCTCTAGTAGCTTTTTTTCACTAATAGGTTGTTTTATTAACTCTAAATTTGGCCATGCTGGTGGGTTTTCGCCTTGCAGCCAAGTATATTGCCCCTCGGCAAGGTTAAAAAAATGCACGTGGGGGTCAATAATTTTCAGGCTCATCGGCATGTGCTCATTGTGTGGTATAGCCGCCATCAATATTTTGTAGGCTACCGGTTATAAAGCTTGCATCATCACTTGCTAAAAAGCTAACTAACGCGGCAACTTCATCAGCTTGTCCTAAGCGGTTTAGCGGTTGAAGGCTTGCCTCTTCTGCCACTATATCGGCCTTGTTAGTCCCACTTTTTTTACAATAAGCATCTATCGCATTATGAAATAGAGGGGTTTCTATTGTCCCTGGGCATACCGCATTCGCGCGAATATTAAATTGGGCGTAATCAAGCGCTGTGGTTTTTGCCATAGAAGCAAGAGCATGTTTTGTCAGGTTGTAGGCAAACGAGTTAGGTTTACCAATTATTGCCTGATCTGAGGCTATTAAAATAATAGCGCCATTGTTTTGCGCTTTCATGCTGGGTAGTACACTTTGTACAGCCGCATAAGCCCCTTTAACGTTCAATGCAAATAACGCATCGAAAGTGTGCTCATCGGTATCTTCAATACTAGCACTGAGGTGTTTACCTGCGTTAGAAACAAGTACATCTATGCGTGGGCTTTGTTTACAAATGGCCGTAATACAGGCTTTTACAGCACTAACATTACTCACATCGCATTGGTGAAAAACCCCGAGCTCGCTGTACTCAATATCCAGATTGTGCACCGTGTAGCCATTTTCAATAAAGCGTTTTACAACCGCTAATCCAATGCCTTTTGTACCGCCTGTAACAATAGCAACCTTAGACATACTTGCTCCTAATTTAAGGTGTGTGATTAGTGAGAGTGACCACAGCCGCCTTCAGCGTGAACATGGCCATGCGAAATCTCTTCACTGGTTGCTTCACGAACCGATACCACTTCTAAATCAAACGTTAGCGTTTTGCCTGCAAACGGGTGGTTTAAATCACAATCTGCATTAAAGCGGCCTACTTTAACTAATGTTACCTGGTGTTGGCCTTGGTTTGAGTGCACCATCGCAGTCATACCTGGTTTCCACACCTTTACGTCACCTTGTAGGTGCTTAAGCGGAATACGCTGAATTAAATCGTCAACGCGCTCACCGTATGACTCGCTTGGCTCAAGTGTTACGCTAAACTTATCGCCTGCGGCTTTGCCTTCAAGGGCTTTTTCTAAGCCAGGAAGCATGCCTTCGCTGCCATGAATATAGCTAAGAGGCGCGTGGTTTACACTGCTTTCTAGTTGCTCGCCCGCTTCGCTTAATGTGTAATGAAATTCAACTGCTGAATTTTTGCTAATTTGCATGCTTGTCTCTTTAAGTTTTTGACTAAGTTAAAAGCCGATTTTACGCGAAATACCGAGCTTTATAAACTCAGCGTGGTTGAATAAGTGATTTTTGTAGATCTTGCAGTAAATCTTGTTTTTGTTGCGGCTGTTTGGGTTTTTCTGCCTGGGGAATAAATAGCGTTAATTGCGTGCCAGGCTTTAAAATGCTTGAGGCACTTAAGTTGTTCCATTTAGCTAAATCACTGTGTGGCACTTCGTAAAGCTGACTAATGCTCCACAAGCTATCGCCTTGTTTTACTTCATAGTCTATTTCAATGGTGGGGATCACGACTTCTTGTGGCTCTAAATAAGGACTAATTTGATAATCTATAGTGAGCGATTTTGGGAGCGTTTTAGGCTGTCCAACCAGCAGTTTTTCACCTATGCCTATCATATTATTTTGTTTGCCATTGAGCTGCTTTAACGCGCTTACCGACATGCTGAAGCGCCTTGCAATGCTGTATAGCGTATCATTTTTTTTAACGATGTATTCGCCTGCAAAATTAGACTTAAAAAACTGACTTTTTAACAGTGCCTCTTGGCCGATAGGTAAAAGCAATGAGTGGGGACCATTCGGTGAGCTTTGATTTTTTAAATAGCCTTGGTTAAGCGCGTGCAACTGTTTTGATCCAACCCCAGAGAGCTTAGCGATGACCGAAAAATCAAACTGTTGGCCAACATTCATTTGCGTTGTTATTGGTTTATTAGCCAGTTTAGGGCGCTTAAAGCCTTTTTGCGGGTGTTTAACTAAGTAGCTTAGCGCTAACAGTTTAGGTACGTAGTCGGCCGTTTCTTTTGGCAGCTTTAGAGAAAAGTAATCGGTACTTTTACCGCGTTTTTTATTTCGCTCAATGGCTCGTTTAACACGCCCCTCACCACTATTATAAGCCGCTAGGGCGTGTAGCCAGTCGCCATCAAAGCGTTTGTGTAAATAGCTGAGGTATTCAAGTGCGGCATCGGTGGAGGCAAGTACATCTTGTCGGCCGTCATACCACTGATCGGATTTAATGCCAAAATGATGCGCTGTGGCGGCCACTAACTGCCAAACACCTACTGCTTGCTGCGATGAGGCAATGGTGGGTCTAAAATCACTTTCTACAAAGGGCAGTAAAGCCAGCTCCATAGGCAGGCGCTTTTGCTCAATTTTTTTTACGATATGATACAAATAAGGCGCGGCGCGTTTATTTACCGTGGGTAAATAGTTAGGTTGTTTTAAATACCAGTTAATACGCTTTTTTAAGGCGCGATTTTGATACACCGTAAAATGTAGGTTGTTGGCAATATGCACCCATAGGTTTTTAGCTTTGGCGGGGCGCTTTTTTACAATTGTTTTTTTTGCCTTTACCGGCGGCGCAGTATTGGCTTGTTGTAATTGTTTTGGCTGTACAGGCTCAAGCTCTATTTGATTTTCGTAGCTTGGCTCAAAGTGAGTAAAAATTTGTGGTGCGTCTGTTTCGGGTTGTGTTTGTGTGCTGTTACAGCCGTACAAAAAAATAATTACACAACTTACAAGCAATCCACGCATCTTCATCTCTTATCTACAATCCTTTATTTTATAACACTACTGCGCGTGCTCAATTAACTGGGCGCGCTTAAGCCCAGCCTGTAAAAATAACTGGCTCGACTTTGTATTTAACGCTTCTTGTTTATATGGTGCTAAAACATTCGCGGGGAAACTCTCAGTAAGTTGCTCAAGCGTTTGTTTTTTATTGTTTTTCACATGGGTTATTAAATTTGTTAAAAACAATAAAGGCTGCTTAAGTTGCGCTTTTTCAAGCGCCCCGCCGTGGCCGGGAAGTATTGTACGCAAATTAGGCTGATTAATATAGCGTTTGAGCAAGGCTCGCCAATTTTGTAACTGGCCGTGGCCTGGGTAGGGTAGCCAGTCAACAATATCGCCGCCTATTAGCAGCGTGCCATTATTGGTGCTAAGTGTTAAATCGCCGTTTGTGTGGGCTTTTTCGGGTGTTATTTGTACCGAAAAGTTACCTAAATCAATACTTTGTTGTTTACCGATTACGGTGCTAGGTGATTGTAAGTGATAGTTTTTCCAACGTAAAAAACGTTGTTTAGCTAAAGAGAGCTTTTCGCGCCACTGTGTTTGCTGTTGCTCGGGCAATGTGGCTAAGCGCTGATAGCTCAGCTCTATACTTTTTTCATAGCCTGCTAACTTATCATCGTAAGCCTGTTGGTATGTGGCAAAATTATCGGCTACCTGTTTATGCACTATTAGCTGCGCTTTTGGGAAGGCGTTTTGTAATACGGCCATGCCGAGTAAATGGTCGTCATGAAAGTGTGTTGCAACTAAATAACAGAGCGGTGTTTTAAGGTGTTTTTTTAACTGTTTTGCTAGTGCTTCAACGGCTGCAAAGTTTCCGCTTGCATCTACCATTAGTGCGCATTGCTCGCCCTCTATGAGCACTTGGTTGGAATCGTAAAAACGTAGCTTATCTTGTTGTTTTAAAAATTGTACATTTTCGTTTATTTGCTGCCAAGTAACCGCTGCCTTACTAGAGTGAGAAAATAGGCTAAGGGTAATAAAAAGGGCGGGGATTACAGTTACTAAAAGGGGTTTTAATGTCATTGTGTGTCTCTGCGCAGCATTTATTTACCCTCATAATAAACAAAAAGCGCACGGGGCGCTTTTTATTTTTTTATTGGGTCACTCGCCAAGCATTGGCTGAGTTTATCAATGAGTTGATCTTGCTGCTGTTGCTCTACACTGGCATGCGTTTTAGCTTCTAGCAACTCATGGCTAAGTGTAAGTGCTGCTAAAAGTATCGCCTGTTGTTCGTTACGAACTGATGAGCGTTGCTTTGTTTGCTCAACCAAGTCATTTAAATTTTGTGCTGCTGCTATTAATGCATCTTCTTGCCCAACCGGGCATGCAAACTGCTGCTCTTTACCTAGCAACTCAACTGTGACCCGCTGGTTTTGCAGCTCAGACATTAGCTTGCCTGTTGTGCGCTTTGTAGTTTATCAAGTAAGCCTGTTAACGTAGAGCTGGCATCTTTTTGCTTTTCTTCGTTTTCAAGGGCTTCTAGTTGTAAAATTTCGTTTTCGTCACTTAGTTTTGCGTTTTGCTCTTTTAAGCTAGCAACATCTGTTTGTAATTGGTTGTTGCGCTCGATAAGCGAGTCAATCAGTTGTTCGAGTTGTTGAAGAGTTGTGTTGTTCATAAAGGCGCTCATATAACTGTAATTAATGTCATGCAAATGTAAAGCAAAGTGTGTTGTTTTGCCAGCATTTACGGTGGTTTTAGCACAATTTTATTGTTTATTAAGTGATAATTCAGGGTGGCGGCTTTTTTGTTCATAAATGGTTCACTTAACTGCTCGCAAAGCGGTGTATAGGTTGCCAAAATACAGAGCTTATGGTTCACTGCCGATATTAAATTGCGTATAGCGAAAATTAACAATGCTTAGTTACAGACACTCTTTTCATGCAGGTAACCCTGCCGATGTGCTTAAACATTTAGTACTTGCACAGGTACTTCAATATCAAACCATTAAAGATAAACCCCTCGATTATATTGATACCCACTCTGGTGCGGGTTTTTTTGAGTTAAGTTCATCTGATGCCCAAAAAACACAAGAATACAAAGAGGGCATTGCTAAGCTTTGGCAGCATAGCAGTGAGCACGAGGCGCTAAACGATTATATTGCATTAATTAAATCGTTTAATGATGGGGATGAACTGGCGTTTTACCCCGGTTCGCCAAAAATTGCTGAGCATTACTTACGTCGTCAAGACAAAGGCTGGTTTTTTGAATTACACCCGCGCGATTTGCAGTTACTTGAGCAAAACATGCAAGGTAAGCGCTCTATTCGCGTACGTGGCGAAAACGGTTTTGCCGGATTAATAGGGCTACTTCCGCCAGCTTCGCGCCGTGCATGTGTGCTTATTGACCCACCTTATGAAATAAAAGACGATTACGATACTGTAGTAAGCACACTAGTTAAGGCGCACCAGCGCTTTGCTACCGGCACATATATGATTTGGTATCCCGTTGTTGATAGAGAGCGAATCAATACAATGGAGCAAGGGCTGATTGAGTCGGGAATGCGTAATATTCAATTATTTGAGTTAGGCACGCAAGCGGATACTGACGTACACGGTATGACGGCATCAGGCATGATTGTTATTAACCCACCGTGGAAATTAAAACAAACTATGGACAGCATATTACCTGAGTTAGTTGAACTTTTAAGTGAGCCTAGCGGGTTTTATAGAAGCGAGCAGTTAGTCGACGAATAACTGCCTGCCATTATGTAAAGTAAAAGCCCTGCTGGGCTTTTATTTAATTAAAATAAACCGCATTAAAGGTGGCAAGCGTGTTGCCACTGCTATCTTTTAATTCTAAAGACTCGCCTTCTATAGCCCACTTTTGCGTGTTATTGAGCATATTTAACATAGCCGCTTCTTGCTCCATGCTTTGTGAGCACATTTTTTTTGTACTTGCCAATTGGCTAAACGAAATTGAATGTTGCTCTGTGCTATAGCTACCACTGACATTATTACACCCTAAAAAGCCGTTAACGCGGTTATCTTTATCAAATTGTATAAATGGCTCTTTTGTTCTTACACTGACTGTTTGCGCATTAATTGTAACGGCTTTCCAGTATGTATTTGTAAGGGTAACATCGTTTTTAGGTGAGGCGACTTTTTCAAGCTCAATTTCGTGAAGAATCCCCGAGTTTGCATTTTTAAAAGGGTCGTACTGCATTGTGCTGGTATAAAGAACCTTGTCTTTATTAATGATTCTAGCGGTGAGGTTATAGCGGTGTTTATCAACAATGTTGTTGTCATCATAAGCTAGCTCCACGGTATACGGCGGCGCTTTATTTATATCAATTACTTGTTGCGTAATTATTTCGGCTTTTACATCTGCTTTTGACACATCAGATAGCGTTACAATTAGTTGTGAGCCAGGGCGTGGCATACTGCGATCTTTATAGCTCACTTGCGTGGTTAAACCCATAACGCTTTTTTCTTGTACTGTGGATTGTGATTCGTTAGCTGGTTTTTCACAGCCCGCTAATGTGAGTGCACTTAGGGCTAATAAACCTAAGCCAGTAAATGTACGTTTTTGAAACCTAAATTGCTGCTTTGCCATGCTTGCGCTCCTTATTCCTATATTGCTGGTAAGTGTAGGGGGGAGGAGCTTAATCATGGCTTAATTTTTTTAGGCACAAAAAGGCGCTAATGCGCCTTAACATAATGCTTTAACGCTATTTTTTTACAAACTTTGTTAAAATAACAATACGTTGGCCATCTACTCGCCCTTCAATATGTTCAGGGTTATTTGTTAAGCCTATATTGCGTACTGCTGTGCCGCGTTTGGCGGTCAAGCTACTACCTTTAACGTCTAAGTCTTTAATTAAAGTAACCGTATCGCCAGCTTGTAGCACTACGCCGTTACTGTCTACGTGTTTTATATCGTCATCTTCAGCAAGGGCTTTTTTGGCCCAAGTAAGGGTGTCTTCTTCTAGGTAAATCATGTCGAGCGCATCTTGTGCCCAGCCATTATCAACAGCTAAGCGCGTTAGCATTCTGTAAGCCACTACTTGTACGGCAGGTGTTTGGCTCCACATGCTGTCGTTTAAACAGTGCCAATGTGTTGGGGTAAGCTCGCTGTTGTTTTCTATTTGATCTTTACAGGTTTGGCAGGTGTAAATGCATTTGTCTGAATGGGTTTCGGTAACAGGAGGCACTTCGTAAACAGATAAATGTTCGGTTGCGCTGCATAATTCACACTGGTTATTACTGCGCTCGATTAAGGCTTTTTCAATACTCATAAGGCGTTCTTATATAGGAAGAGGTTTACATTTGGCCGTATTATACCCTAGCAAAGGTGGGCGGCGATACTAATCCCTTAAATTTTGTGCGGGTATTGGGTTAATGTATTTATCTTCTATGCGTTTTATGTAACCACTGCTATGTAAGTGGGCAAGGGCTTGGTTAATTTTAGGCAGTAACGCTTTGTGCTTAGCAAGTAAACGCACTCTTAAATAACCATGCGAATGCTGGGCGCCAAACTCAGTATTAATATTTAATTGTTTAGACCAATACGCTGCGGTATGAATACCCATAATAGCAACGTCAATACGCGCTTTAGATAATGCAATCATTAGCTCTTTTTCAGAGGGAAAATCGACGCGGTTAAATTTTGCATCATCATGGTAGTAGTAGCCAAGTACTGTACCAACCTCTTTAGAGTATAAACTTTGCTTAGTTTGATACTGCGCGACGTTATCAGGCAGTGCGACAATCATTTCGGTTGCGGGGATCAGCGGCTCTGAAAAAATATAGTAAGGGTTATCTCGCTCGCTTTGCGCTAACCATTTCAGAGTGATTACATCAAAATCAATTATGCCGTTTTCTAAGTATTTGGTAATTCGCTTAGTGGGGAGCTCAACGTGATTGGCGGTAATATTTGCTTGCGCCATTAAAGCGGTGATTATTTCTGGCAAAATGCCGGGTTTTTCTGGGTTGTTGGTGTAAAAAGGGTAGTGACTACCTGACGCACTGACATTGTAATTTAGTTCTGGCTGGTTTTGCTGGGCATGAGCAAACGTAGCAAGATGCAAAATAAATAAGGGTAAAAACAACTTTAAAAAAAACAAATACGTAACCTTTGCTAAACTTTTAACCTTGAGCGTTATGTAATTTAACTCCGCTTGCAATGATTCTAGAATCTTCATAGCAGTTGAATTACAGTGTATAACCTAATTGTAATAAACAACGTCAAATTAGATAGGCTTTTATTAAGTGAATCCCACAAATATTCTACAGAACGGGCAAAAGATAACACAGTTTGTTGCAAGGCAACCTATTTTTGATGCGCAGCAGAATGTGTTTGCTTATGAGCTGCTTTATCGTGATTCAGCCCATAATGCATTTCCTGTGGGAACATCTGATGAGCAAGCAACCAGCCGTTTGTTTTTTAATACACTGATGATGCTAGGGCCAGACAAACTTACAGCGCATCATTTAGCGTTTATTAACCTTTCTTCAGCCACTATTTTAGAAAATTTCCCTAAATTGTTAGTGCCACAAAATTGTGTGTTAGAAATTGTTGAGCGTACGAACAAAATAGCTGAGGTAACTCAGCGCGTGAAAGCGCTCAAGCAAGAGGGATACAAGTTTGCCCTAGATGATTACGATGGCGACGATAAATGGTCGCCATTACTTGCGCATGTAGATTACATTAAAATTGAAATGGACGATGTAATAATTAAAACCAATATGCGCATAAAAAAAATTAAACGCGCTAATCCGCATGCAAAAATTATTGTTGAGCGTATAGAAACTCATGCGCAATTTCACTCGTTAAAACAAGCCGGTTGCGATTTATTTCAGGGTTATTTTTTTGCCCGCCCAGAGATGATCACTTACAAAGATGTGGAGCCGGGTAAGGTGATTGTGTTTGATTTACTGCGCTTTACGGCAAAAGAATCTTTATGCTTTGATGAAATACAAAAACAAGTAGCCAGAGATGTGGCAATTACAGCACGTGTATTGAAATTAGCGAACGCCCGCTCGGGCAGTACTAAATTAACCATTACCTCTATTTCGCAAGCGGTTGTGTATTTAGGAGAGGACAGCATAAGGCAACTGGTGCGGGTGCTGGCGCTGAGCGAATTAGGCGCCGATAAGCCCTCAGAACTCACAAAACTTGCCTTAACCAGAGCGCAGTTTATTGCGCTATTGCTAGGGCAAAACCACGCAGAACTGGTTGGTCAGGGCTACTTGGTTGGGTTGTTTTCTGTGATGGATGCAATTTTAGATGCAAACCTTGAAGCAATTGTTAAAGAGTTTTCGCTAGATGAAAGTATTGCCCAGGCATTATTAAACAATGAGGGCATTTTAGGGCAAAGCCTTGCGCTTATTAGGGCGTTTGAACTAGATGAAATGGATAAAATAGCGGTGTTAATGCCGGCAATAAACAGTGATTTGCATATAGGTCATATTTTTAATTATGTTCTTGATGCACTGTTGTATAGTGACGAAATTATTGAGGCTATTGCAGAATAAATATGCGTAATTGGTTATCTATTTTAAGTATTGTGGTTGCATTAGGGCTGTTATTTCCTGGTGTTACCAAGCCTGTATTATCGATTGAGGGGAACATTGATAAATCGCAACTCGCCAAAGCAGGCATAGAAATGCTGGCTGAGGAAGGCGATGGCCGTACCCGTAGTATGTTAATGATGTTCTCTAGCATGTTAGGACTTGATAAATTAGAGGGTGAAATAAACGCGTATAGCAAAACACAAAGTATTTGGGGAACCGTAAACGAGCTAGCTAATAATAATAATTTATTTGTAGCGGCGTTAGTTGGGTTGTTCTCTATTGTGATCCCAAGCTTAAAATTACTGCTGCAATTACTGTATTGCTGCTTGTCGCCCAGCAGATTTAAAAATAAGTTAGGTGTGGTTATTTGCGCACTGAGCAAGTGGAGCATGGTGGATGTGTTTGTTATTGCGTTAATAGTGACTTATTTGGCAGGCAATGCACATGGGCAAAGTAGCGATTTACTAATTATGCATAGCACTTTTGGTGAGGGATTTTGGTATTTTAGTGCTTATTGTATTTTTGCTATTTTAGCGAGTAGCTTAATTAAACCGCCTAAAAAAGAAAATTAATTATTTGAGTTAGCTTAATAACTCAAATATTATTACTGGGTAATTTACTTAATAGGTTTTGTTTTGCAGCGTTTTTACTCAAATTTACTCGTTGTTGTGATGCTACTCACGTTTGTGGGGCAAGCCGTTGCGTCTGTAAATCAGCAGTGCGAAATGCCACACATGAGCCTATCAGCAAAGCATGCCACACATGTAATGAGCGAGAGTAAATTGCATACAGGTATGATGGAAATGGATTGCTGCAGTGATGAAGCAGATGTTCAAAATGATTGTCATTGCCCAATAAATGGCTGTGGAAGCAGCTCTATTTTAACGTCCCCGGCCTTATTTACTGCTTTTTCGTTATCGAGTGAAAAAGTTACCCAGCTTAATAGCGGTATTTCCTCCCCACCTAGTAATACCTTATATCGCCCTCCTATGTTTGCTTAAACGCAGGATAGGTGTGATACCAATCGACTTGATTATTTAGTCATTTAGCGTGCCAAATAAAGCGTTAACAGCGTTATAAACCTCTCATGTAGAACACCTACATGCCGATATTTATGCTTTGTTATCACTCTATTTAACTGTCGCTATACATAACGACTAATTTAACATCATTGGTATAATTGAAATTTAGCTATATTCGCTTAAAGCGCCTGTTCTGCTTGTTAATTTAAGATTTTATTTTTAATTTTAGATGGAGCAGGCAATGACCCGCACTGTAATTTTTAAAGCTGTATTACTGAGCGCCACCTTATTTGGTGCTGTATTTAATAGTGATGCCATAGCAAAAGCATCAACCCTTAATTTAACGGATGCCATAAACCTAGCGCTCAATAACGAGCCGTGGCTGAGCGCCAGTGAGCAAAAGCAAGCCGCCGCCACAGCGCAAAGTATTGCTGCAGGTACTCTACCAGACCCCGTATTAAGCATAGGTTTGCAAAGTGTACCCGCAGATGGCTTTGCGTTTGATCAAGAAAACATGACGCAGTTAAAAGTGGGTATAAGCCAAAGCTTTAGCCGTGGCAATAGCCTAGCACTTAGCCAACAAGCAATAAAAGAAGAAGCACTTGAGCACCCGTGGCTTAGGGCGCAGCGAAAGGCGCAAGTAAAAGCGAGGGTAATGGAGCTGTGGTTAAATGCCTACAGAGCACAGCAAAGTATTGCGTTAATTGAACAAGATAAAGCATTGTTTAGCCAGTTAATTGAAGTTACCGAAGCCAGTTACTCCAGTAGTTTAGGTAAAACCCGTCAGCAAGATATTATTCGCTCACAATTGGAGCTCACACGCCTTGAAGATAAACTGATTGTATTAGCGCAGCAGCTAGATGCCGCTAAACAAGGGTTAGCCCAGTGGTTACCACAGAGCATATTACGCCAACCATTAAGCCTAACTTTTACAGCGCCAGCCCCGCTTACCCAATTTAATAGCTTAGACTTTGATGAACTCATTAAGTTACTTATGGCGCATCCCTCTATGGTGGCTATAGATCAACGTATAGCCGCTAAACGCACACAAGTGAGCCTTGCTAAACAAAGTTATAAGCCACAACTTGGCGTAAATATGGGTTATGGCTACCGCGCTGATAACCAAGCTGGTGAATCGCGTGCTGATTTGCTTTCGGTGGGGGTGAGTATTGATTTACCTTTATTTACCGACAACAGGCAAGATCAGCAAGTTAATGCGGCTATTGCTAATGCAGAGGCCATTAAAACCGACAAACGCGTGGCTCTACAAAGCTTAAAAGGACAGTACTTTAAAGAGGTTAGTCAACTTGAGCGAATTGAGCAGCGCAATACGCTTTATCAAAACACGTTATTACCGCAAATGTCGCAACAAGCTCAGGCTACTTTAAACGCGTATACCCGTGACGATGGCGACTTTTCTGATGTTATGCGCGCGCGTATTAGTGAGCTAAACGCCAAAATAGATGCCCTTAATATTCAAATAGACAAACACATAATTATTGCTCGCTTAAATTATTACGCAGCCAGTTTAGACTCGCTAGTAATGGCTGAGTTACAAGGATAAAACAATGAAAACTAACTTAAAATACCTTGTAGCGCTGCTTATTGGTGCCACGTTAATGTTTATTGCTAATCGCTGGTTGATTGATAATACCGAGCACTTAGCCACAACCGCTGATAATAAAAAAGCGAAGCCGCTGTATTGGGTTGCGCCAATGGACAGTAATTATAGGCGCGATGAACCAGGGCTATCACCAATGGGGATGGAGCTGGTGCCTGTATACGCAAACGCTGAAAACGACAGCCCAGGTACTATAAAAATATCACCTGAAGTGGTTAACAACTTAGGCGTTAAAACCAGTAAAGTGCAACTGAAAACACTGCAAAGTGATATTCAAACAATCGGTTATGTGCAATACAATCAAGATCAGTTAACTCATATTCACCCCCGCGTAGAAGGGTGGATAGAAACTTTATTTGTAAAAGCGCAAGGGGAGCCCGTTAATGCCGGTGAGCCTCTTTACACACTTTACTCTCCTCAGCTTGTGAACGCACAAGAAGAATTTTTACTCGCAGTAAATAGAAAAAACAGCGTATTGTTTCGTGCTGCTAAAGCGCGTTTAGAGTCGCTAAATGTGTCTGATGGCTTTATTGAGCGCTTAGAAAAAAATAAAAAAGTGATGCAAAACATTACATTTTACGCGCGTCAAAGTGGCGTGCTTGATGAGCTTAATATACGTGAAGGTTTTTATGTTAAGCCCGGCACCTCAATGATGAGCATCGCTAAATTAGATCAAGTATGGGTAGAGGCAGAAGTATTTGAGCGCCAAGCAGCTTTAGTGAGCAAAGGGCTTCCCGTTACAATGACCCTTGATTACATTCAAGGTAAGCAGTGGCAGGGCGTAGTAGATTACATTTACCCAGCGCTGAATGCTAAAAATCGCACTTTACGTGTAAGGCTGCGTTTTGAAAATACCGCAGGGCTACTTAAACCTAATATGTTTGCCCAAGTAAGTATTCACACACACAGTGATTCACCGCAACTAGTTATACCTAAGCAAGCGCTTATTCGTACAGGTGCACAAAACCGAGTAGTACTTGCTCTAGGCGATGGGCGTTTTAAATCGGTGGCGGTAAAAGTAGGGCAAATTAGCCACCATGAGGTGGCTATTTTATCGGGCATTACCAAAGAAGACCGTGTTGTGACTGCTGCGCAGTTTTTAATAGACTCTGAGTCGAGTAAAGACTCGGACTTTAAGCGTATGAGCGCACCGAGCACTCATGCCATGAGCGACATGCCTAACATGGAAATGGACAAGGCTGAAGCGGTTCAAACAGCCACAGTAATGGGAACCATAAATAATATAAACGCAGCGCAGCGGGTTATTAATATTAGCAGAGAGGCTATTGCTAAATGGAACAGAGGCCCTGCTACTATGGACTTTATACTTGCTAAAGAGCTTGATATTAGTGCGCTTTCCCCTGATCAGCAGGTGCATTTTACATTTAGCATTATTGAGGGCGAATTTGTAATAAGCAAAATTGCTGAGCACCCTACTGACGAAGGCGCAGCTCATCATTCAATGCATGGGGAGTCATTATGATAGCTGCTGTTATTCGCTGGTCGGTCGTTAATCGTGTTCTCGTATTGTTACTGAGTATTATTGTATTTGGCGCGGGTATTTACAGTGTGAAACAGACACCCGTTGATGCGCTTCCGGATTTATCGGACGTACAGGTAATTGTTAAAACCAGCTACCCAGGCCAAGCACCCCAAGTAGTGCAAGACCAAGTTACCTTCCCGCTCACCACAGCAATGCTGTCTGTGCCTGGTGCTAAAACAGTGCGTGGTTTTTCGTTTTTTGGCGACTCGTATGTGTATATTATTTTTGATGAAAATACCGATATTTACTGGGCCCGAAGCCGCGTTCAAGAGTATTTAAGTCAGGTAGAAAGCCGCTTGCCGGCAAGTGCAAAGGCACAACTTGGGCCCGATGCCACAGGAGTGGGGTGGGTTTATTTATATGCGTTAGTCGATAAAACAAATCAGCTCAATATTAGCCAGCTTCGTAGCTTGCAAGATTGGTTTTTAAAATTTGAACTGCAAAGCGTTGAAGGTGTATCTGAGGTCGCTGCTGTAGGTGGCATGATAAAGCAGTACCAAGTGGTTGTAGACCCCGTTAAGTTACGTGCTTATAGCCTTCCTCTTAGTTTGATACAAACTGCAATTAGCCAAGGTAATCAAGAAACTGGCGCCTCAGTAATCGAAATGGCTGAGGCCGAATACATGGTAACCAGCACAGGTTATATTAAAAGTGTCGCCGACTTAGAAGCCATTCCATTAGGAATTAACGCCCAAGGAAGTGCATTACAATTACGAGATGTAGCGGATGTGCGCTTAGGTCCTCAAATGCGACGAGGCATTGCAGAGCTAAATGGCGAAGGCGAGGTTGCGGGTGGCATTGTGGTGATGCGTTATGGCGAAAACGCCCAAGAAACGATTTCTCGCGTAAAAGCAAAACTTGAGTCTTTAAAACAAGGGTTACCCGAAGGGGTTGAAATAATTCCGGTTTACGACCGCTCCACGTTAATAAAAAGCGCGGTCGATAACCTAAGTAATAAATTGTTTGAAGAGCTCATTATTGTAGCCTTAGTGTGCGTGGTATTTTTATTTCATGTGCGCTCATCGCTGGTGGCTATTATTACCTTGCCTATGGGTATATTAATGGCTTTTATTGTGATGTATTGGCAAGGTGTAAACGCTAATATTATGTCGTTAGGCGGGATTGCAATTGCTATTGGCGCTATGACAGATGGTGCTATCGTAATGATAGAAAACATGCATAAACACATGGAAAAAACGCCTCTGACTAAGCAAAACCGCTGGCAAATAGTGACTAAATCGGCCACCGAGGTAGGCCCTGCGTTATTTTTTAGTTTACTCATTATTACTGTAAGTTTTATGCCTGTATTTATTTTAGAGGCGCAAGAAGGGCGCATGTTTGCCCCGCTTGCTTATACAAAAACGTATGCGATGGCAGCCTCTGCCGGTTTAGCTATTACGTTAGTACCGGTGCTAATGGGCTACTTTATTCGGGGTAAGGTCATTGCTGAGCATAAAAACCCAGTTAATAGAGCCTTGGTTGCAGGGTATAAACCGCTGTTAGCCACCGTACTTAAATTTCCAAAAAGTACGTTATTTATTGCATTTATAGTGACGGTTATAGGCTTTTATCCGGTAAACAAAATAGGCAGTGAGTTTATTCCTTTGCTAGATGAAGGCGACTTAATGTATATGCCAACAACTTACCCTGGGCTCTCTATTGGTGAAGCGCGAAAAATTTTACAGCAAACAGATAAACTCATAGCCTCTGTGCCTGAAGTTAAAACTGTATTTGGTAAAATAGGGCGCGCCGATACCGCAACCGACCCCGCACCGCTGACAATGATTGAAACCTTTATTCAGTTTAAGCCTAAATCACAGTGGCGAGAGGGCATGACGAAGCAGAAAATTAAAGCCGAGCTGGAAAGCTTAGTTACATTACCGGGCCTTACAAATGCGTGGGTTATGCCAATAAAAACGCGAATTGATATGCTTGCCACCGGTATTAAAACGCCTGTGGGTATTAAAATTGCGGGCCCAAGCCTGTTAGAAATTCAAAACATTGGGCAGCAAATTGAGCAATTGTTAAAAGATGTGCCCGGCACAGCCTCAGTGTATTCAGAGCGTGTAGCCACAGGGCGTTATATTAAAGTGGATATAAACCGCGAAAAAGCAGCACGGTATAATCTAAATATAGCCGACATACAACAGGTTGTAGCTACTGCAATTGGCGGCTCAAACGTGACTGAAACAATTGAAGGGCAACAGCGTTACCCGGTAAATTTACGCTACCCGCAGAGCTTTCGTGCTTCGCCTGAAGATTTAAAATTATTACCTATTATTACACCATCAGGCCAACATATTGCACTTGGTGATGTTGCTAAAGTATTTATTGAAGATGGCCCTACCGGCATTAAAAGCGAAAATGCGCGTTTAAATGGGTGGAGCTTAATTGATATTAAAGGCAGTGATATTGGCAGCTATGTAGCACAAGCTCAGCAAGTACTTGGTGATAACCTACAATTACCCGCTGGTTATTCAATTACTTGGGCAGGGCAGTACGAATACATGCAACGCGCAAAAGCAAAGCTTACTTATGTGATCCCGCTTACACTCGCGATTATTGTAATACTGCTATACCTTAATTTTAAATGCCTAAGCGAAGTACTTATTATTATTGCCACCCTTCCTTTGGCTATGGTAGGCGGCATTTGGCTAATGTACTTTGAAGCGTTTAACTTTTCGGTGGCAGTGGGTGTAGGGTTTATTGCATTGGCCGGTGTTGCGGTAGAAATAGGCGTCATAATGCTTGTATATTTAAACCAAGCTTATACAGAGCAGCGCCAGCAGTGCGAGCAAACTGAAACTGCATTTAACTTACAAGCGTTACAACACGCTATTATGCAAGGTGCAGGGCTAAGAGTGCGCCCCGTAATGATGACGGTAGCTACCATTATTGCTGGCTTATTACCCGTTTTATACGGCACCGGCACCGGTAGCGAAGTGATGAGTAGAATAGCTGCGCCGATGGTAGGCGGGATGTTAAGCGCAATTATACTTACGCTATTGGTTATACCTGCGGTGTATTTACTGTGGAAAAAGCAGCATATTAGTCAATAGGTGTTGTTCTTTGTGAGTTAAAATTTGCTGAATGAAGGGGCGGTTAAATCGCGGTGTACGGTTTTTACCCTTGTGAGCTTGATAGCTGCCCCTAATTCAGCAGGCTCTAATAGCACACTGTGGGCAATATCTGTTTTATTGCCCTATAAAAATTACCCGTATTTTGTAACTTGTACCAAATAACCCACCTAGCTGCTGTTTTTTTATTTTTAATGCATTGTTTTTAATTGAGTTTATGTTGGCACGGTTTACGCAACCTATACCTTATACAGTCAACTTAGTAAGGAATGCACATGCAAGTTAAAACAATTAAAGAAGTGTACGATTGGACCGTTTTATTTCACACACAAATGGCGGCAAATTTTTACAGCGTTAAGGAGTTACTTGATGAACGTAACGCGATGCTAGTGGACTATTATTTAGATTATGAAAAAAAGTTAGCTGAAGACTTGGTTGGCTTTAAAGCAATTACAGAGATCAACACCTTAGATACTTACAGCTACGAATACTTTGCAGACAACCCCGAGTTAATTACGTTTAACGATATTAGCAAAGACCAAGAATTTGATGAAAAGGTGATTCAAAACTACCTCTCTGAGCAGCACAAAAAAGTAATCGAACTTTACGAGTACTTATTAGAGCGCGCTGAGACAGAAAACGGTAAAGAAAAGCTCGAGCAAATTTTAGAGCTTGAAAAGCAAGGCGTTAAGCAAATGATGCAAAGCTCAAACCGCCACATGGATATGTAAACCTGATAAAATAACTCGGCTTTTATGTTTATAGGTAAAGCTTCAAACGCCCTTGGGTTTACCCCAAGGGCGCTTTATTATGTGTGCTTTACATGGGGAAAGTAAAGCAGCAAGCTCATGTTAAAAGGCGCGCGTCGCAGTTACTTTACTTTAGAACAAACAATGTTACAGGCTTTTAATAGCCTTATAAAATTAAACGCACTCAAACTGAATCCCTGCTTTTTTAAGATAGAGCTGCTCTTGCTCTAGGTCTGCTTGTAGCAATGTATGCTCTTGCAAATAGCTGTTACTAAACTTAATAAATAACCCTAAGTTGCTTGCGCTTATTTCCATATCCGGCTTTAAGCTCACTTGGCGCTTTTGATTAAATAAAATGGCCAAGCGTAAAATAACAATCAGTTTAAGCACGTGCTTTTGAGAAATAGTTAAAAACTCTGGCAGCTCTGTCAGTTTAATTTTTTTACGATAAAAGCGTATAAGTGAGCTTAAAATAAGTTGCTCTTGCTGCGTAAAACCGGGTAATTGACTATTCGCCACTATATAAGCGCTGTGTTTGTTAATCCCCGATGAGTTAATTGATAAACCAATTTCGTGTAATTTTGCCGCCCACGTTAACAAAGCAATATCGTCGTTATTATCTAAATGCCATACATTTTTTAACTGTTTATAGAGCCAAATAGCCGTATCAGCAACACGCACTGCATGCGCTTTATCAGCGGTGTAGCGCTCACTTAAGTTATTAATGGTGTTTGAGCGAATATCTTTATCGGCCAGCTTTTGCTGCATTTCGTGCAGCAGCCCTTCGCGCAACGAAAAATCGCTGTAGGTCAGCTCTTTAATGGCAAACTCTGTAAATATCGCAATTAAAATTGCTAACCCACCGCATATGCTTTGTTGGCGCTCGGGTGTAAGCCCTGCAATAGCTAAGTTATCAATATGTTTAGCACTAATAAACTGTTGTTTTAACGCGAGTACATCGTCGTAAGTAATGTTAGGTTGTTGCGGGTTTGTGGCGCTTATCATCGCTAATATTGACTTTATAGTGCCCGACGTGCCAATTACTGTTTGCCAATTTTCGCTTACATAATTAGAAAAAATGGCTTCAAGCTCTTGCTCGGCTCTTATTTGCGCTTTGTTAAAGCGTTTGGCCGTTATTTTTCCATCGCTAAAAAACTGCTTTGTAAAGCTAACGCAGCCCATATTACGGCTAGATAAAAGCTTATGCTTAAAATGTTTACCTATTATAAGCTCGGTACTGCCACCGCCAATATCGATCACTAAACGGTTTTCTTCATTATGAACATAATGCGCAACGCCCTGATAAATAAGGCGCGCTTCTTCTTGACCTGCAATTACATCAATATGAAAAGGAAATACAGCGCTAGCTTGGGCTAAAAAGGCGTTAATATTTTTAGCGCGCCTAAAAGTGTAAGTGGCAGCTACCTTTACATTACTTGCGGGGAACTCATGTAAGGTTTTAGCAAATTGCTTTAGTACCACGAGGGCGCGGTCTATTGCAGCTTGGCTTAAGCGAAATTTATCATCTAGCCCATCGGCTAAATAAACGCGTTGTTTTTCTTTGTGCAAAATTTGCAAAGTGCCGTTTACTTCTCGGGCAACCATTAAATGAAAGCTGTTGGAGCCTAAATCAACTGCGGCTATTGAAGGGTGATCATTCATTATAATAAGTGTGTTCCCATTTTTTTAGATAATCGTAAATTGCTATTTGAGAGCGAATTTTTTTACGGTTACCCCTTCTTACATAAGCGTTTTTTTGCTCGCTATCAATAATGCGTGCTTTGGTACGGTCTTTAAATTGTAGCTCTAATATATCAACTATAAGGCGTTTTAACTTAACATCCAAAATAGGAACACCTACTTCAACACGATGATCTAGGTTACGTGTCATCCAATCAGCAGAAGATATAAATACTTTTTCATCGCCATTGTTACCAAATACCATTACGCGAGGATGCTCTAAAAAGCGATCAACAATACTAATTACCTTAATATTATCGCTAAGTTTAGGCACGCCAGGGATGAGCGAGCACATGCCACGTACAATAATTCTAATTTTAACGCCGATTTGACCAGCTAGGTAAAGCCTGTCTACCAGCTCTTTATCGACGAGGTTATTTATTTTTACCGTTATTTTGCCTGGTTTGTTGTTTTTAACATGGTCAATTTCGTTATTGATTAAATTAAGCAGCGTTTCACGGGCATTAATTGGCGAAAGCATTAAGTAGTCAAATTTGAACGGTTTATAACTGCTTTCTATAAATCTAAATACGCTGTCGCTTTCTTCACAAATACCAGTGTGGCGAGTAAATAGGCTAAAGTCAGTGTAAATTTTGGCTGTTTTTTCATGGAAATTGCCTGTTCCAATATGAGCATATTTTACTATTTGGCCTTTTTCTTTACGGTGTACCACACATAATTTACTGTGCACTTTTAGTGCGGGTATACCAAAAATTACTTTAATACCTGCACTGCTTAGCACCTTTGCCCATTCAATATTATTTTGCTCGTCAAAACGTGCTTTTAGCTCAACCATAACGGTTACTAATTTACCGTTTTGAGCGGCATTAATTAACGATGAAATCAGCCTAGATTTGCTCGCTACACGATAAATATTAACCTTTATTTGCGTAACCTTAGGGTCGAAGGCCGCTTGGCGCACATATTCAAGCACATGATTAAAAGTATGATAGGGGTAATACAGTAAAATATCTTGCTCGCTAATAGCGTCAAATACACTGGCATGTTTATTAAACGCACTACTTTGCAATGCTGGGAGGGGTTTGTTTTCTAAATATTGGCGCCCTACATTAGGAAACGATATAAAGTCTCTAAAATTACGATAACGCCCCCCAGGAATTAACGCATCATGATGCGTGACACCGAGGCGCTTTTTCATCACTTTTAGCATGTTTTCAGGCATGGCTTGATCGTAAACCAACCTTACTGGCTCAGCATAAATACGTTGTTTTAACCCTTTGGACATTTTATCAAGTAAGCCAGCCTCTAGCTCGTCGTCTAGGTTGTACTCTGCATCGCGAGTTAATTTAATTGCATAACCGGCAATGCTTTTATAAGAAAAAAAGCTACTAAATACATCGTTTAAAAAGTAAGTGATAACATCATCAAGCATTACAATGGTTTTATGGCGGCGGGTTTTTTCTGGAGGCAGGTTTATAAAGCGATCAACCCTGTCGGTGGGTACCTCAAGCATTGCGTAATAACTTTTTTCATCACTCATTTCTACAAATAAGTAGGTCATGGTGTCGTTTATATAGGTAGAGAAGTCTTTGTTCTCGTTTAGCAAAATAGGAGAAGTATGTTGAAGAACGTGATCATGAAAGTAATTTTTTAACCAGTTTAAATGAAACTCACTGAGCTCATCAGGGCGACTAACATGAATGTTATGATGGTTTAAGTCGGTTAATACCTGCTGATGTATGTGGTTAAATTTTTTACCTAACTGCAGTACCTTTTTTTGTATCTCACTAAGCAGTATTTCGTCTTCTTCAAAATTAGCATCGGGGAGTTTATTTAATAAAATTCGGCGCTTTACATCAGCAACACGTACTCTAAAAAATTCATCTAAATTATTAGAGAAAATGCCCAAAAAACGCATGCGCTCAATAATCGGGTTATTTTTATCTTTAGCCTCTTGTAGTACACGCTCGTTGAATGACAGCCAGCTTAATTCTTTTGCAAAATATTCAGTTGTTTGAGGGGGCTCTATATGGGCATTCATATCTATTCCGTTATCAGGATATGTTTCAAATTTAATTTGGGGCTGTGTGTGCGCTTATGAGGTTTACAATGTAAAAAGCAATAAAAGTAGTAATAATCAGCCCTTTTTACTCAAACATACGCCAGTTAGATGACATAAAAATGACTACCATGTCATTTTTATGTCAACGGCGTTTGGGCTATGCCTCTTCAATATCTACAATTAAATCACTGGTAATCGATTCAAGTGCATCAATAACTTCTTCTTTATTCATACCGCTGGGTAAGGTGACTGTAGCTACGGCACTAAAAATAGGCACTCCCCAATTTGGCGCACTTTGTTGCCTTGAGTTTAAGTGAGTAATGCTAGCGCCTTTGTGGCGTATTACACTTGCCAGCTCCTGCACAATGCCCGGGCGGTCATTGCCAGTAATGACAAAATTTATTTGTTCTTTGCTACTTGGCTCTACTTCAGTGTTGCCAGTTTCAATCCGTACGTCGAGTTTAGGTAAGGCATTTAATGCGTTTTGCAATGCTTCAAAGTGCTCTTGCGCTACTTCTACCTGAATAATGCCGGCAAAGTGGCCTAGTAAGTGGCTTAAATTACTGCTCAGCCAGTTACCCTTATTTTGCAAGATAACCGATGAAATACTTTCTACTAATCCGGGCCGGTCTTGCCCTAAAATGGTGATCACCAACTGCTTCATAAATAGCTCTCTCTAAGCCTGAAAATGTAAATGCGTAGGCATTAAGTGTTTATAACGTTTCTATCATTGTAGTGGGTAATATAAACCCATAAAAAACTAATTGTTTATTATTACTTATTTGTGTCTTTATCGTTGAATTTTTTTAACTTTAGCGCTGCGGTCTGGTTTCGTTATACATAGATTTAGTATTGTCTGCGTTAAATTGTTTGTCCAATAAAAGCACAAATTAGTTCCCATAAGAAGATAAACTCACACTGAATTTATTAACAATTTTATAGCACTTTTGATAATAAGTGTCATTTATGAACCATAACATTTATTTTTTCCATGCTTTGAGCGCTATGCACTTTATTTAACCATAAAAGTGTTAACAACTAATGCGCCATAAAAGCATAAATTTAGTCATCTCCAGCAGGGCAGTAAAACGCGTTATTAAATAGCTAAATAGGCACTAATTTAGGGCATTTATATTAAATATTTCCCCTTTTTTGTATCGATTTATGTTGTGGCATATCAGTGAGTAACAATTAAGCAAGCGCTGTCATTAGAAAAAAGGACTGATTTTAAAGCATTTAGGCGGGTATTTATTACATCTGTAACATTACTGTCATCTTGATGAAATATAATTTGCGCAACGACAGAATTAAAGGGTGTTTTGATGACTTCCAATCCGAATAAGCCGACTTTAAATACGGATCGAAGCCGTCTATTTAAAGACCGGTTTGCAAAGTGGGGTATTTCCGCAGGCGGAGTAATGGTATTAATAGCATTGTTATTAATATTCTTTTACCTTCTTTATGTAGTACAACCAATTTTTGAATCAGCAAAAGTAGAAAAACGTAACAGTTTTAACGTTGCTAATGCTGAACAAATTGTGGGCTTAGGTGTTGAGGAGCAAACTGAGGTTGCTTTTTTACTCTCTCAGCAAGGAAAGGTAGATTTTTATAGTGTGCAAGATGGCAGCTTTGGTAAAAAGCTTAAAACATTAAGCGCCGAGCTACCTAGTGATGCATCAAGCTTTGCAAACAGTGCGCCGTTTCAGGGGCATTATGCGTTTGGTTTAGAAAATGGCTCAGTGGTGCTGGTAGCACCTAAGTTTTTAGTTACTTTTCCTAACAACGAAAGAAAGCTAACGCCACGTTTAGATTATCCACTTGGCAAAATGGCATTAGAAGTTGACGAGCAAGGTGCTGCCATTAAGCGTTTTGCATTTAGTCATTACGAAGATAAAACAGCCGTGGTTGCTTTAACCGAAGACAAACGCGTTTTATTTAGCAGCTTTGTTGCTGAAGAAAACATGTTTACCGGTGAAGTAGAATGGGTAGTTGAGCGCACTGAGCTTAATATTGAAGGCCGTGTTGATGAGCTTTTAATTTCGCCAGACACCACCCGCACATTTGTACGTTCGGCGAATCAAATTTATGTTTACGATACACGCTATCCAAGCGAAGTAGAGCAAATTCAGCTGCTTTCGGCTAACGAAGAAAGTGCTAACTTAGTGTCTGCGCAGCTACTTGCTGGTGCTAACTCACTCATGCTTGCAAACGATAACGGTGAAGTATCGCAGTGGTTTGAAGTCAATACAGACAGCGGCCGTGAGTATCAAAAAATTCGCTCGTTTGAAACAACTAAACAAAGCAAGCTGAACATTTTTACCGAGTTTTATCGTCGAACTTTCTTCACTACGAGCAGTAACGGTGAGTTAGGTGTGTATTACACCACTAGTGAGGCAAAACTTTGGCAAGGTAAAGTAAGTGATGGCGAGATTAAAAACTTTGCTATAGCTCCGCGCTCAAATGCCGCCCTTATTTTAGCCGATAATCAACTAACCGTATTAGAAATTCATAATGAGCACCCAGAGGTTACCTGGTCTGCACTTTGGCAAGAAGTGTGGTACGAAGGTTACCCTGAGCCTGGTTATATTTGGCAATCTACATCGGCAAGTGATGACTTTGAGTCTAAATTTTCTTTGGTTCCTATTTCGTTTGGTACGTTAAAAGCAGCGCTTTACGCCATGCTATTTGCAGTACCCATTGCGCTTTCTGCCGCTATTTACACCGCTTACTTTATGTCGAGCGAGCTGCGTAAAGTGGTAAAGCCAACGGTAGAAATTATGGAAGCCCTCCCAACTGTAATATTAGGCTTTTTAGCAGGCCTGTGGTTAGCGCCACTTATAGAAGAGCACCTACCAGCTATTGTCGGCTTATTGATTTTATTACCGTTAGGTGTGCTAGCAACAGCACTAGGTTGGACTAAGTTACCAGCGAGTATTCGCCATAAAATCCCTGAAGGGTCGCACTCTATTTTACTTATTCCGGTTGTATTATTTATAGGCTGGGTATCGTTTGCAATGAGCGAAACCGTAGAGCTTTGGATGTTTGACGGAAATGTACGTCAGTACCTAACTAACGAGCTGGGTATGACGTTTGACCAACGTAACTCTTTAGTGGTGGGGATTGCGATGGGCTTTGCCGTTATTCCTACTATATTCTCGATTGCAGAAGATGCCGTATTTAGTGTTCCTAAACATTTATCAAATGGCTCACTAGCACTTGGTGCTACGCAGTGGCAAACGCTAGTACGTGTTGTACTACTTACAGCAAGCCCAGGTATTTTCTCTGCTGTAATGATGGGACTTGGCCGTGCAGTAGGCGAAACCATGATTGTATTAATGGCAACAGGTAATACGCCCATTATGGATTGGAGTATTTTCCAAGGTATGCGTACGCTTGCAGCAAACATTGCGGTAGAAATGCCTGAATCAGAAGTAGGCAGCTCGCACTATAGAATATTATTCTTAGCAGCATTTGTACTATTCATATTCACCTTTATTTTCAACACAGTGGCTGAGTTTGTTCGTCAGCAACTGCGTGAAAAATACAGCTCAATGTAAGTGGAGAGACACGACATGGTAAAGCAGTGGTTTAAGTCTGGTTCTCCTTGGATTTGGATGACAGGTGGTGCGGTAAGCATCAGCTTAATTTCAGTTCTCGGTTTATTAGCAATGATAGCTTGGAAGGGATTAAGCTTTTTCTGGCCATCAGAGGTAGTTCAATTTGAGCTAGAAGGGTCTATTTCAAAACAAACCATCATTGGTGAAGTTTACGACCGAGAACTTGTGCCTACAGCGCGTTTAGCTGCAACAGGTATTGATGTATCAGATTTTAATAAAGACGAAGTTGAGCGTTTACTTATAAAAACAGGTAACCGCGAATATGTAGATTTAGATTTTCGTTGGATATTAGAAACCGATATTACTGAGCAAAGTACACCGGCTACGCTTGCTGTATTTGAGCGCAGTAAAAACGGTAACTTTTATGGCTACATAGAAGGTGTAATTAAAGATGGAAAGCCGGTTACTGGCGATAAAATCGAAACTTTACATGAGCTAGTAGAGCGTGCGGTTGATTTAAACGACGAAGCGCTTGATTTACAAAATGGCGACATCGGTCATATCAACTACGAATTAGAGCGTCTTCGCTTACAAGAAAAAGCGTACCTACTTGATGACGAACTAACCGATGAGCGTGTGGCTGAGCTTGCTCAAGCACGTGCCGAGTTACGTAACGAATACGCAGTACTTGAAAAAGAGTTATTTGCACTGCGTAAAAAAGCCAAACGTGACCAAGTTTTAGTTAAGGACATGCGCGGTGAAGTAGTCACCATTCCACTGTATCAAGTGCTTGATGTTTGGTTGCCTAACGACATGGGCTTTTTCTCAAAGTTAGGTCATTACTTTGTACAACTGGGTAAGTTTGTATCAGACGACCCACGTGAAGCAAACACCGAAGGCGGCGTATTCCCTGCTATATTTGGTACAGTATTTATGGTTATGCTGATGGCCGTTATTGTGACCCCATTTGGTGTTGTTGCTGCAATTTACTTGCATGAGTACGCAGCTAAAAATGCAGTAACTAAGATGATTCGTATTGCGGTAATTAACCTTGCCGGTGTACCGTCTATTGTTTACGGTGTATTTGGCTTAGGCTTTTTTGTTTACATGTTAGGTGGTAGCCTTGACCAACTGTTTTACCCAGAAGCTGCGCCAACGCCAGTATTTGGTACGCCGGGTGTTATGTGGTCTGCGCTTACATTAGCTATTCTTACATTACCGGTTGTTATTGTATCAACCGAGGAAGGTTTATCGCGTATTCCTAGTACAGTGCGTGATGGTTCATTAGCGCTTGGTGCAACCAAAGTTGAAACCTTATGGCGTATTATTATTCCTATGGCAAGCCCAGCAATTATGACAGGTTTAATACTTGCAGTTGCTCGAGCGGCCGGTGAAGTTGCGCCGTTAATGCTCGTAGGTGTGGTAAAAATGGCCCCTACGTTACCACTTGATGGCAACTTCCCTTATTTTCACTTAGATAGAAAGTTCATGCACTTAGGCTTTCATATTTATGATGTGGGCTTTCAAAGCCCGAATGTTGAAGCGGCACGCCCGCTGGTATACGCAACGGCCTTCTTATTAGTGTCGGTGATTATTACCCTCAACATAACAGCGATAGGCATACGTAACCATTTACGTGAAAAATTCAGATCGCTTGAACACTAATTAGTAAAGAATTATAGGTAACAAACATGATTACAGTCGCTCCACAAGTAAACCAAGCTAACAAAAGCTTGAAGTTAGACTTAGAAAACTTAACTGATGACCAAAAAGCGTTAGAGATTAAGGACCTTGATCTTTACTATGGTGAAAAGCAAGCGCTTAGCAAAGTAAATATGAATATTCCGAAAGGCCAAGTTACGGCGTTTATCGGTCCATCTGGTTGTGGTAAATCAACGCTATTGCGTTGTATTAACCGCATGAACGATTTAGTTGATGTGTGTCGTATTGAAGGTGAAATATTACTTCACGGCCAAAACATTTACGATAAAAGTGTAGATGTAGCCGCGCTTCGTCGTAACGTGGGTATGGTGTTTCAGCGTCCTAACCCATTTCCTAAATCAATTTATGAAAATGTGGTTTATGGCCTACGCTTACAAGGTATTAAAGAAAAGCGTAAGCTAGATGAAGTGGTAGAACAATCACTTCGCGGTGCGGCTTTATGGGATGAAGTAAAAGACAGATTACACGATAGTGCATTTGGCCTATCAGGTGGTCAGCAACAGCGTTTAGTTATTGCCCGTTCAATTGCGATTGAACCTGAAGTACTATTACTTGATGAACCAACATCGGCACTTGATCCAATTTCTACTTTGGTTATTGAAGAGCTAATTAACGATTTAAAGAACAAATTTACCGTTGTTATTGTGACACATAACATGCAACAAGCAGCGCGTGTATCTGATCAAACGGCCTTTATGTACATGGGCGAGTTGATTGAATACTCAGACACAAATACCTTATTTACAACGCCAAGCAAAAAGAAAACGGAAGACTACATTACAGGCCGTTACGGCTAGTCGTATACGTTTTAGTGTTGTAAACGAATTTAAGAGAAGGTAATTATGGAACATAATATAAATAAGCATATTTCTGGGCGCTTTAACCAAGAGCTAGAAAATGTTCGTAACCATGTACTTAACATGGGTGGCCTAGTTGAGCAGCAGCTAAGCAGTGCATTAGATGCAGTAAGTCGCAATGATGCTGAACTGGCACAAAAAGTACGCCAGAACGATTACAAAGTAAATGCAATGGAAGTTAGCATTGATGATGAATGTACGCGCATCATTGCTCGTCGTCAGCCTGCAGCGAGCGATTTACGCTTAGTAATTGCTATTGCAAAAACGATTGCCGATTTAGAGCGCATTGGCGATGAAGCAGAGCGCATTGCTAAAGTTGCACTTGATTCATTTACTAAAGATCAGCAAGATTTATTAGTGAATATTGAAAACATGGGTCGCCAAGTTTTAAAAATGCTACACGATGTACTTGATGCGTTTGCGCGCATGGATGTACAACGCGCCTTTGAAGTACATAAAGAAGATGCAAAAGTTGACCGTGAATATGAAGCAATCACGCGTCAAATTATGACTTACATGATGGAAGACCCACGCTCAATTCCTAAAATTATGGATTTAGTATGGTCTGTACGTTCATTAGAGCGTATTGGCGACCGTTGCCAAAATATTGCGGAATACATTATTTATTTTGTTAACGGCAAAGATATTCGTCATACATCTCAAGAAGATATAGAAAAATCGTTGTAGGTTTTTATCTATCATTCTTTTTTATTAAAGCGGCTTAGTGCCGCTTTATGCATTGTTAGCCATGATGAAATAATAAAAAGCGTTCACAATCGCGGCTAATACTGTAAAATTCATGCTGCAAAGCATATCAATTTGATTAAAGGGTCAGTTATGCCTACAAACGCGTTTTTAGGAGTATTTGCAAAATCTCCTATCAAACCAATGGAAGAACACATCAAGAAGGTTCATCAAGCAAGTAAAGCCTTGATACCTTTTTTTAATCACGTATTTAAAGAAGAGTGGCAGCAAGCAGAAGAGCTTCGCTTAACTATTCGTAATTTAGAGCGTGAAGCTGATGATATGAAAAGAGATATACGCTTACAATTACCGCGTGGTTTATTCATGCCGGTAGAGCGTACAGATCTGCTCGAACTCGTAACTCAACAAGATAAAATAGCAAATAAGGCTAAAGACATTGCAGGGCGCGTAATTGGCCGTGAAATGACAATTCCTAGTGCTATGCAAGCAGACTTTTTAGCTTATCTAACACGTTGTGTTGATGCGACTAAACAAGCATCAAAAGCAATTAATGAGTTAGAAGAATTGTTAGAAACGGGCTTTAAAGGTCGCGAGGTGACTTTAGTAGAAAAAATGCTCGTAGAATTGGATGCCATAGAACAAGACACGGATGAAATGCAAATTAAAGTACGCCGCCAACTACGCGATGTAGAAAGCGAGCTAAACCCAATTGATGTTATGTTTTTATACAAAATAATTGAATGGGTTGGCGAACTTGCAGATATTGCAGAGCGCGTAGGATCACGTCTTGAGCTGATGCTAGCTCGTTAATTTATAAAAATCAGTTCAAACGAAAGATTAAGGTTACACAATGGATATCATTGCATCTTACGGCACGGTATTAGTTTTAATTGCCGCAGCAGTCGGCTTTTTTATGGCTTATGGTATTGGCGCGAACGACGTTGCTAATGCGATGGGTACTTCGGTAGGTTCAAAAGCGTTAACAATTAAACAAGCAATTATTATTGCTATGATTTTTGAATTTGCTGGTGCTTACTTAGCAGGTGGTGAGGTTACATCAACAATCCGTAAAGGTATTATTGATGCTGCGCCTTTTGCTGCTCTCCCTGATTTAATGGTTTTAGGTATGATCTCTGCACTTTTTGCAGCAGGTACTTGGCTATTAATTGCCTCATTTTTAGGTTGGCCTGTTTCAACAACTCACTCAATTATTGGTGCAATCATTGGTTTTGCATTAGTTGCAGTGGGTACAGAGGCTATTCAATGGAATAAAGTAGGTGGTATTGTAGGCAGCTGGATTATTACACCTGCTATTTCGGGCTTTATTGCTTACTTAATCTTTATGAGTGCGCAAAAGCTGATTTTTGATACTGATGCACCGCTTAAAAACGCAAAACGCTTTGTACCTTTGTACATGGGTTTAGCGGGCTTTATTATGGCGCTAGTAACAATTAAAAAAGGCTTAAAGCATATAGGTATTAACCTAGGCGCTACTGAAGGTTATTTAATTGCGATCGCGATTGCTGTGATTGTAGCTATTATTGGTAAAATTGCGATTTCACGTTTAAATATCGACCCTAAAGCCGATAAACAAATGCAATTTAATAACGTAGAAAAAGTATTTGCGGTATTAATGGTATTAACAGCGTGTTGTATGGCGTTTGCGCATGGCTCAAACGATGTAGCGAATGCAATTGGTCCACTTGCTGCGGTTGTGAACATTGTTGAAAGCAACGGTGAAATTGCTAAAAAAGCGGCTATTGCTTGGTGGATTTTACCACTAGGTGGTTTTGGTATTGTTGCCGGTCTTGCTATTTTAGGTAAAAAGGTAATTAAAACGATAGGTGAAGGTATTACTCACTTAACGCCTAGCCGTGGTTTTGCTGCAGAATTAGCTGCTGCGTCTACCGTTGTTATTGCATCAGGTACAGGTATGCCAATTTCTACTACACAAACCTTAGTTGGTGCGGTATTAGGTGTAGGTATGGCACGTGGTATTGCTGCACTTAACATGGGTGTTATCAGAAACATTGTAGTTTCTTGGGTAATTACATTGCCAGTTGGCGCTGCCCTTGCTATTGTTATTTTCTACGTACTAAGAACCGCGTTTGGGGTTTAACAAAAAAGTACTCAAAGACTTTTAGCTTGAAAAGATCTCAACGCCCTAGGTGTTGGGGTCTTTTTATTTGTGGAAAGAAAAAATGACCAACCTACCAAGTATTAAACAGCTACAGTATTTATTAGCTGTACATCAGCACCAGCATTTTGGCCGTGCAGCAAGTGCGTGCTTTATTGGGCAATCTACTTTAAGCAGTGCAATTCAAAACCTTGAAGAAACACTCGGTTGTCAGCTAATTGAGCGAGAAAATCGCAGCCTTATGTTTACCAGTATTGGTGAAGAGGTCGTGGAGCGCTCTCGTAAAATTATTAACGATACAATTAGTTTAAAAGAGCTAACCAAAAGCTTTTTAACGCCACTCAATGGCAAGTTAGTGGTAGGGGTTATACCCACTATCGCCAGCTTCATAGCGGCGCCTTTGTATCACTTTTGTAAGCAAACCTTTTGTGATTTAGAGTTGGTACTTGTTGAAGATACCAGCGACAAGTTATTAGATAAGCTTGAACACGGCCATATTGATTTAGCCTTATTAGCCTTACCGTACCAAACGGAGAAGTTTCATACTCAAGTATTGGCTAAAGATCACTTTAGTTTAGTGCACCATAAAGATTACAGCCCTGCTAAAGGCGTTGAAGACTTTAACTTGCTACCCGATGCTAGTGTGTTTTTATTAGAGCGAGAGCATTGTATGACGGGGCATGCATTGAGTGCGTGCCACTTAAACCGCTCAAGCTGTATTAATCCTTTTGAAGCTGCAAGCTTACATACCTTATTAAGCATGGTAGAGCATCAGTTGGGGGTTACATTTTTACCGCAAATGGCGATTAATGCGGGCATTCTTAAAGATAAAAACATGATAGCAACCCCATCGCAAGGCGATGCCTACAGAGATATAGGCATATTGTGGCGTAAAACCACAGGAAGAATTCGCGACTTTAAGTTATTCAGCCAACAGCTAGAAGTGTTTTTAGCTCGCCAATGTAGCTTAGATTTTGAGAGTTAAGCCTATTTACCTTTAAGGTTAAAGTGCAGCAGTAATATGCTGTTTTAGGTAAACAGGGTTTGTGCAGTGTGGTTATTGGTCACTATTAAGCACTCGCGTAGCATAAACAAAACAGCAGCCTACAAGGGCTGCTGTTTGCTATGTGTTTGGCTTTCAAAGGGTTCGAGTTCGGGTAGAAAAAGCAAGTAAATCCAAACCACTACATTAAAATACGGGAGTAGGCCTAAAGTAGCAAATACGCCTACTGGGTAGCCCTTTAGCTGCGCGTACCGGTAGCACTGATACGCAATTACACAATGTATTACGAGAAGTAAAATAATCAACTGCGCCATACCTTCCTCCTTAAACCTGACAAGCTTTAACCTCTATGTAATTGCTAGTCATGTATGCTTATAGGTAATGTCATGTTTTTATTGTTAAATCATCAAAATAACAAGACATTTACTAAGTGGTACGTAAAGTATAGGCAATAAGTGCAATAATGATAGTAATAAAATGCTTAAAACTGTTTAAAAATGTTTAGCTGGCGCTAGTGTGTTGTTGGATAAAAGGTTTCTTCTGGTAAATAATTTTAAGCGTCGATTGTACTTTTTCTACAGGCACAGGACGGGCAATAAAATAGCCTTGTCCGTAGTCAACACCAATCTCTTTTAGTGCAAAAAATATCTCTTCGCTTTCTACGTATTCTGCCACAGAGCGCTTATCAAGGGAGCGGCTTATATCGTTAATGGCCTTAACCAGTGCTAAGTCAATAGGGTCGTTAATCATGTCGCGTACAAACGAGCCATCTATTTTTACATGCTGTGCAGGTAACTGTTTTAAATAGTTAAATGTGCTAAAGCCTGTACCAAAGTCATCAATAGAAAAATGACAGCCTAAACTGTTTAGTTTTTCTATCATTTTACGGGTGGCTTTTAAATTGTTAACTGAGGCAGACTCGGTGATTTCAAAAATAATACGCGAAGGCGGTACGTGGTATTTTTCTAGGCTCGATTCTATATGTGGCAATAAGCGCTCATCTAAAAACGATTGAGCAGAGAGGTTAATAGCCACTTGATTTAAATCTGGGTGCTCAGCCACGCTAGCAATGGCATTGCGAATAACACATTGGTCCATTAAAAAGGTGTCGTTTAGCAGCTCAAGAGAGGGAATAAATTGATTAGGGAAAATAAGTTTATCGTCTACTTTTAAACGCAGTAACGCTTCAAAATAAGCCACTTTATTGGCTTTAAAGTCCCATATTGGCTGATAGTGCAGCTCTACGTTATCCTGCTGAAGTGCTTGTCGAATCTCATGCCCCCACTCAAGCCCGGTTTGCAAGGTGTTATTTTGCGCATCATCTTTTGAGTAGCAGTGCACTAGGTTACGGCCTAAACTTTTAGCAATATATAAGGCAATATCGGCTTGCTTAAGGCACTCACTCGGGTCGCAATTTTTAGCCGTTATTTGCGTTAAGCCAATAGAGCAGCTAATTGAATACACTTGGTCTTCAGATTTAAACTCGTGCTGTTCAATCGCGCTACAAATACTCTCTGCAATTAGGTGAGCGTCAAGCAGTTGGGTGTTTTTTAAAATAACAGCAAATTCGTCACCACCTATTCTACACACTAAATGTTTAGCGCTAATGTTTGCTTCAAATAATTGAGCTACATCTTTTAGTACAATGTCGCCTTGTTGGTGGCCTTTGCTGTCGTTAATTATTTTAAAATGATCTAAATCGATGTAAATAAGTGCGTGCTCTACATCACCATAGGTGTGCTTGGTTTGGCATATTTTATTGAGTTGTTGATCAAAATAATAACGATTATGTAAACCTGTTAGCGTATCGTGCAGGGCTAAGTGGCGCAGCTTTAATTCAGCTTGTTTACGCTCGTGTATGTTGTCGATTGTGGCAGTAATGGTGGCATTATTACGGCTGTTTTTTATTAGCTGTAAGCGGCATTCCACCCAAATCTGATTGCCATTTTTATGATTAAGTTGAATCTCGACTTGCTGCTGGTGCATGCCGCCATTAAGAATATCGTTAATGGTCGTATTGAGTTTTACTTGGCACTCATCAGAGCAATAATCGATTAATGATTTTTGCAAAGACGATTTAACCCCAAAGCCACTTAGTGTTTCCCAAGCAGGATTGATAAAGCGAATTTTACCTTGTTGGTCGAGCTCTAAAACCACCGTATTTAAATGCAGCAAAATACGTTGGTGCGCCGAAAACAGCTCTTTGTAGCGTACTTCGCTAATACTTAACTGCTCAACCTTTTGGGCAAACTCAGCATAACTAACCATAAAGTCTTCACGGCGCGCAGCATGGTCACATACTTTATTTAAAAACGACGGGTCGTATGGCGCTCTTATAAAGTCGGTAACACCGGACAGCAGCAGCTGCTCTGCATAGTCGGCATCGTTATTATCAATAATAGTTACAATGGCTTGTTTAGGGTTATGTTGCAGTATTTCTTCGACTAACTTATCGGATGTGCCCGCATGTGAAGCGGTTGCATCAAGTAGGACAATAGCAAACTGTTGTTGATTATAGGCACTGAGAGCACTTTGGCTTGTGGTGACATGGGTAATGGCAAAATTGAGCTTAAGTTGCTCAGCTATTTCATCGGCTTTTTGCGCTATTGGTTCAAGCAAGAGTAAATTAAGGCGACTGCTTTTTTCTAAATGCGTAGACAGAACATTGGCTAGAACCTGCGGTAACATGTCTTGGTGCTCAAAGGGCAGTACGGCATCTATGCCATAACTACGAGCGGTGGTTTCAGCTATACGCTCACAATAAATAGGCGGAATAAGTAAAATAGGGGTGTTTTTAGGTGTTTTAAGTAAGCCTGAGCGGATCATGCGAGAAAAACGCCAGCCATCTATTTTCCCCACGCTCAAGCCCGTAATAATCATGTTTACTGGCTGCTTTTTTAACAGAGTGAGCGCATCTTGGCTATCTGCTACTTCTATGAATTCAAATACCTTTAAATGTCCTAAAGTGGCGCGAATAGTGCGGCGTTCTTCACTACTTGCGTTTAGAATGAGCAACTTCAGCTTACCTGCCACTTTTTTAACCCCGAAATTAGAAACATCATTATTTAAGGTGAGTAAGAATAATGATATTTACCAATAAGAACAAGATTATTTAAAGTAGTTACTCAAATGTATCTAAAATAGGGCGAATCCTCTCAACTGTGTTAGATATCTTGAGCTTAGCCGAGGATAGATATACACTTGGCGCGATTTTAATGATGTGGAATACCGACTATGCGCGTGGCTGACTTTAGCTTTGACTTACCTGATGGATTAATTGCTCGTTTTCCTAAACAAGACAGAACCAGCAGCCGTTTACTAACCCTAGATGGTCCAACTGGCAACGTTGAACACAAAGTGTTTAGCGACCTACTTGATTTAGTAAACGAAGGTGACTTATTAGTATTTAATAATACCCGCGTTATTCCTGCCCGTATGTTTGGCCAAAAAGCCTCTGGCGGTAAGGTCGAAGTACTTGTAGAGCGAGTAGTTGATGAACACCGCGTACTTGCCCATGTAAGAGCAAGTAAGTCGTTAAAGCCTGGTAACGAAGTTATTTTAGAAGGCAAAGCAAAAGCGACAATGATTGCGCGTCACGATACGTTATTTGAGCTTGAATTTGATCGTAGCCAAAATGTACTCGATATTCTAAACGACATTGGCCACATGCCTTTACCTCCTTACATTGACCGCCCAGACACCGAAGCTGACCGCGAGCGTTATCAAACCGTTTATGGCGAAAAGCCCGGTGCAGTAGCAGCGCCTACAGCAGGGCTGCATTTTGACGATAAGTTAATGGCGGCACTAAAACAAAAAGGCGTAAACATGGCGTTTGTTACGCTACATGTTGGCGCAGGTACGTTTCAGCCGGTGCGTGTAGAAAGCGTAGATGAGCATGTCATGCACTCTGAATATATTGAAGTACCTGATGAGGTGGTTCACGCTGTTGCTAATACAAAAGCTAACGGTGGGCGTGTTATAGCTGTGGGAACTACCTCTGTGCGCTCGCTGGAGTCGGCAGCAAAAGTACACGGCGGTAAATTAGAGAGCTATTTTGGCGATACCGATATTTTTATTTTTCCGGGTTATCAGTTTAATGTAGTTGATGCCATGGTGACTAACTTTCACTTGCCAGAATCAACCCTCATAATGCTAGTAAGTGCCTTTAGCGGCCAAGATAACATTATGGGCGCGTACAACACGGCTATAGAACAAAAGTACCGCTTTTTTAGCTACGGCGATGCGATGTTTTTAACACGTAAATAAGCACGTTTTTATCCGGTACCGTTTTTAAAAGCCCAGCTCGCACGCTGGGTTTTTATTTGCCTGCTCTAATACGCAGTGAATTTAGCGCAGCTAATAGTAATAACGGGGCAAAAAGGGTAGAATCGAGCGGTTAAATTATAGCTTGTTGGACTGTTTTTCCGACATTGAGGATGATATGAAATTTGAATTAGACCGCACCGACGGAAAAGCGCGCCGCGGCCGCTTGATTTTTGACCGTGGTGTAATAGAAACGCCTGCATTTATGCCAGTAGGTACGTACGGTACTGTTAAGGGCATGACCCCAGATGAAGTTAAAGCTACAGGGGCGCAAATTTGTTTGGGTAACACCTTTCATTTAATGCTACGCCCAGGTACTGAAATCATTAAACAACACGGTGATTTACACGACTTTATGAATTGGGACTTTCCAATTTTAACCGACTCAGGTGGTTTCCAAGTATTTAGCCTTGGTGCTATGCGTAAAATTACCGAAGAAGGCGTGTTGTTCCAATCGCCGGTAAATGGTGACCAAATTATGATGTCGCCTGAAAAATCAATGGAAGTACAGCGTGATTTAGGCTCAGACATCGTAATGATTTTTGACGAATGTACGCCATATCCCGCCACCGAAAAAGAAGCAAAAGACTCAATGGAGCTATCGCTTCGTTGGGCTAAGCGCTCTAAAGAAGGCCACGGCGATAACCCATCAGCCTTATTTGGTATTATTCAAGGTGGTATGTACCCAGAGTTACGTGCACAATCACAAAAAGGCCTAGAAGAAATTGGCTTTGATGGTTACGCATTAGGTGGCCTATCGGTTGGTGAGCCTAAAAACGAAATGATGAATATTCTTGATCATTGTGCGTACAAAATGCCAGAAGACAAACCGCGCTACTTAATGGGTGTAGGTAAACCTGAAGACTTAGTTGAGTCTGTACGCCGTGGTATTGATATGTTTGACTGTGTAATGCCTACCCGTAATGCACGTAATGGTCATTTATTTATTACCACAGGTACAATTAAAATTCGTAACGCAGTACATAAAACAGACACTGGCCCACTTGATCCTGAGTGTGATTGTCATACCTGTAAAAATTATTCGCGTGCTTATTTGCATCACCTTGATAAATGTAACGAAATTTTAGGCGCACGACTAAACACAATCCATAACTTACGTTACTATCAGCGTGTTATGGAAGGCCTACGCAATGCAATTAGCGAAGGTAAACTAGAAGAATTTGTTAGTGATTTTTATGCTAGCCGTGGCCAAGACGTGCCAGAGCTTGCAGATATAAATTAAAATTTAAAAATATAGAGGAAGTATTATGAGTTTATTTATTTCAAACGCACACGCCGCTGCTGGTCAACCTGCTGCAAGTGGTGGCTGGGAAATGCTAATTATGTTAGCTATTTTCGGTTTAGTTTTTTACTTTTTAATTTACCGCCCACAAGCTAAGCGTGTTAAAGAGCACAAAAGCCTTATGAGCGCGATGGCTAAAGGTGATGAAGTACTTACCCAAGGCGGTTTAGTAGGTAAAATTGTTAAAATTACTGAAGATAAAGATTTCATCGTGATTTCTTTAAATGAGCAAGCTGAAGTAACAGTACAAAAATCGGCAGTATCTGCTGTATTGCCTAAAGGCACAATGAAGTCACTATAAAAATAAAAAGGACATGCCTGTGTTAAACAAGTTTCCAATTTGGAAGTATTTACTTGTTTTAGCTGTGGTAGCCATTGGCCTTTTATATGCTTCTCCAAACTTGTATGGCCGCGATCCGGCCATTCAGGTTTCGGGGGCAAAAGGCGCAGATGTCGATCTCAGTGTAGTAGACAAAGTAAACGCAACCCTCAAACAACATAATGTAACAGCTAAGTCTACCGTGCTTGAAGGCGGCCAAGTATTAGTACGTTTTAAAAATGTTGAAGAACAGCTAAAAGCGCAAGACTTACTGCGTAATTCTCTTAGCGACGATTATATCTCTGCTATTAATATGGCACCTGCGCAACCTGCATGGTTAAAATCATTGGGTGGTAACCCTATGAAGCTAGGTCTTGATTTAAGTGGTGGTGTTCACTTCACCATGGAAATCGACATGGCAACCGCGGTAGATAATCAGCTAGAGCAAATGGAACAAGATTTTCGTAGCGACCTACGCGAAGAAAAACTTCGTTACCGTAGTGTTCGTCGCGTAGCGGGATCTGAACGTATGCGTGTAGAAATGCGTACAGAAGAAGATAAAGAAGCGGCTGAACGCTTTTTAGCATCGCGCTACCCACTAAACGTATACATTGATGATAGCAGTAACGATCGCGCATTTTTTGCCACTATGAGTGAGCAAAAGCTTAAAGAAATACGTGACTACGCTATTAAGCAAAACGAAACCATTATTCGTAATCGTATTAACCAAATTGGTGTTGCAGAGCCTAACGTACAGCGCCAAGGTGCTGAGCGTATTATTGTGCAACTGCCAGGTGTTCAAGATACAGCACGCGCTAAAGAAATTTTAGGTGCAACGGCCACGCTTGAATTTCGTGAAGTAGACGAAAACGCAGACCCAAGTGCTGCTGCTCAAGGACGTATTCCTGCGGGCACAGAAATGATCATGAGCCGTGATGGCTACCCTGTGGTACTTAAAAAACGTGTCATTCTTGAAGGTAGCCATATCACTGGTGCACAATCAGGAAACGACGAATACCAGCGCCCACAAGTAAGCATTACCTTAGATAGCAAAGGCGGGGCAAAAATGAATGCCTTTACCAAGCGTGCAATTGGTAAGCGCATGGCAACGGTATTTATTGAATACAAGCCATCGGGTAAAAAAGATGCTGACGGTAAAGCACTTCCACCTATTAAGGTAGAAGAGGTTATTAACGTTGCGACGATTCAAGCTCGTCTTGACCGCTCATTCCGTATTACAGGTATTGATAACCCAGCCGAAGCCCACAACTTAAGCTTACTATTACGCGCCGGTGCATTAGTAGCGCCAATTCAAATTGTTGAAGAGCGCACAGTAGGCCCTAGCCTAGGTCAAGAAAACATTGAAGCCGGTATGACAGCGGTAGCCCTTGGCTTTGCATTTGTACTTGCCTTTATGCTTATTTACTACAAAGGGTTTGGTTTAGTTGCCAACATTGCACTAGCAGCTAACTTAGTGCTTATTGTAGGTGTAATGTCGTTAATTCCAGGAGCCACATTAACGCTGCCAGGTATTGCCGGTATTGTATTAACAGTGGGTATGGCGGTTGATGCTAACGTACTTATTTTTGAGCGTATTCGTGAAGAGCTGGCCGATGGCCGCAGCCCTCAACAAGCCGTTCATTTTGGTTACGATAGCGCCTTTAGTACTATTTTTGATGCCAATATTACCACTTTAATTGCTGCGGTTATTTTATTTGCAGTGGGCACTGGCCCTATTGCAGGTTTTGCCGTAACACTGGCAATTGGTATTTTAACTTCAATGTTTACAGCCATAGTTGGTACCCGTGCGGTAATTAACTTATTTATTGGTGGTAAGCGCATTGATAAACTTTCAATTTAAGGAGCGGACATGCAAATTTTAAGTTTGGGTGGTAAAACCCTACGTTTCATGTCACTTCGTAAAGTGGCTATGGGTTTTTCTACGCTATTAATTTTAGCGTCGTTTGCCTCAATTTTTATCAAAGGTTTAAACTTTGGTTTAGATTTTACTGGCGGTACCGCTGTAGAGGTTGGTTTTTCGCAACCTGCAGATTTGAAAAAAGTACGCTCAGTATTAGCTGAAAACGGGTTTGCCGATGCCTCAGTGCAGCTGTTTGGTTCTAGCCAAGATATTTTGGTTCGTTTAGCGCCGCGTGGCAGTGAAGTAAAAGCCGAAGTTATTGGTAACCAAGTTATTACTGCCTTAAAGCAAGCTGATGAGAGCGTAGTAATGCGCCGCATTGAGTTTGTAGGCCCAAGCGTAGGGGAAGACTTAAAAGAGCAGGGTGGCCTTGCCATGTTAACTGCGCTTATTTGTATTTTGATTTACGTGGCATTTCGCTTTGAGTGGCGTTTTGCTGTGGGCGCGGTAGGTGCACTATTACACGATGTAATTATTACAGTTGGTTTGTTTTCTGTATTAGGGTTAGAGTTTGACTTAACTATTTTAGCGGCAATATTGGCGGTAATTGGTTACTCACTTAACGATACTATTGTTGTATCTGACCGTATTCGTGAAAACTTCCGTAAAGTACGCATCGACGACACTATCGAAATTATCGACATGTCGTTAACGCAAACACTTAACCGTACACTTGTAACGTCAATCACCACTATTTTGGTATTGATTGCGCTATTTGTGTGGGGCGGACAAACCATTCACGGCTTTGCTACAGCCCTGTTATTTGGTGTGTTCATTGGTACTTATTCTTCAGTTTACGTTGCAAGCTCGGTAGCTATTACCATGGGCGTAAGTAAAGAAGATTTAATACCAGAGGTAATTGAAAAAGAAGGCGCAGACTTAGACGCATTGCCGTAATAGAGTTAACGCTAAATAAAACCGCTCAATTGAGCGGTTTTTTATTGCGCGCTGTTTTATAGAGCTTGGTTGCCTTTAAGATTAAACGTACACGCTTTTTAGGCTGAACTTAAAGCCTAAAGCCGGTTATATAATTAAGCCATTACAATAACGTTTGAATATTTAACAGTATATTAGGCTATAAACTTAGTGCTGAGGTTGTACCGCCCCTAAATTGAGCAAATTTAATCCTGAATGGTCAATAGCGCCTAATGCCATAAAATTGTCATACAGGCTTGCTACTTTAATGCCCCTATTAAACGACAATCAGGTTTTGCAGTGACGATGCAGCGCAAAGTACTAGAGTACATTTTAAGTAACGGTGAAATAACCACGTTATTTCAGCCTATTTTTGATATAGCTAATCAAACAATTATAGGTTACGAAGCGCTAAGTCGAGGGCCTAAAAACAGCCCTTTGGAAATGCCTAACCGGCTGTTTGAAGCGGCCAGTGAACACGCTTTAATTTCAGAGCTTGAGCTATTATGCCGCTCAAAAGCAATTGAAAACTTTGTAAAGCTTAATCTAAACGGTAAGTTATTTTTAAATGTAAGCCCTAAAACCTTGCTCGACCCTTGCCACCCAAAAGGTGAAACCTTGCACTTAATAGAGCAGTTTGGTTTAGCAGCAAACCGCGTGGTAATTGAGGTGACAGAGCAAGAAAAGGTCGACGATGGTTTTTTATTATTAAAAACAATTGCACACTACCGCGAGCTTGGTTTTACCATTGCCATTGACGACTTAGGTGCTGGTTACTCGGGCTTAAAACAGTGGTCTGAACTATGCCCCGATTTTGTAAAAATCGACCGTTACTTTATTGATCATTGCGATGAAAGCGAAGTTAAAAAAGAGTTTTTAAAATCGATTACGGTACTCGCAAAAGCAACAAACACCGCAGTAATAGCCGAAGGCATAGAAAGAGTAGAAGAGCTTGCCTATGTTGAAAGCTTAGGAATAGCAAACGTACAAGGTTTTTTACTGGAAAAACCAAACTCAAATCCAAGCCTTGATTACAGCTCAGAGCAATTACAAGCATTGAACTTTAAACAGCCAAGCAATACGTTTGATCAATCAATGGCGATTGGCTGGCTTGCTGTTACACAAGAAGCAATAGACAGCGAAACCCGTTGCAAAGACGCCCACAAGCTATTCGAAAAAGACAAAGCCGTGATGAGCCTAGCGGTTTTAGATAAAGCCGGCCAACCGGTTGGATTACTACATAAAGATCAGCTTACTGAGGTGTTTGCAGCGCCCTATGGCCATGCACTTTACGACAAGTGCCCCGTAACTGACTTTATGGATAAACAACCTTTAGTGGTGGATGAAAACCAACTTCTTGATACCGTGAGTCAGCAAATTACAGAGCAAGACTTTGATATTCGCCGCCATATTGTGATCACCCGTAATAAACGTTACCTAGGGCTTGCCCCTTTGCGTGATATTTTAAAGCACATAACAGAAGAAAAAATTCGTCACGCCCAGCATGCTAATCCACTCACTATGCTCCCTGGTAATGTAGCGATCAATGAGGCAATAGAGCAAAGGTTACGCTCACAAAGTGCGTTTTCGCTTGCCTATATAGATCTTAATCACTTTAAGCAGTTCAATGATTTATACGGCTATGCCAGTGGCGATAGTGTGATTAAATTATTGGCAGATGTAACCGTGCAAGCATGCGAAAACAGTGCTAACTTTGTAGGACATATAGGTGGTGATGACTTTATGGTTGTGTTTGACCAATCAGATGCTGTGTATATTTGTAATACCATAATTGAGCAGTTTGAACTTCAATCACGCACTTTTTTTACGCCTGAGCACATTAAGAGCAAAGGCTACTGGGCTACAAATCGTGAGGGAGAAAAGCAATTTGTACCTTTACTTACGTTATCAATTGGCCTTGTGGAGCCCGACTTACAAGAATGTAAAAACAGCCATCAAGTTGCAGCACTTGCAACAGATGCTAAAAAAGAGGCTAAGCGGTATCGCCATAGTTATTTGTTTATTTGTAAGCGCAGAAAGCCTGCGCCTGCCGTAGTGCGCTTAGCACCAGAGAATAAACAGGTGGTATAAAAAATAGGTAATTATTATGTTGCCATTAAAAGTAGTTGTTGGTGGGTTTGCTTTATTTGCGGTTAGTTTTTTTGTGCAAGGGGTAGAGATTGTTAATGTTGCTCAAAAGCAAAGTGTGCAAAATGCCCGTGAAGAATACCTAAGTGAGCTATTAACACGAGCCCTAGAGCGGGCTAATTATCCTGTAGACATAAAAATGCAGCCAGTGAGCTTACAGCAACAGCGTGACCTGATTGAGCTAGATAAAACAGAGTTAGATGTTTATTGGAGCATGAGCAGCCCAGAACGAGAGGCACGGGCAATAGCCGTTAAAGTCCCGCTATTTAAAGGCTTTATAGGCAAGCGCGTTTTATTAACCAGTAAAAAAAATGTCGGGAAATTTAAAGGCATTACCACTTTGGCGCAATTAAGTGAGCTCTCGGCAGTGCAAGGGCATGATTGGCCAGATACAAAAATAATGGCCTATAACGGCTTACATGTAAGGCCGCTGAGTAACTATCAAGCTATGTTTACGCTTACTAGCCGGGGCAGAATCGATTACTTTCCTCGCTCATTTATCGAAGTTAATTCTGAGCTTGTTGCCAATGCGCAGAGTAACTTAGTTATTGTGCCTAATTTATTTATTAGTTATCCCACCGGTATTTATTATTTTGTTGTAAGTAGTAAGCCAGCTTTAGCGCAAGCCATAGAGCTTGGGTTGCAAAACATGCAAAACAGCGGAGAGTTTGATGCGTTATTTGATGAGTATTTTGTAAAAGACATAAACTCTCTCCCTTTCACAAAAGGTTATACCACGGAGCTAAAGCTCGATAACCCTTACTTTTAAAACAAAAAAGGAGCCATAGGCTCCTTTTTTATAATAGGGTTACATGCACTTTATTAGCGAAGTAACGCTTCAGGTAATACAGGGCGAATTTCACGGATAATTGCTTGAGTAAGCTTAGGTGCACCACAAATAATGTTACCGCTATTGTTGTAGTTAACGCCACCTGCAAAATCAACAACCATGCCGCCAGCTTCTTTTACAAGTAACTCGCCTGCTGCTGTGTCCCACGGTTTTAAACCAATTTCAAAAAAGCCATCAACACGGCCCGCAGCTACATACGCCATATCTAGCGCTGAAGAACCTGCACGACGAATATCAGCAGTTTGTGTAAACAATGCTTTAAACGCGTCTGTGTATGCATCTAAGTGGTGTTTTTGTTTGAAAGGGAAGCCTGTTGCTAAAATTGAACCAGCTAATTCTACGGTTTTAGTAACGCGTAAACGCTTGCTGTTTAGCTGTGCGCCTTGACCACGAGATGCAGTGAAAAGCTCGCCACGAATTGGATCGTAAATTACAGCTTGGTCTAAACGACCTTTTACTTTAAGTGCGATAGAAACCGCGAAATGAGGGATACCCTTGATGAAGTTAGTTGTGCCATCAAGCGGGTCAACAATCCATTGGTAATCTGCATCTTTGCCTTTGTGCTCACCTAGTTCTTCACCAACAATGCAGTGATCAGGGTAAGATTTTAAAATTGTATCACGAATTACGGCTTCGGCTTCTTTATCAATGTTAGTCACTAAGTCGTTAGTGCCTTTTTGTTGAATTTCAACTTTTGATAAATCTTCACTTGCGCGAAGTAAAATTTTGCCTGCGTTGCGCGCAGCGCGAACCGCAATGTTTAACATTGGATGCATGGTATTACCTTTGGGTTGTAAAAGAACGTTTATATATTTAAGCCGGCGTATTTTAGCGACTTTTGCCATAAAGTAAACAATAAACCCTAAATACTTTTGTGCGTTTTTTGTACGGCCCTGAAATGCATGTAAATTTATTCGTATCTAAGACATGTTGGCGTGTATGGATTGAAATTTGTTCAACCGAAGGGCAACTTAATCACAGCGCGAAGTGCGAAGCCTTGGGGGCTCAATAACTTCCATGAAGCAAAGCTTGCGCGTCCTGCTCACGCTCCTTACCTACATCCTTGTAGGCAAAGCTTGCGCGTCCTGCTCACGCCCCTTACCTACATCCATGTAGGCAAAGCTTCCGCGTCCTGCTAGCAAACATACTGTTGTAAAAATTAATCTGAAAAGGGCAGTACATGCCAATAATAATAAAAAGTAAAAAAAGTGCTTTACCTAAAGTTAGCTTGAGGTTTTATCTTGTGTTTAAGCAATCAACTAGGGTAAATAATAATGAAATTAGAACACGTACATTTAGTAGTAAACGATATAAATGCCATGCTTAAATTTTATCAAGCAGCCTTTCCTTATTGGTCTATTAGAAGTGAAGGGCATAACACTTGGTATGGTAAACCTAAGCGCTGGGTACATTTTGGCGACGATAACCATTACATTGCTATAAGCGATAATGGCGAGCATAAAAACAGAGATTTGGCAGGGCACCAAGTCGGACTGGCTCACTTTGCCTACGTTACAAACAACCTAGACGCTGTTATACAGCGCTTAAAACACGCCGGATTTAGCATTGATAAAGAGGGTGCAGAAAACCCATTTAGAAAAAACGTATATTACTTAGACCCAGCCGGGTTCGAGGTTGAGTTTGTGCAGTATATGAGTGACATTCCAAGCGAGCGTAATAACGACTTATAAAATAGGCAGTAACTAACGGTGTAGAAAAGCGCATAATATGGCTTTTCTACCCATTGTGTTTTTACCCGTATTATTTATTACTCACCCCAAGCTGGGCCTTTAAATCATTAGCAAAACTCACAAACTTTTCTTTAATGGTGCGTTTAACTTTTACCTCCACCGAACCTAAAACTGTTTTACCTTCTAGGTTAATTGTGGGGCCTTGGCGCTTATTAAGCGACACCGTTTTGTTTTCAAAACTGCCTAATATACAAAACATTTTAGAAACTACATTAACGTGCTCTGGTACGTAAATTTCTTCGCTGCCAAAAATACAATTTACATGCACGGTAACATGTTGGTGGGCAAAAATAGCATCAGTAAAATCTAAAACAATCGACCCCATATAGTTTTGAATGTAAATATCTTTAGGCACCACCCATTGGCCGCTACGCTCGCTTGAGCCTAAAATGCTTCGCAGTGTTAAGTTTTCTTCATCCGCTTGTTGGGCGCTGTAGTTAGGGGCAAATTGAGTTTGCTTTTGAGCACTGTACTGGGTATCTGTAGTAAGGGTTAAATCCTCTACTAAATTAAGTAACGCGATATTATCGATTGCTTCCATTGCACTGTCTAAGCGCCTTTCAAAGGCTTCAGCTGAAATAACGCCATGGCTGTAGTTATAAATAAGTTGGTCTATCACTTGTTCGCGAACTTGCTCTATTGGGCGGTCTTCAATTTTTACAGACATGGGAATAATCCTTTTTATATGAGTTACCACTTTACATAGCAAGTGCTGTACCAAAACTTAACTACATATATATCAATGGCTTATTATTTTTATAGCGCGGCTTAATTTATTATATTAACGATAGATTAACCAAAACAGCAATATAATCGTTATTTTCACCACTTAAGAAAGTTTTACCTAATAGCCTGTAAATGTTTACTCGGAGGTATTTTTATTTATACCCAATGAAATAGCTAACTCCATGAATTTAAAGTGTTAATAAAGTTGGCCTAAAGCTCGCATACATAAAAGTGTCTTTAATCAAAAGGAGAAAGATTATGAAAACATTCAACAAATCTATGATTGCGGCTTTAGTTCTAGGTACTACAGCTATGGGTGCTCAAGCGGGCACGTGGGAAAATGAAAGTAAAGATGCTTGGATTGATGGTAAGGCAGAAACAGTGCTTCTTATGAACACTAATCTAAACAACTTTGACATTAACACTGATGTAAAAAATGGCAAAGTAGTACTTACAGGTAAAGTAAACAGCGACCTTGATAAAGAGCTAGCTGAAGAACTTGTAATTAGCCTAGATGGCGTATCTGATGTAGAAAACAACCTAACTGTTGTGAAAAACATGGATATGGACGACAAAGATCGTGACACTATGGATGATGATAACGACTTAACTGACGCTAAAATCACCACAGTAATTACTACACGTTTCTTATTTGACTCAGAAGTTGACGGTACAGATATCGATGTTGATACCGACAACGGTATAGTAAAACTTAAAGGTTCTGTTGAAACAGAAGCTGAAAAGCAGTTAGCAGTAAAAATTGCTAAAAATGCTGAAGATGTTCGTGACGTAGTAGATGAACTAACTATTGTTGCTGAATAATACACTATACTAAAAAGCCCAGCTTAGCTGGGCTTTTTGCTTGTCATTTTTAAAGGAGCTACATCATGGATATCATTCGTATAATATTGTCGATTTTATTACCGCCACTGGGTGTATTTTTACAAGTTGGTTTAGGTATGCACTTTTGGCTAAATATTTTACTAACTTTACTAGGTTACTTCCCTGGTTTAATTCACGCTATCTACATTATTGCTAAAAAATAATGTGTGGTGTGTTCAATGTGAGCCGGCCACTTTTTTATAGTTATTAAAATTGTAAAAAAGCGGCTTACATACTTCTGTGTTTATTTTTCTGTTATTTCCTGCCTATTCGCATGCAAAAAGATTACTATTTAAGCAGTCAGCTTACTGATTGTTAAAATAAAGGTTTTTGCTAGTGACAAGCCTTAAAAAACTTTTTATACTGCAACCCGCTTTAGTCGCTCAGTGGCTAAACGCTTCAAAAATTAACTACCTCGTAGTTATACAAAGTTGGCCCCTTAGCTCAGTTGGTTAGAGCACACGACTCATAATGAGCGGGTAGGAGCAGTAAGAGTAGAAAAGCAAGTCCAAGCTTTAAAAATGTGGCCCCTTAGCTCAGTTGGTTAGAGCACACGACTCATAATCGTTAGGTCCCCAGTTCGAGTCTGGGAGGGGCCACCATCTCCACTAAATATGTGGTCTGTATGGTGAAAGAGCATAAATTTTTACTGTTTTACCAGATAAGTCGCCAATCCCGACCAAGGTCAACTAGGACCACCTCAATTTTCCCTAAATTTCATTTTAAAAAGTAGCCACGTTTGATAGGGGATCGCCCCTAGTAACGAAATTCGTGTAATTTTTTGGTAACTATGAATTTGGTTGAAACCCTGATTTTAACAGGGCTTAATCTCTGACAGCTCTATCAAAACGCTCATATCCAATAACAACATGGTCAAGCACATCGATACTGAACATCTTTGCGGCTTGTTTAATTTGTTCGGTAAAATGAAAATCTTGCTGACTTGGTTTTGGATCACCTGATGGATGGTTATGAATTAGAATAATAGCTGGTGCGTTAATTAAAATGGCTGTTCTCAATACTTCAGCCGGACGAAGTGATATCTGATTTACCGTGCCAATCGCTATAACTTCATAATTGATAATTTGATGCTGGCTGCTCAAGTTCACCACGATAAAACGCTCTTTGGTTTCATGTTTCAAATGCTTAAACACTTGATAGACCTTCTCTGGACTATCAAGTGTTACATTCAAAATGTCATCATCTACTTCGCTAAAGGTATAGACACAGCTTATTTCACGTAATATAGCCACGCTTAGACCTTTGCTTTTCTTGGTCCAGTAACGGCTTTTAGCTGAGTATCTAACTCTCCTATTTCAACAGCCTGAATTAAGGTGTCGATTGTTGTCAGTAAATTTTCTTGCTTACCCACTTCAATCGCAACTTTGCCTTTCTGTAATTCCAATGACTTGTTGCCATACTTTATTTCAAAGAACCAAGTATCATTCACTTGATAGAACCACTGTCTTAGCTTCTTAGGTTGCTTTACTCGTTTCTTCTCTCCGGTAATACTATCGGTTATCCAAACCTCTTTATAAGCGGTATACGCCTCATTTTCCAATAAGCAAGCAGCCATAGCACGTTGTTCGTTTAATCGGGCAATCAGTTTTTCGCGTTTAACTTGAATAGGCTCGATAGCTGGAATAGTCGGACGGGCAGTACATTTCAGTTTTGCTAGTGTTGATTGACTCATTACTTCACCTGTTGGTTATTTAAGACCCAATAACCATCCGACCATTCGCCTATTATTGGCAACAGCCAATTTCCTTATTTAAATGACACATTTTTGCTGTTCTCCCGTTGTCTATTGCTAGAAGATGCAAGAAAGTTAACAGATACTTACAAGGAGATATCATGTTAACGAACAATCAGATCAACCAAATAGCCAAAATGATGATTGAATCAGGTAGTCTTAACGATGATATTAGTGAGCATATTGGTCTTATTTTGGAAAACATTGCTGGTATTGAACTATTGGATAATGACCGAGTTAATTCGCTGCATTCAAAAATTGAGCAAGCAGTAAAAAACCTCAAAGGCTCATAAAAAGCCCACCAACTTAGCTTGAACCCGAATAATTCAGTGCTGAGTTTATTTCACCTGACAGGATATCCAGATCCGTTGATTTTTTTAACGAGACACTGTAAGTACCTAATGCTCATATCAAAGAATATCCGCGTACGGATCCCACGGTAGTGCCCAGTAAAGAGAAGCCTTGACCAAACTGGTTCAGGTTTAATACCAGATATACTCAAGTGTTCTTTAGTTTTTAAAATACGTCTAGAAACAATCAAGTTTTTATCAAAAATCTAAATTTGATGGATCATATCTGGTATATCCCCACATTGTATTATCGGGTTATTTTCATGGTAAATACTGACTTCTGTCCGTAATAAAAGTTTACCGTCAAATAACTCATTGCAGGCAAAATCCATTGCCGTCTGAATTTTCTCTATTACCTGCGATTGCTCCGTGACCGTTGCATTAACATAAATTGCATCATGCTGTGTGCAGATAAAGTCAATGTCATCGTACTTAGCTAATTCTATGATAGCTAATCGCATTAATGCTGCGCCATTGGATTGCATTGGAAAATTAAGAAGTTGCGTATCTTTTATCCTATCGTTAACAAAATAAGTCCAACCATCCTGTGACTGCATAAATCTTTGCTCTCGGGCTTGGTTGATAGCAGCGCTTACCCATTGCCAGTAGACTGAAAATGTTTCCTTATGCCAATCGTGAATTTGCTGTGCTTTGTTATAAGCTTGCGCCATCGAAAGGCTGGTTGAAATAGCTTTAATATCTTTTGCTAATGACCAGATTGTTTTGCCATACCCTAATCCAATTTGTACAGTTTTAAATATTTGTCGTACTTCAGGGTGAGTATATTTTGTAGCACTAGGTGGAGCAAAACCCGCTTGCTTTGCTAAAGCAATATATACATCGCCATCTACTGTGTTGTATACCTTCATCAATTTCTGATCACCAGATAATACAGCTGCAATACCAATTTCTTGCTGGCACCAGTCGATTGCAATAACGCTGTACTCTGGTTTCGGAGTGATAAGAGAGCGTATCCAAGTCCCAGCATTTAACAAGTACCCTTCCGTTGGTTTAGGGCTGTTACGACCTGTTTTCTGACACATCAAATGCAAACTTGGTTTAATATATCCATCATTGCTTAGCTGTCTTAAATCCCTTGAATTAATGGCGTTGATGAAATTAAACGACTGATAGAACATCATTAGGTCTGGGTGTTGATTTGCCAGTTCTTTTAAGTAGCTCTTATCTAAGTTTAAATAACTGCCATTGCCCCACGTTTGCCATGATATATTATTAATATTAGCTAATAGCTTTAGCCTCTCATGGCTCAGCTTTCGGCCTTTATTGTCAGAGGTCGTTACATATACCTCACCATATACATCATTTACTTTCTGCTGAATTCTATCAATGGTATCCGCTTGGTTAACGAACCAGTCATTGAGTTTATCTTGATCTATTGGAAAGCCAGCCCCTTGTTTATCCAGTTTAACGACGGCCTTTATATACTCACCTCGAATGACCATTTGTTGAATAATGGCATTAGTGCTTATTAAATCCTGTAGCGTTGCATTTAACAGGTCTAAAACTCGCTTAAAGAGGATTGTTTGTCTTTGGCTGTGGCTTGTCTCCAATTTCACATTAAAAACGTGATACGCGTTTTCTATACTGAGGTCTGCTGATTGATACTTTGGATGCGTTAGCATCAACATTTTGGCTTCAGCGGTTAAGTCAATCAAAGGCACTTGGGTCAACTGAAAGCCTGTTTCTAATGCAGTTTTGACTAAAGCAGTTAAATCAGAAGTTAACCATATAGCTGTAGGGTGCTGTTGCTGTAATTTTGTAAGTCTTATCTCTAACTCACTACCTGATCGGCAATAGACACTTACCTGATTTACCATTGGTGATATACCACAGCAATATTCTAACTGGTAGCCATTACTGCTTATATCGCTTCGGATAGAAACGGAGAGGATATCCATATCACGACTCCATTGTCATTACTTCATCAAGGCTAAGCCGCCTACCTTCGGCTGGCGCAATGCCTGCGTAGAAAATACGGCCATTTTCTTCAGAGCGCTTTTTCCACCTAGCTCCTTTTCGATTAACCAACCAATCAACAAACTGATCATACTGAGGCTTACTTTGTAGTCCTTCTACTTTCAATTTTTCTTTAATAATTGAAGCTGCAACCTCTGATTGCTCGTCTACATGCCAGTGTTTACTGAAAATAATGTCAAAGTGTTCAAAGTACTGCTCTGTCAGTGCTTTTACATCATTATCAGTATCAGTTTGTATGCGGTAGTTGTCAGGGCAACGTTCTTCGTAACATTGCTCTGCATAAGCTAAAAAACCTGATAACTCCGCCTTCAACCTTTCCTTCACTGTTGGGTCAGGTTTTTCGTCCACCATAGGCGAAATGCTTATATACAATAGACGACTGGTCATGAAATTATCACTAGTGACTTCTGGTGAGAAATTTGAGCATATCCACATTCTGGCATTTAAGTAAGCCGTGTAAGCCTGCTTGCCTTTACGCTCTATCAGTACAGGATCAGAACCTGCACTTGCCAGTGTCTTAAATTCTTCACTAGACAAGCACTTACGGTTGCTAGCATCGGGATAAATCACTAACGCGGCATGTTCAAAGTGACTATTTAAAAACCGCTTTTCATTCGAGTTTATCGATGCGTTGGATATGGCGTTGTGAGCAGGCCCATAGAGTTCTTGCCCAATAATACGGGCAATTGCCGATTTTCCTTCTTCGCCATTTTCGCCATGCATCCATAACATTTGTCGCCCTTGATAGTTGCCAGTGTAGACACCGTATTGCCATGCAGCAAAAGCAATTGGGTCGCTCATTCTGTCAAGTATTCGCTGCCATGTGGGGAATTCTACGTTTGGGTCTGGAAAGTATTTGCTACGATGCAGACACCAATTATCATCACCAGGCAACCCCATGATAACTGGCTCGGCAACTAACTCGGTATGATTGAGCCAATACTTAACCAATTCATTAGCTTTGCGTGGTGGTAGAGGGACACCTAACTCCTGTAACCAACGAGTCGATATTTCACGAGCAAGTATTTTATCAATTTCCTTTTCTAAGATAGGTTGCAAGGTCTTATCTTGCTCTGAAATCACTTCATAAGTAACTAATTGCCCATTAACTTCGCTTTGTTTGAAGTTGGATAGAAAATAGCTCGCCGCATAGTGCATCGAGATAGGGTTGTCGCTATTTAACTCGGGAGATATAACACTGGACTCGAGTCCCGACTCAGCTATTGCTAGCTGAGCGGGAGATAACGAATCATAAATCGCTTTGGGTATGCAATCGAGCGCCTCGTCCCAAGGAATGCCTTTTCTGGCACACTCTCGTTTTGCAATTAACAAGCTATCAGTGTCGTCACGCTTTAAAGTGTGCAGACGTTCCTGAGTATGCTTCGTTATCTGAGCCATTACGCAACCTCGTCGTACGCATCAATATGACAGAAGCTAATCCATTGGCTGAATTCCCTGCCATCATTGCCCTTCACCTTTTTACTACGGACTATGTAGGTGTCTTCTTCATTGATACCAAACTCTACAAGGTAGTCGTGTACCAACTTGCCTTGACCATCAAAAATGACACCTTTTTTATCTCGCCACTCGGACAATTTAGTATCAAGGTACATACTCTGCCAACGTATTTTTACGTAGGGGTTGTTGTTTTTCGACAGAGCTTCGAAGTACTCAACGTTGCGAATTTTTACAGGTCGCTCAGCGTCGTTGAAGCTGGTCATACGGTCTTTAACTTCCTCTAAGGTTAGCGGCCTTTCGTCGCTAGTTATGTCGGCAGTAGCGGCTTCAACCTCAACTTGGTTCGCGTCTTTGTTGATACCTGCTTCGATGGTTGCTACTAGTTTTGCTTTGTTAAAAGTCATGGCGATTATCCTCTTGTTGACTTTGTGCCTAATTAACGTAATTAGGCGGTTAAGTTTGCCGAAATCGGCGGTTTTTAGGCGCAGCTGTCCCTTACTCGATTTCAGAGCAACTGCGCGGTTTTTATTACGGGTTAAGTTTGTTAAACGGTATGCTGGAGCGTTATTCGTCTGGATTGCCAATTAACGCTAGGTAGTGGTCTAAGTGGTCAATCGTAAAGTCACGCTTCACCATATCGGTAAAAAGCTTTTCGATTAACAGCACATCATTGGTTTGCGTCATGTCTTTATGCCAGTAGACACTGATTTCCAGATCGTTAGCACCTTCTATGCGCTCACCATCTTCGTCGAGCTGATAACACAGGACAATGCTGGTTAACTCAGCAGAATCTAGGTGGCTTAAGTCATACAGCTTCTGACCTTGAAAGTAAGCATCGATGAACTCAAGCCCTTCAAACTCGCCATTTAGCTGAGGCTCTAGGATTAATGCTATCCATTCCCAGAATGTCATTTCTAACGAAATGGGCGCGGAAGTTAACTTTAACCTTAGCTTATTGGTGTCAGGGTTAGCGGTTAACCAATACGGTTCAAGTATTTGACGTAGCGGTTCGCCAACAATTGACACCATAGCTTCATATGCAGCCTCTGATTGCTCAAAGATGTTATTTACTGCGTTGATGTTTACGTTGGTTTGGCTATTTACTGCGCTAGCCGTTGCGCTTAAAGGCATATTCATAATGCACTCCTTTTACTACATGGTGGGGTTTGCCCCCGTTTCAAACTAAGTTCATTAAATCAACTTGCGTTTGCTGGTTATATTTCGTTTTGCCGTAACTCTGCATTTCTAAGCTTTTATCGTTTCGGCTAATTAACTCGTTTGCAGACTACAACTGCTTATATCGTTGCCTGCTATGTACATTTGAACCCAACTTAAGCATGGTTAAAATTAAGTTCTGCCGTTGGCTGGCAACTGGATTACTTGTTTATATTTAACCTAACTGCTCGTCCTTATAGCGGGTCACGACGTTGTATTTCGTCACCTGCCAGAGCACTACATATCACTTGCACCACTCAAGATATTCAATGGTGCAGCAAGCGGCTGAAAAAGACTTTAAAGAAATAGCAGTGGGTTACTGCACTCCTGCAATGTGAACTCAACCAGTTGTGCAAAGTTCGTTGCTGGCGCATCTGTATTAATTGCTTTAAAAGGTGCTCGACCTTTATAAATGGCGGTCTCAGGGATAGGCACATAGTTCAATAAGAAATACTTCATGCGATCTTCACTGGGCAATTCCAGTCCCATTTCTTTTAACTGACGTTTTTTGTAGAAGCATTGCTGGTGAATATGGTGAGTAATAGCACCAACAGGTGTGTATGGCTCAAATTTGTATACAAATTGCGCTATATCTTCAAGGAGATACAAAAACTTATTGCAACGCTCATTAAACTTTTTGGCCTTTAATCTTGCTTTGTCTGCATTAGACATAGGTGGCTTTGGCGTCAGCTTTTTAATTTGTTGGCGGTAATGTTCTTCTTCATCCAGTTTATCAATTAAAGCTGAAGATAATCGGGCAATACCAATCAACTCATTTGCTGCACTAAAATGTTTTACGCTCGCTTGTTCTTGTGACCCTGTGGCATGATTTATGGCATCGTAACAAACTGATAGTGCAACAATAACTAGAAAACCAGCGTCAATAACAGGGTGTTTTTCGTTTATATAGGTCGACACAATTGAATTGGACTGTGGCAATTCAATCAGCCCTGAGCTAAATAAGCCTTGATATATAGAAAAGTCATCGTCGATGAAAACAGCGGTGGCATGAGCCAGATCTGACAACACTTCGTGATCGAAGCTATCATTCGAAAATAACAAAGCAGTTGCTTGATCGACAACGAAAATGAAGTGATGCAAGTCTGCTTTAACTAGCGCGTCTGTTAGCGGTTGGAATGAAGTTGTATTGGTTAATAGTTGATTTTTATTTAGCATTTCAGCCTCCTGTTTTAAAAGAGGCTATAGGTTATTAGCTTATCGCTGCCCGTTCTTGCACCCTGAACAGGGTGTTGTTTTGGTTAAGTAAAACAACTATCGCCAAATAGGAAAGTGCTTAATCGCTTCAAAGAAATACTTTTCTTCACTGACAATGCGCTTGAACCACTTATCTGGAGCATCATCCATGATGAATTTATTGTTTGTCTCATTTTGCAGCCACTTTTTTACTTTAGCACTCAATTGTTTTGCATGGGGGGCATCGGTGAGAATAATATGAACTTGCTTTCTGATTGCGGGCTCTAACTCTTGGTATTGTCGGGGGATATTGACATCTTTAACCGTAGGGTTGTACTGACTTGCGTTACTATCTATCACTTGCCAGCACATTTGCGCTAACCTTGCTGTTTGAACTAACTCACCAATTCTGAATGACTTTACATATGAAAAAGCATTAACTTGTATCGCCTTGTACACATATTGCAAAGCTGCGATCAATGGAACAACAGGATGAATGACCAATCCTCTTTCAATTAATTCGGAGCAAAAACGTTTAATATCTATCTGATTTTTAGGTTTCATAATGCTATGCCTAAGGTATAGCAACTCTGAAATGGCTATGGAAACATCGTTTATTATTTCAACATATTGCTCATTACCACTTTCACATGTTTGCCATATAGTTTGAGCTAGTTCTTCTATTTCTTCGGAATCCACACTTTGGCTGTCTATTTGAAACAGCTCAATTAGTCTAAAAATTACATTACAATCAGATAGTTCATAAAACTTATTAAGCTGAGATTTGAAATCATTTTGCCAATCTACAGATTGATGTAGGTTTTCAATAAATTGCGTAAAGGCCAAAGCGTAATCCCTCAAAGATAAAAAGCTATAATTTACATCCATATACTTTACATACTCCAGTATTTTGCTTTTTTATTACTTAATTTTTGTAGTAGTGGGGGTTTTTTAATAAAACTCGCTTTGTGTGGAGTATATAAAGTATGCAATCCAGATAAGCAGGTGATGGGAGTTGGAACAACTCACGTACACCTGTTGGTTGGACACAACCAACATATTATTTAGCGTTCCTGTAGGCTTGTTTCTTCTTGATCTTTTGGTAATAAGTGGACGCTCCTGCTGGAGTTAAACCGCATGTACTTATAAATTCAGCAATAATATCTTTCCGTCTGATGCCTTCCTGAAGCATCATCTTTAAGTAAATCCGAGTGGCTTTATCCATCTTGGTTACAGGTAAGTCTTTCTTTGTTTTGATCATAACTATCTTCAATAAATTTTTTATTGCAGTATCTCCAAGGCACTGGAAATCAGGCAACAGTTGAAAATTAACCAATTCTTGCTGATGATAAATTTATTAATTTTCGAGGTGGAACTGATGATAGAAAAACAAATACGACTACCTAGTGGTCAACTGATCGGGCGAATTACTGATGTTGGCAATCGTATAGAAGCAAGAAGAACGGACGGAGTATTACTAGGCTGGTATTGTAAAGCATCAGATAACACTCGTTTAGCCAACGGATATTTATATTGTTGGGGTAATGGGGTTCAAATGTTACTTTGAACCCTTGTTGTTTTTATCTACTTTTACTTTTGAATTTTTAATCAAAGGTGTTTGTATTGGTGACTGATTAGCGGCTCTAACACGATATTCCAAGTAAATAACATGCTCGCCCGATTTTTGATCGAACACCTGTTTTACACGCTTCAGTTTTGAATTACCGTCAGATTTGAAGCCAAATATCTTATCGAGTATGTACAACGCTTTATTCCACCAACCAACAGATGCCTCCTGTAAAACATCATTAATCAACATGGTTACCTCCATTTGGTTGTAATCGTTCCAAAATGTCACGTGCTTTGGCTGTGATATCTTTTCGTTCAAGGTGTGCGTAAATTTGAGTGGTTTTTATATCAGTGTGACCAAGTACTTCTTTCACTTCATACAAGTTTAAACCAGCTTGTACTAATCGGCTTGCACATGTATGTCGTAAATCGTGAATTTTGAAGTTTTCAATACTAGCTCGCTTTATAGCTGCTCTAATCCCCTTGGCTTGGTAGCCTCTTGGCTGTCCTGTTGAATTAGTAAATACAAATTCTTCAGATAACCGATTTTCGAATCTACGTTTAAAAATTTCTTTAACACGGTTTGTCATGTAGATAATTGATTCGTTTCTAACCTTGGGTCGCCATAGGTTTAATGTACCTTCATCAATATTAATTGAGTCCCATTTAATAGCTGCAATTTCTGAATAGCGAGCCCCTGTATCAAGTAAGCACACTACCAAATCGTAATTATCTTGATATCGACGATTTTCTTCTGATGTTCTGTATTCATAATCAGGGCGAAATGGACGTTTTCGTTTAGGATCCAACTCGGTAAGTAATCGCACTTCTTCATCATGGGATAAGTAACGCAAACGATGTTTTGGTAACTTAATTTTAGGGAACGATACTTCTTTCACACTGTAACCATGCTCTTTAGCCCAATTTACAGCGCTTCTAATCGCTTGAAAGTTATGTTTTATGGTTTGTGGTGCTATACCTTCTTTTTCGCGAGACACCTTAAATTTAGTTAAATCTGCGTCACGAATTTGATCTACATATACATCAACATTTACTCGATCGGTTACTGTTTTGACGTTAGAAAATGCATAGTTTTGACTACCAGTACCTTGCTTTTCATCAAGATATCCATTTAATGCATCGCGTAGTGTGATTCTTGGACGTTCGCCTAGTTCGTCAATTTTATGCAGTTCATCACGCCACTCTCTCTCCATACGTTCAGCTGTTCGCTTATTTGATGTTTTAGAACTTTTGCAGTAAGTTTTTCCATTGAAATTAAACTGGATGTAGTAGTTACCCACACCGTTTCTTTTGAATACACTCATAAATATAAATCCTATTAAATTGGCTTGTACTTAGTCGTACAGCTTCATAGCTATTTATGTTTGAGTACAACGGGTTTACCAGGTCTCGGCGAAACTTTTCTTTATTATTATTGCCAAGCTAGTTATTAATTATTATTAAGAATTTCTGCTGCTTGATTTGCTACAGCTTGTTGCTCCAAGTGGGAGTAGCGCTGTGACATAGATATATTTGAGTGACCTAGAAGTTTAGATACAGCAAATAAGCTCATACCATTTTTTACGAGTTTAGAGGCTGTGGTATGGCGTAGTGAATGAGTACAAAACCCTTCTAAACCAAGCTCTTTATAAACATTTTGAATAGATTTAGGTGTAGTTCTGCGTAAACTACCACTTTTCGACGGGAAAACTAACTCTTTCTGGGAGCTTGATTCATATCTACGCTTCAAAATGGCTAAAGAGCGTTCTGTAAGTTTTAAAACTGATGCTGTATTTGTTTTAGTTCGCCATAAGTGAAGTTCAGCTGTTTCTAAATCGACAGACTCCCAATGTAGTTGTTGGATTTCATTTAATCTAGCTGCAGTATCCAGCAATAAAACTACTAGGTCATAATCATCAGGATTTTTGTTTAGCTTCAATCGTTCGAGAAGTTTAATTTCTTCCTGATTAGACAAGGTTCTAGTTCGTTGATTATTGACACGAATTTTAGGTATTACAAGGTTTTCAGGTTGTAAGAATCCTGCCGATTTTGACCAATTGATTACCCCTTTTAGGGTAGTAAGCATCAATCTAATTGTGCCTTCTGAAACGCCATCTTTGCGTCTAAGTGATACTAATTTAGTTAAGTGTGCGCCATTCAAACCATGCAAATCCGCTTGAATTGAATAAACTCTAGATAGCTGAAGGTTAAGTGTTCTAATTTGTGTTTCAAGGTTCTGTTGGTTGACAGATCCCTTCTTGCTACTTGTATATCCTTGTATCACTTCAGCTAAAGTGATCGTCGGCCTATCACCTAATACATGCTGTCTATAAAGTGTTTCTCGTAGTTGGCTCTCAAAGCGCAACGCTAGTGATTTCTTAGTAGTTTTAGTACTTTTTATTACCACATTGCCGTTGATATTAATTTCACAGTAGTAGAATTTTGAATTTTGACGTTTGTAGATAGACATTTTCTGCTTCAGTCAGTTGTATTTAGAACAGTTTCTTACCTAATTAGTTAAAGGTCACCAATAACTGTATATCTAAACAGTTATTGGTGACTTTTAAGCTATGCAATGTTAGTATTGAACAAATTACTTTTGGTATAGAAATAACTACATGAATGAACAAAAAAATTTAAATTTGCAACTAGATGTAGCAGCTAAACACGTCACCCATTCTGGTGGAAAAGGTGAGTACTTGCATGATTGGTTTGCATATTTAGAAGGTTATTCATCTGAGTTTGTTCGATCAGTTCACCAAACATACATGCCAAATAGTAAAACCATATTAGAACCATTTGCTGGTGTTGGAACAACACCTCTCACTTTAGGTATTGATAGCGTTAATTCGTTATACTGCGAAGTGAACCCTGCTATGCGTAGAGTAATAAATGCAAAAATATCAGTTGCTTCGCTACCACCAGAGAAGAAAAAATTCCTATGTTCTGAATTGCTTAAATTAGCTGATGAACTCCCAAAATTAGTTGATGTCAGTTTAGAAGACGTTGTACTACATGAAAGCTATAAGAATGCTTTCGGAAAAAGTAAATTTTTCAGTGAAAAAACCTACAACCAAGTACTTAAATTAAGAAGTCTAAATAACTCTCTAATACTAACTGAACCTTTACTTGGCAAAAGCTTTGAGATCGCAGTTATCTCTAGGTTACTCAAATGCTCTTTATTAAAAAGAGCTGGCGACGTAAGGTATAAAACAGAAAAAGAACTCGCTAAAGGAGTTCCAGAGCTTATAAGTTCTATTTCTGAACAGCTTAGATTAATGGCTAAAGATTGTTTACGTTGTCCACAATTATTGGGGAATTCATCACTTTTCGCTACTAATGCCAAAAATATTATTGAACTTGATCATCAACCTATTGACGGCGTAATCACTAGCCCTCCCTATCTTAATGGAACAAATTACTTTAGAAATACTAAGCTAGAGTTATGGTATATGGGTGATATTTTAAATAACACATCATTAAGGTACTTTAGAGACGAAGTTGTTACATCAGGAATCAATGATGTGACTAAAAATAAAGGAAATTCCGTTCACCCATTCATTGACGAGCTGGTATCAGAGCTTAGAGATAAAGCATATGATGGTCGAATTGCCAAGATGGTCAGTGGCTATTTTGATGATATGAACAAAGTATTCAAAGGTATTTCGAAACATTTAGTTAATTCAGGAATAGCATGTATAGATATTGGTGATAGCATTTATGCAGGAATTCATGTTCCGACTCACGATATTTTAAGTGAAATAGCAAGTGAATCAGGTCTGCATACTTTAGAAATAAAGAGACTGAGAACCCGTAGATCAAAAGATGGGACTGAATTAGCTCAATCACTGATAGTTTTAGAAAAGCGCGAAGCAAGTAACAAAAGCTTTGTGGCATCTTTCTCAACGCCTAAATCTAAAATTGCTAAGTGGGAAAACTTCAAAGAAACACTACCACACCTTAGGCATCCATATACTAAACGCAGTTGGGGCAATGGATTACATTCAGTTTGTTCATATCAAGGAAAAATGAAACCTGCTTTGGCTCACAAGTTAGTCGAGACCTTTACTGTTGTAGGTGAGTCAGTTTTAGACCCATTTAGTGGTTCGGGAACAATTCCCTTCGAAGCTGCCTTGATGGGCCGAAATTCATTTGGTCTAGACATAGGGCTATTAGCAACTACGCTAAGCAACGCAAAGATGAAAAAGCCAAATGCGGAGAAAGTGGAAGAAATATTGTTAGAACTTGAATCCCATATTGAAAAAAACTCGCCATCCGCAAAGTCTATTGAAGATAGTTTAGAGGTAAAGTTTAACAAAACAATCCCAGAATACTTTCACGAAGATACTTTAAAAGAAGTTTTGTGTGCTAGGGATTTCTTTTTAAAAAACCATACACCAAAGGACTCTAATTGGGCTTTGGTAATGTCGTGTATGTTGCATATTTTACATGGAAATCGACCTTATGCTCTTAGCCGAAATAGCCACCCTATTACACCTTATGCACCAACAGGGGATTACATATATAAGAATGTAGTCGAGAAGCTCCGAAATAAAGTGCAGAAGTCTCTTGATACTGATCGTGGAGATTTATTCTTAGATGGGCATTGCTTTCACGGTGATATATTAAAAACTTGGCCAAGTGAGGTTAAAAATTTAGATGCTATCATAACTTCCCCCCCATTTTTTGATAGCACCAAGTTTTATATGACAAACTGGATGCGTTATTGGTTCTGTGGTTGGGATAAAAATGATTTTAAAAACCAGCCTTTAAACTTTATTGAAGTAATGCAAAAGAAAACATTTGATGTGTATGATTTTATATTTAAATCATGCCATGAAAAGCTAAAAGTAAACGGTTTCGCAGTATTCCACTTAGGTCATAGCGATAAATGTGATATGGCAAAAAATCTTGAACCTATAGCCTCCAAATACTTTAAGGTTATTGATATGTTCACTGAATCAGTTGAGCATTGTGAGAGCCATGGAATATCAGATAAAGGTGGGGTTAAAGGTCACCAGTACCTGATATTACAAAAATAAAAGTTAACAAATTACATTAAATTACTCCTGATAGGTCTTCTGACTCATCTAGAAATATTGATGTATCTCGTCGTTTGTTATATTCCTCTACAAACGAATACTCGTATTTTTCTATTTGTGAACGCTTTAGTACTTTATCTAAAGCTTTCACAACCAGTTCGGCTGTAATTTTACCTTCTTTTTCTTTCAATAATTCAGCCTTTTGTAAAAACTCGTCAAATAACCAATCTTCACGCCTAATCAGCTCTTTTATAACTTCATGATTTGGCTCAACACATTTTAACTCCTGTACTGACAAACCAGTATATCGAGATAAACTATCAAGCTCATCATCAGAATAATACTCCGACGGGGGTTTATCTCTTTTTGCGGTATTACATGCTGAGCATAATGCTGTGGCAGTCTCATCCAGAGGCCACAACAATGCTAAGGGTCGAGTGTGATCAAGGTGCATTTTATTGCTAGTTTTAATTTCTTTACCACACTTAAAGCAACTCTTACCAAATTTAAGCCAAATATCTTCTGTTAGCTCCTTACCTGTCTTTTGTCGATAACTCAGAAGTTTAGAATTCTGATAGATCTCAGCTATTAAAAGCTCAAAGTTGCGTCTTCTCTGTCCATCTTCTTTCATCTGTGCGGCTGTTCGCTTGATGTTAAGTGGCATATTTACAAAATATTTTTTGCAAAAACGACACTCCAATTGATAACCATAATACAGATCGATAAATTCAAGAACGTTTATATCAAATTGATAATTCAAATTTTTTAGTAAGCCAAACCCAGAGTGCTTGCAGGGTGCATTAGCAACGCAGTGACTAGAAAAAGCTAAGTGATTTCGCTCGTTTTCAAGATTAATTGGCAGAAATCTCGCACATCTATTGCAAGACTTTAGATCAATATCAATACAAGAATCACCTTCCGATTCAATGTCTATTTGTATTTCTCCAGTTTCGTGGATAAATCCAGCTTCAGGCATGATTGTATGCATATTTTTTAAATAACTCTCTTGATCATTCGCTATTGCGGAATCAAATGCATCATGCCAAATACTTCCACAAATAAGACTATATAAGGCTAGATCAGAGTCTTCTGGAGAAAGAAAGGTAACCGTTACTGGTTTATTAGGTTGGTGATTACGCCACATTGAACCAAATTTAGAAGTATTAGGTAATTCATATTGCTCTAGTATGTTTTTCTTGCTATTGGGGTTATTTATCGTAATGCTTACTTCTGAATCACATTTAAAATAGCCTCCAAAACCAACAAAAACCTCACCTTCAACTTCAGGAAATATAAACTGAATAACAGCAGGTTCATTAGCCTTGAGAGTATAAATCGGAGCCAACTCCGTTTTATATTCTCCCCCAGTACTGTCAGGATGACTTTTAAACCCTGATCTTTGTCTAGTGCCCCTTCTTCTTCCTGAGTATGCTGTTTTTCCCGGTAATTTACTCATCGTAAGTCCTTATAATCTAATGGTGGTTATAGATTATAAGTATGCCCTGACTTAAAAGTCCTGTAAATCCAAAAGGTTATTTTGTAAATTTAACTAGGTATTAGGGGTTTTATTAGCGAATTGAGAGTTCTAAGATATTTTTTATGTTCAGGTTTTTATCAATTCTAACGATATATTGATCAAATATTAAAGTGGGATACATGAACTATTCAATAGAATATCGCTGAAGCTCCTGTCTGCAATACTGTTTGAATTTACTCCGTTAGCTTATATTCAAATATACAAGCCCAGAACTAACTATAATAGATAAGATCTAGCTGGATACAACAAAAGAAAAATCTACGGTTAGAGTCTACTTATTACTCGTTATGTATGGATTTCAATCAGACAGTGCGCTTTAACTGTTTAAAGGCTTGCATTATAGGTTTATTGCTATATGATTGCGCTCTCTTTGAAGCAGAGTCGAAAATATCACGATGCACTGCTCAAATAATTATAGGCGCGGGATGGAGCAGTCTGGTAGCTCGTCGGGCTCATAACCCGAAGGTCGTCGGTTCAAATCCGGCTCCCGCAACCAATTTTGAAAAGTATTTTGATTCATTTTAAAAGTGTAACTACCGTCAGTTAGTTATAATTACTTTTTCTGAAAATTACTCTATACATTGGAAGCCAAGTTGTTATGTAAAGCAACTTAAAACAAATCTACAATTTCAGGCGCGGGATGGAGCAGTCTGGTAGCTCGTCGGGCTCATAACCCGAAGGTCGTCGGTTCAAATCCGGCTCCCGCAACCAATTTTGAAAAGTATTTTGATTCATTTTAAAAGTGTAACTACCGTCAGTTAGTTATAATTACTTTTTCTGAAAATTACTCTATACATTGGAAGCCAAGTTGTTATGTAAAGCAACTTAAAACAAATCTACAATTTCAGGCGCGGGATGGAGCAGTCTGGTAGCTCGTCGGGCTCATAACCCGAAGGTCGTCGGTTCAAATCCGGCTCCCGCAACCACTGAAATAATAATTTTTTATGAGCCTTTTACTATGCCTAATAAGTTACTCATAGAAAACAAGTTTTCCTGTCTTTTGTGATTATCCACCTGATTTCATCAACAAAAAATATATAGAACCTTTGAAATATAAAACTCCCCTTGTAATTTTAAGTATGCCTCTCGAGGGATTACTAAAAAGACTGGACATTATATATTGCTCCCTTATATGTTAGGGGAAGTATTAGCTATATGACCTTTTTCAATTTAAGAGGGAATTTTTAGGAGCTAGTTTCAAGTTCCTTTAGGCTTACACCTTTAGAATCTAACCAGTGGTTTCTCCCATTAATAGCATACCCAACTAGAACCGCAGCAGCTTGAGAAGGGCTGGTAAACAAATAGTTTTGGGTAAAAACAAAAGTATTACCGTTATCTAGCAGCACACCAGTATCAATGAGTTTAGTTCTAAGTTTTTTGTATCCAGTTGATAGGCTATCTTTGACAAACTTAGTTGCGAATGAACCTTCAGTAACTACTATACCTTCATCATTCAAAATGGCCTGAGCTTCTAGCCCTTTTATATTTAAAAACAGTGAAGTTTCATTGGCAGGTTCATCTTGTTTTTCAATTTTTTGCCAAACAGAGTCTAGAGGCTTTTGAATTAATGGCTCTAGTGTTTTATGCCCTAAGGCACCTAAAAGCGTTTTAAGATTTTGAAAATACTCCTTCATTGATGCTTGCTCGCTTCTAGGTAAAGCCGGCTGATTTGGAGTATTACCGTTTAAAAGTAGTTGTCTATTTGCATTTTTAGCAGCTTTAACTAACTCAGACTCTAAAAATTTAACATGTGATTTAGTTAAATTTTCATCTTTACTAGTAAAAAATACTATCTCATTCCAGAAGTCTTTATTAGCTAAATGATTAAGAACTCGATCATACACATTCTCAGCTTCACCAATATAGACTGCTGGTTCACCAGATTCATCATCAACGCCATATAAAAAATAACATCCTGGCTTTTTAGATTCAGGCCAGTCATTTAGGTTCTTAACATGTTGCCTTGGACAAGATATAGCTTGTCCTGTCCAATTGACTATTTCAGCATGCTTAACTCCTGTTACTGAACCGTCATCTAAATAGATTCTAATTGTTCTTCCTAAACTCATATTCTGCTGCTTGATTCACTGGTATATGACCATCAAATTAACACTTTATTGCTCTACTAAAAAGTAAAACGTACTTCTAGTACTTGAGTATATTTAGGTAGATAGTTAGGTTTAAGCAATCCAACTTTAAGGTCAAAACATGAATAAACTTGAGTATGATTTACTAGAAAAATACTTAGCGCAATTATCTTTCAGGGCTAGTAACGCTATAAGGGAACTTCAGCAAGTTAAAAGCCATATTGAGTCGTTCCAATCACAAATATCAAAACGATCATTCGTTTCGCAATCAACACCAAAACTAGAATCAAGCCAACTAAATACACATAAGGAGAAAAACGTAAATAAAAGCCCCAATGATCTCATCAGAATGAAGGAAGTAGTTAGAATGACAGGTTTATCTAGATCTACGTTATATCGCCTGCAGCAACTTGAAGAATTTCCAAAAGCAGTAAATCTAGGATGCAGATCTGTTGCATGGGTTAGAAGTGATATAAATGATTGGATTAGAGAAAAAGTTCAGCAATAGCATGGTACGAGTTATTAGTAACTTTTAAGAATTATCGCTCGAAAATAATGCTGATTAAACCGTTACCAATAAATGTGACCACTCAACTATTAACTGGTAACGAAACTCGTAAACTAAAGGTCAGGACCAACTTCTAAGCTGCATTATATGGGCTTTAACAAACTCGCCAATGGGGCCTCATAATCGTTAGGTCCCCAGTTCGAGTCTGGGAGGGGCCACCACTTTTCAAAGCTTTCCAATTTTTTAAATAGTTATAGCCAATACAAAATATTTTCTACGGTACTTTTTATACAGTATTTAGGTTAGTTGTTTGTGTGCCTATACCGCCTCTATTATTTAAAAACCAGCTTCAATCATTTTTCTTTTTTACTAATAACAGCGACATATGTTGGTTCGGTTGCTAGATTTATATTTGCAATCAATAACCTAGTTGTGTACTTTTTAGGGACAATTTAAGGTTGTTAAAATAAATTTAAAAGGAAGTATTATGAAAAAGAATAAAATTGCAATCTTGCTAGTGACAGCTGTTATTACAAGTCCAGCTGCTTTCGCAGAGTCACCTAACTTTAACTATGTTGCTGCTGGTTATCTTGACGGTGATATTGATGGCGATGATGCAGATGGATGGACATTTGATGGTAGTACGCTATTAGGCGAAAACTTTTTCCTATCTGGTCAATACCAAACTCTGGGTAATTCAGATGATGGTGTTGATGTGGACTTAAACTGGCTTAGTGCTGGAATAGGTTATCGCACAGCTATTGGCGCGAACACTGACTTTTATGGTTTAGCAACTTACGAAAACGTAGAGCTAGAGGCATCGTATCGTGGAAGTAGTGCTTCGAATGACGAAAATGGCTATAGTCTATCTGTAGGTGTTCGCTCTATGGTAAGTGATAATATTGAGCTAGATGGCCGAGTAGGCAATGTCGATATTGCAGATGAGAGTGAAACATCTTTCAGTGTGGGCGCACGTTACTACATTAATAACAACGTTTCACTTGGGGCTAATTACACCTCATTGGACGAGCTAGATTTAGTTAGCTTAACTGCTCGTTATAGCTTTTAAGTATTAATAAATAAAAAATAAGCGCACTAAACAGTGCGCTTTTTTTATGCCATTTACTTTTTATAAGTAGTTTCTAATTTACTTGGTACTTACTGTTAGTACGAATGTAAATAGAGGTTGTTTTGTCGCTAGTGTTCTCAATCGTGTGGGTAAAGTTACCGGTTGATTCTACATAGCTGCCTGCGCTTAGGTTTTGCGCTTTATCTTGCTCGCTTGAGTTGTACTCAACGGCGCCGGCTATAACAACAGCACGAAATTCGCTTGCATCTGTTTTTATTTCACCTTTAAAGCCGGCAGGAAGTTTAATCATTGAGCCGTTCATATCGGCTGTACTTCCCCAAAGGTAGGCGGTTTGCACGCCTTGGGCGTTAATGTCGTTTAAATCGCTGCTGTTTAGCCATACCATGTTGTCTGCATGTAGGTTTAACGGGCGCTCACCATTATCAAACTGGGCATTAGTTGGTTTAACTAAGTACGGCCCTGAGTCGATTTCTAAGTAAATTAAATTTGTTTCAGCATTGGCTGCAGTGGTGTGGTTTTCACCTGCAGGTTGTGTCCAAAACGAACCCGCTGGCATCCACATTTTTTCAGCTGTTGGGTCGTCATTATGCATTTGCCCTTCAATAACGATACCGCGGTAAGTAATGTTGTGAATGTGCGGCGGAGATTCAAAGCCTTTTTTAAAGCGTACTAACATGCCTGTTGCGGTGTCGGTTGTGCGGTTTCCCCATAAATCTGCAGCGCCAGGGCTTTTATCACCACGTAGCGGGTTTAAGTAACCCCAGTCAATATTGCTTGCAGCAACAACTTTTGATGTGCTTTGCTCTGCAGAGGCTGGCGTTGATATAAGTGTTGCAACCAGTGCAAGAGTTGATGCGTTTAGTAAAAATTTCATTTAAAAGCTCCGTTAAGTTGGTATAGCGCTATAGTACGGCTTAAAATTCAGTCAATAAATGGGCATAAGTTAAATACACTTTCGCAAAAACGTGGATAATAACGCCATAGTTACACATGCTGATTTATGCAATAAGAGGGTTTGATGAAAATAGCTGATTTACAAGTATTACTCAAAGTGGCTGAGCTGCAATCAATTACAGCTGCTGCAAATCAATTAGATATGAGCTCATCGGCTGCAAGTGTCTCATTAAAGCGAATAGAGCAGGCGCTTGGGGCACAAATATTTGTACGCACAACAAGGCAAATTCGCCTCACGCCCGAAGGGGAACGGTATTTACCTCTGTGTCAGCAGGCTCTCGATTTATTGCAACAAGGGCAAGTGCTTATTCATGAGGAGCAGCAATCTATTAGTGGTGAAGTGCGAATAGCAGTGTCATCGGAAATGGGGCGCAACCTTATGCGGGTATTGCTAAATAATATTATGGATAAACACAGCGAAGTGACGCTGCGCTTACAAGCAAGCGACAGCCGCGCTGATTTTTACCGTGATGGAATTGATGTTGCGCTGCGTGCCTTAACTAAAGAGGCCGCACAGGAGCTAAATTTATACGGCTTTAAAATTTGTAACATTGCACACGTGCTATGCGCCTCGCCTGAGTACATTAAAAAGCACGGTGAGCCGTTAACGCCAGATGACCTACTGAATCATAATGCCCTTTTATATAAGCTCTACGAGGTAGTGCATGATGGGTGGGAGCTGTATAACGATAACCAAAAATACAAGGTTAAAATGAGCAGCGACCGCGCCGTTAACGATGGCGATATAGTTAGGCGTTGGTGTGTTGATGGCACCGGGATTGCCAAAAAATCGGCCATTGATGTAGCTGAAGATTTATTAGCGGGCAGATTAAAAAGATTAATGCCCGATTACAAAATCCCCCTCACTGAAATGTGGTTAGTACTACCTAGCCGCCAGCTTATAACGCCTGCCATTAGGCTTATTCGTGATGAGTTAAAACACACGATTAGCCAATTAAGAAAAAACCTGATTGCGCAAGGGATAATTAACGAGCAAGAGTGGCCCGATTCACCCTAGCGCACCTTACGCGAGGTTAGTTTTAGCTAGCCTTGCGCCTTTAAAATTTAATTCGCTTTCCTGTGGTTGATTAAATTAAAATACACGCTCTTCTTTTATGTTCTATTTTTTCTAATTATTGGGCTTATTGCTCAGCTGATCCTATATTTATTCTAAGCAAGTGTTAGTTAAGCCCTTTATCCATTTACAGGTATCGTATGTTACTTAAACAAAAAGTTTATATTAGTCTTATTTTGGCTATTGTTGTGCCGTTAGCGGTTTCTACATTTTTATTTTCAAATAGTATTCAAAATCATACCGATGAAAAGCTCGCAAAGGTTGATTTACCCACCGCACTGAGTGAAGTAAAAAGCAAAATTGAACTCGAACTTGCCACTCCTATAATTGTTGCCAAAGAAATTGCGCAAAACAGCTTTGTAAAACAGTGGCTAAGCAACGGTGAGAGTGAGCAAGCAAGAGCCGATTATATTAATTATTTAGCCAGTATTAAAAAAGATAACAACGCAGTTATTGCTTATATAATTTCCAAAAATACCAACAACTATTACACCGATATTGGTATATCTAGACAGATAGATAGAAGCGAAGATGTATGGTTTGATCAGTTTTTATCCTCTAACAGACCCTTTGAAATAGCACTGGATATAGATAAAGCCACAAATAGCATGGTGGTTTTTATTAACTATGCACTGCAAATTAACGGTGAGCGTACCGCCATTACAGGCGTGGGGCGCTCGCTCGATTCTATGATCAACTTAATTAACGAATACCGTATTGGCGAAGCCGGCGTGGTGTATTTGGTCTCTGATGAAGGTGAGGTAATGCTTCACAGTGACAGAAGTAAAATGGGTCAAAAAATTAATATTAACGATATTAAAAATGGCGCCATTATTAGTAAAACAATGGCAGGTGAAGATTATGTTGTGTCGAGTACGCCTATTGAGTCATTAGGTTGGCATTTAGTGGCAGAAGTGCCCGAGCAGCAGTTATACGGGCCAATAAATAGTGCCATTAATAGCAATTTATTATTTGGTGTGATCATCGCCATTATAGGCTTTGCCTTGGCCAGAGTTTTAGTGTCGCAAATATTTAAACCCATTGAAAACATAACTGCTGCAGTGAGCGCGTTAACTAAAAAAGATGGCGATTTAACCGTAAGGCTGCCTACTAACGATAACAACGAAATATCAGAGCTTGCCGCTAACTTTAATTTATTTTTAGAGCAGCTACATGGCATGTTTAAGCAAGTGTCGGACTCAGCAAACCATGTTAAAAGCATTTCAGAAAATGTGTTAGTACAAGTACAGGGCGCGGCCAACTTGGCCGAGGTACAATCATCTAGCACGCAAACGGTGGCGGCAGCCGTTAACGAAATGGAAGTAACCGTACAAGACATTTCAAACAGTGCCAGTAACGCCTCTGACATTGCGACTTCAACAGAAGAAGCGACTCATAAAGGGGTGGAGTTTGTAAATAGCACGATAAAGCAAATGGAGCAGCTAGAAAACGCCATGGCTACCTCGGTTGCCTCGGTAACTGAGCTTTCAGGAGAGATAAAGTCAATTACGCAGGTGCTTGATGTTATTAAAGCAATATCAGAGCAAACTAACTTACTGGCACTCAATGCTGCCATAGAAGCTGCGCGGGCAGGCGAACACGGTCGTGGTTTTGCCGTTGTAGCCGATGAAGTAAGAACCCTTGCTATGCGTACTGCAGAGTCGACCGAGCAAATTAACGAAATGATAGACACGTTAAATTCTAAGGCTTCAAGTACGGTGTCGGCTATAGAGCTTGGCAGTAAAAATACCCTAGAAAACGCCGAACGTTTAAAAGTAACAGGGAGTACCTTAACGGGTATATCTCAAGAAATTGTTACGCTAAGTGAGCTAAATAGCTCAGTGGCTACAGCCACCCGCGAGCAAACGTTGGCTACCTCAGAAATTAGTCAAAATGTGGTGATGATTTCTGATTCTGCTGAGCAAACAAAACAAAATATGAAAACCTCAGAGCAGCTATGCAATGGGCTAAATGAAGAGTCGAATATATTAAAAGACTTACTGGGTAAGTTTACACTCTAAAAAGTGACAACATTAAGCTAAAAAACGCGTTGTAACTTAGTTAATCTAAGCTTTGGTTAAGAGGTTTATTATCCAAAGCTTAGGTTAAAAAAACGCGTTTTTAAACGGGTTAATTTTTACGGTAAATTTCGTGTTGAATGTCGTAAATATTAACGCTTAAGCTGTCAGAATCTCGGCAATAAGTTTTTAAGCACTCAAGCAAGCTCTCGCTTAACATTTGCTTTTGTTCAATAGAGCGCCCGGCCATGATATGCGCCGCAATATGAATAAACCCTTCTTTTCCTTCACCTAGTTGGTATTGCTGATAAGCAATAGCGCGGGTTTTAATGGTTTCTAAGTCAAACAAACCACTTTGAAAAGTCGCGTTATGCACTTTTTCAACAAGTACTTGCGGTAATACAGGAAGATCTTCAGAGTGTTCAATAATAATGTGCGGCATTTACGCGTTTCCTATTATGAGTTACTACGTGGGCGTACGTATAATTGTACCAAAGCCTGAACTGTGCGCTAACCCCTCAATGGCCTAAATTTAGTTGTATTAATTTTTGATGGTAGTATAAAAACAGTCACGTGAACCTTCGCTTATAAAGCAAAATTAAGGATTAATATGAAATTTCCACACCGCTTTAAACGTTTAGCTGTGCTATTAAGTGCAGTGGTTACCTTAAGTGCCTGCTCAGATGATGTTGCATCGGTGAGCTTAGGGCTGTTTACTACTAAAGATGTAGTGGTAAATTCCCAGCAAGACCCACTAGTAAAAGGGGTTACGTGCCATATTAGCCATATTGAGGCCGACTTAGATTTTTCAGATCCCTCTGATATGTCTATTGCGTGTCGCCAAACTGGGCCAATTACAGCCGATATGTTACAAGCAATAGATCGCAGTAAGTCGGGCGAAGTGGTATTTAAGTCATCAAAAAGTATTTTATTTAAATCGCTAAAAGTGCGCCGTATTTACGATGCACAAAACCGCACATTACTGTACTTATCGTACTCGACTAAGGAGTCGAGCGGCAGCCACCACCACGCACTTTCAACTGTGCCTTTATACAATACACAAGCTTGGAACTGGGCACTTGAACAAAAATAAGAGCACACTATGTTAGCGTTATTTAAATCAAAGCCGCTGCTAGAACAAGCCGAGCAGCAGTGGCTAATTGATACCTTTATTTGGGCGGTAGAGCACTTTGATGCCGCATTTTTTACCAAGCACACGCAAATAATATTGCCAACGGTGGCGCATTTTCCTGATTCGGTATCGAGTATTGAGGAAATGGCCACTAAGGTATTTGTACGAGTACGTGATTACGCAGGTATGAGTGCGTGGCCAATACAATTAGTTGCGCCACAACAGTTACAGCCGCAAGTATTTCCGCATTTTGAATTTGCTGAACACTTACGCGGAGAGCAAAGCCAGCTTATTGTACCGCCAAGCCATACGATTAATATCTCATTTAACCCTAATCAAATTAATCAGCCGCAAGATTTAGTGGCCAGCTTTGCCGGTACGCTGGCTACTGTATTAATTCATCATGTTGGGGTGTTACCGCCAGGTGGTAAAGACTACTTGCCACAAGCGGCAGATGCGCTGGCCTGTTTTTTAGGGTTTGGAGTAATGATGAGCAACACTGTGTATCAATTTAAAGGCGGGTGTGGCTCGTGCTATAACCCTTATGCTAATCGTGAAGCGAAGCTAAGCGAAACCCATACCGTATTTATGCACGCGCTGATTAGTTATTTTAAAAACGATCGTGTCTCTAAAAAACATTTAAAGCCACATTTGCGCAGCCAATTTAAAAAAGCCCAAAAAGAGATCAAAACATTAGTTGATAACTCTGCTAATCCACTATTGCTTGCCTATGCACCAACTTAAACCGGATACTTGTGAACTACTTAGACGAATTTTTACTGATTGCCATCGCCCACTTTTTTGCAGTAGCCAGCCCAGGCCCCGACTTTGCCGTGGTGCTCAAACAAAGTATACAGCAGGGCAGGCGTAACGCCCTATGGACAAGCGCTGGCGTGGGCGCTGCTATTTTATTACACGTAGGATACTGCGTATTAGGGGTTGCGCTAATTTTAACGCAGTCGCCTAATTTATTTATGGCATTAAAGTACGTTGCGGGGGCGTATTTAGCCTATTTAGGCGTACAAGCATTAAGGGCTGCCAAACCGCCGGTAAATAAAACAGACAACATAGAAAACAAAACTACCCCACAAGAAAGCGTATGGCATGCATTTAGGCGCGGCTTTTTAACCAACGCGCTTAATCCTAAAGCCACTCTCTTTTTTATGTCGTTATTTACCTTAGTTATTAGTGTAACTACACCAACTAGCGTGCAAATTGTGTATGGGGTTTATATGGCTCTGGCAACGTGGGTGTGGTTTTCTATGCTTTCTTTAGTGTTGTCAAAACCCAGTGTACGGGCGTTTTTTCAAAAAAGCGGCTATTGGTTTGACCGGGGTATAGGTGTTATTTTAATTGCTTTAGCCATTCGTGTAGTAATTTAACCCTAGGGAGAAGTCATGCCTATTTATAATTTTTCGTTTGGATCGAATATGTCCTCTAACCGCTTGCTTGCGCGTTTACCAAAAGCAAAGCGAGTTGGCACAGCTGTACTAAAAGGCTACGAGCTTACGTTTAATATGCTATTTAAAGATGGCTCGGGCAAGTGCAGTATTCAAAAAAGTGATGACAAAAACGCCTTGGTATATGGCGTGGTGTATGAACTTGATGAAGCCGAAAAAGCAATTTTAGATACCATAGAGGGCCCAGGTTACGATTGCGTGGCTATTAAGCCCACTTTGTTAAATGGGGAGCAAATAGAGGCCCACTGCTATATTGCTAACACCCACGATAACGATGTACTGCCATACGACTGGTATATTCAGCACGTTCATCGCGGCGCGCTTGAGGCGGGCGTACCAAAAGAATACAGTGATGCAATACTTAATCGGCCGCATAAGCCCGATACAAATAAAGAGCGTGCTGATATTGAATTTGCAGTGCACCAAAAATAATAAGGATAATCATGAAACTCACCAAATTAGCCAGTTTAGCGTTGCTTGCCAGTGCCACTTTTAATAGTTGGGCACAAATTAATACTACGGATTTAGAAGAGGTCATTAACACCTCAATGGCACGCTTTGACGTACCGGGTATGGCGGTAGCGGTTGTGCAAGACGATAAAGTTGTATTTGCTAAAGGGTTTGGGACAAGCAACCTCAATACAAATGCAAAAGTGAACAAAGACACACTTTTTGGTATTGCCTCAAACACAAAAGCGTTTACCAGTGCAGCGCTGGCTAAGTTGGTTGATGAAGGTAAGTTAAGCTGGGGTGACAGGGTAATTGACCACTTACCTGAGTTTAGGTTGTACGATTCCTACGTAACCCGCGAAATGCGTGTTCGTGATTTATTAAGCCATCGCAGTGGCTTAGGGCTTGGGCAGGGCGATTTAATGATTTGGCCAAGTACTGATAAATCTATAGAGGCTATTTTAGCCGGCCTACAGTATTTAAAGCCAGCCAGCAGCTTTCGCAGCCAGTATGCCTATAACAACTTAATGTTTGTAACCGCAGGCGAAGTGGTGGCACGTGTATCAGGAATGAGCTGGAACGATTACATCGAAAAAAATATATTACAGCCTTTGCACATGGATAACTCGCGCGCGGGCTTTTCGCGTATTCCAAAAAGTAATAAAAACTGGGCAATTGGCCACATACCAATGGATGGCAAGCTCAATCCTTTTTTTGTTAACTACCTAGAAGACTTTAGAGGCGCAGGGGCTATTGCATCGAGCGTAAACGATATGAGCCAATGGTTACTAACGCAGTTAGCTGGCGGAAAAATGCCAAGCGGCGAGCAACTATTTAGTGAAAAACAGCAAGCGCAAATGTGGCACCCGCATATTACCTCTATGGCTTCTAAAAGTGCGTATGAGGCCTATCATCAGCAATTTAGAGGCTATGGGCTAGGTTGGAGCATTGAAGATTACCACGGCTTTAAAAAGCTAGGCCACGGCGGGGGCATTTTAGGTATGGTGTCGCAAGTTACATTATTGCCTGAGAAAAAGCTCGGCATTGTTATTTTATCTAATCAGCAAGCATTTAGTGCACTTTCGGCAGTTACCCACGAAGTGCTTGAAGACGCCCTTGAGCTTGAAGATAAAGACTGGGTTGAAGAGTTGGCTAAAAAACATTTTGCGAGTAAACAAAAAGCCTACGCCAATGCAAAACCCGACACCCCAGCAGATTACCAGCCACAGTTACCTAATATAAATTACACCGGCACGTTACATGACGATTGGTACGGCGATGTAATTATTGAGCAACTAGATGGCAAACTACGTATTGATTTTACCCATACCAAACGCTTAAAAGGCACGCTTGAGCATTACACAGGTAATACGTTTATTGTTAAATGGGATGAAAAGCTACTCGAGGCAGATGCGTTTATTCGTTTTGATATGGGCGCAAACAACCGTGTTAATAGCGCAAAAATGCGCGCGGTATCAACAGCGGTAACAGACTTTAGTTTTGATTTTAGAAACCTTAATTTAAAAGCTAAGTAGTGATGCTATACACCAAAGTCGCAAAGCCACCGTAAGGTGGCTTTGTTATATTAAGCACTCACATTAAAGGAGCGTTTATGCGTACTGCAGTTATTTCACACCCTCATTGCCGTAAACATAAAATGATTGACGATCATCCTGAGTGCCCAGAGCGCCTAGACTCTATTGCCGATAGACTTTTGGCAAGTGGTGTAGATATTGGCTTAACGCATCTACAAGCGCCTAAAGCGCAGCGTGAGCATTACTTATTAGCCCATGATGAGTCATTAGTTAACCTTGTGGAGCGCTTAGTTCCTGAGCAGGGGCTGCATAACCTTGATGGCGACACCTGGCTTTGCCCTGATTCGTTTAAAGCGGTAGAGCGCGCCGTAGGAGCAGGGTTGTTGGCTGTAGATGAAATACTCGCAGATAAACTCGATGCGGCGTTTTGCGCTGTACGCCCGCCAGGACATCATGCCAATGGACATGCTTCATCTGGGTTTTGTGTATTTAATAATTTAGCTATAGCGGTTAAGTATGCCCAAAGTAAAGGCATTAAACGTATAGCAATTGCTGATTTTGACGTACACCATGGTAATGGCACCCAAGACATATTTATAAACGATGAAAACATATTACTTTGTTCGCTATTTCAATACCCATTTTACCCAAACACGGCCGTAAAAAATAACAGCCACATAGTTAATTCCCCTTTGCCAATTGCCAGTAGTGGCGATGATTTAAAAGAAGTGTTTAATACCCAATGGTTGCCAAAATTAAAAGCTTTTAAGCCAGAGCTGCTATTTATTAGTGCAGGGTTTGATGCCCACCTAGAAGATGACATGGCAAGTTTAAAGTTTGTAGAAGATGACTACAGCTGGCTTACAGAGCAATTATGCGACGTTGCAAAAGAGAGTGGCTGCAAAGGTGTTATATCTTACCTTGAAGGGGGCTATGCGCTATCAGCATTAGGAAGAAGTGCTGTAGCGCATATAAAAGTGCTTAGTGAGTACTAATACCAATCCGCAATAATACTTAATTAAGCGAATTGGTATAACTAAGGGTTATAAACCCAGTAAATCAAACGCCTGCTTGGTATTAAGGGTTTTAATTTTGCCAAGGCAGCATTGCCCTTCATTTAATAAATAAGTGGTTACCAGTTGCGCTAGCTGCTCCTGTGAAAGAGGAGCGCATGCAGTGCCTTGCAGGTCAACGTACTCACCTTGCTTGTTTAACACGCGCACATTACTAAGCTCACTTTGCGTAACGCTGTGCAAACACGCTTCTTGTTCTTGTTTATCGTGCGCTATTTCAAGCTCATTATAAACAATTAATAACTGTGGAAAGCTGTTTAGCATAGTTACCCTACGGTTACCTCGTATGAGGTAAATTTACGCACATTAATAACGCCAGTATCAAAAATTAAGTACTGACCTTTTATACCTTGCAGCACGCCGCTTACTACTGGGTTTTTATCAAAATTAAACGAACTAATTTTAGTAGGGTACTCTGTCACCGGAAAGTTTAAATCAACCACGTCTTCATCAAGTTGCTCTATGGCTGTGGCACCAAATAACTCGCTTAGCTCGTTTAATTTATCGCTAATTTGCGGGATCAGCTCTGCCGCAGCGGCTTTAAGGTCAATGGCTTCGTTTTGACCCTTTAGCATGTTACGCCAATTGGTTTTATCGGCAATAAACTCGGCCAATGCCACCTCAACTAAGCCTGATTGCAAACGTGTTTGTACTTTAAAAATAGGCAGTGCTTGAGTGGCGCCTTGATCAACCCAACGTGTCGGTATTTGCGTATGGCGAGTAATGCCTACTTTAAGCCCAGAGGTGTTTGCTAAATACACATAATGCGGGATCATGCAGTTTTCTTCGCCCCATTGCGGCTCGCGGCAAGTGCCTTTATCGTAATGGCAGGTTTCTGGTTTCATAATGCACATATCGCAGCTAGCAAGCTTGCGCATACACACAAAACAGTGGCCTTGCGAGTAACTCTTTTTGGTTTTTTTGCCACAGTTTGAGCATAAAATGGTACCGCTAAACGTCAGCGTTAACTCTTTACCAATGAGTGCGTTTAGGTCGACTAGGTTGTCGCCCACAGGAAGATGATATTGAACCGGCTCTGTTAAGCTCGATTTTAATTTACGCAAAGTGCCTTGCATCTTTACTTGGCCCCTAAAGATGTTGATATTAAAACGTGGAGTTTAACATCTTTAAACTGTATTGGCTTTTTAAGAAATACAAATAGTCATCTAGGGGAAGTGGCTTAGCGTATAGGTAACCTTGCGCTCTGTCGGCGCCCATTTCTTTTAATAAGTGGTGCACATCTTGGGTTTCTATGCCTTCCATGGTTATAGATAGCCCTAGGTTATGTGCCATATCTATAGCGGTTTGCACAATCACTTTATTGGCGGTGTTATTTGTTAAGTCAAATACAAACGATTTATCTACTTTGAGCTCCGTAAAGCGATAATTAACCAAATAACTTAGTGATGAATAGCCAGTGCCAAAGTCATCAAGGACCACGCGCACCCCTAAATCAGAAAGCTCATTAACCAATGCAATAAGCGCTTCGTGGCTTTCGACTAATGCTGACTCCGTTAATTCAAACTTAAGAAGCTGCGCCGGAACTTGGTATTTTATAAGGACGTTTTCGACTTTTTCGGCTAGGTTTTTAATCGACAGATTTTTTGCACTTAAATTTACGCTAATTGGGTGATCGTTATAGCCTTGCTCGGTTAGTTTGACGATATCTTTACAGGCTTGCTCAATAACCCATAAGGTAAGCTCGTTAATAATACCTGTGTGCTCAGCAAGGGTGATCAGCTCTTCTATCGATACGCCTTTAAAAGCCGGGTCGGGCCAACGTAGCAGCGCTTCAGCGCCACATACTTGATTAAAGTTCAACCCTATTTGAGGTTGGTAATACAACGCTAGTTGGTTGTTTTTAATCGCTTGTTGTAATTTAGCGGCCAATGCCACATCCATTAATATATTACTGCCGTTAGAAGCGCTTACTACTAAATCGTTATTACTTTTAGCTTTTTTAAGTGCCAAGTAACCCCGTTTTGTCCAGTATTCAAAGTCGTCACTGTGGGCTGCGCTACTAATCCCTATGTTATAGGTAAGTTGTAAGTTTAAGCCTTGAATTTCGTATTGTTTGGGTAGGCTATTTATAACTTTAATTAAGGCCCCTTCAAGTGACTCCTGGTTTTGGTTTTTAGTAGATATGCAGGCAAATACCCCACTGCCTAAGTCGGCTAAGCGGGGGCTGTTATTAAAATCTGTATCTAGGTTGGTAAATTCGCGCTCATGGCTAAGCTCTAACTCTATTTGTTTAGCCACGTGCTTTATTAAAGTGTAGCCCTGCGATGGGGTAATAATGGTATTGAGCGAGTTAAAATGGCGAATTTTAATTAAACACAAGGTGGTATTACGCCCCTGTGCTTGTAAGCTCATAAACGCTTGTTTTAATTTGGCACTGTTAAGTAATTTAGTTTGCTGGGTATGTGTAGCATGATAAAGCGCACGCTCGCGCTGGTAGCGCACTCTATCGGCAAGTGCCATAGCCATTAAAATAACTTCACACAATATAGCCACTAAAAACGCGTGACGAATCGCAAAGCTATAATCCAAATAGCCCGTTAATTCTAATGGCTGTATTGCCGCGCCAACAATGAGGGGAACCCACGAAAAAACGTAAAACTTCGCCCACCTAAAGCCCGTGCGTAGTTTGTTATAAATTAAAATAACACACGTAATATATAACAAGCTTAATACACAAAAAAAGATGGGTGCTGCAATGTACTCGGGTATAAATAAAGTGGTGATTGATAATAAAGATATTAAAATAAGTAGCGCTTTACTCATTTTATAGCGCCAGCATTTGTCCTTGTGGTAGCGCAAAAACATGGTGCAAAAGGCGAGCGTAAAAAAGGCCATTGCGTAGTTTGAAAAAATCACTTTTTCGTGTAAGTACAATTGCCACTCTAGGGGCCACAAGTAAAAGCCAAAGCCCATTACAATGCCCATTAAACACAGCGCGCTAATTATATAGCCTATATAAACTAAATAAACGCGGTCTTTAATCCCAAAATAAAGCACTAAATTATACAGGGCAGCCATTAATAACACGCCGGCAAATATGCCCCAAATGCCGGTTTGCGAGCGAACTAAATCAACAAATTCTTTATGGCGATACAAATTAACTGGGGTTTTGCTGATCCCCGTTGTATCTATTTTTATGGCTAAGCGCTCTGTTGTTTTACTCTCAAGTGCAAAACGTATATGCGGTACGCTATATTGAAAAAGCGTAAGAGACTTTACTTTATCACCTAATTTATAGCTTTCTATAAGCTCATTTCTTTTGTTTAACCGATACACGCTTAGGTGATCAACCATCGGGTTATCAAAATGGGCAACAATGTCTTGAGCATCCAAGCTTTTATTTTCAAGGTCTATAAATAGCCAATAGTTTTGCTGCTTAAAGCTCCATTGAATATCGGTTAACGGTTGGTGGGTGATTAGCTCGGGATTTAAAATAATATCGTTGAGTGTGTGAGATTTACTTTCATCTATGTAGTAGGCAAAGTCTAAATATACAGGCGTGGTTTTATCGATGGTATAGCGAGTCGGCACAACCAGGTTAGAAGCGAGTGTGCTAATAATATAAAATATGAAAATCAGTATGGCTATGGCCGCGGCATGATAACGTAAAGCTTTCGTTTCCAACGTTGTATACTTGTAATAACTCTTTTAATTAGTGTAGCACTAAAAAGGCGCATATAAACTGCGCTTTTTTAGTTAAATTTTTAGGGCCTGCTTATCCTTCAGGATTAAAATTTGTTCTAACTAGGGACGATTTAATCGTGGCGCGAGGTTTGTAACCTAGTGGGCTAAGTAAAAACCGAGCAACAAAGAGTTAATCGTCCCTAGGACGAACCTTCGTGCAACGCGTGTTTGGTATTTATACTGCGTTATCGCCTATTTATGGGGAATAACCACACTACATAGGCTCTGCCTTGCCTAAATAGCAAACACACTGCTGCAAATTTAATCTCGAAAGATAAACAGGCCCTAAGTTAAACCAATAATTTAGTTACAGGCTACTGCTCTCGGGCAATCGCTCTGTAAGCAATATCGGTGCGGTACTCCATACCTTCCCAGCTAATTTGTTTTACAAGCTCGTATGCACGTTGCTGTGCCTCGGTAACGGTATTGCCGAGTGCCGTTGCACATAATACACGTCCACCTGCGGTGACAACGTTTTCGCCATCTTGCTTAGTACCCGCATGAAATACTTTTTCATCAGCAGGGTAGTTAACTTTAAGGCCTGATATTGCATCACCTTTAGGGTAATCACCTGGGTAGCCTTTAGCGGCAAGTACAACACCTACGGCTGCGCGCGGGTCAAACTCAATGGTTGTTTTATCAAGCTCTTCGCGGTTTGCCGCTTCAACTAGTTCAACCAAGTCTGATTTAAGACGAAGCATCATAGGTTGCGTTTCAGGGTCACCAAAACGACAGTTGTACTCAATTACTTTTGGCGTGCCCTGGGCATCAATCATTAAGCCTGCGTATAAAAAGCCTGTGTAAGGATGGCCTTCGCTTGCCATACCCTCAACGGTAGGAACGATGACTTCGTTCATAATGCGCTGGTGGATTTCGTCGGTTACTACAGGTGCCGGTGAGTATGCGCCCATGCCGCCAGTATTTGGACCTTCATCGCCATTGTATGCACGCTTATGATCTTGGCTTGTTGCAAATGGCAAAATGTTTTTACCATCAACCATAACAATAAAAGAAGCTTCTTCGCCTTCTAAAAACTCTTCGATCACGACGCGGCTGCCAGCCTCGCCAAAAGCATTACCAGCAAGCATATCGCGAATAGCATCTTCAGCTTCGCGTTCATCCATTGCCACAATAACGCCTTTACCAGCTGCTAGGCCATCTGCTTTTATTACAATTGGCGCGCCTTTTTCTTTTAAATAAGCAAGGGCAGGGTCAATTTGTTCAAACGTTTGGTAATCAGCAGTTGGTATGGCATGGCGAGCTAAAAAGTCTTTAGTAAACGACTTAGAGCCTTCTAGCTGTGCTGCACCGGCTGTTGGACCAAAAATAGCGAGACCATGTTCACGGAACTTATCTACTACGCCTAATACAAGCGGTACTTCAGGGCCAACAATAGTAAGTTCTACATTGTTTTGTTGTGCAAAGCTTAATAGGCCATCTAGGTCTTCAACGTTAATTGCAACGTTTTCTAGTTTTGGCTCAAGTGCAGTACCGGCATTACCCGGTGCTACAAATACAGTGTTTACTTTCGTGTTTTGAGCGGCCTTAAACGCAAGTGCGTGTTCACGGCCGCCGCTGCCAATGACTAATACATTCATGGCGAAATATTCCTATTTAAAGCGGTTTTTTAAATTTCAGCGTCATACGGTCGCTTTCACCAATAGCTTTGTATTTATCAGCGTCTTGTTCGCCAAGGCGTAAGCTAGGTGGTAGCGTCCACACCCCTTTAGGGTGATCGGCTGTATCTTTTGGATTGGCGTTAATCTCACTGCTTGCAACTAATTCAAATCCAGCTTTTTTAGCTAAATCGACTACGTAACTTTGCTTCATGTAGCCGGTTGATTTTTGATCCTCATCAGGTCGGCTTTCATCTAAGCGATGTTCAACTACACCTAATACGCCACCTGGTTTTAACGCTTTATAAAAAGACTTAAATGCACTGAGTGCGCCTTTAGTGTCTTTACCCATGTACCAGTTATGTACATTGCGAAAGGTTAATACCATGTCGGCAGTGCCGGCAGGGGCAATATCAGTGTGCGTTAATGGGGCAAACTCAGAAATTTTTACTTTGCTAAAACGCTCATCCTCGGCCACTTTTTTCTTAAAGCCGGCTAAAGAGCGCTGGTAGTAACCTACCGATGAATCACTCGGAAAATGCGCTGCGTAATATAAGCCTTGCTCTTTAAGTGCTGGGGCTAAAATTTCGCTGTACCAACCACCGCCTGGGGCAATTTCAACCACAGTCATTGTTGGTTTAAAACCAAAAAATGCCAGTGTTTGCTCAGGGTGACGGTATTCATCGCGGGCGCTATTTTTAGCGCTACGCTCGCTTGATTGAATAGCATGGCTAAGGCTTGACTCATGGTTATGGCTAAGTGCCATTGTTGAGGTCAGCGTAAGCGAGGCAACAAGTAGTGACTTTAGTGCAAATTTCATCGTTTGTTCCTTAACATTTTATATAGGTGTTGAACCAGAATACGTGAATTGATTGCAAACAAAAAGGGCTAAACGTTGTGTTTAACCCTTTGTGTGATTAGTGGCGGAAGTGGCGCATGCCGGTAAATACCATCGCCATGCCAGCTTCGTCAGCGGCGGCGATAACTTCTTCATCGCGCATTGAACCACCCGGTTGAATAACCGCAGTAATACCAGCGGCTGCGGCTGCATCTATACCATCACGGAATGGGAAAAACGCATCTGATGCCATTACAGAGCCAGGTACTTCTAGATTTTCATCAGCGGCTTTAATACCCGCTATTTTAGCTGAGTAAACACGGCTCATTTGGCCTGCGCCTACGCCAATGGTCATACCGTCGCGGGCATATACAATCGCGTTTGATTTAACAAACTTAGCCACTTTCCAGCAAAATAGTAAATCTTTAAGTTCTTGCTCAGAAGGTTGGCGCTTAGATACGACTTTTAAATCGCCTTGGGTAACCATGCCTAGGTCGCGGTCTTGTACTAAAACACCGCCGTTAACGCGTTTAATATCGTGGCCAGTTGCTTTGCCACTCCATTGACCACACGCTAATAAGCGTACGTTCTTTTTCGCTTCAACAATTTTTGCTGCTTCGCTTGAAACGCTAGGAGCAATAATTACTTCAACAAATTGACGCTCAACAATGGCTTGTGCTGTTGCAGCGTCAAGCTCGCGGTTAAAGGCAATAATGCCACCAAACGCTGAGGTTGGATCTGTTTTAAAGGCGCGGTCGTAAGCACTAAGAATATCTTCGCCAATTGAAACGCCACATGGGTTTGCGTGTTTAACAATAACACATGCAGGTACATCAAATTCTTTAACACACTCAAGTGCGGCGTCGGTATCTGCAATGTTATTAAAAGAAAGGGCTTTACCTTGTAGCTGAGTAGCTGTTGCAACAGACGCTTCGCTTACGTTGTTTTCAACATAAAAAGCAGCATCTTGATGTGAGTTTTCACCGTAACGCATATCTTGCTTTTTAGTGAACTGCATATTGATAGTGCGTGGGAATTTAGTCTCTTCAGCGGCTTCTTCAGTGTAATCAGGTACCATTTTGCCAAAGTAGTTAGCAATCATGCCATCGTACTGAGCTGTGTGCTCATACGCGGCAATGGCTAAATCAAAACGTGTTTTGTACGTTGTTGAGCCATTGTTGCTTTGCATTTCGCTAATAACGCGCTCGTAATCGTTTGCGTTTACCACGATGGTGACGTCTTTGTGGTTTTTAGCGGCTGCACGAACCATGGTAGGTCCGCCAATATCAATGTTTTCAATAGCATCTTCAAGGCTGCAGTTTTCTTGAGCGACAGTATTCGCAAAGGGGTATAAGTTAACTACAACAATATCGATAGCAGAGATGTTGTTATCTGCCATTACGCTTTCATCTTGTCCGCGACGCGCTAAAATACCGCCGTGAATTTTAGGGTGAAGGGTTTTTACGCGACCATCCATGATTTCAGGATGACCTGTGTGATCTGATACTTCAGTCACTTTTATGCCGTTATCAGCAAGGAGTTTGCAGGTACCGCCAGTTGATAAAATATCTACACCTTGCGCTTCTAGTGCGCGGGCAAATTCAACAATACCGGTTTTATCAGACACACTTAATAGTGCGCGACGAATAGGACGATGAGTATCCATTGTAGTTTAATTTCCTCAGTTAATGAGCTAGCTTAGAAGCGGGCATTTTAACTGATTACTACTCAAAAAACGACTTATAAAGCGCCAATAAGCGTGAGCATTTTGCAACATCTCTACTAAATTGTGCGCATAAAAAAGCACCCTAAGGTGCTTTTTTTGCATGATACCAATTGTATTGGATTAGTAAGCAGTTATAACGATAGAAAAACAAGTCTATAACAAGGCAAAAATTTTACAGTGTAGTTATTCTACATAAGAAATTTTTAACGCCGTTATGGGCTTGTTTAGCTCGTTAGCATGCTTACGCTTTCAATATAATTGGTATTAGTTCATGCCGTATTTTTTAAGCTTTTTACGTAAAGTACCACGGTTGATACCTAGTAAAATTGCCGCACGAGTTTGGTTACCACGTGTGTATGTCATTACTTCTTCAAGTAATGGCGCTTCTAGCTCTGAAAGAACAAGGTCGTAAACGTCTTGCACATCTTGACCGTTAAGCTGCTTTAAATAGTGGTGAACAGCTTTTTTTACTGCATCACGCAATGGCTGCGGTTTCTCGTGTGACTGAACATGAGGGTTTGTGATAAATGGAGAAGTCACGTTTTGTTCGAACATTATTTAATCTCTTTCTTTCTTAGTTAGCTGCTAGTGTTTTAAAGTATTGCGTTAATGCGTCAACCTGTGCTTGTGGGTTGTCGAGCGCATTAAATACTCGCCTAAACTGACCGTCACTGTCATGGGTTTGCAAATACCAAGATACATGTTTGCGAGCGATTCGCGCTCCCATTGGCTCGCCGTAAAACGCATGGAGGTTATCTAAATGCTCCATTAAAATACTTCGCACCTCTGAAATAGCAGGTGGTGGTAAGTGTTCTCCAGTTCGCAAATAGTGGTCTATCTCCCTAAATATCCAAGGGCGACCTTGGGCGGCTCGGCCAATCATGATGGCATCTGCACCCGTATAGTCCAAAACCTGCTTTGCTTTTTCTGGAGATATAATATCACCATTAGCAACCACAGGTATCGACACTGAGCGTTTTATATCCCTAATCGTGGCATATTCTGCTTCACCTTTGTACATACATGCGCGTGTACGCCCATGTACGGCAAGTGACGCAATGCCATAACGCTCAGCTATTCTCGCAATCTCTACACCATTACGGTTGTCCTGATCCCATCCTGTGCGGATTTTAAGTGTGACCGGGATATCAACAGCGTTAACCACTGCATCAACTATCTCTTCCACAAGTTCAGGAAACTGTAATAATGCAGAGCCTGCGAGTTTCTTGTTCACTTTTTTTGCTGGGCACCCCATATTGATATCTATGATCTGAGCACCGTTAGCAACATTGAATTGTGCGGCCTGCGCCATAAGCTCAGGATCAGCTCCTGCAATTTGCACCGCGCGTATACCCGACTCACCGCTGTGATCCATACGGTTCATCGATTTTTCAGTTTTCCAAACCTTCGGGTTTGACGATAACATTTCAGACACGGCCAAGCCTGCGCCTAAGCGGCGGCAAAGCTGTCTAAATGGTCTGTCTGTAATACCTGCCATTGGCGCGACTATTACATTATTCTCAAGTTGGTATGAACCGATACGCACTGTATTCAATAGGCCTCTTTTCAAGGGGCGCTAAGTTTACGGTTTTTTTAGGAAAAATCAAAGGCTATAAATTGAACAAAAGTGACTTTTTTTTGCCCTTTTCGTATTGACTTTTGATAACCGCATGACAAGCGGGTCGATTTGTTTGAAATTTAAACAAAAAATAATTTTGTCAAATTATGCGTGCTAATTTTCTAACTGTAAAAAAATAGTAAAGCCTGTTAAATACAGGCTTTACATGCAAGTTTTGAGTTAAAACTCTAAATTTATAAATGTATGCGGTTAGCTATTTTTTGTGCCGCTTACACGGGTCCAATCACCCTCTAGTGCAATATCGTCAAGCTCAATAAACGGTGCGTAAATATCGGCAACCGATTGGGCTTGCTCTTCTAATATGCCCGACATAGCAATTTTGCCACCCGGTTTAAGTAATCCCAAAATTACACTGTGAAGCTCACGCAGCGGTTGCGCTAAAATATTAGCTACTACAATATCAGCACTAAACTCAGGTTGGTTTTCTGGTAGGTATACCTCAAGCTTATCGGCTACGCCATTACGCTGTGCGTTATCTAAGCTTGCTTCAAGTGCTTGCGGGTCAATATCAATACCTATCATGCGCTCTGCACCAAGTTTAATGGCTGCAATGCCTAAAATGCCCGAGCCACAACCAAAATCTACTACCGTTTTGCCGGTTAAATCTTGGCTTTCTAACCATTTAAGGCACAGTGCCGTTGTTGCATGCGTACCCGTACCAAATGCAAGGCCTGGGTCGAGCAGTACATTAACTGCATCTGGATCTGGAATGTCGCGCCAGCTTGGGCAGATCCACAGTTTTTCGCCGAACTGGATTGGGTGAAAGTTATCCATCCACTCACGTTCCCAGTCTTTATCTTCTAGTTGCTCAATTTTGTATACCAGTGTGTCTTTAATTTCATCATGACGCTTAAGTAATTCAATTACCGCGTTCATATCATGATTGGCTTCAAATAGACCAATTACAGTGGTATCGGCCCAAAACTCTACGGTGCCAATTTTAGGCTCATAAATAGGCGTGTCTTTAGCGTCAATAAAAGTAACAGAGGCGCTGCCTGCCTCCATTAATAAGTCACTCACTGCATCTGCGGTTGCAGCATTGGCATTGATACGGATTTGGATCCAAGCCATGGTTGTTTCCTTTAAATAGAAAAAAGGCCGCTACAGCGGCCTTTTTAGTTTATATGAAGCGCTAAATTATTTAGCGTCTAAAAAGCTTTTTAGTAAATCAGAGCGAGAAGGGTGGCGTAATTTACGCAGTGCTTTCGCTTCTATTTGACGAATACGCTCACGTGTTACGTCAAACTGTTTACCTACTTCTTCTAAGGTGTGGTCGGTATTCATATCAATACCAAAGCGCATACGAAGTACTTTAGCTTCACGGGCTGTAAGGCCTGCTAGCACGTCGTTTGTTGCGCCACGAAGAGATTCCATTGTTGCCGAGTCGATTGGCGAATCAATAGTGGTATCTTCGATAAAGTCACCTAAGTGCGAATCTTCATCATCACCGATTGGTGTTTCCATCGAAATTGGCTCTTTGGCAATTTTAAGTACCTTACGGATTTTATCCTCAGGCATCATCATGCGTTCTGCTAATTCTTCAGGATTTGGCTCACGACCCATTTCTTGTAACATTTGACGAGAGATACGGTTAAGTTTATTAATCGTTTCTATCATATGTACTGGAATACGGATTGTTCTTGCTTGGTCAGCAATTGAGCGGGTAATCGCTTGGCGAATCCACCACGTAGCATAAGTCGAGAACTTATAACCACGGCGGTATTCAAACTTATCTACCGCTTTCATCAAGCCAATGTTACCTTCTTGGATTAAATCTAAGAACTGTAAACCACGGTTTGTGTATTTTTTAGCAATTGAGATTACAAGACGTAAGTTAGCTTCAACCATTTCTTTTTTCGCACGGCGCGCTTTTGCTTCACCAATGCTCATACGACGGTTAATGTCTTTAATACGCTCAATGCTTAAGCCTGTGCTTTCTTCAATTACACATAGCTTTTGGATGCAACGAATAATTTCAGGCTTCACTTCTTCAAGTTTAGCTGAATGTTTTTCGTTAGCATTTATTTCTAGGTCTAGCCACGCTGAGTCAGTTTCGTTATTAGCAAAGTGCTTAATAAACGTTTTCTTAGGTAGCTTAGCAATTTGTACCGCTTGTTTCATGATAAGGCGTTCTTGAATACGCACTCTATCCATCATTTCACGCATGTTGTTAACCATGCGATCAAACTGTTTTGGTACTAATTTAAAAGTTCTGAAAAGCTCGCCAATTTCAAAAATAGCGGCTTGAGAATCTGGGTGCGAACGCCCTTTTTCATCAAAGGTAGCGCGAGCTTTAACGTATAAATCACGTAAGTTTTCAAAGTGAATACGGGCTTCTTCTGGATCTGGGCCTGTATCTACTTCTTCTTCGTCTTCATCGTCATCGCTGTCTTTGTCATCTTCATCATCGTCTTCATCAAGTTGTTCTTCACTTAATTCAGAGCCAATGTGAGTTGCTGAGATTTGCGCTTCGTCTTCGTTAGGGTCGAAAAAGCCTGAAATAATGTCGCTTAAGCGCATTTCTTCTGCTTCAAACTTATCCCACTGTTCAAGTAGGTAAGTAATCGCTTCAGGGTATTCGGCAACAGAAATTTGTACCTGGTTGATACCTTCTTCAATACGCTTAGCGATTACAATTTCGCCTTCACGTGTAAGAAGTTCAACAGTACCCATTTCACGCATATACATGCGCACTGGGTCAGTTGTACGGCCAATTTCTTTTTCTACAGTTGCAAGGGCTGCAGCAGCAGCTTCTGCTGCGTCTTCGTCTGTCGTGGTTTCTTGCATCATTAATTCATCAGCATCAGGCGCGTTTTCGCTAACCTTGATACCCATGTCATTAATCATGCTAATGATATCTTCTACTTGATCTGAGTCGATTATGTCTTGTGGAAGGTGATCATTTACTTCAGCAAAAGTTAAGTAGCCTTGCTCTTTACCTTTTTGAATCAGAAGTTTTAATTGTGACTGAGGAGTTGGATCCATAGAGATTGTTTCTTCCACTCTGATAAGTTGATACAACAGGCGTCATCATAGAGTTAGCCTTTTAACTAACTTTAATAATGTGACGCAGTGAATAGCACAGTATAACAGTTTAAATCAAGTCTGACTAGCTGTTACTCGCTTTTAGCGCTGTCATAAGTAAATGACATTCTAGTTTTTCATCACTTGATAAGCCCTGTGTCTTGTCCTTTATTAATAGGGTCTCTAGTCGATAATTTAAACACTGATCTTCAATAAATTTAAAAGTATTTTGAAAAACAGTCTCTAAACGCTCATCACTAATTTGGTGCTGCCATGTGGCAAGCTTTACTAGTGGTTCGTAATCTTCGGAATCTCTAAATGATTCGAGTAAAACCGCTGTGTTAGCATTGTCTTTTTGCAGTGCGCGCTCTTGTAAGCGCAGTAGCAAACCAATGCCTGCTATGTTCATTTGCGCCAATTCTGGCAAATGGGGCACACTTTTAGCTAACTGTGGGTGCTGAATTAAAATACCAATAGCTTGGCGCATTGGGGTAATTTTAAATTTTCGTTCAACAGCGTGTTGTTGCTTTGGTGTTTTTAAGCGGCTATTTAGTTGCTCACGCGTACGGCCAATTAATCGCCCTAACTGCTCTAAAATATTTTCTTGGTAAAATTCACTCGGAATTTTTTCAATTAACGGCAAAGCGGCACTTAATAGCTTCGCTTTGCCTGAGTCGAGTGTTAGGTCTACTTCTTGGCTAAGCTTATTAAATAAAACTTTGGTAAAATCATCTGCTTGGCTTAAGCGTTGCTCAAACTGTGTTTTACCTTCTTGCTGAACCAGTGAATCAGGGTCTTCGCCGTCAGGTAAAAATACAAAGTGTAATGCTTTGCCATCGTTTAAGTAGGGCAGGGCATTTTCTAGTGCTCGCCATGCAGCGTCGCGGCCAGCTCTGTCGCCATCGTAACAACAAATAACTTTGTCGGTGGTTCTAAATAGCGTATGCATATGCTCGCTTGTTGTTGCGGTGCCAAGCGCAGCTACGGCATATTCAATACCTTGCTCTGCAAGTGCAACTACATCCATGTAACCTTCTACAATGAGTACATGTTCAAGCTTTTTATGTGCTTGTTTTGCCTCATACAGACCATATAGCTCAAAGCCTTTATGAAAAATGCGGGTCTCTGGTGAGTTGAGGTATTTTGGCCCTTGGTCGGCTTGCATTACACGCCCGCCAAAGGCAATAACACGGCCACGTTTATCACGAATAGGGAACATTAACCGATCACGGAAAAAATCAAACTGCCTACCTGGTGTTTTTTCTGAGGCGAGCTTAAGCTCGACCAGCTGTTCTTTTTGCTCTTTTGTTCGGCCAAGTTGTTGGCACAGCGCTTCCCATTCGCTCGGCGCATAGCCAATCATAAACTTTTTAACGGTTTCGCCACTTAAACCACGCCCTTTTACATAGTCAATCACCGCAGCAGAGTTACTGTGGTGCTTTAATTGATGCTGGTAAAAGCGTGCTGTGTGTAACATTAAATCGTAATCTGAGCGCTTTTGCGCTGCCGTGCGCTCAGGTGCTGAGCTACTGCCTTTCTCGCGAGGTACGTCTAAATTTAAAAGGCTTGCGAGCTCTTCTATAGCATCAACAAATTCAAGCTTGTCGTATTCCATAACAAACGAAATAGCGTTGCCATTAGCACCACAGCCAAAGCAGTGGTAAAACTGTTTATCTTGAGAAACAGTAAACGAGGGAGATTTTTCGTTATGGAAAGGGCAGCAAGCTTGGTAGTCTTTACCTGCTTTTTTAAGACCAACTTTAGAGTCTATTAGCTCTACAATATCTGTTCTGGCGAGTAAATCGTCAATAAAATTTCGTGGGATCTTTCCAGCCATGTTTTGTAAGTAGTCCTAACAATTGGTGAGGTGTAATTTCAACACAATGCGCGCATTTATAAAAGGGGTATCGGTAAGCTAAAAAGTTACATTATATCCATGGGCAATAATACTTAATCATTTTTAGGTGCTAAACCTGACGCTAACAGCATACAAAGCTAGGATATTGAAGGTAGAGCAGTGCAGGCGCAGTAAGTGATAGCCCTAAATAACCCATTTTACCTAGCCCTCGATGTGCTTTTGTAGTTACACAATAAATCACTTAATTACATGCACGAGCATTACTTAAAAGCGTTTTGTTTATCTACTTAAACGAAGAAACCGAGCACTAGGCTCGGTTTGCTTTAATCATACTTTGTGTATGTGGGAGTATTAGGCTGTTAATCGTTGCTTAATTAAACCAGAAAGCTTGCCCATATCGGCACGTCCTTCGGCTTTGCTTTTGATTATACCCATTACTTTACCCATGTCTTGCATACCTGCTGCATTAGTATCAGCAATAGCCGCATCAATAAGGGCAACAATTTCTTCTTCACTCAATTGTTGAGGTAAAAAAGTTTCTAGTGCTGCGATCTCATTGGCTTCAATTTCGGCTAAATCTTCACGCCCAGCATCTTTGTACTGAGTGTAAGAATCACGACGTTGTTTAACAAGCTTCACTATAACGGAGGTAATACCTGCGTCGTCTAGTGTTATTTGCTCGTCAATCTCACGTTGCTTGATTGCGGCAAGCACCATGCGAATAGGGTTAAGACGTTGTTTGTCTTTCGCTCTCATCGCATCTTTTTGCGCATCTTTTAGCGTTATTAAAAGGCTCATTTATACAAGACCTAATACTATTAGTATAATTTAACGCGACGTGCGTTATCGCGAGAAAGCTTCTTCATGTGACGCTTAACCGCTGCAGCTTTTTTACGCTTACGCTCAGCTGTTGGCTTTTCATAGTGCTCGCGACGACGAACTTCTGAAAGGATACCTGCTTTTTCACATGAACGCTTGAAGCGACGAAGTGCTACGTCAAACGGTTCGTTCTCTCTTACTTTAATTACTGGCATTAAAAATTCACCTACCTAAATTATGAGCGTTGCTCAAGTTGATCAAACATTGATCAAGTGGTTCAAAAATGGTGCGGTATTGTAATCCGAAGCAACACCACATGTAAAGGATAATATTAACAGAAATGCAGCGGCTTAAATAGTGTTAATTTGGCTGGCGTTGGTATAGCCTACAGAATACTTGCCCTGCTTTTTTCTCTTTAATTAACAGCCAGTTATCTGGTTGTGAAAAGCTGCTTAGCTCGGTTTCTACCTCAACATAAATGAGCGCGTCTTCGCTAAGCCATTGGTTATTTTCTAATAAATCACAGCTACTTTGCGCTAAGTTTTTACGAAATGGTGGGTCAACAAAAACTAAATTAAATGGTGAATTTGTATTCTTTTGCTCTAAATATGAGAGTGAATTAGTGTGTTTTACCTGTGCATTTTCAAGCTTTAAGGTACTAATATTTTGCTCAATTTGCTTAGCAGCCGAGGCATCTAGTTCGATAAACGTGGTGCTTTTAGCAAACCGAGAAAGCGCTTCAAAGCCAAGCCCGCCAGAGCCTGCAAAGCAATCGAGTACTGTTGCATCGCGCGTATCTTGCATTAACCAATTAAACACGGTTTCTTTAATGCGGTCTGTTGTTGGGCGTAGCCCTTCTACATTTTTTACCGGCAGTTTACGGCCACGAAATTGCCCGCTAATTACTCTAATAAAGCCGTCAGTAGATTTGCTAATTGCTTTATTTTTCGTTGTTTTTTTTCTCATTTAGGTCACTAAAAAATGGTATAAGGGATCTAGCTCAGATAATATTGTGCGTAGTTTACGTTTAGCTTCATTTTTCAACCGCATTAAAAGTGTTACTATTTAGCACTTACGTTTTGAACGGTTGTTTGGCCGGCACGCTTTGCTGAGCCACACCAAGCTATTTCAAATTTTAGTTTATCAGATTTTTATAAGTGGTTATTAGCAAGTATGGCAAAAAAAAGTAAATTCATGTCTTGGCTCGGTTTTGGTAAGTCAGATAAAAAACAAGCAGAAGCTGATAAACAACAGGCATTAGCTCAGCAACAAGAAGCTGAGCGCTTAGCGGCAGAAAAGGCCGAAGCAGAGCGTGAAGAACAAGCACGTATTGCTGCTGAAAAAGCACAAGCAGAGCGTTTAGCAATTGAAAAGGCTAATGCAGAGTTGTTTGCAAAAGAGCAAGCCGAAGCACAGGCGCAACAACAAGCACAAGCTGCTCGTCTAGCTGAGCAAGAAGCGCAAATGCGTTTAGAGCAAGAGCGAATGGCTGCACAGCGAGCTGAGCAACAACGTTTAGACACAGAGCGCGAGCAAGCTGAGCAAGATGAAAAATTAGCAATTGAAAAAGCCAACGCTGAGTTGCTTGCGAAAGAGCAAGCTGAAGCACAGGTACAACAACAAGCACAAGCCGCTCGTTTAGCAGAGCAAGAAGCGCAAATGCGTTTAGAGCAAGAGCGTGTTGCAGCAGAAAAAGCTGAAGCTGAGCGTTTAGAACAAGAGCGTATTGCTGCAGAAAAAGCAGAAGCTGATCGCTTAGAACAAGAGCGTATTGCAGCAGAACAGGCAGAAGCTGAACGTGTAGAGCAAGAGCGTATTGCAGCAGAACAGGCAGAGGCTGAACGCTTAGAACAAGAGCGTATTGCACAAGAACAGGCAGAAGCTGAACGCGCAGAGCAAGAACGTATTGCTGCAGAAGCAGAAGCTGAGCGTTTAGAGCAACAGCGAATTGCTGCAGAACAAGCAGAAGCTGAACGTTTAGAGCAAGAGCGTATTGCTGCAGAAGCGGAAGCTGAGCGTTTAGAGCAACAGCGAATTGCCGCAGAGCAAGCAGAAGCTGAGCGCTTAGAACAAGAGCGTATTGCACAAGAACAGGCAGAAGCTGAACGTGCAGAGCAAGAACGTATTGCAGCAGAGGCCGAAGCTGATCGTTTAGAGCAAGAGCGCATTACGGCAGAGCTTGCAAAAGAAGAAGCTAAACTTGCCGAAAAGCCTAAAAAAGAAGGCTTTTTTTCACGTCTTAAAAAAGGGTTATTAAAAACCCGTGTAAATATAGGCTCTGGCTTTGCATCTATTTTTAGTGGTAAAAAAATAGACGATGATTTATTTGAAGATTTAGAAACACAGCTTCTTACCGCCGATTTAGGTGTTGATACCACCATGAAGCTGATTGATAGCCTTACTGATGCCGCCGATCGCAAGCAGCTTAAAGATGGCGATGCGCTTTATGACTTAATGAAGCAAGAAATGGCCGCAATGCTTAAAACAGCTGAGCAACCGCTTGAGATACATGCTGATAAAAAACCATTTGTTATATTAATGGTCGGTGTAAACGGCGTAGGTAAAACGACAACCATTGGTAAGTTAGCTAAGCAATTTCAAAATGAAGGTAAGTCGGTTATGTTGGCCGCAGGTGATACCTTTCGTGCAGCAGCCGTAGAGCAGCTGCAAGTGTGGGGCGAGCGTAACAGCATTCCTGTTATTGCCCAGCACACTGGTGCAGATAGTGCCTCGGTGGTGTTTGATGCATTTCAAGCCGCTAAAGCGCGTAATGTAGATGTATTAATTGCTGATACAGCAGGGCGCTTGCAAAATAAAGATAACTTAATGCAAGAGCTTGAAAAAATAGCCCGCGTAATGAAGAAAATTGACCCCGATGCACCGCATGAAGTTATGCTAACCATTGATGCGGGTACAGGTCAAAATGCAATTAGCCAAGTAAACTTATTTAATCAATGTGTTGGTTTAACCGGTATTACCCTCTCAAAACTTGATGGTACTGCTAAAGGTGGGGTTATATTTGCGGTTGCAGATAAGTTTAATATTCCTATTCGTTACATTGGTGTTGGCGAAGGTATTGATGATTTACGCGCATTTAAAAGCGATGACTTTATTGACGCTTTATTTAGCCAAGATGAGGATGACGCTTAATACATAAAAGGGAGCTTGCTCCCTTTTTTGGTCTGTTTATCTTTTGAGATTAAACATGCGCTGCCCTTTGGGCTATTTACTTTTTATTGCTCGGTTTTACTTTGCCTTCTGGGCTATAAACCTTGCGCCGCGATTAAATAGTCTCTAGGCAGAGCAAATTTCAATCCTGAAAGGTCAACAGGCCCTAGCTAAGGAATTCCATTTTACTAATTTGGGACTGGCATAATAAAAAATGATAAATTTTCAGCAAGTAAGTAAAACCTATCCGGGTGGGCATCGCGCTCTCGAAAAAGTTACATTTCATATTAAGCCTGGCGAACTGGCTTTTTTAACAGGCCACAGTGGTGCGGGTAAAAGTACCTTATTAAAGCTCATTAGCTTAATGGAGCGCCCCTCTGCAGGCAACGTGCTAATTAATGGTGTTGATTTAAATAAAGTTAATTCTCGGCAAATTCCTTATGCGCGCCGCGATATTGGTATTATTTTTCAAAATCATCGATTGTTAGAGCGTTACACTGTGTTTGATAACGTTGCACTGCCGTTGATTATTGAAGGCACTCATCATAAACAAATCGCTAAACGAGTTCATGGTGCGCTAGATAAAGTAGGGCTGTTAGATAAAGTTAAATGCCATCCTTCTACACTCTCTGGTGGTGAGCAGCAACGCGTAGGTATTGCCAGAGCGATTGTAAATTCTCCGCCTATTTTATTAGCTGATGAACCAACGGGTAACCTTGACCCCGAGCTCTCTATGGAAATATTAAGGCTATTTGAAGATTTTAATAAACACGGTACGACAGTACTTATAGCAACACATGACCTTGGTCTGGTGTCGCGTTTAAAATACCGTAGCCTGACTTTAAAAGATGGCCGTATGCTTGAAGACCCACTTGCGGAGGGCACGCTGTGAGCTTGTTATTTAAAGGACGCCAAAATTCAAACGATAAACAAAAAAAATCAGCCATAGCTGGCGGTTATTTTTTTATTATAAATATTTTTCGCCAAGGGGTGCACAGTTTAGGTGAAATGTGGCGTACGCCACTTGCATCATTAATGACAATTGCTGTACTTGGGCTAAGTTTAACATTGCCTGCAACGCTTTATTTAGTCGTAAAAAATGTACAGCAAGTCAGTAGCGGGTTTGAAGAAGCCAGTGAAATATCGCTTTTTGTAAAAGAAAGTATGAGCGAACAAGAAACACAAACCTTAGTAAAGCGTTTAGCACTTTACGCCGAGGTAGAAAGTGTTGAATTTATTTCTAAGCAGCAAGCATTAACTGAATTTAAAGATGTGTCGGGGTTTGGGCAAGCTTTAGAGTACCTAGATAGCAACCCGCTACCCGATGTTGTATTAGTGACACCTACTAAGCGGCATCGCCAGCCTAATGCGGCTAAAGCGCTGCTTACAAAGCTTGAGAACGAGCGCGAAGTAGATTTTGGTAAGCTTGATATTGCTTGGCTTGAGCGCCTAAATGCATTATTAGACTTATTAAAAGAAAGCGTTATCACAATTGCTTTATTACTTCTTACCTCTGTCACGCTTATTATTGGTAATACGATTCGTTTATCGATTATGGATAAAAAAGAAGAAATACAAGTAATGAAGTTAGTAGGTGCTACCAATACATTTATACATGCTCCGTTTTTGTGGACCGGCATTTGGTATGGCGTTATAGGGGGCTTGTTTGCATTTATTTGTATTGCCTTAATGATGTGGTGGTTAACTAGTGCAGTAAGCAGCGTTGCAGGCGTGTATCAAACAAGCTTTTCGTTAATTGGTTTAACGCTTAATGAGTTTGGCGCATTAGTATTGCTAGCAACTAGCTTAGGCTTTATTGGTTCTTACTTATCGGTTAACCGATATATTAAAGAAATTGAGCCTGATAAAGTATAAGTACGGCTGCTAATGGCTGACTCAAAAATGTCATGTTTGTATATTATTATCCTCAAATGAGATTAGTTGTAAATGCGCTGTTACGCTTGCGCTAATCTCTTGCAATCCCTTAGTTCATCACTTATTCAGTCGCATGTAGTAGACTTAACATACACTAAAAAACCGCTTGATTTACGCTTAAAAAAAGTTTTAAATTGGGGTTAGCACTCTTAGAGAAAGAGTGCTAAGATGGTTTCAAATGTTTATCACCGAGGTGAAAAATGAGTAAAGATTTATACGCAATGGCACTTACAGTTGGGCAACAAAGCGCAAGCATGGACGGCTACCTTCAAGCGGTTAGCACAATTCCTATGCTTAAAGCTGAGCAAGAGAAAGAGCTAGCAACACGACTTCAAGAAGAAGGCGATCTTAGTGCTGCAAAGCAACTCATTATGTCGCATTTACGCTTTGTAGCACATATTGCTAAAAGCTACTCGGGTTATGGTTTACCGCAAGCCGACTTAATCCAAGAGGGCAATATAGGCCTGATGAAAGCGGTTAAGCGTTTCGACCCAAGTGTGGGTGTACGTTTAGTGTCTTTCGCTGTTCATTGGATTAAAGCAGAAATTCATGAGTTTGTGCTTAAAAATTGGCGCATCGTAAAAGTTGCGACCACTAAAGCGCAACGTAAATTGTTTTTTAATCTTCGTAAAAACAAAAAACGTTTAGGTTGGTTTAACCAAGCTGAAGTAAGCACTGTAGCTAATGAGCTAGGTGTGAGTGAAAAAGAAGTTCGTGAAATGGAATCGCGCATGAGCGGCCAAGACATGGGCTTTGACTTAACGGGCGACGATAACGACGACGCACCAACAAGTACATATTCACCAGTACAATATTTAACAGACGGCTCAGCTGATTTAGCTGACGATATTGAGCAGCAACAATGGCAAGAGCAGTCACATACTCGTTTATTTAGCGCGCTTAAAACGCTAGACGAACGCTCACAAGACATTGTAAGTGCACGCTGGTTGTCTGATGACAAAGCAACACTACAAGAGCTTGCTGAAAAATACAGTGTATCTGCTGAGCGTGTTCGCCAGCTAGAAAAAACAGCGATGAAAAAGCTGCAAAGTGCTATGAGCTAATAGCGCAAAAAATGTAAAACTTAAAAAGCCCTGCATTAATATGCGGGGCTTTTTTTTAACTAAAAAAGCTAACTAAAAAGGTTAATAGAAAGTATCGTTTGTCTTGTTCTGCTTACCTCTAGTCACATCTATGTATCTTTTAATTAAATGTACGCTATTTAAAATTAATGAATAAGTTTGGTTTTAATTTAAATAGATGATTTTAGTTTGTTTTTAATTTGGGTATATGAAAATATTCGCGCACCTGAGCGACTTATCGCTCAAATCGTAGCTTAATTAAGTCATTTAATTGCTGGTTTGTTGCCTTTCAATTTCATTTAACGCGAGTATTTACACTCAATATGAACTCATATTCACTAAAGAAAAAAATCTTGCTATCGGTCGTTCTTGCCCTAGCCGTTATTATTGTATTGCTGTCCTGGAATAGCTATACCTCTCAAAAAGCGTTACTGCTAAAAAGCAGTATTGATAACGTAAGCCAATCTGGTAAGCAACAGGCTACGAGTATTGAAAATTGGCTAGCTAGTCGTCAGCAGATAATTAAATCGGTTGCGAATAAGGTTGAGGACAACACGCTCAGCGCACTACAGCAAGCAGCATTTTCAGGTGGCTTTCAGTTAACTTACTTTGGAGATAGTAGCGGAAAAATGACTGACTCTGATCCCAGTATTGATCGCACCGGCTACGATCCGCGCACTCGTCCATGGTATAAACAAGCACTGCTTCAAAGTAGCACCGTAATTACCAAACCTTATTTAGATACCGCGTATAATCTGTTGGTTGTTTCTATTGCTAAAACCACGCAAAGCGGTGTGGTTGCGGGGGATTTATCGATTGAGGCCTTGGCCGATAGCGTCAATACAATGTCTTTGCCTGCGGATGGGTACGCCATTATGATGCATAAAGATGGCACTGTGGTTGCCTACAAAGACGCTAGAAAAGTAATGGCAGATATTACGCGTATTGACTCGAAAATAAATCATCAATTAATTTTATCTAACAGTCAAAACGGTGAATTTACTCCTGTTTACTTTGAGAGTGAAGACCGAGAGAAGCTAGTTTGGGGTGAAAACATTAACAATACAGATTGGCAGTTGCTGTTTGTATTGGATAAACAAACTTTAGAGGCTCCGCTTATTAGTTTATTGCTGACCCAATTAGTGCTGGTTGCAGTAGCACTTTTACTGAGTGTGTTGGCTATTTCATGGTTATTGGGTGTATTGCTCGCCCCTTTGAGCCGAGTGTCGCAAGCTTTATCAACAATTGCAGATGGTAACGGTGATTTAACCCAGCGTATAACTGTTGATACGCAAGATGAAGTTGGGGTTCTGGCTGGTAGTTTTAATCGTTTTGTTGGCAGCCAACATGAACTGATCAGTCATATTCGTCAATTAGCTACTGACTTAGACTTTGATGCAGAGAAAAGCTTGATCACCAACCAAAGCAGTGTCAGTGAGTTGCAGCGCCAGCAACAAGAAGTGGCTATGGTTGCTACCGCGGTCACAGAAATGGCGAGTGCAACCCATGAAATTGCCGCTAATGCAGAAAACACCGCAACCGCATCGCAACAATCGGCACAAAGTAGCCGTGAAGGTAAGCTGTTAGTTGATAAAACCAGAAACACGATTAATTCACTCGCGGGCGAAATAGACCAAACTACCACAGTTATTGGTGAATTAAGTTTGCATGCTCAGGCTATATCGAGCATTTTAACTACCATTCAAGAAATTGCAGAGCAAACAAATCTCTTAGCACTTAATGCTGCAATAGAGGCCGCCCGTGCGGGATCGCAGGGGCGTGGTTTTGCAGTGGTTGCCGATGAAGTGCGCGTGTTATCAAGAAGAACACAAAACTCTACAGCCGAAATTTATACCACTATAGAAACCTTACAAAACACCACTAAAAAAGCAGTGAGCTTGATGGACAGCAGTAAGGGCTATGCCAACAATAGTGTGGATGATGTAAATGCTGCCGCACACGCACTAGAAGAAATTACTTTGGCGGTAAATGAGATTTCTGATATGGCGGGTCAAATAGCGGTTGCAGCAGAAGAGCAAACGCAAGTGACCAATGAAATTACTAGAAATACGGTTGCCATTAAAGATGTAACCGATGAAATAACTACCTCAGCTACCGCGCATTTAAGCCAAGCCGAAGTATTAAAAGACAGAGCTACAGATCTAAATGCCAAGGTAGCGACATTTGTTTTATAAATACCATACTTATAATTGAGTTAAATTAACTGATGGAGTAAGGTGCTCGCTTACTCCATCAGTTTAATGAAATGGCTTGTTGTTGGGCTATTTGTACATACTTACGTTCTACCAGCTGTGAGATTGGTACCAGTTCAAAGCCTTGCTCAGTGAGCTTAGGTAGCGCTTGGCGTAAAAAGTCGATGGTTTCTGGGTAGGGGTGGGCAATCGCTATGGCAAAGTGATGTTTAGTCGCTTTATATTTTAGCTCATCCAGCCTTTGCTGCAGTTGCTCATGCGTGGTTATATTGTCTAAAAACACATGGCGGCCAATATTTTCAACCCCGATAAAATTTGCCGCATTTTGCGCTTGGCTTAAGTCGGTAGTACGGCTATCTAAAAAGAATAAATTACGTTTTTTAAGTACTTCCATAGTCCACTTCATGGCTTGGCTTTGTTGAGTGAGTGCCGACCCCATATGGTTATTAACCCCTTTTACTTGCGGTAAGCTTGCCAACGCGGTGCCTAAAGTTTTTTGTAGCTGTTCTTTATCCATATTTACGGTGAGCCCGCCAGGCCCGAGTGCTTTACCGTTTAAGGCTTGCATAGGTACATGCAATAAAAGCTCTTTATTTGCTTGGCTGGCAAGCGTGGCAAAAATTTGAGAGTAGGGTGTGTGGGGCAAAATTGAATACGACAATTGCCCTGGTAAGGTAAGAAACTCTAAATCTCGCTGATGATAGCCAATATCATCAATTACGATGGCTATTTGCTTTGCCCAAGCAGTGCTAGATACAAAGCAGATAGCCATCAACAGCCATTTTATTATTTTCACGTTTATAGTTTTTATTATCTTTTTAATTTATTAAGGATATTTTTTAATCTCAGCGCCGGGTAATAAAGCTATCTCAGCAGACATTTTTAGCGCTAACTGCGTTGAATTTACTTAAAACTTATAGCTAAAGAACAGCACAATCTAATAGTGTTAATATTTATTCTGTTATTAAATCGCTTAGCTAGGGTTCAGATTATTTACTATTGCATGCTAAGTAATTGCTTAGCTTTTACTAACTGCAAGTCGCCCAGTATTTTATGTTCAAATTGTGGTGCATTTTTGTTCTGCTCATTTTTTATTATAACGGCTTTATTTGATTGTGGAAGGGTTGCTTGCGCAATTGCTACATCGGGGGTAACTCCTACGCCTTCAATCGATACGCCCGCAGGTGTAAAGTACTTAGCAGTTGTTAATTTTAGCGCTGTATTACCATCACCAAGTGGGATCAAAGATTGCACCGATCCTTTGCCATAAGACTGATTACCAACCACTGTAGCACGCTTATTATCTTTTAAAGCAGCGGCGAGTATTTCAGCCGCAGAGGCCGAATTTTCATTAATAAGCACCACAATAGGCAAGCCTTTAAGTATGTCGCCTCGTTTAGCGTAGTAGGCTTGGTTAGCGTCGTAATAGCGCCCTTTAGTGGTGACTATAGTGCCGCTTTGTAAAAATAGATCCGCTACCGCCACTGCGCTTTGTAAAGTACCACCTGGGTTGTCACGTAAATCAATAACTAACCCTTTAAGGGGCGTGCGATAATCATTTTTAAGTGCAGCTACCTGCAGCGCCACTTCATGTAAGGTGTGATTAGAAAAATTATTTATGGCTAAATACCCAGTGCCTGAGTCGAGTAATTGGCTAGTGGCGCTTTCTAAGTTTATTTCTTTGCGATTTACCGCAAAGCTAATTGGTTGCTGCTGCCCTGCGCGTTTTATTGTTAGTTTAACCGCGTTAAAGCGGGTATCTTTTATCAACGCGGCTACTTGCTCTAAGCTACGTGTTTGCGTGTTTGTATCATTAACACTAACTATAATATCGCCCGCTAAAATACCGGCCTTTTTGGCTGGGGAGTTTTTAACAACGCCAACAATTGTAATATCACTGTCAATGTCTTTCACTTCAATGCCCACGCCAGTGTAATGGCCATTTGTATTATTAAACAAAGCGTCTAAGTCATTTTCATTGAGGTATTTAGAATAAGGGTCTAGCTGGTCGAGTAAAATTTCTACTTGCTGATTATTAAAGGCACCCTGTGCACCTTTTGTCAGTGATAAGTCATCAACATAATAGGCTTTAATGTTGAAGAGTATTTCAGAAATTTGCTGACTTTTAAGATCTTTAACTGAGCTGGCAAGTAATGAATTGCTAAAACAAAAAATAGCAATACAGGTCAATGCGCACAACAAAAACGAATAGCGCGTACGGGAAGAGGGAAATGAGCGTGTTTGTGGTATTTTTTGAGTCATCAGCTGCTCCTAATGCGGTGCAGCTGTTTTATTCACTTAAATACGTCTGCACCATTTAACAGGATTTACTGCGCGTCCTTTGTGGCGTATTTCAAAGTATAGACCAGAATTCGACTGTCCGCCGCTTTGACCTACTAATGCCAGCGTTTCGCCTTCTCGAACCATGTCGCCCACATCTTTTAATAATGTTTGCGCATGGCCGTATAGGCTCATAAAGCCCTCACCATGATCAACCACAATAACCCAGCCAAAGCCTTTAAGCCAATCAGCAAAAACAACTTGGCCATTATTAATACTGTTTACATTAGTGCCTTCTTTTGCACCAATTAACACGCCTTTCCAGTCTATGCCGCCATGTTTGCGCTGACCAAATGTGTGTTTTAGCTTTCCTTTGCTGGGCCAATTAAGCTTGCCTTTGCTTTTATTAAGGCCGAGCAATTCAATTTTTTGAGTCTTCTCTTGCTCAAGTTCTTCAATGGTGGTGATTAATGTTTGCTCGTTGTCTTTTAAGTAATTAATCGAGCTTTTAGTGCTATTGAGCTGTGCTTGTAAGTTTTTAAGATTAGTTTGGCGCTCGCTTTGGGCATTTACTAGCGCGCTTTGGCGTCTTTTTTGTTCTTCAAATAAGGCGGCTAATTTTTGTTTGGTTTTGGCAAGTGCAGCTTGGTTTTCTGCAATTTGTTGTTGTAGTACTTTAAGCTCTTCAATTTGCTCTATGCGCGCTTTATTTAAATAGTTGTAATAGCTTAAGGTACGCTCAAATTTAGCTGTGTCTTGTTGGTTTAAAAGCATTTTGGGGTAGTCGTCGCCCCCAGCCATGTAAGCACTTTTTAGCTGGGCCGCTAAAATGGCTTGAAATTGCGCGTGTTGCGCTTTTAATTGCTGTGCTTTTTGTTGCTGTGCTTGTTGTTTTTGCTCGGTTTCTTTTACTGATTGCTCAGCCATATTGAGGGCTTTGGCATTTTTAGCTATTTCTAACTCGTGTTTTTTTAAGTTTTTTTGCAGTGCAGCAATTTTTTTTCGCTGTGCGTTGTACTCTGCTTGGCTTTGCTCTAATGCAGATTGCACTTCAGATAGGTCTTTTTTAGTGCGGTTTTCGTTAGCGATTGCAGGGGCAACCACTAACGAAACCAATACAAATGTATAAACACTAAACCAATTTACTGGTTTGCTCATGTGTTATTTCAACGTCATGATTGGCGTACCGGTCATTTCGCTTGGTTGCTCCATGCCCATAAGGTGTAGCATAGTAGGTGCTACATCACTTAATGCTTTGCCTTCACTTGGCGTTGCATCGCGTCCTACATAAATAAATGGCACTGGCTCGCTAGTGTGAGCGGTATGAGCTTGGCCCGTGGCAGTATTTGCCATTTGCTCTGCATTACCGTGATCGGCTGTGATAAGCGCTTCACCACCAAACTCATCTAGCGCTTCTACCACGCGGCCTATACATGCATCAACTGCTTCACAGGCTTTAACCGCGGCTTCAAACACACCAGAGTGACCCACCATATCGCCATTCGGGTAATTACAAATAATGGCATCAAACTTACCGCTTTTAATGGCTTCAATAAGTTTGTCGGTTAGCATTTCAGAATTCATTTCTGGCTGAAGGTCGTAAGTGGCAACCTGTGGAGAAGGAATTAATTCGCGTGATTCGCCTTCAAATTCATCTTCGCGTCCGCCACTAAAGAAAAACGTAACATGAGCGTATTTTTCTGTTTCAGAGATACGTAGCTGCGTTTTGCCATTTTTTTCAAGCCATTCACCTAATACGTTTACCAGTGGCGTAGGGCCAAATGCGACAGGGGCATCAATATCGGCTGAGTATTCTGTCATCATTACAAATGCGCTTAACTGTGGTGATTTTTTCTTTTCGAACCCATCAAAGCCTGGCTCTACAAAGGCACGGGTAATTTCACGGGCACGGTCGGCTCTAAAATTAGCAAAGATGATGGTGTCGCCATCATTAATTTGTGCTGCTTCAGTGCCTTGTGGCGTAATGGTGGTTGGTGCTACAAACTCATCGTTTTCGTCGCGCTCATAGGCGGCTTCTAATGCCGATACACCATCAGCATAATTAAATTCGCCTTCACCTAATGCCATTACATTGTAGGCTTTTTCTACACGGTTCCAACGGTTGTCTCTGTCCATGGCGTAATAACGGCCCACAAGAGACGCTAAGCGGCCACAATTTAGCTCGGCAAATAAGGCTTCTATACGCTCTATTGATGCTTTAGCACTGCGTGGTGGTGTATCACGGCCATCTAAAAAGCCATGAAAGTATACTTCTTTTGCACCGCGTTTAGCGGCTAATTGAATACTTGCGACAATATGATCTTCGTGGCTGTGAACACCACCTGGGCTTAATAAACCCATAATATGCACGGCTTTGCCTGCAGCGACTGCTTTATCGATGTTTTCAACAAGGGCAGGGGTTGAGTCAAATTCGCCATCGTTGATTGCTTTGGTAATGCGAGTAAAATCTTGATAAACAACACGACCAGCACCTAAATTTACATGGCCTACTTCTGAGTTACCCATTTGCCCTTCAGGTAAGCCTACATCTAAACCTGAGCCTGAAATTAATGTGCGTGGACGGGTTGCCCATAGGTTGTCTAAAACGGGGGTGTTGGCCGCAAGAATCGCATTGCTTTGCTCATCTTCGCGGTATCCCCAACCGTCTAAAATCATTAATACCAGTGGTTTTTTATGCTCTGTCATAATAGCTCCTGAAAATTAGCACCTGTTGATGGGTACTGTGCGCCGAAAAGGTTATCTGGTTAGTTTTAGCATACCGTGTTTTAGCGCCAGAATCAGCACTGAGAACAAGATATTAAATTTTTTACTTACTTTCATATATGGGGTGCTTTATGTGTTTTTAAAGCGCAGCAAACTCGCATTTTAACTTGGTTTGGGTATACTTGCGTGGCTAAAGTACAAAATACCTAGAATATTAGGGCGTGTTGCACTTTGGTGGCTGAATTTGCAGCAGTATGTTTGGTTTTTAGGTAAGGCAGAGCCTATGAAGTGTGGTTACCCCTCATAAATAGGCGATAACGTAGCATAAATACCAAACATGCGCTGCCCGTTGGGTTCTTTCTAGGGACTATTACCTTTTTGTTACCTACATGGATGTAGGTAAGGGGCGTGAGCAGGACGCGGAAGCTTTGCTTGGTTTTTACTTAGCCCACTAGGTTACAAATCTCGCGCCGCGATTTAATCGCCCCTAGATTGAATAAATTTCAATCCACAAAGGCCAACACGCCCTAGGTTTAGAACATAATTTCATAGTGGAAGTAGAATGGATCAATATATTGAATTTATTACAAATCATCCTATTTTAAGCCTAGCTTGGGTTGGTCTTGTATTCCTTATTGTAAGCGGCTGGATAAAGAGCAAGTTTTCAGCAGTGAGAGAAATAAACCCACAGCAATTAACACTTCTTATTAATCGTGAAGATGGCAAAGTAGTTGATATTCGTGCTCAAAAAGAATTTAACGCAGGTCGTATTGCGGGTGCTGAACACTTAAGCCCTGAAAAAGCAAAACAATCTGACTTTTCAAGCCTTGAAAAGCACAAGAGCAAACCCATTATACTAGTATGTGCCACAGGCATGACTGCTCAAGGTATTGCTAATGCAATGCATAAAGCAGGCTTTGAATCGGTTTATGTATTATCAGGTGGTATGGGGTCGTGGCAATCTGCCAGCCTTCCAACTACAACAGGTCGCTAATCAGTTTAGTAGTACCGATAGAGGATTTATTATGAGTAATGTTGTTTTATACACCAAAGCGTACTGTCCATTTTGCCAACGTGCTATTGCACTTTTAAACAGTAAAGGCGTTGAGTACACAAATATTGATATTGGTGTTCAACCAGAGCTTCGCGATGAAATGATTGCTAAAGCAGGTGGTGCAAGCACAGTACCGCAAATTTTTATTAATGATGAACATATCGGTGGCTGCGACGACATGATGGCTATTGAAGCGCAAGGTAAACTTGACGCTAAGCTAAATGCTTAATTTTAATTATAAAAACTAACACGTAGGAAGCACAATGAACGAAGAAAATCAAAACGCAGCAGCACAAGAAGGTGGCGCACAATTTACTATTCAACGTATTTACACTAAAGATGTATCGTTTGAAACGCCTAACTCGCCTGCGATTTTTCAAAAAGAATGGACGCCAGAAGTTAAGCTAGACCTAGACACGCGCTCTAATAAGCTAGACGAAGGTGTGTTTGAAGTGGTTTTAGCACTAACGGTTACTGCTTCTATCGGTGAAGAAACTGCGTTTTTATGTGAAATTCAGCAAGCCGGTATTTTTACAGTTGGTGAGCTTGAAGAAGTACAACTAGCACATATGCTAGGTGCATACTGCCCTAACGTGTTATTCCCATACGCGCGTGAAGCCGTATCTAATCTTGTTAACCGTGGTACTTTCCCACAGCTTAACCTTGCGCCAGTGAACTTTGATGCGTTATTTGCACAATACATGCAACAACGTACTGCGCAAGCTGAGCAGGTTTCAGCAGACGCATAATTTATGAGTACAGCAACTTCAGCTGTTACTGTATTAGGAGCGGGGTCTTACGGCACCGCTCTTGCTATTTGCTTAGCCCGAAATGGTCACCAAGTGACACTTTGGGGTCGCAATAGCGACGACGTTGCCACGCTTGCAGCTGAGCGGAAAAATCAACGTTACCTTCCTGATGTACCATTCCCCGACACTCTTTTATTACAAGCCGATTTACAACAAGCCGTAGCCAGCAGTGCCATTGTACTTGTGGTTGTGCCAAGCCATGCCTTTGCAGATACATTGCAGCAAATTAAACCTGCGCTGGTTGAAGGTGCGCAAGTTGCGTGGGCAACAAAAGGGCTTGAGCCAAATACTGGTCGCTTGTTACAAGAGGTTGCCCTGCAGGAACTAGGTGATGAAATGCCGCTTGCGGTTTTATCAGGCCCAACCTTTGCAAAAGAAATGGCAATGGGGCTACCTACTGCTATATCGGTGTCGTCTACCTCAACGGAGTTTGCGCAACAACTTGCAGATTTACTCCATTGTGGGCGCTCGTTCCGCGTGTACAACAACGATGACTTTATTGGCATTCAGTTAGGTGGCGCGGTTAAAAACGTAATAGCCATTGGTGCTGGTATGTCTGATGGGGTGGGCTTTGGAGCTAATGCACGTACTGCACTGATCACTCGCGGCTTAGCTGAGCTAACGCGCTTAGGATGTGCCTTGGGGGCAAAGCAAGAAACCTTTATGGGTATGGCTGGACTTGGCGATTTAATCTTAACATGTACCGACAATCAATCGCGCAACCGTCGCTTTGGTTTGGCTTTAGGTAAAGGTGAAGGGGTTGATGCTGCTATTGAGTCTATCGGGCAAGTTGTTGAAGGCTTTAGAAACACAAAAGAAGTGTATTTATTAGCACAACGCGCCGGTGTAGAAATGCCTATTACTGAGCAAATTTATAAAGTACTTTATGAAAATAAAGATATGAAAGAAGCCGCCATGGCACTATTAGGCCGAGAGCAGCGCGCCGAATAAATGAGCATATAATGCTCACTTTATTAAAAGCATGAACTTGCTTTGCTATTAAAAAAACCGACGCTATGTCGGTTTTTTATTGTTTAGTACAAGGTGCTTATTGCGCGTTAGGAAAGCCTAGCTGGCGCCATGATTCATAAACGAATACTGCTACAGCGTTAGATAGGTTCATACTACGGCTATTGGGCTGCATAGGAATGCGCACACGCTGATCGTTAGGCAGCGCTTGAATCATCTCATCGGGGAGACCGCGAGTTTCGGGTCCAAACACCAAGCAATCACCGGCTTCATAACTGGCTTCGTAATGAAACTGGCTGCCTTTAGTGGTGCATGCATACACTTTTTTAGGTTGGCACTTTTCAAGGTAGGCTTCAAACGAGGCATGGCGCTGTACGTTACTAAACTCGTGGTAATCTAGCCCGGCACGTTTTACTCGCTTATCGTCCCACTCAAAACCTAATGGCTCAATTAAATGCAATGAGTAACCTGTGTTTGCACACAAGCGTATGATATTTCCTGTATTTGGTGGAATTTCAGGTTGATATAAAACGATATCCAGCATAATGCGCCTTTCTATTAATCTATAATTTGACGAGTGGCAGTATACACGAAACCGGTAAAAAAAATGATATACTCGCGCCATTGAATACCGCAAGTAGTGAATATTAACGTGCATCACCGTAGTTACGAATTTTGGGTTAAAACATCAAGCATAGTTACCATGGTTATGGTTAGCTTAATGATAGCCGCTAAAACCTGGGCGTGGTTGGCATCGGGTTCAGCTTCTATGCTTGGCTCATTAACCGATTCATTAATGGATATTACCGCCACGGCCATGAGCTTTTTAGTGCTAGGGTATGCACTGCGCCCAGCAGATGACGATCACCGTTTTGGTCATGGCAAAGCAGAAGCCCTAGCCGGACTTGGTCAGGCTGCGTTTATAGCAGGGTCGGGGTGCTTATTGGCGTTTCACGGTATTGAGCGATTATTTAACCCAATTGTGCTTAGTCATTCACTGTTGGGTGTGTGGGTGAGTATATTTGCTATTGCTTGTACGTTAGTGATTGTGTTTTTTCAGATCAAAGTGGTTAAGCATACCGAATCCATCGCTATTAAAGCAGACTCGGTGCATTACAAAGGGGATTTAATTTTAAATGCCGCGGTATTACTTGCTATTTTGCTCTCATACTATGGGGTGTTATACGCAGATCCGCTGTTTGCCATAGGCGTTGCCGGTTACTTACTTTATAACAGTTGGGATATTGCGTGTGAGAGTGCCGATCATCTTATGGATAAAGAACTCCCAGATGATGAAAAGCAAAGTATTTTAGATATTGCTAATGCACATAAAGATGTACACGGTGTACATGATATCCGCACTCGCCAAGGCGGTAAAATTAAGTTTATGCAAATGCACTTAGAGCTTGATGACCATTTAAGTTTAATACGTGCCCACAATGTAGCTGACGATGTAGAAAAGGCGCTTGCCGAGCGCTTTGACTCAGAGGTTGATATTTTAATTCATCTAGATCCGCTCTCGGTGGTACCTAAGTATCAAACGAAGAACAAAACTGATACAAGCGCATAAGCACAGGTTTTCTAATTTCGTCGCGTTCAAACAATAACTCGTGCTTAGCCCCTGCAAAGCTTTTCAGCTCGGCATTAGGGAGCCTATTTACGAGCTTTTGTTGCGCGTTGTTATCAACCACTTCATCGTTTTGTGCGCTGGCAATAAAAATAGGGAGGTTGATTGTGTGGGTATCCACGGCAGACATAAAAGCAAAGCTTGCATTTAACCAGCCATATGTAACGCCACCTAACTGTAAAAGAGGCTGTTGCTGATAAGTGAGCCTAAATAGGTTGTACCGCACTTGGCTGCTGGTTAAGGTATTAAGCGCAAATTCTTCTGGGTTGTAATCGTTTTGCCCTAGCGCATAACTGTAGCCAAAACCGAGCTTTGTGGCGGCGCGGGCTATAAATTTAGCCACCGGTTTAGGAATACCTTTAGTGTAAATATCAAACATGGGCGCTGATAAAAACGCACCGCTGAAAGTATGCGGGTAATTTGCAAAATAATCGTACGCTATAGCGCCGCCCATAGAGTGGGCTAATAATATTTTTTTGCCTTGCCAGTTTTTATTTACAATATGTTGATTAAATAAATCTAAGTCGGCACTGTAGTCACTAAAGCGTTTTACATACCCTTTGTGCTTATTTTTTAACGGTCGATACGAGCGGCCTTGCCCTTGGTGGTCGGCTATAAATACCGCATAGTTATTAGTGTAAAGCTCCCACAGCAGCTCTTTGTATTTTTCAAGCCCTTCTATGCGCCCAGAGCTAATTACTATGGCAGTGTTAGCTGTTTCTGGCACTGCGTAAGCAAAAAACAGTTTACCTTCAGATGCATTAAAATAGTTTTTATTAAGTACATTTTCGTAAAAGTGATTAATGCGTGCTTGGTTACTTTCAAGCGCTGATTCGGTACTGTAAAACATGCTTACTCTTTAATTAGTGGCAGGGTGATATTGGCACAAAGCCCGCCTTTTTCTTTATTAGATAGCGCTAAACTACCGCCGTGGGCAATAATAGCATTTTTAGCGATAGCTAAGCCAAGCCCTGTGCCGCCACTTACTCTGTCGCGAGCGTCAGATTGCCTAAAAAAGGGCTCACAAAGCTTGCTCAGTTGCTCATTTGGAACGCCAGGGCCATCGTCGCAAATCTCTATATAGATTTGGTTGTTATAGTTTACGTTAAAGCTAATGTTGCTGTGCGCGTATTTTATTGCGTTACGTAATAGGTTTTCGAGTGCGCTGGCAATTAATGATTCATCGCAGCTTAGCATTACATCGGCATTGCCACTAAAAGTAAGTGTTTTAGTATTTTGCTTGGCTTCAAACTGCGCATCGTTTAATACGTGCTCTACTATATCTTTTAACGATTGCTTTTGTAGTGACAGTGTTTGGCTTTGCGCTTCTAAACGCGACACTTGCAGGACGTCGGCAATCATTTTATCAAGCTGGTTTGCTTCTTTTTCTATACGTAATAAATACGATTGGCTTGCCTCGTTGGCTTGCATTTGTGCAAGCCCCGTTGCCATTTTTAAACGCGTAAGTGGGGAGCGCAACTCATGAGATATATCAGCCAGTAAGCGCTTTTGGGCACTAATAAGTTGTTCAAGCTGATTAGCCATACTGTTAAAGTCGCGCCCAAGCACCCCTAACTCGTCTTTTCTGCTTGCAGGTATGGCAACTCGCGCTGATAAATCGCCTGATGAAAGCTTTATAGCTGCTTTTTTAAGGCTGTTAATTGGGGCGATTAAATTGCGACTAAAAATAAAACTCAGGATTAAAGAGGCAAAAATAGCTACGAGTACTTTCATCCAATTCGGCATTAACTTAAAGCGCATGAGCAAAGGAGGTTGGTGGTTAATGTCTATTTCGTAGAGGTAAAACTGCCCCTCTGGCACGTTAATATTAACAGGGCCGAAAGCTTGGTATTTTTCGGTAAAAATGACCTGTGGCGCCAAGTTTTGACTAAAGCTAAGTAAGTTTAAATCTATTTCAGCGGGGATCTCTTTATTGCTTAATGCGTCTTCGGGTTGTGCTGCGCCTAAAAATAAAATCTTTCGTTTTGAAAGCCTAGGGTGCGATAAAACATCAGCAAGGGTGCGCTTGTGCTTAGTGGCGCTTCGCTCAATGCTTTTGGCAGTATAAATTAGGTTTTTTTTCATTGGCCCACGCAAAGGCTCGGTGCTTACTGCATTAATTGCCGTAATGTTGCTTAAGAATATAAGCGCAGCCACCGTGCCTGTTATTGTTAGCCAAAACCAAATAAATATTTTAAAAAATAAATAATGCCGAGGGTGCTTTAGCCATGCAAAGTAATGTTTATTACTCACCTTGGATGAAGACATAACCTGTTCCTCGCATTGTTTTTATTCGCTCGCCTTGAATATGCTCAGCTATTTTTTTACGAATATTGCTAACGTGCATATCAATTGAGCGGTCGAACGAAGCTAAGCGCCTGCCTAATACTTCTTCACTTATTTGCTCTTTACTGACAACTTCGCCGGCGTTTTTAATTAGTAACACCAGTACTTCGTACTCTGTGCCAGTAAGCGTGAGGGTGTGCTCGTTAATAGCGGCCTCTCGGGCTGCCAAATTAACCGTAATGCCATTTATATTCATTTTGCTAGGCGTTGCAACGTTTAGGCTATTTATGTGCTCTATACGGCGGGTAATGGCTTTTACACGGGCAAGTAACTCGCGGTGATTAAATGGCTTGGGTATGTAGTCGTCTGCGCCAAGCTCTAAGCCAAAAATGCGATCAAAGTCTTCGCCTTTTGCAGTGAGCATAATAACCGGTGTTAGCTTTGTTTGCCTAAGTTGTTTAAGTACTTCAAAGCCATCAAGGGTGGGGAGCATGACATCAAGCAATATCAGCGCGTAGTCATTTGATAGAGCAAGCTTTAAGCCTTGCTCGCCATCGTGAACGCTTTGTACGTCAAAACCTTGCGCGGCTAAATATTCAGTAAGTAGTTCGCACAAACCTGTGTCGTCATCAATCATTAATAGCTTCATTTCAAACCCTTAGGCAATTTCTATATGGTTATTTTACTTCTTAAATTGTGCAAAAGTGAATCTTTACACAACCTTTACACTGCTTTGCGTTACTTTGCGTTGAGTTATGTATAGTTAACTTACTGGCTTAGCAGTCACAACCAAATTCAATCCATCCAATATTAAGGTGATGATTATGACTAAAGTAAATACACTTTCAAAATTAGTACTTATTTGTGGTCTAGCAACGGCTACACTTGGCGCCGGTAGCGTATTAGCAAAAGGCGGCATGCACGATAAGCAAGGCCATTCTCAAGCGCGTTTTTTATTATCTGAGCGCGGTGCCGACAAGCTTGATTTAACGCAAGAACAGCAAACTAAGCTTGAAGCTATTTTTGAAGCGCAAAAAACACAGATGAAAGCACTACGCGGCGATGATAAAGAAGCCCGTAAAGCACAGCGTAAGGCTCAAAAAGAGAAAATGGATGCTCTACTTAGCGCACCAACATTTGACGAAAACGCAGCAAAAGAGTTATTAGCTGCACGCCATGAAAAAGGCACTGAGTTTGGCTTAATTAAGCTAAAAACACAGCATCAAGTAATGCAGGTACTTAACGCAGAGCAGCAAGAAAAGTTTGCAAAAATGCAAAAGCGTATGGGTAAAAAACACCGTAAGCAAAGAGACTAATTTATAGATTACACACTAAAAAGCCAGCTTAATGCTGGCTTTTGTCGTTTAAGAGGGTGAAAAACGCTTATTTAAAAAAGTCGTCATCGTTTTTAGCCATCATCTCTTCAATATCTTCAATCATGTCTTGGCTAATTTGGTTAGCCGAGGTAATAGGCGTTGATATTTTATTGTTCTCAAAAGACCATTCACCTAAATCAATAAGCTGGCAGCGCTTAGAACAAAAAGGACGATGTGGGCTTTGCTGTGACCATTCAACTTTGTTTTTACAGGTTGGACAGTTAACAATTGTTGGCATACTTTACTCTCTACAATGTGTTTTAGCCCAAATTAGGGCTATCACTTTTACATATTAGTTACGCGATTAATTTCAGCCAGAGACGTTAAACCATCGGCGGCTTTTCGTAAACCCGATAATCGCAAGTTATTAAACCCAGCTTGTAGCGATACCTCTGCGATTTCGAGCGAATTGCCACCGCGCATAATAATTTGTGCAATTTCAGGGGTAATTTGCATTACTTCGTAAATACCCACACGGCCTTTGTAACCATCGGTGCAATTTTCGCAGCCTTTGGGTGCGTATAGTGTCATGTCTTCAATTTGTGTTGTGCTAAATCCTTGACGAGCCAATTCTTCTGCTGGCAGTGTTTCTGGAGTTTTACACTTAGGGCATAAACGCCTAGCTAAGCGCTGGGCAATAATCAAACTTATAGAGCTTGCCACGTTATACGCAGGCACGCCCATATTTAATAAACGCGTTATGGTTTCGGGCGCTGAGTTGGTATGTAGTGTAGATAACACTAAGTGACCCGTTTGCGCCGCTTTAATTGAAATTTCTGCGGTTTCTAGATCACGTATTTCACCTACCATCACTACATCTGGATCTTGACGTAAAAAGGCACGCAGGGCGTTAGCAAAGGTCATTTCGGCTTTAGGGTTAATTTGTACTTGGTTAACCCCTTCAAGGTTTATCTCAACCGGATCCTCGGCGGTACTAATGTTACGCTCTGGCTGGTTAAGTATATTTAAACCGGTATAAAGCGATACGGTTTTACCAGAGCCCGTTGGGCCGGTAACAAGTATCATGCCTTGTGGTTGCCCAAGCGCATCCATGTAGAGCTTTTTTTGATCCTCTTCGTAACCTAATACGTCAATACCTAGCATGGCGCTTGATGAATCAAGAATACGCATTACTATTTTTTCGCCCCATAACGTAGGCATAGTACTTACACGAAAATCGATGCTTTTACGCTCTGTAATTTTTAATTTAATACGGCCATCTTGTGGTTTACGTTTTTCAGCAATATCGAGCCTCGACATTACTTTGATACGCGCCGACAGTTTACTTGCTAAGGTATTGGGTGGGTTGGCAACTTCATGCAAAATACCATCAATACGAAAGCGAATACGGTATTTGTGCTCGTAAGGTTCAAAGTGTAAATCAGAAGCGCCTTTTTTAATGGCATCCATTAATATTTTATTGATATAAACAATGATTGGCGCATCGTCTTTATCATCATCTTTAGGTGTGGTTTCTTTAGGGCCTTCACTATCTAGGTCGGCAAACTCTTTAAATTCATCGGCGCTTAAATCTAAGCTGCCTGCAGCATCAAGTAGTTGCTCAATTTTGTTATCTAGCTGAATATAGTCAACCACGACTATTTCGCACGATAAGCCGGTGCTAAACTCAAAGTTTTCAAAGGCACCGTAGTCAGTCGGATCTGAGGCGGCAATGTATACTTTTCTGCCTTTTTGAACCAACGGTAAAATGTGGTGTTTACGTATTAGCTTTTCTTTAACTAAGTCTTCGGGGATTTGTGCAGGGTCGAAGTCTTTTAAATCAAAATACGGTACGCGAAATAAGTCTATACATTGTTCAGCTAAGTCATTGCTGTCAATTTTTCCACATTTAGATATAAGCTCAGCGGTTGAGGCAAACTCTTGCTGTTTTGCTTTTACGGTATCGGCATCAATGCGGCCAAGCGTTATAAATTTTCTCAATAACGGTGAGTTAATATTCATTGCGCACCTATTTTAGTCCTTCAATAGTTAACAATTTATCAGAAAAAAGCAGGTGATTAAATTCGCTGTGCTTATCAACACCTTTTTTGCTAACCAAATTACGAGTTTATGTTGTTATGACCGCATTAAGGGGCATTAGTTGTATTTTATACTGCATATTGTAGGTAATTTTTATGAAGAACAACAAGTTCTGCATGAACAAGTGATAAATCGCGGTCATTATTTAGAATATCATCGGCTTTTTGTTGTTTTTCTTCCCGTGGCATTTGTGACGCTATAATGCTATTTACCTGCTCAAGGCTAATATTGTCGCGTTTTATAGTACGTTCAATCTGCACAGGCTGTGGTACATCAATTAATAAAGTACGGTTGCAGTATTTGTTAAGTTTATTTTCAAACAATAATGGTGCAACCAATACAACATAAGCACTGCTTGCATTATTTAAATCGGTGAGTATTTTCTCCCGAATAAGCGGGTGTAATAGTGCGTTAAGCCACTCTTTATCATCATTGTTGGTAAATATTTTAGTGCGCAGTGCTGCTCTGTTTAATGTGCCATCGGGTAGTAAAATACCCTCGCTAAAGTGTTCAATGATTGCATTTAGCCCTGTGCTATTAGGCGCTACCACTTGGCGGGCAATAATGTCCGCATCAACAACGCAAATACCCAGTTCTTCAAACATATTACTAACAGCCGTTTTACCGCAGCCAATACCACCTGTTAAACCCAATACCCAATTGTTTATTTTAGTTGCTGGCTTATTCATACTAATAACCAATTAAATTAAAATACGCAGCTTGAATTTGAGCGCCCCACAGCAGGGTTATCCAACCCGCGATAGCTAAGTAGGGGCCAAATGGAATGGGTGTTGCTTTGTCTTTACCTTGTATGCTTAGAAGGGCAATACCAATAATGGCGCCCACCACGCTTGAAAGCAAAATAATGGTTAATAGTGACTGCCAGCCAAGCAGTGCGCCAAATACGGCCAGTAACTTAAAATCGCCATAGCCCATGCCTTCTTTACCGGTTAATAGCTTAAATAACCAAAATACACTCCACAGGCTTAAATAGCCGCAGGCTGCCCCTACTATTGCTTCGCCTGGGCTTATTGTTATACCCATTACAGCGGCTATAAGCGCAAGCCATACTAAAGGCAAAGTGAGCTGATCGGGCAGTAGCATGTGGTCAATATCAATAAAGGTGAGCGCCACTAAAATCCAGGTTACAAAAATATATAAAAGGGCGTGCTCAGTAGCGCCAAAGCTGTAGGCAATAACTAAACTTAATAGTGCGGTAATGGCTTCAACTATCGGGTAACGCGCTGATATTGGGTTACTGCAATTAGCGCATTTACCTTTAAGCACAATCCAACTAATAATAGGGATATTCTGCCAAGGCTTAATCGTGGTTTTGCATTTAGGGCAGGTGGAATTAGGTTTTACTAAATTAAATGGCTCACTGTTACTGGCTTGTGTAGGTTTTGCTGTTAGTTCATCTTCTAATAATAATCTACATTCACTTTGCCATTCTCGCTGCATCATTAACGGCAGTCGATAAATAACTACATTTAAAAAACTACCTACACATAAACTAATTAAGCCAACCGTGGTTAAATAAAACCACTGCTGACTTTGCATCGCAGTGGTTATATCAAGAAAAAGATTTTCCATTAAAATACCTAACTTCAGGCCATTTATAGGCCAATTTTATTTCGCTGTATTGAATAGTTCTTACTATTCATTTTATCTTGCAAGCTATTAATTAGCGTTTGAAATTTTGCTTACAGCTTACAGCTTACAGCTTACAGCTTACAGTTATGTTTTTAAATAACAGAGCCTAACTGGAAAATTGGCAAGTACATGGCAACAATTAAGCCACCTACAAGCACACCAAGTACAGCCATAATAAGCGGCTCTAATAAGCTAGATAAGCCATCAACTGCATCATCAACTTCTTGCTCGTAAATAGTCGCTACTTTAGCAAGCATGCCATCAAGCGATCCTGATTCTTCACCAATGGCCACCATTTGAATAACCATATCAGGGAATATTTTAGAGTTACGCATTGCCCAGTTCATCTGGTTACCCGAGCTCACCTCCGCTTTAATATCTAAAATAGCATAGCGATACACAGCATTACCGGATGCACCAGCAGCTGAGTCGAGTGCATCAACAAGTGGTACACCTGCTGCAAAAGTAGTTGAAAGTGTACGGGCGTAACGGGCAACCGCCGCTTTATTTAAAATCATGCCAATTACAGGGAGTTTTAGTATAGTTCTGTCGGTTGCATCTCTTAGTTTTAAACTTCTTAAACTAGCCTCTTTAAAAGCCCAACCTGCAGCAACAATAGTAATTAATGCTACCCACCAATACTCCTGCATAAATTCAGATATGCCAATTACAAATAGAGTGAATGCTGGTAGCTCTGCACCAAAACCATTAAAAATATCTTGAAACTGTGGCACCACAAATATTAAAAGTATTGAAGTTACAATTACAGCAACAACCAATACAGCAATTGGGTAGAACATGGCTTTTTTTATTTTTGATTTTAGTGCTTCAGATTTCTCTTTATACAGTGCAACACGATCAAATATTTTATCAAGCGCACCCGATTGCTCACCTGATGCTACTAAGTCGCAATATAAATCATCAAAGTAACGGGGGTGCTTTCTAAGTGCTTGTGAGAGAGGTTGGCCTGCTTTTACTTCATCGCCAATGGTTTCCATTAACTTGCCAACACTTTTATTGGTTGAGCCAGAGCCAATCATTTCAATGGCTTGAATTAATGGAACGCCGGCCATTAACATAGTGGCAATTTGGCGTGTAACTAACGCAATGTCTTTAGGGGTAATCTTTTGAACGTTTTTGATACCAAATAGCGGTTTGGGTTTGCGTTTTACTTTAGAGGGGGTGATGCCTTGTTTACGAAGTTGCGCTTTAACTAGGGGGATGCTTTGGCCGCTTAACTCACCTTCTAAACGCTTACCCCGGGCGCTAACGCCGACCCAAATGAAAGTATCTAAACTTTTGTCTTGGTTTGCCATTATAGACCTGTACTTTTTCGGGAGGGAAGGTAGCGAAAAAGCTACCTTGTATTAAATTTATCGACAATTTGCAGGGAGGTATTTAGTATCGACGGTACCTGAACATACCCATGTTAGAGAGCCATTTGCAATTGTTGGTGCGAGTAGAACGTTACCAGTAGCCTTGCCATCTATATCTACAACATATTGTAACTCTCCAGCATTAGGCATAGTCAAGGCTGTAATATACGAGCTTGCAATACTTGCAGTATCAACCCCTGCTTTATCTAAATCAGTAGGTAAAGCATTTTCGGATTGATAAAACTCTACAACGGAGTTCTTGTGTGCTCCTGCCTGAACAAGTACTTCAGCCATTTTTGCTCTTATAGTATAATCTTGGTAAGCAGGCAGTGCTACCGCAGCAAGAATACCGATGATTGCTACAACAATCATCAATTCGATTAGGGTGAAACCCTGTTGTTTTTGAGTCATTGTTTTCATGTTTCCTCTCCTAAAGGATAATGTTTTGTAAGGTAGTCAGGTTACTGGCGAAAGTGCCAAACTTAATTTACCTGATTAACTTTACAGATTTACTTAAAAATAAATTTTCACGTACTTTTAGCCTTAGGTATGAAACACAAAAGCTAAATGTGAGTTCATTATGTTGCAACTTGCACAGGCTACCTAAACACAAAGTAGACTAAATATAGGAAAGATACTGAACATTTGCTTCAATCTTTTAGGTATTTTTTTAAGATTAAAACAAAAAGCAGTTACTTATTACTATATTTTTCAAGGAAGTAATACAACTGGGTTAGTGTAACACTTTTTTTATGCCTAAAGCACACATATTTTTCTAAAAAGGATACTTTATTTAACAAAATGTTACAAAGTAGCTCTTTTGGCTTATTTAAAGTCTTTTTTCTTAGATTGTCAATTGATTAGCTATAGTAAAGGTAAATTTACTGTTTTAAAATTGCTCAAAACGCATCGATAAATCGATTGATTGTAAATTTTTTGTAAGTGCACCGCTGGATATAAAGTCGACACCTGCCTGCGAGTAAGTTTTAAGCGTTTCTAGCGTCATATTACCAGAAACTTCCAATTTAGCGCGCTTATTAGTAGTGACCACAGCTTGCTGAATTTGTTCAACGCTAAAATTGTCGAGCATGATTATGTCGGCGCCTGCATTAATGGCTTGCTCAAGTTCATTTAACGACTCAACCTCTACTTCTACGGGTTTTGTAGGGTGGTTTTGCTTGGCTTGTGCGACTGCTTTATCAATACCGCCACATGCTGCTATGTGGTTTTCTTTAATTAAAAACGCATCAAATAAGCCTATACGATGATTTGCACCGCCGCCGCATTTTACAGCGTATTTTTGAAGTAGCCTGAGTCCTGGTATTGTTTTACGGGTATCGAGCAGCTGGGTTGTGGTGCCGCTAAGCTCTTTTACATAATTTGCAGTTGTGGTTGCGGTACCCGAAAGCGTTTGTACAAAATTAAGTGCGGTACGCTCTGCAGTTAAAATAGCGCGGGCAGAACCTTTAGCTGTAAATAAGGTGCTATTTGCTGGCACAAAATCGCCATCATTTACTAATACGTTTACTTCAACGCTTGGATCTACTTGCTTAAACACTTCTATTATGATGTCTTTACCGCAAAAAACGCAGTCTTCGCGGGTAATTACTTTAGCATTTGCGTGCTCGTTTTTTGGGATAAGCTGCGCGGTAATGTCGCCGTCTTGTGCTGATTGATAATTTAGATCTTCATCTAAGGCGAGGGTGACAAGTTGAGTAATAAGCGTGTGCGAAATTGACATATGAAGGCTCATAAGTGTTAATAAATTAAGCAAATTTTACTATGTTTAAATAACTAATAGAAGCGCTTTTAAATGGGCGGGGTTTATTACACCTACATATATAGCATGGCTGCTAAAAGTTATGCTACCTGCTGAATGTTAGCTAACCGCAATGGCTATCATTCTTTATATAAATCCTTTAGCATCAAGTTTATGTATACCGTGGTATTAAAATAATGCAGATAGATTCAAGCGGAGTTGCCGCTAATATAACGCAGCGGCCTTGTACGCATTTTGATGAGCGCCCTGAAAATACCGATATTTCGCTGTTGGTAATTCATAATATCTCCTTGCCGGCTGGGCAATTTGGCACCGAATACGTTGATGCACTGTTTATGGGTGAGATTAACTGTAATGCGCACCCCAGTTTTTGTGATTTAAATGGGCTTAGAGTGTCAGCGCACTGTTTTATAAAACGTACTGGCGAGATTATTCAATATGTGCCATTTAATAAACGTGCGTGGCATGCCGGGCAATCTGAATATGAAGGGCAAAGCGCATGTAATAACTTTAGTATAGGCATTGAACTTGAGGGTACAGATACCACACCTTACACTCAGGCGCAGTACACCAGCTTACATAGCCTAACAAAGGCAATTATGACCCGTTACCCGCTTATAACCACTAAGCGAGTTGTAGGGCATTGCGATATAGCACCTGGGCGAAAAACCGACCCTGGGGAAAGTTTTAATTGGCCTGCTTATATAAGCAGGCTAGAACAAGCAAATTAAGTGAGTCGCTATCATGATTTTAGTTTCTATAATTATTGCACTAATACTTGAGCGTTTAGGTGCGCGATCACAGTATTGGCAAATAAGCCATTACGTTAATGGTTATTTAAATCGATCGGGTAGATTACTTAGTGAAAACGGATTGTTTAGCTCGGGAATTGGCTTTTTAATTTGGTTAGTTTTGCCGGTAGTGGCTGTTGCGCTTATATATGTACTCTCTGACTTTGTACTGTGGCAATTAGCTATAAATGTTGTGGTTTTATTGGTTTGTTTTGGTTGTGCTAAGCACCGCGCTTTATATAAGTCGTATTTAAATGCACTAACGCGGGATGATAAAACCGCGGCCTCATTATACGCACTACAAATGGGGCAAAAACACCTAGAGGGTGAAGAGGGCGGAGAAACATTTGGGCAAACCTTAGCGTGGATTAATTTTAGATTTTATTGCGCCGTTATTTTTTGGTTTGTAATGCTTGGCGCCCCGGGAGCCGTGTTGTATGCAATAGTGCGTACGTTGGCCGATTTAGTTAAAGAAAACCATAAAGTGGTGTTTGCAAATCGTTTTACGCTGCTGCATAAATTATTATTTTGGCTAGATTGGCTACCAGCGCGTGTTGCAAGCTTTGGCTACTTAGTTATTGGTAACTTTAATAAAGGTACAAGCTGCTGGTTGCATTATGTATTGGATTTTAAAACGCCAAATCGCAAAGTAGTTACATGTACAGCACTTGCGGCTGAGCAAGTAGAGCAGCGTTATTACGGATGTGCTATTGAAGCCACTTGTATGATTAAATTAGTTAAACGCAACGTGCTTTTTTATTTAGTACTGATTGCACTGCTTACTTTATTTGGTGGTTTATCGTAGTCGCGATTTTACATCGCGCAATGTAAGCCGCGCCTACGGTGAGTATCGGGGGGAGGTAGTTAGTCGCGGGGTAAACCCGCTGCTACGCGTTTAAATAAATGCTGTCCCAATATGGGTAATCTGCAATGTTTTTTATTAAATGTGCACGTAATGGGTTGGCGACTATGTATCTAGCGCAATGAGTTAAATCTTCATCACTTCTGACTAAATGGTCATAAAACCCTTTCTGCCAAAGTTTTTGTTTACTGAATTCTCGGTACGCAGTTGCAGAGCGCCCTTTAAAATTTCTGATTACCTCACTTAATGTTGCTATATCGTTTAATTGAAATAACCAATGAATGTGATTCGGCATTGATACAAATGTATTTGAGTTAATTTGTTTCTCCTTCTCTAGCTTTTTCATTTCATTGATTACTGCTCTATTAATTATTAAATTTGTGAGTAGATTTTCCCGTTCGTAGCAAACTAACGTAATAGCATAATAGTGGTTTGCTTTAGATACTCTTCCTTTACGTAATAAATATGAGCTATGCATACCATTCCTGCATTTTAGTAATTACAGACCGATTAATTTTAAGCGTAGCAATTTTTATGGACTTGCGTAGTCGCGATTTTACATCGCGCAATGTGTATCTTTCTTAGGGTGAGTATCGCGGCAGGATAATTGGTCGCGGGGTAAACCCGCTGCTACGGTTTTGCGTAGTCGCGATTTTACATCGCGCAATGTGTATCTCTCTTAGGGTGAGTATCACGGCAGGATAATTGGTCGCGGGGTAAACCCGCTGCTACGGTTTTGTGTAGTCGCGATTTTATATCGCGCAAGGTGTACCTCGCTTAGGGTGAGTATCGCGGTGAGGCTGTTGGTCGCGGGGTAAACCCGCTACGACCTTCTCCAATTTAAAAATTAATTTCTTCAATAAATTCAACTAGAGTGAATATTCTAATTCACTCTGGTCAGACCATTTGTTTTCATCTTGTTAACGTTTGAATAAAACAACCTTAATTGTGCATTGTTTGAACTTCGTTCAAAATGCGTTACGCTACTCTAATTGCTCAAATAACCCGTAAATTGACAGTTATTTGCCTTTTTGATACCTTATTGAAAATTTTTGGTATGACCAATTTACCTTTTGGGTAAATTGTCAAGCTCTAGGCCTTAAAAATTAGGCTTTTTAGTATTTATGCAACGTGGACGTTGATTAATGTCTTTAAAGATTAAAGCAGCAAAATTATCTGATGTTATTTTACAGCAACTTGAGAATATGATTCTTGAGGGCTCATTAGCGCCAGGTGAAAAACTGCCGCCAGAGCGCGAACTAGCAAAACAGTTTGAGGTGTCTCGCCCCTCACTGCGTGAAGCTATCCAAAAGCTAGAAGCAAAAGGATTGGTCACTCGCAGGCAAGGCGGTGGCACGTTTGTAAAAAATCAGCTTGAAGAAGGACTCACTGATCCGCTGTTTGATTTGATCAGTAAGCATCCTGAATCACAGTTCGATTTACTTGAATTTCGTCATGCGCTTGAAGGGATTGCTGCATATTATGCGGCGCTTCGTGGTACCAGCACCGATTTTACCAAGGTTAAACAAAGCTTTGATAAAATTGCTCAAGTTAATAACGATTTACAATTAAAAGCCAAAGCAATTAATGCGTTTCACTTTAGTGTAGCCGAAGCCTCACACAACGTGGTTTTACTTCACTTAGTGCGAGGCATGCAAGCGCTACTGGAGCAAAATGTATTGCAAAACTTAACGGTTTTATTAAAAAAACCAGATATTAGCAATCAATTAGCCCAGCACCGGCGCTTATTAATGGATGCCGTAATTGAGGGCAATCCAGAACAAGCCCGTTTAGCAAGTAATGCCCATTTAGCCTTTATTGAAGAAGCATTACTTGAAGCGGGTAAAGAGCATTCGCGAATTGAACGTAGTTTAAGACGCACAAAACAAAATTAAGCTAATACGCTGTACTTAGAACACACTAAATTAGGTATACGTGGTATTAAATTAACAACATTCGTATTTTAAACATAAGGAAACCTCCATATGTCTGAAGTCAATAAAATTGACGTAGACGCGCTAGAAACACAAGAGTGGTTACAAGCTCTTGAATCAGTTGTGCGCGAAGAAGGTGTTGAACGAGCTCAGTATTTACTTGAGCAAGTGTTAGAGCAAGCCCGTTTAGACGGCGTTGATATGCCAACTGGCACAACAACTAACTACGTTAATACTATTCCAGTAGATCAAGAACCGGCGTACCCAGGGGATGTAAACCTTGAGCGTCGTATTCGTTCGATTATTCGTTGGAATGCAATCATGATTGTATTACGTGCATCGAAAAAAGATCTCGACTTAGGCGGCCATATGGCGTCTTACCAATCATCAGCTGCGTTTTATGAAGTGTGTTTTAACCACTTTTTCAAAGCGCCAAATGAGGTAGACGGCGGTGACTTAGTTTATTACCAAGGTCATATTTCTCCGGGTATTTATGCGCGTGCATTTGTTGAAGGTCGCCTTACGGCTGAACAGCTTGATAACTTCCGTCAAGAAGTAGATGGCAAAGGTTTACCGTCATACCCGCATCCTAAATTAATGCCTGAATTTTGGCAGTTCCCAACGGTATCTATGGGCTTAGGTCCAATCGCGTCTATTTACCAAGCACGCTTTTTAAAATACCTAGACGGCCGTGGCTTAAAAGACACTAAAAACCAACGTGTATACGCGTTTTTAGGTGACGGTGAAATGGATGAGCCAGAATCACGCGGCGCAATCTCTTTTGCTGCACGTGAAAAGCTAGACAACCTATGTTACCTAATTAACTGTAACTTACAGCGTTTAGATGGCCCAGTAATGGGTAACGGTAAAATTATTCAAGAACTAGAAGGCCTATTTAAAGGCGCTGGTTGGAACGTAATTAAAGTTGTATGGGGCAGCGGATGGGATATTCTGCTAGCTAAAGATACATCAGGTAAATTACTACAGTTGATGAACGAAACAATTGATGGTGATTACCAAACATATAAAGCGAAAGATGGCGCGTACGTACGTGAGCATTTCTTTGGCCGTTATCCGGAAACAGCTGCACTTGTTGCAGATATGACTGATGACGAAATTTTTGCGCTTAAGCGTGGTGGTCATGAGCCATCAAAACTTTATGCTGCATTTAAAAAAGCTGAGCAAACCAACGACCGTCCTACCGTAATTCTTGCTAAAACTGTAAAAGGTTACGGCATGGGTGAAGCGGCAGAAGGTAAAAACATTGCGCACCAAGTGAAAAAAATGGACATGAGCCATGTTGAACACTTACGTGACCGTTTAGGCCTACAAGATTTAGTATCAGAAGAGCAAATTAAAGATCTTCCATACTTAACGCTTGAAGAGGGTTCGGAAGAATATAAGTACTTACACGCACGCCGTGATGCACTTAAAGGTTACACACCTACACGTATTCCTAAATTTACTGAAGAGCTAAAACTGCCAGAAGTAGACGCATTTAAGCCGCTACTTGAAGAGCAAAAACGTGATATTTCTACCACAATGGGCTTTGTACGTGCACTTAACGTGTTACTAAAAGACAAAGGCATTGGCAAAAACATTGTGCCAATTATTGCTGATGAAGCACGTACATTTGGTATGGAAGGTTTATTCCGTCAAATCGGTATTTACAATCCACATGGCCAAAACTACACCCCTCAAGACCGCGATATTGTTTCTTACTACAAAGAAGCTACATCAGGCCAAGTACTTCAAGAGGGTATTAACGAGCTAGGTGCAATGTCGTCATGGGTAGCTGCTGCAACATCTTACAGCACTAACGATTTACCTATGATCCCATTCTACATTTACTACTCTATGTTTGGTTTCCAACGTGTTGGCGACATGGCATGGATGGCGGGTGACCAGCAAGCACGTGGTTTCTTATTAGGTGCAACAGCAGGTCGTACTACACTAAATGGTGAAGGTCTACAGCACGAAGATGGCCACAGCCATATTCTTGCAAATACGGTTCCTAACTGTATTTCTTACGACCCAACGTACGCATTTGAAGTAGCGGTAATTATTCAAGATGGTATTCGTCGTATGTACGGTGAAAACCAAGAAAACATTTACTACTACCTAACGCTTATGAACGAAAACTACCATCAACCAGCAATGCCAGAAGGCGCTGAAGAAGGTATTCGTAAAGGTATTTACAAGCTTGAAAGCTACGAAGGTAAAAAAGCCAACGTACAGCTATTAAGCTCAGGTACTATTATGACTGAAGTGCGCAAAGCTGCAGCCATTTTAAGCGAAGAGTACGGTATTGCTTCTGATGTTTACTCAGTAACATCATTCAATGAGCTTACCCGTGACGGTCAAGACGTTGAGCGTTTCAACATGCTTAACCCAGAAAGCGAGCAAAAAACGCCTTACATCACTAGCGTATTAAACGATTCAGTGACTGTTGCTGCGACCGACTACATGAAAAACTACGCAGAGCAAGCGCGTTCATTTATTCCAAGCAGCAACTATAAAGTGCTTGGTACAGATGGTTACGGACGCTCTGATAGCCGTGAAAACTTACGTCGTCACTTTGAAGTTAATGCAAGCTACGTGGTTGTTGCTACGTTATCTGAACTTGCTAAACGTGGTGATGTTGAAAAGTCAGTGGTTGTTGAAGCAATTAAAAAGTTCGACATTGACACAAACAAACTAAATCCACTGTACGCATAAGAGGTTTGCAATGAGTATTGAAATTAATGTACCAGATATCGGTGGCGATGACGTAGAAGTAACCGAAATCTTAGTAAGCGTTGGCGACAAAGTAGATGTTGATCAATCGCTACTAACCGTTGAAGGCGATAAAGCATCAATGGAAGTACCTGCTGCGCAAGCAGGTACAGTCAAAGAAATTAAAGTAAGCGAAGGCGACACGGTAACAACAGGGTCGTTAATCATGATTTTTGAAGGCGAAGCGTCAGGTTCACAAAGTGAGCCAGAAGCGCCAGCTAAAACTGAGGCGTCTGCACCTGCAGAAGCTTCAGGTTCTTCAACTAAAGAAGTAACCGTACCAGATATTGGTGACGACGAAGTTGAAGTAACAGAAATCATGGTCGCTGTTGGTGACAGCGTAGATGAAGAGCAGTCAATTTTAAGTGTTGAAGGCGATAAAGCATCTATGGAAGTACCAGCTCCTTTTGCCGGTACTGTAAAAGAAATTAAAGTAGCCGAAGGTGACAAAGTAAAAACAGGCTCTTTAGTGTTTGTTTTTGAAGTAGCTGGCTCAAGTGCACCTGCATCAGATGCGCCAAAGCAAGAATCTGCGCCAGCAGAGACTACTCAAAGCGCCGAGCCAAGCACAAAAGAAGTAAACGTGCCTGATATTGGCGATGATGAAGTTGAAGTAACTGAAATCATGGTTGCTGTTGGCGATACGGTTGAAGAAGAGCAATCTATCTTAAACGTTGAAGGCGACAAAGCGGCAATGGAAGTACCAGCCCCGTTTGCTGGTACCGTTAAAGAAATTAAAGTGGCCGCTGGCGATAAAGTCAAAACTGGCTCACTTGTGTTTGTTTTTGAAGTTGCAGGCAGTGCGCCAGCAAAAGCAGCAGAACCGGCTGAGCAAAAGCCAGCGGCTGCACCTGCTAAAACCGAGTCTGCGCCAGCTCAAGCTGCACCTGCTGCTAAAGCAAGCGACGAAAGCTTTGAAAACAACAGCGCATATGCCCATGCATCGCCAGTTGTTCGCCGCTTAGCGCGTGAGTTTGGTATTAATTTAGCAAACGTTAAAGGCTCAGGGCGTAAAAACCGCGTAGTAAAAGAAGACGTACAAAACTATGTTAAAAACCTAGTTAAGCAAGTTGAATCAGGCCAATTACCAGCTGGTAAAGGCAATGCGGGCGGTGGTGAGCTTGGCTTAATTCCGTGGCCGAAAGTAGATTTTGCTAAATTTGGTGAAATTGAAGAGAAAAAACTATCGCGTATTCAAAAGCTGTCGGGTAAAAACCTACACCGTAACTGGGTGCAAATCCCACATGTTACACAGTTTGACGAAGCTGATATCACCAGCCTTGAAGTGTTCCGTAAAGAACAAAACGTGTTAAGCGAGAAGAAAAAGCTCGGCGTTAAAATCACACCACTTGTGTTTGTGATGAAAGCGGTAGCGAAAGTACTTGCTGAGTTCCCAACGTTTAACTCGTCATTGTCTGAAGACGGTGAAAGCCTTATCCTTAAAAAGTACATCAATATTGGTGTGGCAGTAGATACGCCAAATGGCTTAGTTGTTCCAGTATTTAAAGATGTGGACAAAAAAGGCATTATTGAACTATCTCGCGAGCTGATGGATATTTCTAAAAAGGCGCGTGAAGGTAAGTTAACGTCATCTGATATGCAAGGCGGTTGTTTTACTATTTCAAGCTTAGGCGGTATTGGCGGTACGGCATTTACGCCGATTGTTAATGCACCAGAGGTGGCTATTTTAGGTGTATCTAAATCTGAAATGAAACCTAAGTGGAATGGTAAAGACTTTGAACCAAAATTAATGGTTCCGCTTTCTATGTCGTACGATCACCGTGTGATTGACGGTGCTCTAGCTGCACGCTTTACCGCAACGCTTGCTAGCTACATGAGCGACATACGTCAATTAGTGATGTAATCGCTACAATATGAACAAAATCAAATCCCAGCCAGTTGTTTTTAGCTGGGATTTTTACTATATGCAATGATACAATCTTTGCACTATTTGTGAATTGCTCTGATTTTCTGCCCATGCAGAAACATGGCAGTTAAATTTTAGGGCAGTGTCCCGTTCAAACAATTAAGGTAATAGCATGAGCAACGAATTAAAAACTCAAGTTGTTGTACTAGGCGGTGGTCCTGGTGGTTACTCTGCGGCTTTCCGTGCTGCTGACTTGGGCTTAGAAGTTACATTAGTAGAATTGCGTGAAACATTAGGCGGCGTATGTCTTAATGTTGGTTGTATTCCTTCAAAAGCACTTTTACACGTGGCTAAAGTGATTGATGACGCTGCAGAAATGTCATCTCACGGTGTTACTTTTGGCGCTCCGCAAATTGATTTAGACAAAATTCGCTCTTGGAAAGAGTCGGTTGTTGGCCAGCTTACAGGTGGCTTAGACGGCATGGCTAAGATGCGTAAAGTTAAAGTTGTACCAGGTTACGGTAAATTCACTGGCAGCAACACTTTAGACGTTGAAGGTGCTGACGGCACTACAACTATTACATTTGATAACGCAATCATTGCTGCGGGTTCTAAACCTGTTAGCTTACCGTTCATCCCAGAAGATGACCGTGTAATTGATTCAACTGGCGCATTAGAACTTAAAGACGTACCAGAGAAACTACTTGTTTTAGGTGGTGGTATTATCGGTCTTGAAATGGGTACGGTTTACCGCGCACTAGGTTCTGATATTGATGTAGTTGAATTTGCAGATCAGTTAGTTCCGGCTGCGGATAAAGATATCATCAAGATTTACCAAAAATACGTAAACAAAAAATTCAATGTTATGCTTTCTACTAAAGTTGTTGGCGTTGAAGCGAAAGATGATGGCTTATACGTTACTTTTGAAGGCAAAAACGCACCAGCTGAGCCAGTACGTTACGACAAAGTACTTGTTGCTGTAGGCCGTACGCCTAACGGTAACTTACTTGATGCTGATAAAGCAGGTGTTAATGTTGATGAGCGTGGCTTTATTAATGTTGATAAGCAATTACGTACTAACGTAGACCATATTTTTGCAATTGGTGATTTAGTTGGCCAACCTATGCTTGCGCATAAAGCGGTACACGAAGGCCATGTTGCTGCAGAAGTTATCTCTGGTCAGAAGCACTTCTTCGACCCTAAATGTATTCCTTCAATTGCGTACACTGACCCAGAAATCGCATGGGTAGGTGTGACTGAGAAAGAAGCAAAAGAGCAAGGCTTAAGCATTGAAACTGCGGTATTCCCGTGGGCTGCATCAGGTCGCGCAATTGCATCTGCACGTACTGAAGGTTCTACTAAGCTTATCTTTGATAAAGACAGTGGCCGTGTAATCGGTGGTGCTATGGTGGGTATTAACGCAGGCGAAATGCTTGGCGAAATCGGCTTAGCAGTTGAAATGGGCGCAGACGGTGAAGATTTAGCACTTACTATTCATGCTCACCCAACATTGAACGAGTCTATTGGCCTTGCAGCTGAAATTTTTGAAGGTTCAATCACTGATTTACCAAACAAAAAAGCAGTTAAAAAGAAGAAGTAAACTCTTTTAGTTAACTGTTTAAAAACCCAGGCCTCGGCTTGGGTTTTTTGTTTTTATAGTCGTCAGCCGCCAGTTTAAGACAAGCTCGTCTTGACACGTAAGTTAATATGAGCAAAATTTCTAGCTGATAGCTGATAGCTGATAGCTGATAGCTGATAGCTGATAGCTGATAGCTGATAGCTGATAGCTGATAGCTGATAGCTGATAGCTGATAGCTGATAGCTGATAGCTGA
>NZ_JAPCKL010000009.1:0-34182 GCF_025942345.1 Pseudoalteromonas sp. A3
GATAGCTGATAGCTGATAGCTGATAGCTGATAGCTGATAGCTGATAGCTGATAGCTGATAGCTGATAGCTGATAGCTAACTTATTCCGCCGCTAAGTAATCTAAAACCACTTGATGATGATCTTTGGTTTTAAACTTATCAAATAAGTGTTTAATTTTACCGTCTTGGCCTACTAAAAAGGTTAAGCGGTGAATACCATCGTACTCTTTACCCATAAACTTTTTGTAGCCCCATACGCCAAATGCTTCAGCAATGGCGTGATCTTCATCGGCGAGTAAATCAAAGTTAAGCTCTTTTTTAGTTTCAAAGTTTTTAAGGCGCTTAATAGGGTCTGGGCTAATACCTACAACGCGGGTGTTAAATTGAGCAAGCTCTGCTTGTTGGTCACGTAAGTTTTCGGCTTGAACCGTACAACCCGGTGTAGAGGCTTTAGGGTAAAAGTACACCAGTACTTGTTGCTCTTTTAACAGCTCACTTAAAGTGACTGTTTCGTCGTTTTGGTTTTGTAAGCTAAATTCTGGTGCTGTATCACCGGCTTGTAATGGACTAATTTTGTTCATGCTGTGCTCCTTAGCGAATACGTTTAAAAATATAATCTACGTTAAGACTGTGCGAAAGGTTTTCAAAGGTCACTTTAAATTGGTCTATATCAACCTCTACCGGGATATTAAACTCAATTTCGCAGCGCATTTTAGTGTCGGTTTCTTCATCGTAAGTGTCTGACTTTAATGAGCAGATACTAATGTGGTGATCGGCAAAAAAACGCGTTACTTTACTCAGTGTACCTGGGGTGTCTATCCCTGTGTATTCAAGGGTATAGCCTGCGCAAAATTCACTTTCGGTGTGGCGAGTGGTGCTGCGCTTCATCATGGTGAGTAGGCCTAGCTCCATGCCTTTAGTAGGCAAGGTGTGCTCTATGCGGCTAATGGCCGACATATCGCCGCTTAGCAGCATGGTAAAGGTAAATTCGCTGCCTAAAATGGCTATTCGGCTATCTATAATGTTGCAATGACAATCACTTACAAGCTGTGTAAGTTCACTTACAATTCCCGGTCTATCTTCGCCAATAGCGGTTAAAACAATTTGATGATTTGAAAATGCAGTCATGAAGTTTAATACCTACGTTTTTTGAAATATAACAACCGAGTTGGTATAGCCCGCTGCGCATACACTACGTTGCACGGCGGCGAAGTTTAACACAAAAAGCGCCCTAAACTACATAGGCGCTTAATTAAAGGCGCTTTAAAGCGTTGTGTTCCTTGTTTTTACTGGCACAGGAAAGTACCATAGCTAAAATTTGTCTTTTTGTTGTGATTGATTTTATAACACTTAGGTGTGAACTTTATTGCAATTAGACAGCCAAATAATAAATGTAAAGTTAATGTTGATTTTACACTGAACCAAATTCGGTATTACCCACTCATATACGTGTAAAACAATTAAAGGGTATGCTAAGGAGAAATATCTGTGCAGTATTGGATCCCAAAAGCACTTGCAGTGAGTGTATTGGTAAGTTTATCAGGGTGTAATGTTTTTATTAATGAAGCGCACAACGAACGCAATTATCGTACGCATGAAGGTGTTAAAACCCCGCCATCGTTATCTCAACCAGCGCAAGATCCGGTTTATAAAATGGATGTGGGCCAATACGATAACAACCCTGAGGCAACAAACTATCGTCCACCAGCACAGGTTTTAACTGTTGCTAAAGGTAGCTGGGTAGAAGAGGGCGATAAACAAGCGCGTATTTACTTTGATAAAAACGATGGCATTGTTGATTTAGATGAATTTGTTTGGGACTCAATTAAAGCGGTTATTGCCGAAAATAATGCAACAACCACAAAAGAAGATAAGCTACTTGGTATTATCGAAACCGACTGGTACTCAATAATTAAAGCTGAAGAGAGCTGGTTATGGGGCGATGAGGTAAGCGAAAACCAAGAGCGCTTTAGATTCACAATTGAAGAAAAATCGCATCAGCGTACTGCTTCGTTACGCGCTGAACTTATTGACTTTAAAGGTGATGATACGTTAACCGATTTACTTAAGCAGCAATTAGAAGTACGCGCGCTTAACCAAGTTGTGGCTGAATTTGATTATCGCTACCGTCAGTTAGAAGTAGAGAACCGCAAGCGCCAAGGTATTATTTCTTTAGAAATGGGCTTTGATAACAAAGGCAATGCTGCACTTGTTACTGAGCAATCATACGATGCAGTATTCGACCGCTTCTCGGGCTTTTTAGAACGCCTATCGTTTACTATCGTTGAGATTAAAACCGATACCGGCTTAATAACTGCCGACTACAACAAGCCAGAAAGCAGTGTATGGGATTCTATTTGGGGCGACGAAGTTGCGCAGCTTCCAATTGAAGAAGGCCAATACCAAATTTTAGTGAGCAAAACTAAAGAAGGTGGTACAAGCTTAACCTGGATGGATGACAAAGGCGAAACACTCGAACCTGGCACCATGAATGGTTTACAACAAGCGTTAGAAGCAGCACTTATTCAGCGCGGCATCAAAATTTAATAATTAATAATAAGTTTTTACTACAAAAAGAGCGCTTTGCTCTTTTTGTAGTTTTTATGGATTAAAAAATATGTCTCAGTTACCTCCTCGCGGGCACTATACGTGGCGCACTTGGTTTACTTTTTTAGTACCGTCGTTAATTGGTGTGTTTTTATTTATGACACCCATTCCTACAGCAGACGGGATGACCATTCCTATTGCGTTAATGGCTAAAGGCGTGCAAGCGTTGATGTCTGGCTCTGCGCAAGCAATTATTACCCTTATTATTTGTATTACTGGCGTTATGTCGGTGATCACCAAAGTATTTAAACCCGCCGCTATTTGCCAATCACCCCTGTTAAAGCATTTATTTGATGTGAGTGTAGTGTGGTTAGTGGTGCGTTTATTCGGTATGGCGTTTGTGCTAATGACCCATTTAGGGTTAGGTAGCGAGGCAATTACCTCTGCAAACACAGGCGCTTTGGTATTAAACGACTTATTACCTGTTTTGTTTTCGGTATTTATACTGGCCGGTTTATTACTGCCTTTACTAATTAACTTTGGGTTATTAGAGCTTGCAGGCACTATGCTAACCAAGGTAATGCGCCCTGTATTTGGCGTACCTGGGCGAAGTGCAGTTGACTGTACTGCGTCGTGGTTAGGTGATGGCAGTGTTGGTATTTTAATGACCGCAAGGCAGTACGACCAAAAGCACTACACGCAGCGCGAAGCCGCAATTATTGGTACTACGTTTTCGGCGGTTTCTATTACATTTAGCTTAGTGGTTTTAGGCCAAGTGAAATTAGAGCACTTATTTGCCCCATTTTATGCCACCGTATGTTTAGCCGGTGTGGTTGCCGCTATTATTGTGCCGCGCTTACCGCCACTTCGCTTTAAAAAAGATTTGCTTATTGATGGTAGTGAGCCAAATCGCGATGCTGAGGCTATCCCAAGGGGTAAAAGCTTAGTAGGGCACTCACTTGATGTAGCATTAGCAAAAGCCAATAACTCGTCGGGCTTTAAAGGTACCTTAAAAGAGGGTGTACATAATGCACTTGATATGGTGTTTGGTGTACTGCCTGTTGTAATGGCCGTAGGAACATTCGCACTTATTATTGCTGAGCACACGCCGGTATTTCAATATTTAGGTATGCCGTTTGTGCCATTTTTAGAGTGGTTACAAGTACCCGAAGCACAGGCCGCGGCACAAACTATTATGGTGGGATTTGCCGATATGTTTATTCCGTCAATTTTAGCTGCGGGCACCATTGAAAGTGATGTAACTCGCTTTATTATTGCCGCAATGAGCGTAACTCAGCTAATTTACATGTCTGAGGTTGGCGCACTTTTACTGGGCAGTAAAATACCGGTAAACATTGTTGAGCTGTTCGTTATATTTATTTTACGTACACTTATTACGCTGCCGGTTATTGCCTTAATGGCGCATTGGTTAGTTGGCTAGTAGTGTATTTTAATTATAAAAAGCCCTGATTTATCAGGGCTTTTTTGTGGCTGGTTATTTCAATTTACCCTAATACTTAACCCTTTTAAGTGGCAAATTGATACTAAATACGAATGAAGATTAAAAACGCCTTGCCACTGAAAGAGTTAAAAAGTTTAAACCTGGGTTAGGCTCTTTAAATCCGGCGTTTGAGTAATGAATAACCCGAAGCGCTACGTTAGTGTGGCCAAAGTCTGCAACTAGGCCAATACGGTCTTCAAATTGGTAGTGAGTACTAATATTTTTGCCCGCAAATTTAGTTTCATCAATAAGCGATACGCCAATACCTGCCTCAATATAAAACGGGGTATTATGAAAACTAAAAGCAGGAAACTGCAGTACGGGCGACATAGCCAAAACAAGATTAGATTGCGAGTTGTCACCATGGCGGTATTCCCACATATTAACGCTGGTTTCAAAATAAAAGCGCGCATCGCCCACTAAGTTTTGTAAGCTAGGGGCGTGATATTGGTAAGCCAGCTTAACGCCATTCACGTTGCCTTCGCCTTTGAGAAAATCTACGGCGTAACCATGATAAGACTGCGCAAACGCCGTGTTACCGCATACAGAAATAACTAAAAATAGAATAAGTGTGAAAGTTTTATATACCGTTTTCATAACTGCCAAATTGGTGTGTGAGTCGAATGAGTAAATAAATGATAAGGGCGGGCCATACACATTTTCAATGAGGACAAAATGCCGCTTGTTTATGGGGTGTTAACAGGGAAGGCTTAACTAATTGAAAATAAATAGCTTATTTAATTGGTGCTGTTTTGGCATTAATAAGGTGCATTTTTGTGTCTGTTTTTGTGGCTTAAAATCGCGTAATTTAGCCACATCTTAATCACACACATGGTCACGCTCATGAAACTTTTTAACACTATTTTTATTGCTGCTGCCTTTTTTAGCAGCGCGTTATTTGCGCAAACGGCGCAGTCGCCTCAACATATGCTTGAAGGCGTTGCCGATACGCTTTTTAGCGATATTGCAAAAGTAAATGCACAAGGCGATGCAAGCAAAGCCGATATGGCGCGCATTGTAGAGACGCGTTTAATGCCAAACATAGATATTAAGTTTGTGTCGTTTAAATTGCTTGGTAAGCACATAAAAGGCATTGAGCGCGAGCAAGCTGTACGTTTTATTGATGCAGTAGAGCATTATTTAACAGGTACTTACGCAGGTGCGCTAATGAAGTACACCGGCCAGCAAGTAGTATTTGAACAAGATACCGCTAAAAGCGACTCTGAGTACGCGACGGTTAAAACGCAAATTATTGAGCCAAATGCGCCCGTGATTGATCTGCATTTTAAGCTGCGCCAAGGTAAAGACCAGCAATGGAAAGTATACGACATTGTTGCCGAAGGTATTTCGCTTTTAAGCGCTAAGCAAAAAGAGATCATTCAACGTATTTCTGATGTCGGTTTAGAGCAAGTAATTACCGAGCTAAAAAATAAATAGTTCACTTCCTGATTAAGACCCTCTCCAACCACAAAAGCAGCCGCACTAAAGTGTATTGGCTGCTTTTATATTTTCTTAATATTCATCTACTTTAAGCTCGCAGCAAAAAAAAGGTGTGATAGAATATCAGCACGTCGATTAAGCGTGGTGTCAGCTAAAAACTGCTATAACTGACGCCTCATCAAGCTACACTGGAGTTGTGCTGTTTTAATGGAAAATGTACTGATTTGGCCAAAGGAATACCCATTACTTATTAAAGGACTTGTAGAACAAAACGGTGCCTTTATTTTAGATGCTTTAGAAGCTTGGCCTGCATGTCGTTCTACTATTGAAGATGACGGTGTATGCACCACTGTGCTACCACCCATTTACTATTTGATATGGTTAACCCCGCTTGAACCCTTTGAAGAGTGTTATTTTCAGCATATTAGTGAATATGACGAAGATGCGCACGCTTACATTGCTGCTGTTAAAAATCATTATTTAGATAACGAATACACAAGCGAATCAATGGCGCTAATGCTGTGCCAGCGCTTAGAAAAATACGCCAGTGTGGCGGCGCAAAACGCACTTGATACGCCGCTTTCGTTGTTTAGCTTATTATTTAGTAAACGCTATTTTTCGTTAATTGAACATGCCTTAAATAGTGGCAGTAAATTAAGTGCACACGATACGCTAGCACTGTGGCAAGAAGTTGATTTTAGAGAGCGTTTAAGTGCTTTTTTACCTGAATCGGTCGCTGATTTAAACGAACTTACAGAGCTTGCCAGTCAAAAAGTAGCAAACGGTAAAGACTATTTTACGCTGTTAACGCAAGTATCGCCGGATGTTGATTCTATTGTATTGCTTGAAAAAGCATTACTTGCTCATTTAAGCCAAAAAAGCGCAAAGCAAACCATGGCGATGCGTTTCATAGAGCAAGGTGCCACTGGTACATTGGCTGATGAAAACAATAAAACAGCGTTTATGTGGGCAGCCGAAAAGGGCTATGTCAATGTGATAGAAACCCTGTTGGCTAAACAGGATCAAAAAGCGCAAGACACCTTAGGCAATACTGCACTGCATTATGCAGTGTTAGCTAAAAACGAAACCCTTATGGTGCTATTACTAAAAGCAGGTTACGACTTTAGAGCACGTAATAACGAAGGCTTAAGCTGTTACCGGTTAGCAGTAAGTATTAAAGCAAGCAATTTAGTTAAATGCCTTGAGCGCGATTTTGGTATAAAAGAGCTTTCGCCAGAAGGGCAGTTTAACCGCATTAAAAAGGTGCACGCCTTACACGCAATTGTCACTATTTTATTGCCATTGCAGCTGTATTTCTTTTTTGATGAAAGCATTGCTATAAAAAGTGAGCTGACTTTAATTTTTACATTGATTGCATCGGTGTGTTTTTTCTTTGCGGCGAGCTTAAAGCGCTGTGCGCTCTATCCACATATAAAGCACCCGTGGGGATTATTTGTGTTGCGTGTTTTTTCGTTGTTAAGCTTAATAGCTCAGCTTGGATTAGCCAGCATAGTTGCACTGGCTGCACTGAGCGAATTAGTGTAGCGGCCGCCATGGCAAACTAAAAGCCTAAAAAAACGCGCTTACATTGTTATGTTAAGCGCGTTTTTTGTATGTATAAGCTATTATACCAATCCGCAATAATATCTAATCATTTTGCGGGGCTAAACGTGTCGCTATCTGCGTTAAAAAACTCTCATTTAGAACAACTAAATAGCGAATTTTTTGCCTTGCTATCGACACGTTTTTCCATCCTCAAAATAGATTACTTACTTATGCGGATTGGTATTATTTCAACTTTCAGCTTAAATAATTTATTTTGCGAATTAGCATTATTTATTGTATTCGTTAGCGGCTTTTTCCTCTGCGAGCTCTTCTTTAAGCTTACGTATTTTTAAGCCTTGCTCTTGCCCACGGTGCCTTGCGTAATATGTGCAGCCAATAAACATGGCAGAGGCAAATACAAGCTCTAATAACACCCATATTAGCTCATCAGGTGCAGCCCATAACATGGTTAAGCCGTGTATAAAGTACAACATAACAACAAAGTTAGCCCAGGCGTAAGTGTAGGTGTTGTCTTTAATAAAGCCTCTTAAGGGCAACAGTAAAGGGATTATAGGCACAAACAAGGATACAAAACTTGTGTTGCCATTTAGCGGAGGTACAAAGTACATCCACAGAGGAAATAAAAGTAATAAACCCACATAGCCAAAAATAGCGGTGCGCTGAAATTTTACAGTAATTGGCTTTTTAGCAGGGGTGTCAGCGGTATTCATTGAAGTCTTCTCGCAATGTGAGTGAGGCGTTTACCAACGCTTTGGCATATTTTAATTTCGTCTTTACTTAAAGTATTCGTATTACTACTGCCGGCTACATGTGTTGCCCCGTAAGGTGTGCCGCCGGTTTGCGTAGCTAGTAACTCTGGTACTTCGTAAGGTACCCCTAATAACATCATGCCGTGGTGTAGTAGCGGTAATGATAAATTAAGTAAGGTGGCTTCATTGCCGCCATGCATACTGCTTGACGATGAAAACACACAGGCTGGTTTATCTATTAACTGGCCTTTTAGCCATAGATCGCTGGTGGTTTCCCAAAACGTTTTTGCTTGCGATGCCATCATGCCAAATCGGGTAGGTGTACCAAACGCAAGGCCGTCGCAATTTATTAAATCATCTTTTGTAATTACTATATCGTGCGGATTTTTAGCAACAAAGGTACGCAATACGGCTGTGGCACCCTGTTGCTCTATAGATTCGGCTATTTCGTGCGCCATAGCCTCAACCGAGCCATGGCTTGAGTGATACAGGACAACAATGCGAGTCGTCATTATAATACGCTTAATACGTTTTCAGGCGGACGGCCAAGGGCTGCTTTACCGTTGTTTTGTACAATAGGGCGTTCAATAAGTTTAGGGTTGTCTACCATGGCGTTTATTAGCGCTGACTCGTTGGTTTCTTCTTTTAGGTTAAGCGCTTTGTATGCATCTTCTTTTGTGCGCATTAGCTGGCGAGCTGAGCTAAACCCTAATTGTTCTAAAAGTTGGCTTATTTGCTCATGGTTAAGCGGTGTTTTTAAATACTCTACTACGCTTGGTGTTACGTTGTTTTGTTCTAGTAATGCGAGGGTTTCACGCGATTTAGAACAACGTGGATTATGATAAATAGTAACTGACATACAATTAGTTCCAAAATGTAATTTGCCGCTATTTTAGGGCAAGCGCTGACAGACTTAAAGCCTTGCCAGCTCTTTTTGTAAACGGCGATACTGAGTAAGCAAGGCTTTTAGGCGTTGCTGTTTAACCAGCTCTGTGGGTTCTACGAAGTTAAGCGCTTTTTGGATTTCGTCTGCCGCTTTAATATACGCGCCATATTGCGATAACACATCAGCATTGGCCTCGTGATAAGCGGCAAGCTTGTCTTGCTTTTTATAGGCATCGGCTAATAGTTGTTTACCTAAGTTGTGGTCGGGTTTTTCAAGTAAAAAGCTTTTTAAAATGTTTTCAGCTAATTCAAACTGCTCAGCCTCTAATGCTGCATTTGCATAGTTTAAAGTAATAACTTGGTTGTTAGGGCGATAGTTGTTTAGTTCAGCCAAAAATTTTACCGCTTCGTCGGCTTTTTTTTGCGCTATTAGTAAATCGGTATGGGTATCGATATAAAATAAATTTTTAGGACTTTGCGCTAATAGCGGCTCTAAAATTTCGGCGGCTTCATCTAGCTTATCTTGATCAAGTAAGCTTATGCCCAAGCCGTATTTAAGCGCGGTGTTGTTGTAACTGTTTTCGCGCATTAATTTTTTAAATAACGCTTCGGCATTTTCGGGCTTATTGGCATAACGAGCAAGTACTCGGCTTTTTGCTAAATTAAACTCAAGGCTTGGGTTTAAATGGCGCACAGGGAATTGCTCTGCACGTAGGCGTACGTCAGATACACGGCTCTCTGGCAATGGGTGAGTCAGTAAAAAAGCGGGTGGTTTGTACTTATATCTTATTTGCGCTGAAAGTTTAGTTAAAAATTCACTCGATGCACGGGCGTCAAAACCGGCGTTATTAAGGGTTTGCATACCAATTCTGTCGGCTTCTTGCTCGGCAGCACGGCTGTGAGTTAATTGGCTAAACGCAGCTTGGGTTTGGTTAGCCGAAATAATAGCAATACCTGCATCGGGAGCAACAACGGTGGCTAATATACCGGCTATCATGCCTGCAATAGTCAGTGCGCTGTTGTCTTGTTGTTGCTGAATACGACGAGCTAAATGGCGCTGAGTTACGTGCGCTATTTCGTGCCCAAGTACAGAGGCAAATTGGCTTTCGTTATCTGATTGCGCAATAAGCCCCGTATGCACACCAACATGCCCGCCGTAAAAAGCAAAGGCGTTAATTTCGTTATTATTTACCCAAAAAAACGAAAAAGGAAAACGCACGTCGTTTGCATTAGCCACAAGTTTTCGGCCAAGTGTGGTTAAGTATTCGTCTAAAACGGGGTCGTTTACTACCGGTGATGAGCCTCTTATTTGCATCATCATCACTTCGCCAATGGCTTGTTCTTTTTCAAGTGGCAAAACTTGTAGCGCAGACGTGCCTAAATCGGGTAGCGTAAAGTTTGTTTGTGCCTTTAACGGCTCACTAACCAGTAGGCTAAAGGTAAGCGCGGCACTGCATAAAGTGATAAAGGCTGATTTTAGCTGCATTTTATTCCTTGTTAATTTGTTCACCAATGGCAATTTTTGCTATGTCAATTTCATCGCTGCTTGCACGGCTGTCTTTTTCGCACAATTGGTAGAGTTCTTTTATTGTGACTCCATCAAGCTTTACAACGTTCAATTCCTGCTGCAAAAATTTAATAATTTTATGTACTACCTTATGTGCATGTAAAATAATGGCTTTATCGGCCTTGTCGCCGCGCTCAAAATAAAAGCCAATAAACTTATGGAGCTGATTTATGCGGATCAGGTTTTTCATTGAATGCGGATCCCATACTTTAAACTCCATAAAGCGGTTATCTTTAACGTATTGATCAATAATTATATCTTTAGCATAGGGTTGCGCCCAGAGCTCAAAGCCTCGGTCGGTAAATACTTGGTGTAGCGCTATACGCGGCTTATGCTTGGTGTGTATTTCACCAAAATCATCTTCATAGCCATCAAGTAAGTCTAAGTTCCAATTGCGTTTATTGATCAGGCTTTTTACAGCGTTATCAAATCCGTGCTCCAATATTCCTTCAGATTCGCTGACCGAAGAAGCAACAAGATGATAAAAAGGCGGGAGCTCTCCCCAGTTTATCTGCTTTTTATACCAATTAATCTCTTTGAGAGTTGGATTACTAGGTAGTTGCGCTTTATTATGCGTGCCAGGCATTAACTTATCCTTACTGCTAATTATGTTATAAGGATAAACTATTGCAGGAATGGTTTTAAGAAAAAGTTACTGCTGTTCACATTTTATAAATAGAATGACCGACAATATGCGACTTATTATTCATTTTACTTAGCGAGTAAAGTAGTTATGTTAGAGTGCGATTTAAAAAAATTTAAATGCCCACAACAGTTTGTACAATTTAAATTAGCGCTTCGTAATGCGCAGTCATCTAATAAGGCAATAACGTTTAGTATAAATAACGACGAAAGCGCAGATGATATTACGCGTTTTTTAAGCAAAAATGCATATACATATAAATTTGATCAACACCTAGGACTATTACTAGTGGAGCCATTGCATGTTTGAATACGTTAAAACATGGTACGAAAGAAAGTTCTCAGATCCTCATTCAGTCACCTTACTTTTTTTACTCATTGCCTCTGTGGCATTACTGTACTTTTTTGGCTCGTTAATTGTTCCTGTGTTAGTGGCATTGGTGATTGCTTATTTACTTGATTGGCCGGTCGTGCACTTAGAGCGCTTTGGGTTAAAACGCTTTAGCGCTACAGTCATTGTAATGCTTATTTTTACCGGAGTTATGCTTACCCTTATTTTGGTTATTGGCCCCGTACTTTGGAAGCAAACCAGTAATTTAGTACAAGAAACCCCACACATGGTAGAGCAAGGTAAGTCATTTTTAATGGCCTTACCACAGCAATACCCCAGTTTAATTAATGCCGAGCAGGTCCAAGCTATTGTGGCAAGTGTAGAGGCAAAGGCGCTCGAATTTGGCCAAGTTATTGTCTCGTTTTCACTTACTTCGTTAAAAGATGTTGTGGCATGGCTTATTTATTTGGTGCTTGTACCCTTACTTGTATTTTTTATGCTTAAAGACAAGCTTGAGCTTACAAGCAGTGCCGCTACGCTTATTCCGCAGCAGAGACGGTTAATTTTGCAAGTGTGGCACGAAATGAACCAGCAAATAATGAATTATATTCGAGGCAAAGTATTTGAAATTTTAATTGTGGGTGGCACCTCGTTTATTGCCTTTACTGTACTTGATTTACGTTATGCAGCTTTACTTGGCGTGTTGGTTGGGTTTTCGGTGTTAATTCCATTTGTGGGTGCGGCATTGGTTACCATACCGGTTGCGGCGGTGGCGCTGTTTCAATTTGGTATCGAAACGCAATTTTGGACCGTACTAATAATTTACGGGGTCATTCAGGCGCTAGATGGCAACGTATTAGTGCCCTTGTTGTTTTCTGAGGCCGTTGATTTAAATCCCGTATTTATTATTGTTGCAGTGCTATTTTTTGGTGGCTTATGGGGATTTTGGGGCGTGTTTTTTGCCATTCCGCTCGCATCGCTTGTAAAAGCGCTAATAAATGCCTGGTCATCTACGCATGGAGAAATAACAAAAGAGCGGGCACAGTAACGTACTTTTAGTTTAAAAAAGCATAGTAAACGCACCTAAGTTACTAATTGATTATTACCCAATGAGAACAAACTTATGTACTATTGGGTATAAGATATATTTTTTAGTAATAAAGGTGCGTTTTTAATGTCTGAGTTTTTATTGCACGATGAACAAGCAGCCCAAGTTTATCTTGATGCAAACGCTACAACACCTGTTTTACCCTGTATTGCCGACGTGGTGTCGCACACCATGCAAATTTGTTTTGGTAACCCTTCAAGCCCCCATATTAGCGGTATACAAGCTAAGTATTTATTAGAACAAACAAGGCAAAATGCACGCCATGTTATTGGTGCGCCCGATGGCGATATTCTTTTTACCTCAGGCGCAACAGAAGGCATACAAACAGCCATTGTTTCAACGCTCATTCATGCTAAAAATCATACGATTAAAAACCCTGTATTATTGTACGGGGCAACTGAGCACAAAGCGGTGCCTAATACGTTAAAACATTGGAATAGCGTTTTAGGCATTAACGCCCAATTACTGGCTATTCCTGTTGATAGTAAAGGGATTTTAGATTTAGCGTTTATTAGTGAGCACATAAATAACGCGCTAATGATTTGCACCATGGCGGTTAATAACGAAACCGGTGTTTATCAAGACTTAAATGCTATTGAGTATACTATTCGCAGCCGTAATAAATCAGTGTCTTGGATGGTTGATTGTGTACAAGCCTTAGGTAAACAAGCGCTAGCGCTTAGTAGTACCAGCATAGATTATGCCCCGTTTTCGGGTCATAAACTCTATGCACCAAAAGGTATTGGTTTTTTATACATTAAAAATGGCAGTGCCTATACGCCATTTATTGCGGGGGGCGGGCAAGAAAGCGGCATGCGCTCTGGCACCGAAAACCTACCAGGTATAGCAGGGCTTAATAAACTGTTTAACTTGCTGCTAGATAAAAACGACGACACGTTTAAGTCGGTTGATGTATTAAATAGCTACAGAGCGCAACTGCTTAATGCGCTGCAAAGTACCTTTGGTGATATAACCTTTAATCACGATTTTTCACATTCTGTACCTACCACCCTTAATTTTGCTGTTGATACGCTTACCTCCAAAGAGGTTATTGATTTATTTGACGCAGCAGGCATTAGAGTGAGCGGTGGCTCGGCGTGCAGTACAGGGGCAACACGCAGTTTTGTGCTTGATGCAATGGCGGCAACTAATTGGCAAAGTGAAAACGCCATTAGGCTGTCTTTTGGGCCTGCTGCAACCGAGCAGCAAATTAGCCAAGCATGTAAGCGTATATGCTCCTTAAAGGCGGTATTAGAGGCCAATTGCTTAATTGTTTCTGACAGTGCCTCGCCAAAGCAAGAAGTATGCGCGCTGGGATTAACACAATTTAGGCATAAAGGGGCGTGTAGCTGGCTGTATGTTAGTGACGATGACAGCGCCGTTATTATTGACCCGGTAATAGAGCTTATTCCGCGCTTTGAAAAAATAGTGAGCACACAACAGCTCAACGTAAAAGCAATTTTAGATACCCACCAGCACCAAGACCGTCCAGGCGCAGTGGCTTTGTTAAATGAAGTACTAGGCACACCGCATGCGCTGCAAAATAGCATTGAGCTTGGTACAAAAACGCTAACTATAGAGCCAACCCCAGGGCACAGCAAAGACAGCGTTAGTTATTTATTAAAAGAGCGCATCACAGGCCATATTGATTATTGTTTTTGCGGTGATTTAATTTTACCTGCTGGGCTTGGCAATACCTCGCTTGAAGGGGGCAGTGCAACGCAAATGGCACACTCACTTATTACCCTTGCTGAGAAAATGAGTGACGATACGGTTATTTGTTCGGGGCATGACTATCAGCAATGCTTTGCCATTAACTGGCGTACTGTACGTGCACAAACGCCTTTGCTTAGCCCATTATTAGATGGAGAAATAAGTACGGCGCAATTTGCACAGTTAAAAGCGCAACACGACCAGCTGCATAGGCAAACCAGTAGCCAATTGTGTGGCTATGTACAGGCGGCGGTGCAAACAGACACTAAGCAGCTAGACTTTACGCAAGCTAAAGCGTTACTAACGCAAAAAAATGTGTATTTAATTGATACCCGTGAGCCGTATGAACATGGCGCAATTAATGTGGCGGAGCTTTTTGCCGCGCCTTTAGCTAATACGCTTAATATTTCACTTAGCCGTATGGCTAACGCCATAGTACAAAATCAATTAAACCCGCAGCACACCTATATATTACTGTGTAGAAGCGGCAATCGTTCTAAAATTGCAGCGGCAAATTTACAGCAATTAGGCTTTGCGAATATTTATAACGTAGCGGGTGGCTTGGCGTTGGTGAGCTAATTATGGGCCTAGTTTTGAGGATGTTTTAACCACCTATAAAGCTAGGCGAGTGCATACGATGCATTTTATGCTTTGGGCCTATAATGTTTCGAAGTTTAATTTACAGCAGTGTGTTTGGTATTTTTATATGGATGTAAGCCAGTAGCGTAACGCAAGAGCAGTTACTGAGCCCACTAGAGAACAAACCTCGCGGCAGGATTAAATTGTTCCTAGTTTGTACGAATTTTAATCCTTAAAGGTCAACAGGCCCTAATTCATGAATATTTAATAAATGTTGTTTAAACTATTAAATGCTTAAAATTTGTGGGTAATTAATTCATAAAATTTTTATGATACCGGTGTCAAAAGTAAAAAATTGCGTTATTATCTGCATCATAAATTATAAAAACAGCATTTTTATTGCTTTTTTCGTTATACTAAGCGCTTGCCTTTTTACTAGCACTACGCGCAATTAGCGAAGTCTTTTTACCTAAAACTGTTTTTAAATCATTAATTTAAATATTTTAGAGGATATTTACATGTCTAATCGTTCGCAATTAGCAAGTTGGCAAGCACTGCAAAATAGTGCCGCGCAGATGAAACAAACCCATCTAAAAACGTTATTTGCACAAGATGATACACGATTTGATGCATTCTCTACTCAAATTCCGGGTGTGTTGTTTGATTATTCAAAGCAGCGTATTGATAAAACTATTTTTGCACAACTCATCGAGCTTGCTAAAGAGTGTGACATTGCCTCTTGGCGCGACAAGATGTTTAGCGGTGAAAAAATCAATATTACAGAAGAGCGTGCTGTTCTTCATACTGCTTTACGTAATCGTGCCCATACACCTTTAGTTGTTGACGGCGAAGACGTAACACAAGCGGTTGATAACGAATTAGCTAAAATTAAAACCTTTGTAGAAAAAGTACGCAGTGGGCAATGGGTAGGCTACACAGGTAAAGCAGTAAAAGATGTGGTAAGCATTGGTGTAGGTGGTTCAAACCTAGGCCCGCAAATGGCAACCGAAGCGCTAAAAGCACTTGCTGATGACACTTTAAATGTTCATTACGTATCTAATGCTGACGGTGTTCAAATTGCCTCTGTGTTGAAAGCAATTGACCCAGAAACAACCTTGTTTGTTATTTCATCGAAAACATTTACCACATCAGAAACCATGACCAACGCCAAAACGGCCGTTGATTGGTTTTTACAAACAGCAAAAGATGACAGCGCCATTGCTAAGCATTTTGTTGCTGTTAGCACAAACTTAGAAAAAACCGCAGCCTTTGGTATTAGCGATGAAAACGTATTCACTATGTGGGATTGGGTAGGGGGTCGCTTTTCACTTTGGAGTGCGATAGGCTTACCTATTGCGTTATACCTAGGTTATGACGCGTTTGAAGCTATTTTAGAAGGCGCATTTGAAGTAGATGAGCACTTTAAAGCAGCCCCATTTGAGCAAAATATTCCGCTTATAATGGCACTACTTAGTGTATGGAATACCAGCTTTTTAGGCTTTACGTCGCAAGCTATTTTACCGTACGACCAAGCACTTCATATGTTACCTGCGTATTTACAACAAGGTGAGATGGAAAGTAACGGTAAACACGTAAACTTTGCAGGCGAAACCGTACCTTATACAACGGTTCCTATTATTTGGGGTATGACCGGTATTAACGGCCAACATGCGTTTTATCAGTGCTTACACCAAGGTAATGTAATTGTACCTGCTGATTTTATAGCCTCAGTTAAGCCGCAGGTAGCCGTAGATAAGCATCACGATATTTTATTATCTAACTTTTTAGCGCAAACAGAAGCAATGATGAGCGGTGTAGATGCACAGCAAGTCACAGAAGATTTAGCCGCTAAAGGTAAAACACAAGCGCAAATTGATGAGTTACTAAATCATAAAATTCATCAGGGTAATCGCCCTACAACATCTATACTGCTAGATACAGTTGATGCAAAAACAGTAGGACGCTTAATTGCGCTGTACGAACATAAAATTTTCTGCCAAGGCATAATTTTAGAAATTTGCTCATTTGATCAATGGGGTGTAGAGCTTGGTAAAGGCCTTGCCTCTAAAATTGAAAGCGAACTAACCGATGCCAGCGTAAAACACGCCCACGATAGTTCAACAAATGGCTTAATTGCGTACTACAAGCAACACCGTACGCAGTAATATATTCGCTTATGTAAATAAGCAAACCGAGTACCTTTGAACGGGTAGCGCTGGAGTTCTTAGGGCCTGTATTTTTGTGAGAGGATTTACAGGACTCCTAAGACTCATTTAATTGTGCGAACAGTCAAATAATAAATAAAACGCCATAGCGTAAAACATTCAATAGGCTTTTATTAACACTAAGAGCCACTGTCATTCAAGCACTAAACCTGCATACCAAGCGGCTTATGGAAGTCGCTTTTAGGTATTACAAACGTAGAGAGTAACTATGCTTAATCCTTTTGATATTATAATTTTTGGGGGCGGTGGTGATCTTGCGTTACGCAAATTGCTACCTGCAATGTACAGAGCATATCAAGAAGGCAACTTACCAGAAGGCTCGCGTATTCTGCCTACAGTGCGTGAAGAAAGTAAGCGTGCTGACTACATAGAAACAGCACACAACGCACTGAAAGAATTTTTAAGTAAAGGCGAATTTAACGCTAAAGATTGGAAAGCATTTTCTACTTACTTAGTGCCTGTAGTAAGCAACGTAACTGAAGCTGACGACAACTGGGATGTACTAAAAGGCATTTTAGATGAGCACGACAGCAATAAATCTCGCGTATTTTATTTATCACTTCCGCCTGCTGTTTACGGCACATGTTGTGAAATTTTATCAACGAAAGGTTTAATCACACCCACTTCACGTGTGGTTGTTGAAAAGCCAATTGGTTACTGCGGCGAATCAGCAGAGGCTATTAATGGTAAAATTGCAGAGTTTTTTGACGAAGAGCAAATTTTCCGTATTGACCACTACTTAGGTAAAGAGACAGTACAAAACCTAATGGCACTGCGTTTTTCAAATTCACTGTTTGAAAACATGTGGGATGCTAAATCTATTGATAATATTCAAATTAGTTTATCTGAAACGGTAGGCCTTGAAAGCCGTGCTGGTTTTTACGATAAAGCCGGTGCACTGCGCGACATGGTGCAAAACCACCTGTTACAGTTATTGTGCTTAGTGGCAATGGAATCACCAAATAAACTAAACGCAAATAGCATCCGTACTGAAAAACTTAAAGTATTAGAAGCACTTCGTCCGTTACTAGAAGGTGACGTAGATGAAAATATCGTTCGCGGTCAATACGTACCAGGGGATTTAAACGGTAAAATTGTACCAGGTTACTTAGAAGAGCTTAACGAAGGTTCAAGTAAAACAGAGACCTTTGTGGCTATTCGTGCACACATTGATAACTGGCGCTGGGCGGGGGTACCTTTTTACCTTCGTACTGGTAAGCGTATGGCTAAACGTTGTGCAGAAATTGTGGTTGAGTACAAAAAAGTATCGCACAATATTTATGAAGAAAACGTGGGTAATATTGAGCCAAACCGCCTTGTTATTCGTTTGCAGCCGGAAGAGACGATTCAATTAACGCTTATGTCTAAGCGCCTTGATAATCTTGAAATGCAATTAGAGCCGGTAACGATGAATATTGAGCTTTCTCAAGCATACAGCAACGGTTTCCATTCTGATGCGTACAAACGCTTAATGCTTGATGCTGCAGCTAATAACCCATCGTTATTTATACACCGTGACGAAGTTCGTCAAGCGTGGAAATGGATAGATCCAATTATTGAGCGCTGGCAAACTAAAGGCAAACCTGCACTTTATCGTGCTGGTAGCTGGGGACCGGATGATGCTGATGAATTATTAGCTGAAAACAACCACGTGTGGTTTAACACAGGCGATAAGGCGTAAGGTATGGCAACACTTGTTGAAAAATTTTTTGACTCAAAAGATGAGTTAACCGCTGAGCTATCACACACGCTTGAGCAATCTTTACGTGATGGCATAAAAAGTGATGGCCGTGCTGTGCTAATGGTATCGGGCGGTTCGTCTCCGGCGCCAGCGTACAAGCACTTATCAACGCTTGATTTAGATTGGCAAAATGTAGATGTTGCCATGGTTGATGAGCGCTGGGTTGAGCCAAGCCACGAAAAAAGTAACGAAGCGTTTATAAAAAGCACCTTGTTACAAAATTACGGCAGTGCCGCTAATTTTATTACCATGAAAAACGATGCAGCAACAGCAGAGCAAGGTACACAAGTATGTGAAGCCGCTTATGGCGCTTTAAAAGCACCATATGATGTAACAATTTTGGGCATGGGCCCAGATGGCCATACAGCGTCATTGTTCCCACATGCGCAGGGTCTTGAGCATGGTTTAACAACACAGCAAACTGTGTGCGCTATTAATGCAATAGAAAGTGACGTGACAGGCAGCATTACAGAGCGTATGACACTGACTTTAAATGCAATAGCAAACTCTAAAGTGGTTAAACTTCTGATCAGTGGTGAAGAAAAGCTAGCGGTTTACAAGCAAGCTAAAGCGGGTGGCGATGTAAACGATATGCCACTTCGCGCTGTGCTAAACCACCCAAGCATAAATATTGAAGTGTATTGGGCGCCTTAATTTAGCCGCTCATTTACAGTTTAAAAAGGCAGCTTAATTAAGCTGCCTTTTTATTTGGCTAAATAACATGCTAAACCTATTCAAAAAATACCGTCAAACTGTTAACCAATGTTAATGGTTTTTATGGCGCTGTATTAAAATTACCCGTTATTTGTACTGTTTTTGAGCGTATTAGTTGCGTTTTTATTGTCTGTTTTTTAGCAACGCCCAGATTTAGTTAAACTTTATTTTTTCATGACGGTTGTCATAAAACTTTCCCTTCCTTTTTTCGTTCAAAAGCATTAGCCTAAAGGCATTAACAATGAAACATATATATTAAAAATAAACGGAGCAGTAACATGGCGGAGCAACAAGTACAGCCTTTACACAACGAAAAGCATGCCAACACTAAAATTCAAAACGGCATCAACGTTGAATTTATGAAAACTCAACATTTAGTGCCAGTAGTTGCACATGAGTTTGCACGCGTAGCAAATGAATTCCCAATGTCTTTTGTTAAAAACAACGAAAGCGGTACTTTCCAAGCAGTTGCAATGTTTGGCCTAGAGCCAGGCGAAAACCTGTTTGTAGAAGATGGTAAATGGACAGCAGCTTTTGCGCCTATGGCATCAACGCGTTACCCATTAGGTCTAGTAAAGCACCCTGAGCAAGATCAGTACGGTATTGTGATTGACGAAGCAAGCTCGCTTGTAGGTGAAGAAGAAGGCAACGCATTATTTGAAAACGGTGAAGAAACAGACTACTTAAAGCGTCGTAAAGAGTCTTTAGTGTCTTTCATTGAGTTTTCTCAAGTAACAGAAGCATTCACTAAATACTTAGCTGATAAAGAGCTACTAGTAGCGCAAACGCTAACAGTAGACATTAAAGGCGAGAAAAAAGACATCAACGGTATTTACCTTATCGATGAGAAAAAACTTAACTCGCTTAGCGATGAAGAGTTTTTAGAGCTTCGTAAGCGCGGTTACTTAGCACCTATTTATTCGTTCTTAACATCTACTCACCAAGTAGCACGTTTAGCACGTTTAAAAGCTAAGCAAGACGCGTAATTACATACACGTTTAGTAAAAAGCGCCTGATGGCGCTTTTTTTGTGCCATTAAACTTACTCTATGCCAATTGGGTTAAAAAGTAGGGGTGATGCAGGGAAATTACGCCCTCGTATTTCGCTTTGTTATTAGGCTGTTTATTGGCTGCTTAAATAAAGCACTAACTTAATGCCGTTGATATTAGTTGAAAAAATACGCGTAACCATTCAAAGTAAATTCAATACTAAATTTAAAAAAGAGCGCACTATGAAAAAAACATTCTTATTGTCAGTTTTAGCCAGCGGCTGCTTAACATTAAGCACGCAAGCATTAAGTGAACAAGCTCCGTTTGCTATAGCGATTCATGGTGGAGCAGGCACAATTGAAAAAGCAAAATTTACCCCAGAGCAAGAAAAAGCCTACCGAGCAAAACTAGCCGAAGCTGTTGAAGCAGGTTACAGCGTACTTGAAAAGGGTGGCGAAAGTTTAGATGCAATCACCACTGCTATTGAAGTATTAGAGCAGTCGCCTTACTTTAATGCAGGGCGCGGTGCAGTGTACACCTATGATGGCAGCCATGAACTTGATGCCTCAATAATGGATGGGCGAAACCGTCAAGCGGGTGCGGTCGCTGGCGTAAAGCACATAGAAAGCCCAATTCAATTAGCCCGCTTAGTAATGGATAACTCAGTACACGTAATGCTTAGTGGTCAAGGCGCTGAAGAATTTGCAAAAGAGCAGGGCGTTGCGCTGATAGAAAATAATATATTTGATACTAAGCACCGTTATAAAGCACTTTTAAAAGCAAAGCAAAAATTAGAAAAAGAAAAAGCAACCAGCAAAAACTACCAAGCTGCGCATAAAGCCCTGCCAACAAATTATAAAATGGGCACCGTAGGCGCAGTGGCACTTGATAAAAACGGCAATTTAGCCGCAGGTACATCTACAGGTGGCATGACCGCAAAACGCTTTGGCCGCATTGGCGATTCCCCTGTTATTGGCGCGGGTACATTTGCTGAAAACGATTCGTGTGCGGTATCGGCCACCGGTCACGGCGAGTATTTTATTCGCTACAGTGTTGCCAGTGATATTTGTGCACGCGTTAAATATCAAAATAAAACCATTGAACAAGCTGGGGATGAGGTTATTAACCAAGTACTTGCGCCTATAGGTGGTACAGGTGGGGTTATTATTTTGGATGCTAAAGGCCATATTAGTATGCCATTTAATACCTCGGGCATGTACCGAGCGAGCAAATCGAACACGCAATCAACCTTTGTGGGAATTTTTAAAAACCAATAGCGTGATATATAAGCCTTATAGGGATTGTAGGATTAACGCTGCGCGTTTATTTTGATACTATTAGCCCTCATTTATTAAATTTATAAGGTGTGCGGGTGGTAAACCTAGGTCAGTTGTTTGGCGAGCTTAAAACGTGCTTAAAAAAAGATCAGTTTATATTTAAAAAACGCTTACATGGCGTAAAAAAAATACAAGACGAGACTAAGCAGGCCAATGCCCTTGAAAAAATAGCGGCTGATATTACCCGCAGCCAGCAGCTACGTGAAAAACGTTTAGCTGAGCTGCCCGCTGTAACGTACCCTGAGCAATTACCGGTAAGTCAAAAAAAGGACGTCATTAAAGACGCCATTGCGAACAATCAAGTGGTGATTATTGCCGGTGAAACAGGCTCAGGTAAAACCACGCAAATACCAAAAATGTGTTTAGAGCTTGGCCGTGGGGTTGATGGCTTTATTGGCCATACCCAGCCAAGACGTTTAGCCGCGCGCAGTGTAGCTAACCGAATTGCTGAGGAAATGAAATGTGAGCTTGGCCAACAAATCGGTTTTAAAATACGCTTTAGTGATCAGGTTTCTAATAATACGTATGTAAAACTGATGACCGACGGTATTTTGCTCGCCGAAATACAACAAGACCGTTTTTTAAATCAGTACGACACCATCATTATTGATGAAGCCCATGAGCGCAGCTTAAATATCGATTTTATTTTAGGGTATTTAAAAAACTTACTGCCAAAGCGCCCCGACTTAAAAGTTATTATTACCTCGGCGACCATTGATCCTGAACGTTTTTCAAAGCACTTTGATGATGCGCCAATTATTGAAGTGTCGGGACGTACATTCCCCGTTGAGGTGCGCTATAACCCTATAAGCGATATAAATAAAGACGCTATGGAAGCCGAAGGCGACCAACTGCAAGGTATTTTTGATGCGGTAGATGAGCTGTGCGCTGAAGGGCCAGGGGACATTCTCATATTTTTAAATGGCGAGCGCGAAATACGCGATACCGCAGAGGCGCTCTCTAAACGTAATTTAAAACACACCGACGTATTACCACTTTATTCGCGCTTATCTAACGCAGAGCAAAACCGTATATTTGCCCCGCATTCGCGCCGCCATATCATTTTATCAACCAACGTGGCCGAAACCTCATTAACGGTGCCGGGTATTCGTTATGTAATAGACCCAGGTACAGCGCGTATTAGCCGTTACAGCTATCGTACTAAAGTACAGCGTTTACCTATTGAGCCTATTTCTCAAGCAAGTGCGAACCAACGTATGGGACGCTGTGGCCGTGTTGAAGCGGGTATTTGTATTCGCTTGTATTCGCAAGATGACTTTATATCTCGCCCAGAATTTACAGACCCAGAAATACTGCGCACTAATTTAGCCTCTGTTATTTTGCAAATGTTGGCATTAGGGCTTGGCGATATGAGCGAGTTTCCGTTTGTACAAGCGCCAGATAGCCGCAATATTAACGATGGTTTAACCCTACTTGAAGAACTTCAGGCGATTAAGCCGAGTAAAAAGCGCCATCAAACGAGTTTAACGCAATCAGGGCGTGAGCTTAGCCGCTTACCGGTCGACCCGCGTTTAGCTAAAATGGTGTTGACGGCTAATAAGCTCGGTGCACTACGAGAAGTTATTATTATTGTGGCAGCGCTATCGATTCAAGACCCCCGAGAGCGCCCGCAAGAAAAACGCGCCGCAGCGAACGAAAAACACAGCCGCTTTGATGACCCTGACTCGGATTTTATTGCTTTTTTAAATCTTTGGAATTACCTAGAAGAGCAGCAAAGTGAGCTGACAAATAGCCAGTTTAGAAAGTTGTGCCAAAAAGACTTTTTAGCTTATATGCGTATTCGTGAGTGGCAAGACATTGTTTATCAAATAAGCACTGTGTGCAACGAAATGAAAATTAAAGCCACCACGCAAGTGGCTGACTCAGAGCTAATACACAAAGCGTTACTGAGCGGCATGTTAAGTCACATAGGCTTTAAAGACGAAAAGCAAATATATAAAGGCGCTCGTAATAGCCAGTTTCATATTTTTCCGGGTTCTGGGTTATTTAAAAAGAGCCCCAAATGGATTATGTCGGCAGAGCTGGTAGAGACCAGTAAACTATACGCACGTATTAATGCCAAAATAGATATTAATTGGGTAGAGCCCCTTGCACAGCATTTAGTAAAACGAAGCTATTCTGAGCCGCATTGGGAGAAAAAACCAGGCGCTGTTATCGCGTTCGAGCAACAAACCTTGTACGGCTTATTGGTGGTTAATAAACGCCGCTGTGTGTATAGCAATATAGACCCTAAAGTTAGTCGTGAGCTGTTTGTACGCACCGCCCTTGTAGAGCAAGAGCTTGGCTTAAATGAGCAATTTTTAGCGTACAACCGCGAGCTAATAGAGGATATTCAGGTACTTGAGCATAAATCGCGACGTCGCGATATTTTGGTTGATGAGCAAACGTTATTTGAATTTTACGATAAAAAAATACCTAAAGAAATCAACAACCGTGCAGCCTTTATTAAGTGGTATAAAACTCAAAAGCAAAAAGACAAACGCTACCTATACATGACCCGTGAAGAGCTTATGCAGCACGGTGCAAGTAATATTACTGAGTTTGATTACCCTGATACATGGCAGCAAGATAATATTATTTTGCCGCTGAGCTATCATTTTGATCCAGGACAAGCTGTTGATGGGGTGGCTGTACAAATACCGGTAGCACTTTTAAACCAAGTGCAAGAAACCGGGTTTGATTGGCACATACCTGCCTTTAGGCATGAGCTAATAAGTGGTTTAATTAAATCGTTACCTAAGTCGTTACGTCGAAACTTTGTACCTGCGCCCAATTACGCTGATGCTGTACTGGCTGCCATTGAGCCTATGCAAGGCAGCTTACTTGATGCACTTACTACACGCTTACTAAGAATGACAGGCGTAAAAGTAGATATAGAAGCGTGGGATTTAAACGCACTGGCGCCTCATTTAAGATTGCAGTTTGAGGTTCGTGATGAGCACGATAAATTGCTTGCACGCGGGCTAGATTTAGCAAAACTAAAAGCACAGCTGCAAGGCAAAGTAACCGATACGCTATCAAAGGTAGCCGATAAAGGCATTGAAAAAGCTGATTTAACACAATGGGACTTTGGCGCTTTGCCTGCCTCGTACGTTAAAAAGCAAGGCCAATACGAAATAAAAGCTTACCCAGCGCTGGTAGATAAAAAATCCACAGCGGCAATTGAGCTCTTTGATAGCGAAGAAAAAGCCCAGCAAGCGCATCAGCAAGGTTTACGGCGTTTAGTTTTATTAAATGTGCCGTCGCCAATAAAGTACCTTCAGCAAAACTTGCCTAATAAAGCCAAACTGGGCTTGTACTTTAATCCGTTTGGGAAAATTGCGGATTTAATTGACGATTGTATTGCCGCCGGCGTAGACAGCTTATTAATAAAGCATGGCGATATACGCGATGAAAACGCTTTTGATAAAGTTAAAGAGCAAATTAGGGGCGAACTAGGCGATGCTGTAGTAGAAATTGCCACCCAGGTTGAACAAGTTTTAAGCATTGCTCATGCGTTACATAAAAAAATGAAAGGGCGTGTCGATTTAACTATGATAACTGCCCATGGCGATATAAAATCGCAGCTTGAGTCACTTATCTTTAAAGGGTTTGTGAGCGCTCACGGTGCGAATAAAATGCCCGACCTAATTCGTTATTTAAAAGCGATTCAAAAACGTTTAGAAAAACTACCTGTTGATCCTAACCGCGATAGACTGTGTGTTTTAGAACTTGAAAAAGTAGCGCAAGAGTACAAAAAGCTCGTAAATAAAATTCCAAAAGGCTTACCTATTCCGCAACAGGTAAACGCTATTTTTTGGATGCAGCAGGAGCTTAGGGTGTCACTGTTTGCGCAAACCTTAGGTACCCCATATCCTATTTCTGCAAAACGCGTTATGAATGCGATAAAAGAGATAGAATAAAACTTGCATTTTCTATTAAGCTTAGTACCTTAATAGAAGGATTTATTTTTGGTTGAGAAGGAAGCGACATACCTATGTCCTCATCGGTTGAACATAAGATTAAGCGATTGTTAGTTGTAGATGACGAGTATTTTAATTATGAAATGCTTAAATCTGCCCTGACTTCAAAATTTGATGTTAGTTATGCTGACTCGGGGAAAAGCTGTTTGGCGTCTGCCATTGCTAACCCGCCGGATATTATTTTGCTTGATGTATGTATGCCTGGCCTCGATGGGTATGATACATGTCGGATGCTTAAGCACACACCTGAGACTAAAAATATACCTGTTGTTATGGTTTCGGGCTTAGAGTCGCCCTCGGAAAAGCAAGCTGGCTTTGATGCAGGGTGTGATGCCTATGTAGTAAAACCGTTTTCGATGGGTACTTTATTTGAGCAAATAAACACGGTTGTTTAAAGGTGATGCATGTTTACTGAAGATAAGCGCAATTTTAGACGTATGCAGGTTAATACCCCTGCGCAATTAACAACAATAGAGCCTGTTGCTGGGCTTAATTATACCGCAGAATGTGTTGATTTAAGTGCCACTGGGTTATCACTTCATTTAGATGACTTGCTTGAGCTCGATACTTTGCTACAGGTTAATATAGAGTCGACTCACCCAAGTATTGCCTCTTTAAATGCAACGGCTAAAGTTATACGTGCTAGCAAAGAAGACGATGGCACCATTACCGCAGGATTAGAAATAGTTCAGTTTAACTAAATTGAATAAACACCTAGCGGCTGGCTTTTGCTATCGCGGGTGTTAAACAACGTTCGATTTTATTACCTACGTCCTTGTAGGTAATAACAATAATTTTTAGTAAACCTTACAAATCAAGCCTTTTAAGTAAAAGCCTTCAGGGTAACTGCCAGCAATAGGGTGATCGGCCGCTTGATTTAAACGCTCCATAATCAATAGCTCTTTACCTGCATCTAGCGCAGCGTCTGCTACCACTTTTTGAAACAAGTTTTGCTCCATTAATCCAGAGCACGAGAAGGTAAGTAATGTACCGCCTGGTTTTAATATTTGCATAGCAATCATGTTTATATCTTTATAACCACGACATGCACCGGTTAACTGCGCTTTGTTGTCTGCAAATTTTGGTGGGTCCATCACAATAGTGTCAAACTGTTTGCCTTCCTCACGGTACTGGCGTAATAGCTTAAACACATCTTGTTTTACAAAATCGACTTTATTTAAATCTAAGTTATTGTGCTCTACGTTGCGCTTAGCGGTATCCAGTGCTGGTTGTGATACATCAACATTAGTGACGTGTTTACAGCCACCACGTAGTGCGTAAAGTGAGAAAGTACCTGTGTAGCTAAAGCAATTTAATACGGTTTTATCTTTTGAAAAGCGCTCAAGTGCTGCGCGGCTATCACGTTGATCCAGGTAAAAGCCTGTTTTATGACCTTCTAAAATGTCTACTTCAAGCTTTAAGCCATTTTCTTCAATAACCACAGGCTCTGATGGTTCGTTGCCCCACAGTACACCTTTAATAGGTTCTAAGCCTTCTTTGGTGCGCACGTCTACATCTGAGCGCTCATAAATATTCGCACCAGGAAAAATAGCCATTAACGCGCCTACAATTTCACCTTTATGGCGCTCAGCGCCGGCACTTAGTAATTGGCAAACTAAGGTGTTATCAAACTTATCAATGGTTACACCTGGCAAGTAGTCAGACTCAGCAGCACACAACCTAAAGCCAGTTAAACCGCCTTCGGCTATTGCATGCTCGCGGGCATGTAAAGCACGGCGTAAGCGACGCTCAAAAAAGTGTTGGTCTATTACTTCTTTTTCATCAAAGCTCCACACACGCGCTCTTATTTGTGAGTGAGGGCTATAAGCAGCGGTGGCTAAAAATTTACCTTCGCTGTCGTGAATGGTGACCGTGTCACCTAGACCTGGTTTACCTTTAATTTTTTTGATGGCTTTTGAAAATAACCAAGGGTGTTTTCTTTTTAATGATTTTTCGCGACCAGCTTGTAGGTAAACGGCAGATGACATAAGGCTTCTCAGTTGTAATAAATAAGCGCTGTATTTTAGTCAAGCATAGGGCAACATACAATGAATGTTTTGCAAGGGAGGTGTAAAGCACGTTAAAGTACGGATAATTCTCATATAAATTAGTTTTTTGGAACATCACTGTGGCCAACACTGCTTTAAGCCCTGAGTTACAACAGCTTGATTCTCAATGTCGCTCATTTATTACTTCGTTAATACATGCCGATGTGGCACACGACATAACACATATTGAACGCGTAGTGCGTGTTGCCATTCAATTATGTCACGCCGAGCAAGCCAATATGAATATTGTTTTGCCGGCGGCGTGGATGCACGATTGTGTTGCGGTGGCAAAAAACCATCCGGATAGAGCAAAAGCATCTACCATGGCGGCAGATAAAGCCATTGCGTTTTTAAAATCAATTAACTACGACGCATGTTTGTTTGATGATATTCATCATGCTATCGCTGCCCATAGCTTTAGCGCCAATATAGCGGTTAAAACTGTAGAAGCGCAAATCGTGCAAGATGCCGATAGAATGGACGCACTCGGTGCAATAGGCGTTAGCCGTTGTATGAAAGTAGGGGGCTCTATTAGCCGCTTACTGTATAACCCTGATGACCCATTTTGTGTTAACCGCGAAGCAGATGATAAAACCTATACCCTTGATCACTTTTTTATTAAATTGCTCCATATTGCTAAGAGCATGAATACACCCTCAGCTAAAGCTGAAGCAGAGCGACGCACAGAGTATATGTATGCGTTTTTAGAGCAGCTAAAATCAGAAATTGGTCAATAATATGAGTGCTCCTTTATTATCGGGCATTGATCATTGCCACCTTAATGTTGAAAACATCCCAGAAGCGCTAAAGTGGTACAAGCAGGTACTAGGCTTTAGCGTCGTTGAAGAGCTTGTCTTTTGGGATGAAAATGGCAAAGGGCCACTCACACTTGAAGATAGCGCAAAAACAACGCGTTTAGCGTTATTTGAAGGACAAGGGCGAAGCAAAGGTATTGCGTTTGCAGCCACCGGTGCACAGTTTATTGGTTGGGTTGATTATTTAAATGGCTTAAACATAAAAACTGTACTGGCCGATCACAGTGTAACGTTTTCGCTTTATTTTAAAGATAACAGTGGGAATAGCCACGAAATAACCTCTCATGACTACCCGCACATAAAAGCGGTATATGGTGATGTAAAACAAGGCTCACGCACGCGCAATACTTAGTGTTGCTCTTGATATGCGTTTTTAATTGCGATTATAGTATCGAGCTTATTTACAAATAAATTGATGAGGTGTGGGTCAAAGTGTTTACCCGCTTGTGCTTGCATATGCTCAAGCGCCTCTTCTACACCCCAAGCCTCTTTATACGGGCGTTTTGAGGTAAGGGCATCAAATACATCTGCAATAGCCACAATACGTCCTTCAACCGATATATGTTCGCCTTTTAAACCATTAGGGTAGCCACTGCCATCCCACTTTTCGTGGTGCTCTAGAGCCAGTTTATGGGCAAGTTGTAATAGCGGTGATGAGGAATTTGCTAAAATTTGCGCGCCAATAGCCGCATGCTGTTTCATGTGGTCAAATTCGTCAGGGGTTAATCGCCCAGGTTTTAATAAAATAGCATCCGGAATACCTATTTTACCTACATCGTGCATGGGGGCTGCTTGGCGAAGTAGCTCTGCTTGTTGCTCACCCATGCCAAATTCTAATGCTAATAATTTACTGTATTGGCTCATCCTAGCAATGTGCTCGCCAGTGTCTGTGTCTTTGTACTCTGCAGCGCGGCCTAACCGATGTACTAAATCAACATGGGCTTGCTTTAATTGCTCGGCTTGTACAAGCGATAAATGCGTTTTAACACGTGCGCGCACAATCGCAGGGCTAATAGGTTTAGTAATGTAATCAACAGCACCGAGTTCAAAGCCTTTAAACTCATCGCTTTCATCACCCAAAGCCGTTACAAAAATAATTGGGATATGCGAAAGCGCGGGTGTGCTTTTAAGTATTTCGCACACCTCAAAGCCATTCATATCGGGCATCATGATATCGAGTAATATAAGTTTAGGCTGTTCTTTTTCCAGTAGCGCAAGTGCTGCAGCGCCTGATTTAGCAAAAGACATACGGTATTGATTACCTAATACTTCTCGCATGACTTTTAAGTTAGCAGGTTCATCGTCAACGATTAATATACGTGGTTTGTCGTTGCTAAAATCCATTCAATATTCTCATTCTTGGGTAAACTCTTTAATTAGACCGTCTAGCACGTGTTGCGCCTGATCAAAGTCAAATTCATCAAATGCGTTTACAACCTCAGTTACTTGAGTTTGTAGGTGTGCAGGGGCGTTATTTTCAAGCTGCGCAAGCAAATCATCGTTGAGCTCGGCGCTTTGCGCTTCATGGTGTAGCGTTTCACACAGTGACTTTAATTCAGCCGCACTTAGCGTGCTTTTTTGCTCATTATTTTCACTCTCAGCAGGCGTTATTTGTGCGCACTCATCGCCTGATATTAATTGCGTTATTGTCTCTAACTCGCCTTTTATTTGTGTTACTAACGCTGTAGATTGCTCAGAAGTTTGCTCGCGCTCTAACTTGGCTAATAAAGTCATTAATGTTGTTAGGCCTAAATTACCGGCGACCCCTTTAAGGGTATGTATCAGGCTATTGGCGTCTTTAATCTCAGATAACTTACTGTTAAATAAAATATCAAATCGTTTATTGCTGTCATTTATAAATTTGGCAATTTCGGTTAACTGTTTGCATTTATTACCCCAAAGCATCACACCTTTTTCAAAGTCGATGTGTTTAGCCTCAGGGTCTGATTGGCTAATAACCATATCTTTAGCAATACCTAAGCCAAGCACCTGGGCTATTTCTTGGTTAAGCTGATTCATATCTATCGGCTTATTAGCAAAGCCGTTCATGCCGGCACGTTTAGCTGTGAGTTTATCTTGTTGTAGGACGCTTGCCGTTAACGCAATAATGGGGGTAAATTTAAGCTGCCTTTGCTTTTCTATGGCTCTAATTTTTGTGGTTGCTTCTATGCCATCACACTCAGGCATATGAATATCCATTAAGATGACATCAAAATTTTGCTTCTCGAATATTGCAATAGCCTCTAAACCGTTGCTTGCTTTGCTTACCAAATGTTGATCTTTAGAAAGTAATAACGAAAGCAGCTCGGTGTTTTGCTCAATATCATCCACCACAAGTACCCTTAGCGATGGTAATTGAGTGTGCAGGCCATCGAAATGGTCTATTTTTTCTGCATCGCCTTGTATAAGCGGTAAAGAGAAGTAAAAGCAGGTGCCTTTGTTTTCTTCACTGACTAGATTTATGGTGCCGCCCATCAGCTCTACTAATTGTTTACTAATGGTTGTTCCAAGGCCTGTACCGCCAAAGCGACGAGTAGTGGTGCCATCGGCCTGAACAAACGGCTGAAATATAGCTTTAACGCGGTCTTTGGCAATACCTATACCGGTATCTTGGACTTCAAAAAAGAGCTGATCGGTTTGCGTAGTACTTACAGTGAGCTCAACCGAACCTTGCTCGGTAAATTTAATGGCGTTACCGATGAGGTTAGTTAAAATTTGCCTTAACCTATCTGGGTCGCCATAGTAAGTTGTGGCAACAGAGTCTTTAATATTCAACTTTAAACGCAAGTCTTTCTTTTTTGCTTCAAGCCAAAATGTCGAAATAATGCTATCGAGTACTTGTTTTAAGCTAAAGTGAACGGGTTCAATAGTTAGCTTTCCGCGCTCAAGCTTTGCGGTATCAAGCACTTCGTTAAGTAACCTTAATAATGAACGCGCCGCATTATTAACTGTAACCAAGTGTTTTTGCTGTTCTTGGTTTAACGGAGTGTCCATCAGTAGGTCGCTAAAACCAATAATAGAATTCATCGGCGTGCGGATCTCATGGCTCATATTAGCCATAAAAGATTGCTTAGCGTGCGCTGCTTCTTCAGCTTGCAATTTTGCCTGTTCAAGTTTGTCTTCGTATTCTTTTTGCTCGGTAATATCCACCAATACCCCATCTATCCACTGCGGGTTATTATCTTTATCAAGGGTAATACTGCCTTTGTCTAATACCCAGGCAACTTTGCCGTTACGGTGGCGAATACGATACTCTACCGAGTACTTTAAACTTGAAGTCATGGCTTGAGCTACGGCTTCGTTTACCGTTGGCTGATCTGTTTTCAAAATAAGGTCGTTAAGTTCAATGCAGCTTTCTGTGAACTCTTCTGGCGTGTAGCCTGTTAGTTCAGCCACTGTTGGGCTGATAAATAACATGCTCCAGTTTTCGTCGTACTTACAGCGAAAAGCAGCGCCAGGCATATTATCCATTAAAGAGCGGTACTTTTGCTCTTTTTCAATAAGACTTTGCTGCATAGCGCGTTGTTCGGTTAAATCGGTGATAAAGCCAACATATAACGGCATATGGCCTGGCTGATTAACTTCCCCTATACCTAAGCGAATAGGAAAAAGGTGGCCATCTTTGTGTTTGGCAGACACATCCCTATTTATACCAATTACTTTTCCTAGATCTACATTTTTGGCGTGAGACAAATAGCCATCATGGTGGCGAGCGATTTCATCGGCCATCAGCATTTTTACATTATGACCTTGGACTTCGTTTTCTCGCCAACCAAAAATCTTGCTGGCAGCTTCGTTAAAACTCAAAATAATGCCGGTGTGATCTATAGTCACAATGCCATCAATAGCAGTGCCTAAAATAGCATTTAGTCGAGATTCATCCGCCGATTTTTCCTCAAGCAGTAAGCGGTATCTAACCATGCCATTTATAACTGCAATGACACAGGTTATAGCAACGGTCGCGGTAGCTACGGCAATAGCCACAAAAGCAAGCTCAGTGGTTGACTCTTGATAATCGGGTAAAAGCGGAGAGGTTGCAACAAAGCGGGTAGCGGCCATACCCATATAGTGCATACCTGCCACCGCTGAGCCTAAAATAACAGCGGTAATAGCGCGCGCTTGCAGTTGTGATAAATTAGGTAGCAATCGCGTTAAATGATAACGCGTAAAAAGTGCTATAAACGATAAACCAACAGCGACCACAATTGATAAAGCAAATATGATTGCATCGTAACGTAGTAACGGGGCCAGCTCCATTGCTGCCATGCCGCTGTAGTGCATTGTACCAATGCCTGAGCCTAGTAAAATAGAGCAAATAATAAGGTTTTTATATGACCCTTGCGATTTTACTAAAATCGAAAAAGCATACTGACATGAAATAAACGCCGGTAAAAAAGACAACAGGGTAATGAGTGGATCATAGCTAATGTTTGTGCATAACGAAAAGGCCAGCATACCTATAAAATGCATGCTCCAAATACCGGCCGATAAAACCGTGGCACCGGTTACATTAGCTAAGCGTTTATAGTTTTCGAATTGCGTTTGCTTTGCTACATCAACTAACCAGAGCGTAAAAAAGGCAGCAAAAATAGCGGTAATGACCGATAAACTAACCAGTATAGGGTTATATGCACCGTTAATTATGAGGCTCGGATCGTGGTCGGTTATAAAAAATGCAGACAGCATAGTGGCTCAAATTAGTATCTTTATTGAACTAGTTTAATAGATTTAATATATAAATAAACTGTTAATCTAATAATTTATATTATAAATCAGTGAGGTTACTTTTTAGCATTAAAATATTAACATGCGTAGCGTGCTTTATTAATAAGACGTGATTTTGCGTAAATAAAAATAATAATAAACACTGAGCCCATTTATTTATCGCTAAATAACTGCATTGATTAAATAAGGCTTTATAATACGCTTTTATTTATATTTAGAGCATACACCTTGTTTGAGTATCAGCTAAAACGCAGTGCAAGGCGAAAAACAGTGGCAATAAAAGTTAGCCAAAAATCAGTCACTGTTTATGCGCCTACACATGTGCCAAAACTACAAATAGAACAATGGCTGTTTAGTAAAAAAGAGTGGGTAACTGCGCAATTACAGAAACAACTTAATGCCATTGATACTCAACAACACCCGTTTAAAAACCAGCAAATAATGGTTTTTGCTAAGCCATATACCATTACTTTTGCAAAAGGGACACGCTCGCATGTTCAGCAATCCGATAGCGTATTTACTATTTACACTTCTAATCGAGTAAAAAAACAGCCTGAAAAACGCAAGCAGTTACTTTGCCTTGCCCTTGAAGAAACGCTAACAAACTACATTGAAATGCGTTTAGCTTATTATTGCCAACAGATGTCAGAAGCATTACCGACTAAATTGACGATTGGAAGTTATAAACGTAAGTGGGGGAGTTGTAATTCTCGGCGAGAGCTAACCTTTAGCCTTAACCTTGTTGGGGCGCCTCATCATATAATTGATTATGTTATTGTGCACGAATTGGCTCATTTAAAGTATTTGAACCACAGCAGCGCTTTTTGGAAGCGCGTAGCTAACTTTTATCCCGATTATAAATCTGCATCAGCATGGCTTAAAAACCACGGGGCAACATTACAGTGGGTATTTGATAATTAGTCTAAAAATGAAGTTTTAAATAGTGATGAAAAAGATGTAGAAAAGGGTACTGAAGATAAGAAGTGGTGGAGGGAGCT
>NZ_JAPCKL010000009.1:34387-147765 GCF_025942345.1 Pseudoalteromonas sp. A3
ATGCAACGGCGCTGATAATAGCAAACTGCGTATTTAAGTAAAGAAAAAAGCTAAAGAAATTTGAAATAAAGCCGATAAATATCTATCAGTTATCATAATCGGCTAAAGACTATGCAAATCGATGATTTGTTAATCACAGAGAGTCAACTAAAGACCAGGCTAAATAAAAGTGTGCATGAAAATCGCAGAGGCGAATTCTCACTTTTATTAGCGATGCTATCGCACGATGCGCTGGATTTTAGTCAATTTCACTTGCCAAAAAGTGAAACGCATAGTGCTTATGAAGACGAAGAACAGTTAAGGGAGCGCTTTGGTGCTGGACCAAAGCAATTATTAGCTCCCGAAAAATTTGATATGACCATAGGGCAAGAGCATGCATCGGTGATTGTTCAACAAGGCGAGCAAGCAGGTATGAAAGCAATAAAATTAAGCCACTGCTTAAACCCTGAGCCACTAGCGATTAGAGATGACAAGTTACATATTCCTTTAACAGTAATCGATAATTGTGAACTATCAGTACGCAGGCGCTTAAATGACACGCACACCGCGCTTGCAAGTCCACAAATGGACGCCGCGGCATTTTATGACGATTTAACTAATGAGGCTATACATAAGCCATTGCTTGTTGCTAACGCATAAAAATAATTTAACACTTGTGCGTTTCAAAAGCCTAAAACACCTTATATTTAATAATCGGTTATGCAATAAAATAGAACAATTCTTTTTTTGTTTAAAAAAAGCATCCACAAATTAAATGCAATTGCTATAATGGCTGCAAATGGTATGACTTGAGTGCCATTATCATTAAATCAAGGTAATTAGGAACGTAATGAAGAAAACATTCACGCTAAATCATGAGAAAATCAAATACCCTCGTATGGTTGATGCTGCAAAGCATGAAGTGAAAAAATATTTGAAAAGAGAGCGCAATAAAACGCTACCTGTTGAAGCTGATTACTGGGCGTTTGACTGTAAGTTTGGCACAAGTGCCGATGATGCCGAAGTCGTTCACGTAGCTGAAATTAACAACAAGATCAGCGAAATCGAAAAGCAGGCGCTTACTTCATTCTATGTTGAGATTTTAGCTAGACCTGCGCAGCGTGAATCGTTCGATCTAGATGATGATGAATAAACCAATAGCAATATTGTAGAAAATGGACCTAGATGGTCCATTTTTTGTTTATGGCAGTTATTAACATGTTTAGTGGTATAGAGTAGCGCTTAAATAAAAAGCTATTTTTATGCTAAGTGTTTAGCTTATTTTATACACTGTGACACTTTTTATATTTTTTACCGCTTGCACATGGGCAGGGGTCGTTTCTGGCAACTTTTATATCGGCGACCGGATTAATAATACCCTCTAAATAACGCCATTCACCGTCCTCTTTTATAAAGTCTGATTTCTCATCCAACTCACAATATAAGTTTTGGTAAAAATAATACGCGTTAAAAGCAACATAACCTCGCTCATCACTTTGCTGCGTATCGCGCACAACTAATTTTACAAAGCGGCAGCTATTAGCAAAGTCAGCAATTTCATTTACTGGGTTTTGTGCTTGTTTTTCTTTGGCGTAAGTTTTAAATACATAAGATGCATTTTTTAATGCATAAGCACTAAAGCGCGAACGCATTAGTTGCTCAGGTGTTGCTGGGGTTTTTATATCAAGATGATAAGGCTGGCAACAGTCGCCATAATTAAGCTGACTGTTGCATAAGCAAGCGCTAGTACTGGTTACACTCATAAAATACTAATTAACATAAATTAAAAATGTATTTTACCAAGCTTATTGAGTAAGTGATATTGCTGTAGTGCTGGTTTTTTTAGTAAAGCAAAATAGCTTAGCGCTTCTTTTGTCTAAATTAAGCGATAAATTAACAAGCTGCTGTTCACTTACTATATCGGTCCACGTAATAATGGCTGCAAAGTTACCATTATGAAGTGCTGAATTTAGCACATACTCTAAATTTACTAAATGCTTTTGTCTTATTACAAGCAGTTTGCTGGTATCTATAGAGCAGCTATCTAACAAGGCTTTACTAGGCACATGGTCGGGCGCAATCAGTAAGGTCCACGCGTTAGAGCTATTGTATTGGTGCAACACTTTTAGCATCTCAAACGTAGCAGAAATTTCATCTTCTACTTTTATTAAGTTTACCGACTCACTTTCATCATGTTGTTGGTAGCTTTTAACGGTTCTTACGGTAATTGGCTGTAGCATAGGTCTCACTCACTGGGTTTATATACAGTACATGTATACAGTAGTTTATACAGTTGTTGTGTGCAAGCGTTTTTTGTTATTTTTTATACAGTTAATGGTTTTAAAAAATAAATAATAAAAATAACACTTTAAAAACAGTGCGTTATAATTTAAGTCGTGTAAGTGAAAGCTGAGGGTGTTTGCAGTACTGTATAAAGTGTAGCAGCGTTATACAGTACTTAAGGGATGGCTATACAGTTATTTTAGTGTGTTTTACAGTGCTTAGCTGTTAGCTATACAGTAGTTAGTCATTTTTTGGGATTAAGTGGGCAAACTGAATTTGGTGGATTTGCTCATACAAACTGGCTGCATAGCACTGAGCGTCTTTAAGACGTTTGGTGTCGATATATTTTCTTAAACCATTTAAAGCAGCGGTTGCCGGTTCATAGCCTTGGCTGCTGGCTAAACTCAGCCATGCTGCTGCGTGAAATACGCTTTTTGGTACGCCTTGGCCTTTGACAAAAAATAACCCTAAATAAAACTGGGCGCGATGATTTCCGGCCATTGCGGCAAGGCGCATCCACTTAGCTGCCAACGGTGCTTGGTTATGCTTTAAATAATACAGTGCTTTATTAAGTGTTGTTTGCTCACTTACATCACTATTGTTTTCAGCGCTGTGGTTTGTAGGCTGTGTTACAAAATCTAAAATATTGTTTAATTGCTGCTCTAAGTCTTGTCCGCTAGGCTGAGTCTTATTCATATATTTTCTTTTTTATAGTTTCTACGCCAACAGTTTAGTATATCGCAAGGTAAAATGTCCTGTTTATACTTAATTTTATGGTAAAATCACGTCACTTTTTACTATCACAAGTCTATTATGCTCGAAGCTCTATTTAAACTCCGCGAAAATAACTCCAATGTGCGACGCGAAAGCATTGCTGGAATCACTACTTTCATTACTATGGTTTACATTGTATTTGTAAACCCTGCTATGCTTGCGGAAGCAGGCATGGATCAAGGTGCTGCATTTGTTGCTACCTGTATTGCGGCTGCTATTGGCTGTTTTATTATGGGATTGTGGGCTAATTACCCTTTAGCACTTGCGCCGGGCATGGGTTTAAACGCATTTTTTACTTACGGTGTTGTACTGGGCATGGGTTATAGCTGGCAAGCTGCATTAGGTGCGGTATTTATGTCTGGTTGTATATTTTTAATATTAAGTTTGTTTAAGGTCAGAGAGTGGATAATTAATGCTATTCCTTTGGTCTTAAAGCAGGCTATTGCCACTGGTATTGGTGCGTTTTTAGCGTTAATTGCGCTTAAAAATGCAGGCATTATTGTTTCAAGCCCAGCTACATTAGTACAGCTTGGCGATATTACTTCGGCAGGTCCTTTATTAGCTATTTTAAGCTTTTTTGTCATTGCTGCTTTGCTTTATCGTGATATAAAAAGCGGCGTACTTATTAGCATTTTGCTAGTAACGGGCATTGCGTTAAGCCTCGACTTAGTTGAGTACCACGGCGTAATGTCAATGCCACCATCTATTTTACCTACCTTCATGCAACTTGATTTTGCAGCGGCCTTTGAGCTTTCTATGCTGAGTGTAATTTTTGCGTTTTTGTTTGTTGATTTATTTGATACATCAGGCACGTTAGTTGCGGTAACTCAAAAAGCAGGCTTAGCCGATGAAAAAGGCAATATGCCACGTTTAGGGCGTGCTTTAAGTGCCGATAGTACAGCTACTATTGCGGGTGCAATGTTAGGTACTTCTACCACTACTTCTTATATTGAGTCTGTGGCCGGTGTATCGGTTGGTGGGCGTACTGGCTTAACAGCTGTTGTTGTGGGTATATGCTTTTTACTAATGATGTTTTTTGCGCCGCTTGCGCAAATGGTGCCGGCTTATGCAACAGCGGGTGCTATTTTATACGTTGCGGTATTAATGCTGCAAAACCTTAAGTTTGTAAACTGGGATGACATGAGCGATGCAATTCCGGTAAGTGTAGTACTACTTATGACGCCGCTTACATTCTCTATTGCGCATGGTATTGCTCTTGGTTTTATATCGTATACTGCGGTTAAAGTACTGTGTGGTAAACGCGATCAGGTTAGTATTAGCGTGTGGATTTTAACAGCGTTATTTATTATCAAGTTTGCATTTTTATCATAATAGCTAATACCCATTCTTTTAGCTAAGAGGCTTAGTTTGAGGGTGGGTAAACATTTATTATTTAGTGGCTATCGCTCATTGCCACTGCATTGTTATACCTTGCGTATCTATGTTGTGGTAAATGAGCGTTTATAACGTAGTTAGCGCTAGGTAGTGCCTCAAAATACGTTAGTATTTACCCATTGGTAAAAACAGCTTAACAGATACAAAAAAGCCCATACATTATGTATGGGCTTTCTTTTGGGTATTTAAAATTACCATTTCTTTTTAGGTGCAAATAATACGTCCAAGTCATCTTGCTCTGCTTCTGCTTTTTTCTTCAAGGCAGTGGCGTTTGATGCTTTTAGTTCGGTGCTTATTTCTTCTAAATAGGCTTCAACTTCTTGGCGTTTTGCGTTTACGTATTCATCAGAATAGGTAACGGCACTAAGTGTGGCATAGGCTTTTTCAAAATATTGCCTAGCAGAGCCCACCATGCTCGCTGAACGAGCAGATAAACCGCGTTTAATTTGGCTTTCTATGTTGATTCTAAGTTGTAACTTTTCTAGGCGCTTATCTTCAGCTGCAAATACTTGGCTATCTACACGGCCTTTACTGTGCTCAGAGCGCATAATAACTCTAAGCTTTTTTATGCCCTGAATTAACGAGACTAACTGCTTATCGTTACTTGGTAACGATAAATTGTCGCTGCTATTACCTTGTACTGCACCACTTAGCTTTTCTTTAGCTTCGTTCATTCTGCTTTTTAATGCTTTAGAATTAGGTGAATGGTTCACCATAGCGTTTAGTGCTTCGTAACATCTACGTTGTAAAACGCGTATAATGTTTTCAGAAAGCGGAATATTAGCGCTATTCATAAGTGCTTCTTCGGTTTCTTCAATTATCGCTTTTTGTTTTGTTAATTCTTTGCGACGTTCAATTTCTTGCTTTTCTTTATGCTGCTGTACAGCGCTTACCCACAGTGCAATCACTATCAGTGCCACTATAAGCACAATTATAATCGAAACGATCATGGCTTAATTCTCGGATTCATAATCTATTTTTTTATATTACATCAAATATATGCTTTGAGGGTAGCTTTGCGCTGATTAACTTAAAAATATGTTAAAAATTAGATATAAGAATAATGTATTATAAGTTGAACCTGAATAAACATCGCTATCTGCAGCGGGTTTATTATGCTAGCCTTAATGCTTAAATAATGAAAATATACGTGCTTACTTTGCCAAGTTTTAACTAAATTAAACTTGGTTTTGCTTAGTATTACCATCATATAAGCTTAATAATAACGTTAAAAACTGCAACCATGAAATTACAACAACTTAGATACATCGTAGAAGTTCAAAACCATAAGCTAAACGTATCAGCAACTGCTGAGAGTTTATTTACCTCACAGCCTGGTATATCTAAACAAGTGCGCATGCTTGAAGATGAGCTAGGTGTACAAATTTTTGGCCGCAGTGGTAAGCATTTAACGCATGTTACAGGTGCCGGCGAAGAAATAATTAACATTTCTCGCGAAATTTTATCTAAAGTCGAAGGTATAAAAGCGGTTGCTAATGAGCACACGCTGCCTGATCAGGGTAAACTAAATATAGCCACCACACATACGCAAGCACGTTATGCTTTGCCAAGTGTTATTCAGGGCTTTATGAAAAAATACCCAGCTGTTTCGCTGCATATGCATCAAGGTACACCACAACAGATTTCTGATGCGGCAGCGCGCGGTGACGCAGACTTTGCCATTGCAACTGAAGCACTTCATTTATACTCAGATTTAGTTATGCTGCCTTGCTATCATTGGAACCGCAGCATTGTGGTGGCAAAAGATCATCCTCTAGCACAAAAGGCCGACAATTTAACCGTTGCCGATATAGCGCAGTATCCGCTTATTACGTATGTATTTGGGTTTACTGGGCGCTCTGAGCTTGATAAAGCATTTAACGCGCACGGTCTTGAGCCGCACATTGTGTTTACTGCAACCGATGCCGATGTAATTAAAACTTATGTAAGGTTAGGGCTAGGTGTAGGTGTAGTTGCCTCAATGGCCGTTGATCAATTAAGTGACACAGATTTAGTGTGTATTGATGCCAGCCATTTATTTGAAGCTAGCACAACTAAAATTGGCTTTAGAAAGGGCAGTTTTTTACGTACTTATATGTATGACTTTATTGAGCGTTTTGCCCCGCATTTAACTAAAGAGCGAGTAGAGCGAGCAAGCTTATTACGTAATCAAGATGATGTTGATGCGTTATTTGCCGACATAGAACTGCCAGTAAAATAGTAAGACTTTAAGTATACAAATACTAAAAAACCGCGTATTGCTAAAATACGCGGTTTTTTGTTTTTATACGCTTAACATTCAATAATGTTTACCGCTAATCCACCGCGTGCGGTTTCTTTATATTTGGTTTTCATGTCGTTACCGGTATCGAGCATGGTTTTAATCACTTTATCAAGCGACACCTTTTGCTCGCCACTACCACGTATTGCTAGGCGAGAGGCATTAATTGCTTTAATGGCGCCCATGGCATTGCGCTCAATACACGGTACTTGTACCAATCCGCCTACAGGGTCGCAAGTTAGGCCTAAATTATGCTCCATGCCTATTTCGGCGGCGTTTTCAACATGTACTACATTACCACCAACAATTTCAGTAAGTGCGCCAGCGGCCATTGAACAGGCAACACCTACTTCACCTTGGCAGCCTACTTCTGCGCCCGAAATAGAGGCATTTTTTTTGTATAAAATACCAATCGCCGCTGCGGTTAATAAATAGCGTGTAGCTATGTCGCGGTCCACTTCTTTAATAAATGTGTGGTAGTACATTAAAACGGCCGGCAATATACCCGCAGCACCATTTGTTGGCGCCGTGACTACGCGCCCACCTGCGGCATTTTCTTCATTTACAGCTAAGGCAAATAAATCCACCCAATCCATTGCTCTGAGTGGGTCATTACTCACTTCTACATTTAGCTTTAAATACAAACTAGGTGCACGGCGTTTAACTTTTAAACCACCTGGTAAAATTCCCTCGGTGCGCATGCCACGTTCAATACAGGCTTTCATTACTTGCCAAATATTAAACAGCTCGTCTTTAATATCGTCTTCTTTGCGCAGCGTTTTTTCGTTATGCATCATTAAAGTAGATACACTAAAGCCTGATTCTTTACACAGCTCTAGTAAATCTTTTGCACTTTCGAACGGGTAAGGAGCTGGGTTTTGTTCGCGTATATCAAGGGCTGCTTGTTTTTCGTTTTCAAATTCTTCATCGGTAACAATAAAGCCGCCGCCAATAGAGTAGTACACTTTGCTATATACTTTTTCGCCATTGTTTGAGGCAATAATTTCCATTGCATTAGAGTGCTTAGGTAAGGTTTTGCGGCGATGAAAAACAATAGCCCCTTGCTTAGGAAAGTTCGCTTTATGGGTTTGGTTGAGGTATATCACTTGCTCTTTTTCAATGGTGGCAAGGATATCGTCAACTAAATCGGCATCTATTGTTTCTGGGTCGTAGCCGGCAAGCCCTAATATAACGGCTTTACCAGAGCCATGGCCTACGCCGGTTTGACCCAGTGAGCCATAAAGCTCTACCTTTATATCGGTAACAGAGGTTAAAAGTTGTTGCTCTTGTAGGTCATTAACAAATAAGCGCGAGGCACGCATTGGGCCAACGGTATGTGACGACGATGGGCCAATACCAATGCTAAACATATCAAATGCACTGATCATACTATGGGTCTCTACTTTATTTACTCAGCCCGAAAGCTGTTCTTTGAACGGTCGAGTATCATAACGTTAATTCTATATTATGTAACTATTTGGCCGTAAGTTTTACACTGGTAGGGCAAGCTGTTTTGTAAAGTTTTTTATAATGCTAGCCGTTGCTCCCCACAATAATCCGTGCGGTGTACTAAACCCTTGCAAGGTGATGGTTTTGCCAAAACGTTGAAAAGGAATAGGCTGCCAATTGGCCTCGTTTGAAAGCTGGGTAAGCGACAGTAAAAAGCTAGCTTGCACTTCATTAAAATCGTTCTCCCATACTGTGTGTTCATCAAGTAAACCCACAAATGGGCTAATGCTAAAGCCAGTTAGGGTCGAGTATTGTGGCAGCTGCCCGAGCACTTTAACATTACTTGGCGCTATATTAAGCTCTTCGTGTAGTTCTCGAAGCGCTGTGGTGCGCAGGTGTTTATCGCTTTGCTCAAATTTACCGCCGGGTAAACAAATTTCCCCAGGGTGATGATGTAAATAAGTAGGGCGTTTGCACAATAAAATATGCGCCTGGTTATCAACATCAATAATAGGCAGCATAACCGCACTGGCACGCTTTTTACGGGTATCTTTTATTTGATTTGGCGCGGCAGTAGGGCTTAGCTGAAACCGCGCCATAATATGTTCACTATTCAAAGCGTTCTACTGTTTTAATAAAGGAAGTATTTTATTCACTTTATCGTATGTTTCTTGGTATTCCAATTCGACTTTAGAATCAGCGACAATACCACCACCGGCCCAGCAATAAATGTGTTCGTTATGACAAACCAATGTGCGGATTGTAATACTGGTGTCCATATTACCGCAGGCGCTTAAATACCCTATAGAGCCACAGTAAATACTACGCCTATGAGGCTCTAGCTCTTCAATTATCTCCATAGCTCTAATTTTAGGCGCGCCGGTGATTGACCCTCCGGGAAATGCTGCTTCAAGTTGATCAACACACGTTTTGCTCTCATCCAGTTCTGCCGTTACGGTACTCACTAAGTGATGCACTGCCGGAAAGCTCTCAATAGCAAAAAGTGAGGGCACCTTTACAGAGCCAGGTTTTGCAACCTTACCTAAATCGTTACGTAGTAAATCAACAATCATTACGTTTTCTGCGCGGTCTTTGGTTGAGTTTTCAAGGGCTCTGGCTTGCTGTTGGTCGGCGATTGCATCGGCCATGCGTGGCAAAGTGCCCTTGATGGGTTTTGTTTCAACTATATTGTCGTGAACTGCAATAAAGCGCTCTGGCGATATTGATAAAATGGCGCCACGTGGGTGGTTAATAAAGCTAGAAAATGGCGCTTTATTAGCCTCTCGCAATACTTTATAGGCTTGGAAAGGGTCGCCTTTAAAACCGGCACTAAAGCGCTGTGCTAGGTTGATTTGATAGCAATCACCACTTTTTAAATAATCTTGTATTTGCGCAAATTTATCAGCGTATTCATGCTTACTCATATTTGAGTGCCAATCGCTGGTGAGCGAAAACTGTGCAGGCGCTACATCGTTTGCTAAAAATTGCTGGTAAAGCGCTAAACGGTTCACCTCAGGTTGAGAAACGTAAAACCAGCTTTGCTGGTGTTTATCAAATATCAGCGCATCTAAATAAAGGCCAATGGCCATTTGTGGCATTGTTATATCGTGTTTTGCCGTGCGTGGCATGTGCTCAATAATACGCCCTAAATCGTAACCAAAATAACCAAGCCAGCCGCCGTTAAAAGGCAGGTTATTAGCGGCCTTTTGCGCGCTAAGTTTACTTAGCTCATCGTTCATTATTGTAAAGGGGCTACGCGAGTCAAGCTGTTGATTAAATACGCTTTGATTGTTGTTTACTTCTAAAATAGCGTGAGGCTCTATCGCAATAATATCAAAGCGACTATTTATGTGCTCGCTATTGGCTGAGTCTAGTAATACGGCATAGGGTAAATGCGCAAAATGCGCGAAAACATCAATGCAGTTTTGTGTTATGGCTAATTTTACACAATTTTTTTCATTGTTTAGCATTTACTGCCCCTTTAAGAACTGGCTCGAAACGGGCTGGGAGGGTATCATAAGTCAAATTTTTTTGGCAGCGTTTAGTATCAAATCTACGTTGTAATTAAAACAGTGCAAACCACCGTCACCGGTTTGGTATAGATTACGCTTAAGCGTAACGCTAACTTAAGGAACCACTATGAGTACAATCCGTCAGCAAGACTTTATTGATAGCATTGAAGATGCGTTGCAATATATCTCTTTTTATCATCCCCTTGATTTTGTTCAAGCGTTAGAAAAAGCCTACAACAAAGAACAAAGCAAGGCTGCAAAAGATGCAATCGCGCAAATTTTAATTAACTCGCGTATGTCGGCTGAAGGCAAGCGTCCATTGTGTCAAGACACGGGTATTATTACCTGTTTTGTAAAAGTAGGGATGGATGTTAAGTGGGATAAAACAGATTTAACCGTACAACAAATGGTTGATGAAGGCACACGTCGCGCATATTTAAAACCAGATAACCCACTACGAGCTTCTATTGTAGCTGACCCTGCTGGCACACGTAAAAACACTAAAGATAATACCCCTTCAGTTGTACACATTGATTTAGTGGCGGGTGGCGAAGTAGAAGTAATGGTTGCAGCGAAAGGCGGCGGCTCAGAGAACAAAAGTAAAATGGTTATGCTAAACCCATCTGACGATGTAGCTGCATGGGTAGAAAAAACGCTACCGACAATGGGCGCTGGTTGGTGCCCGCCAGGCATGCTAGGTATAGGCATTGGTGGAACCGCCGAAAAAGCAGCGGTAATGGCAAAAGAGTCGTTAATGGACCCGGTTGATATTCATGAGCTTATGGAGCGCGGTGCAGAAACAATGGAAGAAAAACTGCGTTTAGAAATTTTTGAACGTGCTAACAAACTAGGTATTGGCGCGCAAGGTTTAGGTGGTTTAACCACGGTTGTTGATATTAAAGTAAAAACAGCGCCTACGCATGCGGCATCAAAACCTGTTGTGATGATCCCTAACTGTGCAGCTACGCGCCACGTACACTTTACACTAGACGGCTCTGGCCCTGCAGATTTAAAAGCACCTAAACTAGAAGACTGGCCAGAAGTAACGTTTGAAGTAGGTGAAGGAACTCGCCGTGTTAATTTAGATACGTTAACTAAAGAAGACACCCGCGAGTGGAAAATGGGAGAAACTGTTTTACTCTCAGGCACTATTTTAACAGGCCGTGATGCTGCTCATAAACGCTTACAAGATATGATCAATTCAGGTGAAGGTTTACCTGAGGGCGTTGATTTTGATAATAAGTTTATTTATTACGTTGGCCCAGTTGATGCTGTAGGTGATGAAGCTGTAGGCCCTGCAGGCCCTACAACTGCAACACGTATGGATAAATTTACCGATATGATGCTAGAAAAAACCGGCATTGTAGGCATGATAGGTAAAGCTGAGCGTGGTCCTGCTACAGTTGAGTCGATTAAAGAGCATAAATCGGTTTATTTAATGGCTGTAGGTGGTGCGGCATACTTAGTATCTAAAGCAATTAAAAAAGCACGCGTGGTTGCCTTTGAAGATTTAGGTATGGAAGCAATCTACGAATTTGAAGTAGAAGATATGCCAGTTACGGTTGCCGTAGACAGCGAAGGTGCTAACGCACACACGCAAGGCCCTGCAATTTGGAAAGCTAAAATTGAAGAGCTAGACGGCAAGCTTAAATAAAGGTTTACGTAATCTAATAACAAAGCGAGCTTAGGCTCGCTTTTTTTGTATTTGTTTTATGAAATATTAAAAAAGCGCAAATTGCCCCTTCAAATAAACACCTCAGACCAGTTGTAGTAAATCTGCTTTTTTCTTCATAAACCTATACACTGTGCGCCTTTGCTGGGAGGGGAGCTGTGTAATACAAGGTTTACACTTGGCATTACCTTTACGTTCACGTAAATGTGAAGGCGCTTTTTAACGGTGTTGTTAGCTTTAAACTTAATTTATATGCCTTTTGTTGAATTTTATATCCATTTTTTATTGCTATTTAGATTTATTAATTCACAATGCTCGCTTTTTTCGGGTTTAACTTCTCATTATGTGGCACCCTTAAAAATGAAGTGGTAAAGTTTCGTCAATTTCCAGCGCTCATCCCTCTCACGGGTAAACTATTTTGGAGTAATTACAGTGGCTGTGTTTAATCAAGCTGAATTTGATAACCACGAACAAGTGGTTTTTTGTTCTGACGAAGCGTCAGGTTTAAAAGCAATTATTGCCGTACATAATACTAACCTTGGCCCTGCTGTTGGTGGTTGTAGAATGTGGGACTATGCCAACGATGAAGATGCCGTTTACGATGTTTTACGTCTCTCAAAAGGGATGACCTATAAAAATGCGGTTGCTCGCCTACCGTTTGGTGGTGGTAAATCAGTTATTATTGGCAATGCAAAAGAGATTAAATCAGAGCAGTTATTTCGAGCTTTTGGTCGTCAATTAGAGCGATTGAATGGCCGTTACTATTCTGCCGAAGATGTAAACATTACATGTGATGACGTTGCATTAATGAATAAAGAAACGAATTATGTGTTGGGCTTGGAAGGGAAAAGCGGTAACCCGTCACCTTTTACAGCTTACGGTACGTTTTTAGGAATTAAAGCGGCATTACAGCACCAACGTGGGCATCAAGATTTTGCGGGCATTAAAGTGGCTGTACAAGGTTTAGGTGCAGTCGCCTATGGTTTATGTAAGCATTTAGCTCAAGCTGGTGCAAAATTATTTGTAACAGATATCAATCAAGATGCTGTAGAGCGGGTAGTAAATGACTTTGGCGCTACGGCGGTGGGTATTGATGAAATTTACGACCTTGATGTTGATGTATACGCACCTTGTGCATTAGGTGCCACCATTAATGATGAAACCATTGCACGTATTAAGGCAACCATTATTGCTGGGTGTGCTAATAATCAGCTAGCGCAGTCTCGTCACGGTGAAGTACTTCGTGAAAAAGGTATTTTGTATGCACCCGATTACGTTATTAACGCTGGTGGCATTATTAATGTGTATTACGAAACTGCACCACAAGGCTACAGTGAGGCGGCGTCTAATAAACATGTTGAAGGTATTTTTGATACCTTAACCGAAATATTCACCCGTAGTGAAAAAGAGCAAAAATCAACGCACTTGATTGCCGATGAGTTAGCGCAAGAGATAATTCAAAACGGCCTGTAAACTTACCCCGTTTATTTAAACTAAGGCGTACAGTGGTACGCCTTTTTTGTTTATACTCTGTGGCGTGGTAGTTTTTGTGGCCAAGACCCTAAAGGCATTGCGGCCTAATCGTTAACGACAAGCTTATGGATATTATGACTGATACAAACGCCTTAATGGAGCCCATCGACCTTGATACATGGCCTCGCCAACAACACTTCGAATTATTTAAAAACTTTACCCAGCCATATTTTAATGTGTGCGTAACACTTAACGCCAAGCCTTTATTTGAATATTGTAAACAAAATAAACTGTCTTTTTTTCAAGCATATGTGCATGCCACATTAAAAGCTTGCCACGCTTATAACCCGATTATGCTAAGAATTATTAATGACCGTCCATGGCGATTAAAGCAAGTAAGAGCCAGTGTGGTAGAGCTTGCTAGTGATGACTCGTTTATATTTAGTTACTTTAATTATTCGCCTTGCCTTGAAGAATTTGCTCAGCACGCCACAGCGATAAGCGCCAATGCTAAATCTCAACCGTTATTTTCTCAGGCGTTTAATCAAACCGAAGGGCAGGCCGATTTGATACATATATCGGTTTTACCTTGGCTGAACTTTAGTAGTTTTTCGCATGCCTTTAGTGAAGGGAAAAGCTTAGGTATTCCTAAATTTGTGTTTGGTCAATACGATAAAACCACGGGCCTAATGCCGTTTTCGATTGATGTGCATCATTCGCTAATGGACGGTTTACACGTCGCAGCGTTTATAAACGTATTACAAAACAATATTGACGACTTTTGTAAAGATTAATTGAATTTAGTTAATGCAATGTATTTATTTGCTATGGTAGTATTTTTAGTTAGATAAGCGATATAAGTTAATTTGTAACGATTAGCTGATACGTTTACGACATTAAGTTTTAGCGACTTATTTAAGGTGCTTTTTAGCACGTATTATTAGTTGTTTACGCTATTGTTTAGTTTTAATTAATGCGCTTTTAGCGCTTAAACAAATTCTAGTGTATTCACCCAATGCGTATAGGGATTTTAACGCTTTGTTGGAGCGCACAATTTTGGTGTGCCCAGTGCCAAGTAAATTCTTTCCTACTCCTTTTAAATAACGATAAAACGCTTACACACAAGTAAAAGAATAACTAAGGCAGTTGATGATGAGACAATTAAGCATTATATGTTCTTTTTTCGTCATGTTTTTATGTGAAGCCCAAGAGCAAACCCGTTTACCGTTAAGTGATTATTTTTCTGAAACATGGAATACCCGCTCTGGATTGCCACACAACAGTATTAATAGCGTTACGCAAACCCAAGATGGCTACTTATGGGTTGCTACATGGGAAGGTTTGGCACGTTTTAATGGCCAAGAGTTTACAATATTAACCCGTGCTCATATTAATAACTTACCCGACTCGGGTTTAAGGGCACTCACTCCCACAAATAGTGGGGGGTTATACATAGCGGGGTCGCGCGGAGGAATTAGCTTATATCAACATAGGCAGTGGGATACCAAGCGATCAGCATCAACCATGGTTAATCATTTAATTGAAAGTGCTGATCAAAGCCTATGGTTAGCTCTTGAAAACGACGGCGTGTTTTATCGTGAACATAACAGCGATACCGACCTTGCGATTATTAAAAATGTGAGTGCTTATCGCGTTATAGAAGATCACGATGGGGTTATTTGGGCAGCAACCAGTGCAGGCCTTTATAAAATACACAACAAAATACCGACCTTAATGACGCCACACTTTGGTTTACCAAATGCACCTGTATATAACTTATTAATTACCCGTGGTGGCTCGCTTATTGTGGGAAGTGAAAAAGGCGCGTGGATCAAAACCAATGCGCAGTTTCAGCCGATACATGAAAAGCTTAGCAATGAATCTATTTCTAGCTTATTAGAAGATAACCATGGAGATTTATGGTTTGGCACAATTAATAAAGGGGTGTTTAGGTTATCTCCTGATGGCGTAGAGCAGTTAGATGCCAATAACGGATTACCCGCCAACCGTATTTTATCTTTGTTACAAGATAGAGAAAACAGTATTTGGATTGGCACAAACGCCGGGTTGTTTCGCCTGCGTGAGTCGCCGTTTTCATCGTGGACCCAAAAAAGAGGTTTAGCGGGGGATTATACCCGCACAGTGCTTTCTCACTCCGATGGCAGTTTATGGGTGGGGGGAAGCTCTGGCTTAAATATAATAAAAAACAACCGCGCTACCTTGGTTTCAGGCTCTAAACAAAGCAGTCCTTATTCTGTACTCAGTTTACACGAAGCACCCGACGGTAGCGTGTGGGCAGGTACGTATACCTCAGGTGTTTTAAAAATAGTTAATAATACCTTTACGCCGTTTATTAATCGTAGCACTGGCCTTGGGAGTAACGAAGTAAGGGCTTTATTATTTGATTCTAAAAACCGTTTGTGGATAGGCTCTGCTATGGGGCTTACGCGCATCAATGAAGATGGCAGCTTAAATCAATTTACAAATAAAAAAGACTTACCAAGTGGGTTTGTACTTGCACTTAGTGAAGATAACGCAGGCAATATTTGGGTAGGCACCGGCAATGGGGTGGTGGTATTTGATATTGTTAGTGAGCAATTTACAACGGTTGAATTCCCTCATGAGTTTTCTGCGCAATATGCGTTTGGGTTTTATATTGATGATACCTATACCTGGATGGCCACAGATAGAGGCTTAGTGCGCTATGAGCTAACAAGCGGAAAAATGGCCATGCTTGGCTTAGAGCAAGGTTTACCTATCGATAAACTATTTCAAGTGGTGCCGTACAATGGCTCATTTTGGCTCTCGAGCAACCGCGGGATTATTCAAATCGATAAAAATCATATACAGCAAATCCTCGACGCTCCCGCGAGCGCTAAAGCACCCGTTCTTAACTATCAACTGTATGATGAAGGCGATGGGATGTTAAGTGCACAGGCCAACGGAGGTTCAACCCCTTCGGCTGTAACGCATAACGATGGGAGTATTTGGTTTGCAACCGCAAAGGGGGTGAGTACCGTAAAACCAGCGCGCTTACAAGCATCAACGCAAATTGCGCTGCCGACCATTATTGAAAATATTTTTGTAGATGGTAAGCCTATTGCGCTTCCGCTTGAAGGGGAGTCGGTATTTTTGCCTCCGGGGGTTTCTCGTTTATCGTTTCATTATGCAGGGCTGAGCTTTATTATGCCGCAGCGATTAAATTTTCAAACCCAATTAAAGGGCTTTAACGATAAATGGGTTAATCGCCAACATATGACCGGTGCTGAGTACACTAACTTACCGCCTGGGGAATATACCTTTATGGTACGAGCAAGTTACCCTAACGCACAGTGGCAAGATAATCAGCAAGCTGTAAATATTGTAATTCAGTCATTTTTTTGGCAAAAACCGCAATTTAAGTTTGCAGTATTTGTATTATTTTTAATGGTTATTTTTGCTATATACAAATACCGTTTATACCACTACAAAAAAATAGAAATAGAGTTGACTAATCGCGTAGAAAAACAAACCCAAGACCTACAAACGCAAGCCAATGCGTTTGCATACCAAGCAACACACGACCAACTTACCGACATGCCTAACAGGCGTGCTTTTGATAGCTGGCTTGCCCATAACTTTGCCACTTACAAACAGCAAAACCGGCCGCTAGCCATAGCTATACTGGATATTGATCACTTTAAGCGGATTAACGATAACTGGTCTCATATTATTGGTGACAAAGTGATTTGTACTATTGCAGAGCTGCTTAAAAATGGCTGCCAAGAAAACCAGCATATAGCACGCTGGGGCGGTGAAGAGTTTACAATTGTTTTTGCAGATAAAACCGCCGGCGAAGCAAAAATCATATGCGAAGCACTGCGCGAGAGCATTGCACAGCATGACTTTTCTGCCATGGGTGAGGGGTTAAGTGTAACAGCCAGTTTTGGCTTGTCTGACTCAACCAACGTCGGTGATTACGACCGCCTTTTATCGCGGGCAGATCAAGCATTATACAAAGCTAAAAATAGCGGACGAAATTGCACAGAAATTATCTGATTGAAAATGAGTGCATGTGCACATATTAATAAGAGACTAACTTATTTTGGATGTCCCCATGATAAACGGGCTACTCATTTTTGCTTTGGCTATTTTTGTTGTAATTTATTGGCGCTGGCAGGCACTACAAAACTGGCTTTGGAATAAAAAATATAAAAACGCGGTTTTAAACTCTCAACAAAAAGAAATACTCCTTCGTTGCATGCCTATCTATAAAAAGATGACGGATAACGACAGAGCCAAGCTTGAGCGCCACATAATATGGTTTTTAAATGAAAAGCGCTTTTTAGGCCGAGACGGACTAAAGCTAACCCCCGCCATGAAGCTGATAGTTGCTGCCGATGCCTGTGTGTTAGTGCTTAATAAACCTTGGCCACTTTATAAAAACGTAAAAGAAATTTTGCTCTACCCCAGTGCGTATTATGCGCCGCAATCTACACGAGATAGTGCTGGGCTGGTTAGTTACCACAACGCGGTACGCTTAGGTGAGTCGTGGCCTGGTGGCACGTTAGTGCTAAGTTGGCACGATGTACTTGAAGGCAACCGTTTACCAAGCGATGGCCATAATTTAGTGTTTCATGAATTTGCCCACCAGTTAGACCAAGAAACCGGAAAAACCACTGGCACTCCATTATTAAAAACCCCCAATGCTTATAAAGAGTGGGCCCGAGTGTTTAGCCGTGCATTTGTGCAGTTAAAAAGTCATGTTGCTTATAACATGCCTCACGTTATTCATAGTTATGGGGCCACCAACGAGGCTGAGTTTTTTGCAGTACTCACAGAGACCTTTTTAGAAAAGCCGGCGCAGCTTAGGCAACACGACCCTGAAATTTATAGAATGCTGGTGGATTACTACCAATTTGACCCCATAGTTTGGCATTAATTTTTGGTACTTGGTCTGATAACGCTGGCAAGTTAGCGCTGTTTTTGTTGCAATCGTGTTAGAGAGTTTAACTGCAATAATAACAAGCGAGAAATGCATGAAAAAAATGCTTCACACTGCACTGGCTTTATCAGTCGCCCTTGCAATAGGTCAGCCGCACGCAAACGAAGAGCAAGAAAAGTGGCAGGTAGACTCACCAAAAGGTGAGTTTGTAGATGCCACCATTAGCACAGAGCAAGGCACATGGATGAACATTGATGTTAGTCCTGATGGCAACACGCTGGTGTTTGACTTACTTGGCGACATTTACACTATGCCTATAAGCGGAGGTGAAGCAACTAAACTCACCTCAGATATTGCTTGGCAAATGCAGCCTCGCTTTAGCCCTGATGGTAAACACATTGCGTTTACCTCAGATCAAGGCGGTGGTGATAATATTTGGGTTATGGATGTTGATGGTAGCAATCAACACGCTGTGACTGACGAAACCTTTAGACTTTTAAACAGCCCCGCATGGAGCCCTGATGGCGATTACCTTGTCGCACGCAAACACTTTACCGCTAGTCGCTCACTAGGAGCTGGAGAAGTGTGGCTTTACCACAAAGCGGGTGGTAAAGGTGTTCAGCTTACTAAACGTGAGAACGACCAAAAAGACTTAGGTGAGCCAATGTTCTCACCAGATGGCCGCTATGTTTATTTTTCTCATGACGCGACACCAGGTAAAACCTTTCACTACTCTAAAGATTCTGTTGCCGGTATTTATAAAATTAAGCGCTACGATAGAGAAACAGGCGAAATAGAAACCATAATACAAGGCATGGGCGGTGCAATAAGACCGACACCTTCACCTGATGGTAAAAAGCTTGCCTATATAAGACGTGATGACTTTCAAACAAGCTTGTACTTATACGACCTAACCAGTGGCGAGCACACCAAGCTTTATGACAAGCTTGAACGCGATATGCAAGAAACCTGGGCTATTCATGGTGTGTATCCGACCATTGCGTGGACCCCAGATAACGAAGAACTGGTGTTTTGGGCTTCAGGCTCAATACATAAAATTGCTGTTGATGATAAAGCTGTTGCGCGTGTTCCCTTTAAAGTAAACACCAGTAAAAAAATACAAACCGCGGTACGCTTTACTCAAAATTTAGATACCGATGAGTTTGATGTAAAAATGTTGCGCAACGTGCAGGTTAGTCCCGATGGTGAAACTGCGATTTTTGAAGCATTAGGTTATATTTATAAACGCGATTTAGACTCTGGTAAAATTAAGCGCTTAACCAAACAAACTGATCATTATGAGCTGTTTCCGCAGTACTCCCGCGATGGTAAAAAGATTGTTTACACCACCTGGAGTGATACTAAGCAAGGTACTGTACGCGTTGTCTCTGCCCGCAGCGGGCGCGGCGAGGCGATAACCCGCGAGCCGGGTAAATACGTTGAGCCTACTTTTAGTCCTGACGGCAAAACAATCGTTTATCGTAAAGCCACCGGCGGAAGTATTTTAAATCCTAAGTGGTCACTTAACCCAGGTATTTATAAAGTAAGCGCAAAAGGGGGAGAGAGCGAGCTTATTTCTAAAAGTGGTTATCAACCTCAGTTTGGTAGCGCCAATGACCGTGTATTTATCATGAGCCCTTGGCCTAAGCCTACCTTAAGTGTTGTGGAGCTTGAAACTAAAAACGTTCGTAAACTTTACGAATCAGAGCATGCGACTGAATTTCGAGTCTCACCAGATGGTAAATACTTAGCGTTTGCTGAGCGCTTTAAAGTATTTGTTACCCCGCTGGTAGAAAGCGGCTCACCTATCACAATAAGCCCTAAAGATAACCAGTTTCCTATTGAGCAGTTGTCTGTGCGTGCGGGTGAAAATATAAGTTGGAGTGCTCAAAGTAACACTCTCTACTGGAGCTTAGGGCCCGAGCTATACCATGCAAGCCTTGATGGTATGTTTGCTATTGATAAAGCCGATGATGCCGACTTTAAAGTAAAAAGCGGTGAGAATATTAGCTTTAGTAAAAAAATGGCTGCACCAAAGGGCATGATTGCGCTAAAGGGCGCCAACATTATTACCATGAAGGGTGAGCAAGTCATTGAAAATGGTGTCATCATCACAGACGGTAAACGCATAAAAGCAATAGGTACTGCTGATGAGGTAACGATCCCTAAAGGGGCTGAAATTATCGATGTAGCAGGTAAAACAATTATGCCTGGGATTGTTGATGCGCATGCCCATGGCTCACAAGCCAGCGATGAAATTATTCCTCAGCAAAACTGGAAAAACTATGCTGGTTTAGCGTTAGGTGTCACAACAATTCATGATCCATCAAACGATACCTCTGAAATATTTACCGCCAGTGAAATGCAAAAAGCCGGCATGATTGTCGGGCCACGTATTTTTTCTACCGGCACCATTTTATATGGAGCAAATATGCCTGGTTACACCTCGCATATTGATTCGCTAGATGATGCTAAATTTCATTTAGAGCGTCTTAAAAAGGTTGGGGCGTTTAGTGTTAAATCGTACAACCAGCCACGCCGTGAGCAGCGCCAACAAGTTATTGAAGCAGGGCGAGAGCTTGAGATGATGGTTGTGCCAGAGGGCGGCTCACTGCTACAACATAACTTAAGTATGGTTGTTGATGGACATACGGGCATTGAACACTCAATTCCGGTTGAGCATATTTACGATGATATAAAACAATTATGGTCGCAAAGTGATGTTGGTTATACCCCAACGCTTGTTGTCGCCTATGGTGGAATTTGGGGAGAAAACTACTGGTACGATAAAACGGACGTGTGGAATCACCCGCGTTTAAGTAAGTTTGTGCCTAAAAATCAGCTGTTGCCACGTGCTATGCGCCGAGTAAAAGCGCCCGATTATCACTATAACCACTTTAATAATGCCCGTGTTGCTAAAGAGCTGCAAGATTTAGGTGTACTGGTAAATTTAGGTGCTCACGGACAACGCGAGGGCTTAGGTGCACATTGGGAAATGTGGATGTTTGCTCAAGGCGGTATGAGTTCACTTGAAGCAATTAGAGCCTCTACGCTTGACCCTGCTAAATACTTGGGGCTTGATATAAATATAGGCTCGCTAGAAGTAGGTAAGCTTGCCGATTTAATTGTTATTGATGGCGATCCGCTGAAAAATATTCGCGATTCAGATAAAGTCGATTACACCATGATCAATGGGCGCTTATTTGATGCAAGCACAATGAACGAAGTGGGTAAAAAGCAGCGAAAACCACTTTATTTTGAAAAGCTATAATTGTAATACACGTTTAAAAAGCGGCTATTAGCCGCTTTTTTTTAGCTCAAAATAAATTATTTAATAAAGCGAATTGATAGAAGGTGATAAACAGGCACAAAAAAACCGCTTAACGCGGCTTTTTTATTAATCACATGTTGTTTAAACAACACCGCGCGGTAAGCGACAGTCGTGATCTTTACTTGCAAGCTCAACAATCCAAAGCTCTTCAGCTGTGTAGCCGTCTTCGCTTTGTGTTACAACAGTAAACGGCGCTGTTTTTTGTGCTTTAACAGGCGCAGCAGCTTTAGTTTTAGTTTTTTTCGCAGGCGCTTTTTGCTCAGCTTGTGCAGGCGATTTGCCAGAGCTTAATTCTTTCGTTAGCTCTGCTACATCAGCTAGGCGTAAGTTTTTGCCACCATCGATGCTGTACCAGCCAGGTTTTGTAGTAATTTCAGGTTTTTTACCATTGGCAGCTTCATATGCAGCTTCAAAGGCAGATAAAACTTCTGTTTTGTCTAGTTTGCTCATCAGAGACCCTATACGTTGTGAACACAGATAAAGAAGCCGTATTTATACCTATTTTCCAACTGTTTTTCAATTTTTTGCGATTTTCCTTCCATTTTAGCCCCATAAACGCCAAAATTTGCACAAAATTCAGTGCTGAGTAAGGTAATAAGTATGCAACGTAGAGAATTTAACCAACTGTTAAACGACATTTTAAAGCCTCACACAATTAAAGATTTTTGTCCAAATGGGCTGCAAGTCGAAGGTAAAAATGAAATCAGAACGATTGTTACGGGGGTGACTGCAAGCCAAGCACTCATTGATGCAGCGATAGAAAAAAAAGCCGATGCTGTTTTGGTTCACCATGGTTATTTTTGGAAAGGTGAATCGCAACCTATTACAGGCATGAAAAAACGCCGTATTGGGGCTTTGTTAGCGCACGATATTAATTTATTTGCCTATCATTTACCGCTTGATATTCACCCTGTTATAGGTAACAACGCCCAGCTTGCTAATTTGCTCGATATTGAAATAGAGACAGGGCTTGAACCCGTTACTAATAGCGTTGCTATGAAAGGACGGTTAAAAACTCCGCTTACAGGTAGCGAGTTTGCAAATAAAATAGCCAAAGTTTTAAACCGCGAACCTTTAAGTAGTGTTGTACGCGATGAAAAAATTAACACCATTGCCTTGTGTACAGGAGGCGGGCAAGGTTATATCGATTTAGCAGCAGAGCAGGGGATTGATGCATACCTAACGGGTGAAGCCTCAGAGCAAACTATTCACAGCTCGCGAGAGCAAAATATAGACTTTTTTGCAGCAGGGCATCATGCAACCGAGCGTTACGGAATTAAAGCCCTTGGTGAACTACTTGCTAAAGAACATGGTTTTGATGTGAGCTTTATAGATATAGATAACCCAGTATAAATTTATATACTCTACAGCGCCTCTGGGTTTATCTAGCGGCGCATACTTATCCAAGCATTCCCAATCACTTCATGGGCATATTGCGTTACTACACGTAATGCCTCAGCATTTGGTATAAATTGTTTATACAAAGGTAAAGCCGCAAAATTGTGATAATCCGTAGCGGCAGGAATTACCTCAATGCCTTGGGCATTAAACAGGTTTATTGAGCGCGGCATGTGTAGCACAGACGTAACCAGTGCAACCTTAAAATCAACGAGCTTAGGCGCGAGTAGTTTGGCTTCTGCGGCTGTATCCATCGCCTGTGGGTTTTGTTTTATGCGGTTTTTACTCACCCCTAAATTTATTGCTGTTTGGCTCATTAACGCGCTATTGGTTACTTTATTATAGCCACCGCCAGATACGATAAGCGTTGCATTAGGGTATTTTTTTGCAAGCTTAACCCCTTCTACCAAGCGAGTAAGCGCACAGTTTCCTAGCTGATTATTAGCGCTTAAAGCGGGGTTAGGGTTTATGTCGCAACCCAGTACAACAATTTTATCAAGGGTTGGGTGTTTTAGTGCATTAAAAGCCAATGACGCGGGCTCATTGTTTTTAATCAGTTGATGCGCAGCAAACGGCGTACTTAACACTAAAAGCGCCAATAGACTTAAGCTTGCGATCACTAAAGCAGACTTACGTGCACGAAACGCCAAAACTAGCATTACAAACGCAAGTAAACCAAATAGTGGTAGCGGCATAATTAAGCCACCTAATAATTTTTTTAATTCAAACATAACAAGCAACATAAAACACAATAGGCCTTATGTTACTTATTAGTTTGTGATTTATCGACCGTTATTTTGCTTACAGGTATTTAAAAAATGGCGATAAACGGGGTTGTCTTTCATGTCTTTTTTCATTGCTAGGTACATAGGGCGGGTTAGGCCTAGTGCACCAAGCGGGATAGATTTAATTAAACCTTGGCTTTCGTAAGGTGTTACCAACCAATCAGGCAGCGCTGCTACACCCATTCCTGCACTCACTAGCTGAAAAATTAATAAGCCTTGATCTACATTTTTTAAGGTGCCGTCAAAGCGGGCATTTTGAATAAAGTGTTTAAATATATCTTGTCGCTCGCGCGGAATAGGATACGAAATAATGGTTTCGTTTTTTAAATCAAGCGCCGTTACATATGCTTTTTTAGCTAGGTCGTGATCAGGGGCGACGATAAGCTTTAATTTAAAATCAAATAAGTGAGCGTATTCAAGTTTATCAGGATCGCGTATATCTGAGGTCAATACTAAGTCGAGCTCATCGTTGAGTAAATCTGGTATAGCGTCGTAGCTAAAGCCGCGTTCGTAGTCAATTTTAATATCTGGCCAAAAATTATTAAATTCTTTAATAGTAGGAAGCAGCCAATGAAAACACGCATGGCATTCAACACTTAAGCGCAGTTGGGAAATAGGTTGATTAAGGCTTTCTTTTAAACGGCACTTAGTGGCTTCTACTTTAGGTAAAACTTCGTTGGCAAGTTCGAGTAATAGCATTCCTTGTGGCGTAAAGCGCACAGGTTGCGTTTTTCTTTCAAATAATTGGCAGTCTAATTTGTTTTCTAAGTCTTTAATTTGATGAGATAAAGCTGATTGCGTTAAAAATAATTCGCGGGCTGTATTAACTAACGATCCGGTGTCTTTTAATGTCGCAATAGTTTTAAGGTGTTTTATATCAATCATCTTTAATAATTCTCAAGGGAAAAGTGAGTTTGGCTCAGATTGACTACATACTACGCCTTTACAAAAAACGTTTCAACGTCTAGATGGCTAAAATAATCTATTATTTACTAAAATATGCCCTTAAAGTTAAATTAACTAATGTGGGTACTTTGGTTGCTACTGGTTTGATGAGTTTGGCATGAGTTTAGCTCAAGTTGTTTTGTTGGGTTATGCAGCGGCTGTTTAAAGCGTATTATGGGCAGGGCAGCTTAATAAATGGCACTGGTTTTTAAGAGGGATAAGTAATTATCACAACGCGCAATAACAGGTCTGTTTTTAATGGGCTAAAGCTTAAACAGCAACAACATGTTTTTATTACTTCAAAATTGAGCGCTTAAATAAACGAATGGGTATTACGGGGCTTACTTTTTATATCTTTTGGTTGTGAAAAAGTAAGCCTTTGGATAACAGCTACTACAGCGGTTTATGGATAAGTTTAATGGCGTGTTGTGCTGTAACTGGTTTTGACTTTAAAAAGCCTTGCCCGTAATTACATTGAGTGGCTTGTAAAATATTTAGTTGCTCTTGGGTTTCGATTCCCTCAGCCACAACTTCAAAGTTTAGTGATTGCGCTAATGAGAGAATGGCCTCTACTAATGGGTTATTGGTTTTGTTGAGGTGATCGATAAAGCTTTTATCTATTTTTAAAATATGAATAGGTAATTGGTGTAAGTAACCAAGTGCTGAGTATCCAGTACCAAAGTCATCCAAGCATAACTTCACTTTAAGTGGGGCAAGCCCTTCTATTATTTGGGTTGCTAAATCAAGGTTAGCAATAAGCCCTGATTCAGTGATTTCTAAACACAACGACCCTAAAGGCAGTTGGTATTTATTATACAATGCGTGAACTTGGGCAACAAAGTCGAGGCTGGCAAAATGACGCGATGACACATTGACCGTTACTTTTAAAAAGCGATGCCCTAATGTGTGCCAGTGCGCAATATGTTGGGCTGCGAGGTCAAGCAAGTGCAAATCGAGGTTAATAATTTGCCCAGTGGTTTCGGCTATCGGAATAAACTCATTTGGTGGCACAAACCCTTTTTTAGGATGGTGCCATCTCACTAATGCCTCAAAGCCGACAACTTCGCTTGTCGCTATAGTAAAAATAGGCTGAAAATAAAGCTCAAATTCGTTGTGTTCAATGCCGTGTTGTAAGTCGTTTTCTATATCGGCATGTGTTTTGAGCTTTTTACGCATGGTGTTATTAAAAAACTTAACTTGGCCACGCCCGCTGGATTTAGCTTCGTACATAGCGGCATCGGCTTGTTGTAATAACAAATAGGCTTTATCGTCGCTGCTTTCGCTAAAGGCGATGCCAATGCTGGTTGATGCTTGCAATAAATGACTATCCACATTAAGTGGCTTAGCAAGGGCTGTGTTTATTCGTTTTAACGCTTCGCTAACCTGGTTTCGGTGCGTGATGTTTTCCATAAAAATAGCAAATTCGTCGCCACCCAGGCGTGCAAACGTATCGGTGTTTCTGACGGTGCCTTTTATGAGCTCACAAATTTTAATTAAAAAGTGATCGCCAACCTCATGGCCAAGCGAATCATTAATACTTTTAAATCGATCAAAATCTAAATAAAGCAAGGCGTGGCTCGTGCCTTTTTTAACACGCGATAAACGCAAAATTGCATGTTTAATACGCTCAATAAGTAACGAGCGATTAGCGAGGCCTGTTAGCTCATCATGCAAAGCTTTGTGTTCAAGCTCTTGCCTTGCAAGCTGCCTATCTATGGCCATACTAATTTGCCTACTTACGTAGGTTAAAAGGGCGCTGTCGTGTTCGTTGTAATGCAGCTTTTTATCGTAACTTTGAACAACAATTACACCGCTTATTCTATCATTTGCTTTAAAAGGCACACCTAGCCAGGATTCAGAAAGACGGCCAACAAGTTTAAAGTCGCCGTTATCTATATGTTGCTGATAATCGTTTTGATTTAATAGCAGTACACGGTCTGATTTTAGTAGGTAATACGAAGCTGTGTCTTTTAATTGCTCTTTTGATATTTTTTTGTGGGCGTGCGTTTGAATGCCTTCTTCAACGATGTAAACCAAATCGAGTATGTCTACTTGCTTATCGTAAAGGGCAATAAAAAAGTTATCTGCAGGAAGTAAGCTATTTATTATGCTGTGAAGAGACTCAAAAAAGGTATCTAGGTTACTGGCTTTATACGTTAAATTAGCGATTTGCAGTAAGCTGTTTTCAAGCTTTTGCGCATCATTTAACTGTTTTACTGTGTGCTTTAAGCTATTGACCGTGTTTACTTGGTTTAGCTTAGCACTTAATAAATGCGCAACCGTGGTTAATATTTCTAGGTGGGCGTTTGTGAAGTAATTTTTTATTGGATGTTCACAATCAATAACCCCTAAAACATGATCCTTGTATATAAGTGGCACGCACAACTCTGATTGAGCAGGGCGTTCATCAGCAATGTAGCGAGGGTCTTGTGTTACATCGCCAATAATAATAGCTGTGCCTGTACGGGCAACATAACCGGTTATACCTTCGTTAAAGCCAATAACTTTGCGCTCTGCTTGGTATTCGTCCCTGGCGTGGGTTATGCCCATAGAAGCGACTTGATTTAGCTGTAAACGTGTTTCATCAGCCAGGTAAATAACACAATCAACAAACCCAAGGCGGTTTACTACTTGAGTGGTTACGTACTCAAATAACTCTTCTAGGGTATCGAGCTGTAATAAGCTTGAGGAAAACTGATTTATTATGCTCAGCTGTTCAGTTTTAACTTCGAGCGCTTTATAGGTATCGATATGATTCGACATAGGGTAATTTTATTCTTTTTATTTGTATTAGCACCGATAAGTTAACCCAAATTTAAAGCATGTTCAAAATAAAACGCTTAAACGAGTGTAATCGTCGTTAAACTTAAACCCAATAGTATTTTGCAGCACTCATAGAGGTCAATAGTTTAGATAACACTTTACTAGGTCTTTCCATATGCCTATGATCGGATAAATTCAGCCGTGGAAAAAAGTAATGAGCATTAATACCGATTCAAAAAACACATTAACCATAACTCGTCCTGATGATTGGCATGTCCATTTACGTGATGGTGAGCAACTTAAAGATACAGTACGCGATATTAGCCGCTACATGGGCCGCGCCATCATAATGCCAAACCTTGTACCGCCAGCAACGAGCACTGATTTAGCGCTAGCTTATCGAGAGCGAATTATGGCAGCGGGGCCGCAGGGCAACTTTGAGCCCTTAATGGTGCTTTACCTAACCGATAAAACCACACCTGAAGAAATTAAAAAAGCCAAAGCAACGGGGAAAATTGTTGCTGCCAAGTTGTACCCAGCAGGGGCAACCACTAACTCAGACTCTGGGGTTACATCAGTAAAGAATATTTACCCTGTATTAGAAGCGATGCAAGACGTGGGCATGCTGTTATTAGTGCATGGTGAAGTGACTGATTCATCAATAGATATTTTTGACCGTGAAAAAGTATTTTTAGAGACGATTTTAGGCGATGTTGTCGCTGATTTTCCAAATCTGAAAATAGTGCTTGAACACATTACGACAAAAGACGCTGTTGATTTTGTGACAGCCGCACCGCAAAATGTGGCGGCAACCATTACCGCGCATCACTTATTGTACAACCGTAACCACATGTTAGCTGGTGGCATACGCCCGCATTATTACTGTTTACCTATTTTAAAGCGCAATATTCACCAACAAGCATTAATGGCGGCAGCTATAAGTGGAAATAAAAAGTTCTTTTTAGGGACTGACTCAGCACCACATTATAAAGATAAAAAGGAAGCGGCATGCGGTTGTGCTGGCGCCTATACAGCACATGCTGCGATTGAACTTTACGCCGAAGCCTTTGAAGAAGCAGGCGCACTGGACAAACTAGAGGGCTTTGCAAGCCATTTTGGGCCTGACTTTTACGGACTTGCCCGTAACACCGATACAATTACCCTAGAGAAAAGCCCTTGGCAAGTTCCCGCAAGTTACACACTTGGTGACTCACAAGTTGTGCCTATTAAAGCAGAAGCTACGATTGACTGGCAGGTTAAGTAAACTGCATTAAATTAGCATTGTATTAAAGCCGTATAGCTTGCTGTACGGCTTTTTATTTGCTTGAAATTCAATCTTTACCTGAGATTTAACGCTCTTTACGAGGGGCTTTATTTGTAAAGCTAAGCTGTTATACATGATTTGTTACAATTAGGAGCAACAAAGTTGCCGTTTTTTGTTCAATTTTAGCTTTAAAAATAACCGCTTACATATAATGCTTTATTTATTTTTGTTCTGAGTAAATAAATCTTAATTAATAGAGCCAAAAAAAAATTAATGTGTTAACCTTAACTTGCTTTGAGTTTTTGCGTATTGAATTTACGGATATTGTGCTGCGTTTAAGGTTACCGGTTAGGTTAAAACTTGTTCCTGTACTATACCTCCAGAATTTTGGGCACTGACTCAGGGAGGATATAGCCATAATAATATGGCTGAATTTTAATTATTGACTTACAGGAAAATTTAGTATGTCGGTTACTGGTAAAGTAAAATTTTTCAACGAAGCTAAAGGCTTTGGTTTCATTGAACAAGAAAATGGTCCTGACGTGTTTGTACATTTCAGCGCAATCACTGGTTCTGGTTTTCGCACTCTTAGCGAAGGTCAAGCAGTGACTTTCAGCATCAAACAAGGTCAAAAAGGCCCTGAAGCTGAGAACGTAGAAGTAGCATAATTTTAATTATGTGAACCTTAGTTCATCTTGGTGAAGCAGTTTTCTGTTTCACCATAATTCCTCAAAATCTTCCTCATTGTTTATACATTCCCTAATATTGTTTCTACACTCCTTAATATTGTTTCTACACTCCTTAATACAGTCAAACGTTTAAATTTAACTTCTTGCTATAGCTTCAAACACGTTTAACATATTTCCCATTTTGCTAGTTAATATCCCCGTTAAAAAGTAACGCCGCTTTAATACATTAACAGCTCACAATCTGCATACTTTCACCAAGCTTAGAGAATACATTTAGCACACGCGTAGTGTGTATTAAAAAACCGTGTAATTAACTGAGTGTTTTACTGGCTTTAATAAGGCTTAACTTGGGCTTAGCAAAGTTAAAGCCATTAACTTAAATGCAGTAATATTTATACATCATCTCAAAACCACTTTCGAATTGTTGTATTTTTATACGATGAAGCGCAGGATTTGTAAGTTAAGATGTGTTTTTAGCCTAATTTAACCAAATCTAGTTCATCAAATTGTCACATTTTTATTATTTTTGTTTTTTTTTAAGGTGCAATTCAGTTTTGTTTAGATGTTGCATTTTTGTTTCATGTAAGTGTCTAATTTTTAACTAGTGTTTAATTTTAAAGGGGCTATATAATGCTAAAACGGCTTAATGCTGGTTGCATTTATGTTAACAGTATTTTTTGTAATACTTTAGTTTTAGCTTTTTCAAGGTATTTATTTACTTAGAATAGCTAACATCAAGTTGACAGGGCGTATTGCATTTAGCATTATTGGAGGGTTGATATCTATTAAAAGATATCAGGGTTGTCATCCTTAATAAGGTTGATAATTAAATTATAAAAGTAACATTACTTAATTGGTTGGGAACTATGTCTGTTAAAATCAGAAAGAGTCTTGTAGCATCTGCGTTGGTTGGCGCTTTTGCATTTGCAAGCAGCAATGTGATTGCAGATCCTTTGAATGACGTGCAAAAAGCAGGTCAGCAAATTCAAAAGGCTGCTGTTAAGTCTCAAACTAAAATTGACAACGTATACGGTCAAACTCAAGAGCTAATCGCTGAGTACCGTAGTATTGTTGATGAGACTGAACTTATGAAAGTGTACAACGATCACGTAGCACGTTTGGTCGCTGACCAAAATGCGTCAATCGAATCGTTTGACCGTCAAATCGCTACTATCGACAACACTAAACAAAACGTTGTGCCTTTGATGTATCGCATGATCGATACGCTTGAGCAATTCATCAAAGCGGACGTTCCGTTCAATCTTGATTCTCGTCTTGCTCGTGTAGAAAGACTTCGTGAAATCATGGCTTCTGCGTCTGTAACGACGTCTGAGAAATTCCGCCAAGTTCTTGAAGCATACACAGTTGAAACTGCTTACAGCTCGGCTGTAACTGCTTCTCAAGGTACTTTAGAAGTTGATGGTAAAAACATTAACGTTGATATCGGTCGTTTAGGTCGTATCACTTACGTAGCACAATCTTTTGACTTAAAACACGCTTGGGTGTGGGACAACAACACTAAAGAGTGGAAAGAATTAGGTGAAGAATACCTAAAACCAGTTAAAGAAGTGATTCGTATGGCGCGTAAGCAAGCGACACTCGAACTTGTTAAACTACCAATCTTTGGCGCGGAGTAATCGAATAATGAAGAAACTATTTAAAGGTTTTGCTGTTGCAGCAGTACTATCTGTTTCTGCAGGTACCGCGCTTAATGCACATGCAAATACTGATGCTTTAGATAAAATTCTTGAGCAAGTAAAGCAAGAACGTATCTCTGAAGGTAAAATCAATAAGCAACGTGAGCAAGAGTTCTTATCAGAACGTGCTGACAAGCAAGCATTACTTAACAAAGCAAAAAGCCAATTAGCGTCTGAAAAAGCACGCGGTGACAGCTTAGCTAAGCAATATGCACAAAACGAAAATACATTAGCTGAAAAAGAGCAAGCGCTTCAAAACGCACAAGGTACTCTTGGTGAAATGTTTGGTGTTGTACGTCGTGCAGCGCAAGACGCTATCGGTTCTATCGAAGCTTCACTAGTAAGTGCTGAAAAGCCAGGCCGTGCAGAAGTACTTCGTTCATTAGCAGCTGCTAAAGAGCTTCCAACAGTTCGTGAACTTGAAGAACTTTGGATTGCACTTCAAACAGAAATGACTGAGTCAGCAAAAGTTTCTACTTTTGAAACTGAAGTGTCAGGTCTTGACGGCAACTCTACAGTTAAGCAAGTAACACGTATTGGTAACTTTAACTTAGTTACTGACGAAGGTTACTTAATCTACTCGCCAGAGACAAAATCTATTCAGCCTTTAGGTAAACAACCTGATAGCTACATTTTAGATGGTATCTCTGCTCTTGAAGGTACTTCTTCTGACAATTACGCTGGCGTATACATTGACCCGACTCGTGGTGCAATCTTACGTATCAACACGCAGAAGAAAACGCTTATGGAATACTACGAGCAAGGTGCTGAAGTTGGTTACATCATCACAGTTTTATTAGCTGTTGGTCTACTAATCTTCTTAGTACGTTTCGTTGACTTAGCGCTTACTACTTCTAAGATCAAGTCTCAGCTTAAAAACTTGTCTACACCGAATACAAACAACCCACTGGGTCGTATTCTTAAAGTGTACCATGACAACAAGAGCCAAGACGTTGAAAACCTTGAGCTTAAACTAGATGAAGCTATCTTACGTGAAACGCCACGTGTTGAAGCTGGTATTAACATCATCAAGATTCTTGCTGCAATCGCACCGTTACTTGGTCTACTAGGTACAGTAATCGGTATGATCTTAACGTTCCAAACAATCACATTGTTCGGTACGGGCGATCCGAAGATCATGGCTGGTAACATCTCTCTAGCTCTTGTAACTACAGCGCTAGGTCTAATTGCTGCACTACCACTTATCCTACTTCATTCAATTGTTGCAGGTCGTAGTAAGTCAGTATTACATATCCTTGATGAGCAAAGCGCAGGTATCGTTGCTACTCACGCGGAGAAGGAGAAAGCCTAATGCTAGTCCTGATGGAGATATGGGAATCTATCAGGGATTTTGTTGGCACAGGCGGCCAGGTATTATACGTGGTCGCGATAGCACTCTTTCTTATGTGGGTTTTAATGATTGAGCGCTATTGGTTCCTACTTGCTGAATTTCCTCGTTTAACGAAGGATATTGTAGCAAAGTGGGATGCCCGCCAAGACACTACGTCTTGGTACGCACACAGAATCCGTGAAGCATGGATTTCTGAAGCGTCTGAAAAATTAGATCAGCGTATGTTGTTGATTAAAACATTAGTAGCTGTTTGTCCTTTAATAGGCTTACTTGGAACTGTAACGGGTATGATCGCGGTTTTCGAAACCATGGCAACCCAAGGTACTGGTAATGCACGTTTAATGGCATCAGGTATTTCAATGGCAACAATCCCAACAATGGCTGGAATGGTTGCGGCACTATCTGGAGTTTTCTTTAGCTCACGCCTTGAGGCAAGAGCGAGAATGGTGAAAGCCAAACTTGTAGATAGCATGCCTCATCACTAGAGAGAGAATTAAATATGGCACGTAAACAACGTTTTCGTGAAGAAGAAGAAGCAGCGGTAGATATGACGCCAATGCTTGACATCGTATTTATCATGCTTATTTTCTTTATCGTAACTACATCGTTCGTTAAAGAGGCTGGTATCGAGGTCAATAAACCTAAAGCGGCCCAAGCTACGAAGCAAAAAAATGCTAACATTTTTGTTGCTATTCGTAGTGATGGTGCTATCTGGATTGATAAACAGCAAGTTGATGTTGAACGTGTTTCAGCAAAAATCGAAAGTTTATTAGCAGAACAACCTACTGATGTTGTGATTTTGCAAGCTGATAAAGAAGCAAAGCACGGCGTAGTGGTTAAAGTTATGGACCAGATCAAAGCGACAGGTGACAACCTGAGAATTTCAATAGCTGGAGATCAGTAATGATTCGTTTTCTGTTTTCACTGATTGCAGGTGGGGCAGTTACTTTCGGCTTGTTCTACTTCATGGCTTACCTCATCTCTGGTGGGGCTGACCGTAATACTGAACAAAAAGAGCAGATCATAGTCGAAATAATGACGAATCCGCCTGAATCTAAGGTGCAGGAGAGGAAGCGTGTTCCGCCTCCGCCTCCGCCACCGCCAAAGCAGCCGCCTAAACCGCAGCCGCCACAGCCGGAGAATAACAATCCTAATCCTGGTGCTATGTCATTTAATATGGGTAGCATTGATGTAGGAAGTTCGGCTGGTGGACTAAGTGGTCCAGGTGCATTTGGACGAGATGGTGATGCGACACCTATCGTTCGTATTGAACCAAAATATCCAACGCAAGCAGCGCGTGATGGTAAAGAAGGTTGGGTTCAACTTTCGTTCACAATTGATGAGTTAGGTGGCGTGACTGACGTTCAAGTTATTGACGCAGAACCAAAACGTATCTTTGACCGTGAAGCTAAACGTGCATTACGCAAGTGGAAATACCGTCCTAAAATTATTGACGGTAAACCACAGAAACAAGTTGGTTTACAAGTTCAACTAGACTTTAAACTTAACCAAGGCTAAGGAGGCGAGTAATGAGAAATTTATCTAAAGTAACTGCTCTTGCAATTCTTATGTCTGTGTCAGGTGCAGCTATAACTGCACCTGTATTAGCAGCGCCGGATTACGCTAAAATTGAAGAGCGTAAAAAAGCCAAGACTAAAATCATGGGCGAGCGTACTGGTAAAAAGGTAATTAAAGCGTTTGACTTGTACAATGAAGACAAAATTGATGAAGCAATTGCCTTGTTAAAAGAGATTGACGCATCTAACGACTTCGATAAAGCGACTGTAAATCGTTACTTAGGTAGCATGTACGCGCAAAAAGAGAAGTACGATGAAGCGATTAAATACTCTAGACAAGCTGTTGCCCCTGATATTTTAAACTTCGCAGATCACGAGCAAACTTTAAAGCTATTAGGTGATTTATACGCAGGTACTGAAAAGTTCCAAGAAGCCAAAAAAGCTTATACAGCTTGGATGGACTTCACCGGCGAAGAAGACCCTAAAGTGTATACTCGTATTGCGCAAGCTAACTATCAGTTAGGTCAGTTTCGTGATGTTTTTAAACCTGCCGACAAGGCAATCTCTTTACAAAAGGAGCCTAACAAGGCTCCTTACCAATTAAAATTAGGTTCTTACTTTGAACTTAAAGACTACGCCAACATGGTGAAAATTGGTGAAGAGATTGTACGAGTTTGGCCAGATGACAAAAAAGCCTGGGTTAGTTTAGGTAAATACTACCTACAAACCGAAGACTACTCTAAAGGTCTAGCGACCATGGAAGTAGCATTCAAAAATGGCTATTTTGAAGCGGAAGTAGATTACAAAGTACTTTCTAACTTTTATTCTTTAAACGAAATTCCATTTAAAGCGGCTAAAACCCTTGAAAATGCGATTAAAGAAGACAAAGTTAAGCGTACTAAGCAAAATGTTAACGCAATTGCTAGTAACTACCACCGTTCTAAAGACATCGAAAAAGCTGCTAAGTACTACGAAGAAGCTGCTAAATTTGACGACGATGCAGAGCTTTACCGCAAAGCAGGATCGTTACTTTTACAATCTGAGAACTTTAGTGCTGCTGTTGTTCGTTTGAACAAAGCGTTAGAGCTTGGCTCTGACAAAAAAGGCACCATTTATTCAGATTTAGCTGAAGCGTACTACTACCAAGCTAAATACAAGCAAGCTTATGCTGCTATTACTAAAGCAATGGACGACCCACGCACACGTAAGTTTGCTAAAGGTTGGTCTACATTTATTAAAGATAAAGCCGCTCGCAACGGTGTTAAAATTTAACTTTAATTTGTTTTAGCAATTATATAAAAAGCCCCTTTGGGGCTTTTTTTATTGGAATTTATAATGAATAAAACGCATCTTTTGTCTGTCCTATTTAGTCTGTTTTTGGTTGCTTGTTCAAAACAACCACTGCCTTTTGAATCTTATGATGCTGCGCAGCAGAGTATTAAAAGTTTAAACACGGCGCTAAAGCCTGTGGGCACTGAAAGTGTATCCACTGAACAAGTACTGCCTTTTTCCTCAGCGTATTTATCGCTTCGTCATCAGATGTATCAGCGCCTACAAACAATGACTCTTTCAAACGCGCAAACAAAGCAGCTAAATTACTTAATTATTGCTGAGCGTTTTCCTGAGCGCTTTTTCAGCTGGCCTGCACAGGTGAATGTGTTAGAGAACTTATTATCAGCGCAAATGCAAATTACTAAGTCTAACGAGGTAATTGAGTGGCTTAAGTTCACTCAAGATCAATTAGATAGTGCGCTGCAAAGCAATTTGAGATTAAACAAGGTTGAATTAAACCTCCTGCAGGGTTACTTACAAACGTCACTATTAAAACAATCTAGCGTAAACGATTTAAAAGCCCAGATTGCAGAGTTTAATGATTACTTGGCCCAGTACAAACCAAGGGGAAGCATTGGCTTACGTGGACTTGCTAATGGCAGTGAATGGTATCAAAGTAAACTAAATTACTTCAGTGGGGCAGTTAAGTCGCCTTTGCAATGGGTTGATACTATTAATCAGCATCTTCAAATGAACTCACACACTGCACCTAATTTGAGCTATATCGAGCATCATAGTACTTCATTTATTAGCCAATATTTAAGCACAGCGCCAAAAGTAAAAGGGATTGATTGGCAAACTGATTACATGCTGTTGCCAGCTATGGCTAAAAACAGCCAGCTAAGCCCAGAAGATAAAAGGTTAATGCTTGCGCTAATGGAAACCGATGTGGGCATACACTACCATGCATGGACTTTATCTCAGGCAAAAGTGAACTTAGTAAAACGATTAGCTATTTCACAGCGCGATGCGCAGTATTTAGTTGAAGATAGTGTGCTTTACCCAGGCCACGCTTTTAGTTTTGCCGAGCAACTATTAATACTTTAAACGCTTATGTGCGCTTAGCGCACATTTCACAACGCTGTGTTGCAGGGTCTTTTTTAAGTAACCGCTCAGAAATTGCTTCTTCACAATCGCAGCAATAGCCGTATTGACCAATATCAATTTGGCTTATTGCCGCTTCTAATTCTGTCAGCCTATTAACTAAAGTTTGATATTCAGGACCTAAGTGGTAGGTGGCAGTGTCAAGCCATTCGTTAAGCTGGCTAGTTAATATAACGTCACGTAGCTTAAGATGGGCAGGGTGTGCTGATTGGCTCAGCATCGCTAATATTACTGATTTAACGTGTGCTATTTCACTGTGCAGTTGTTGCTGATAAAGCATATTGGTATAACCTTCATTTAGCGTTTCGTTATACCAGTATTATCTGAGCTGCGCTGCTTATACGCTATGATTTGAATCAAGTTGCGGAGACTTAGCGTATTTTTTTAAAACTTGGGCTACATCACCTTTTACTTTAAGACGTCTTATTTCATCAAATAGTGCATTAGCTTGTGGGTATTGGCGTTTTAGATAACCCAGCCACTGTTTAGTACGAGAGGCAAAATATTTTTCATCTTGTGTGGGGTCTTGATGAATAGCAGAGTGAATCAAATGATAAATTATATGTTCCCACTCTAGGCCATTATATTGTTCATTATTAACATGAGCTTTAATTTTTTTCGCTAAATCAGGGTGAGAAAGCGCACCGCGCCCTAGCATTAAATCGCTACACTGGCTTCGGGATTGGCAAAGTAGGGCATCTTCCACTTGCCAAATTTCACCGTTGGCAACCACGGCTATGTTTTTACCTTTTATTAGCGGGGGGATTTTTTCCCAGTATGCAGGTGGGTTATAACCATCACGCTTAGTACGGGCATGTATTGCAATACTATCTGCACCTGCGCTTACAACTGCATCTACAATTTCTTGGCTATTGCTATCATCATCAAAGCCCAAGCGTATTTTAGCGCTTACTTGATGTTTACTATCGACCGCATCCCTTACCGCTTTGATTATGTCATACATATGATCAGGGTCTTTTAGCAGTACAGCGCCCCCGCGGCTTTTATTTACCGTTTTTGCAGGGCAGCCAAAATTAAGATCTATACCGTGGGAGCCTAATTCGATAGCTCTAACCGCATTTTCTGCTAATACGTCGGCCACTTGCCCTAATAACTGTACGCGCACAGGAGTACCGGCTTTGGTTAAACCGTTATTATTGAGCTCAGGGCAATAGCGATGAAACACTTTAGCCGGTAAACATTTATCAATTACTCTAACAAATTCTGTTACGCATAGGTCAAAGCCACCAATATTGGTAAGAAGTTGGCGCATTTTAAAATCAACAACACCTTCCATAGGCGCTAAAACAAGTTTCATAGAGTATTTTTATTGAAAAAACGGGTGCGTAGTGTACCTGCAAAGTATGGTTTGATAAAACTTAAATTACTGCCCATATTTGTTTGTATAAATTTAAAAGTAAAAAAAATGAAAATAAATGAAAGTTTTTATTTGATAGCGGGTCTATTTAATTATACAAGCAACGCATAATTGACAATAATTAGTTTGCGTTACCTTAATACACACTTATATAAGAGAGTCATACAATGAATACAGTAAAGAAAAACTCAATCGCGTTAACCTTAGGTGCAGTAGTTGTTGGCTCTGCAAGTTTTGCCTCTGCAGATGCACAAGCAAACCCATTTGAATTTCAACAGCTAGTAACCGGATACCAGCTTGATGCGGCAGAAGGTAAGTGCGGTGAAGGCAAATGTGGCGGCGACGCAAAAGGTAAAAAAGAAGGTAAGTGCGGCGAAGGCAAATGTGGCGGTGAGACAAAAGGTAAAAAAGAAGGTAAGTGCGGCGAAGGCAAATGTGGCGGCGACGCAAAAGGTAAAAAAGAAGGCAAGTGCGGCGAAGGCAAATGTGGCGGCAACGCAAAAGGCAAAAAAGAAGGTAAGTGCGGCGAAGGCAAATGTGGCGGCGACGCAAAAGGCAAAAAAGAAGGTAAATGCGGCGAAGGTAAATGTGGCGGCGACGCAAAAGGTAAAAAAGAAGGTAAATGCGGCGAAGGCAAATGTGGCGGCCAATAACAGGCTGATTTAAGTACCTGATTTACTCAGATATACGTTATGCTAAAAGGGCCAAAAGGCCCTTTTTGTTTTAGGAGATAATGATGAGAGCAACACAAAACTCAGCATTTGGGATGGTGGGCTTAGGTCTTCGTCGAGAGATGCTTGATGAATTACTAGCGCATACACCAAAGCAAATTGATTTTATGGAAGTAGCGCCTGAAAACTGGCTTAAGCTGGGAGGGCGCTTTAAAAAACAATTTAAAACCTTAACTGACGCCAATAATTTTGTTTGCCATGGTTTATCGCTTTCTATCGGCTCGCCTGAACCTCTTGATATTGAATTTGTTAAATCGCTAAAAACGTTTTTTGATCAGCACAACATTAAACTATTCAGTGAGCACCTAAGTTACTGCTCTGGAAAGGGGCACATGTACGATTTAATGCCAATCCCTTTTACTGAAGATGCCATTGCACACGTTGTACCTCGCATCAAACAAGTGCAAGATATTTTAGAGCGCCAAATAGCCATCGAAAATGTCTCTTATTATGTGGCGCCTGGCCAGCAGTTATCTGAGCTTGAATTTACAAACACGATTTTAGAGCAAGCCGATTGTAAACTACTCCTTGATGTAAATAATATTTATGTTAATTCAATTAATCATGGTTACAACGCCGAAGCGTTTTTATTAGGGTTACCTTCAAAACGCATTGCATATGGGCACGTAGCTGGGCACTACAATGAAGCCGATGATTTAATTGTTGATACCCACGGCGCGGATGTTATTGACCCCGTATGGGACTTGCTTGATAAAGCGTACCAAGCGCATGGGGTGTTTCCTACCTTATTAGAGCGTGACTTTAATATTCCAAGTATAAATACACTAACAAAAGAACTTGATATTATTCACGATTTACAAAATAAGCAGTTATGCGCAACGCCTACTCAGCAATTAGCATAAAGGAATAAATATGAGCTTTATTGACAGCCAAAATGAGTTTATGGCGCACATACGTGAGCCTGAGCATAACCCAAAGCCTAACGATATTGAAGATAGACGCATGGCGATTTACCGCGACTTATTTTTTAATAATATTGCAGGGTTCATCTCATCAGGTTTTCCGGTGCTTAAAACTTTATACACAAAGCAACAATGGCAAAAATTAATAAGGGCATTTTTTAGTGAGCATGACTGCAAGTCGCCTTATTTTTTAGACATAGCAGGGGAATTTATTAATTACTTATCGAGCAGCTATACCCTGCAAGAGTACGATTATGCATTTATGCTGGAGCTGGCACATTATGAGTGGATAGAGCTTGATGTTTCCGTGGCTAATGAAGATACCAACGAGCAACGTTTAAAAAGCACTGAACTAACCAGTTCTGCACTTTACTTATCGAGTGTAGCGCGTAATTTAAGCTACCAGTATGCGGTGCAAAATATCAGCACAGAATATAAACCCAGCACGCCATCTGAGCAGCCTAATTACTTTGTTGTATACAGAGATGATAACGACGACGTACAGTTTTTAGCCACAAATGCAATGACCGCCTTGCTACTTTCAATAATAGAATCCAATGCGGGCATTGACTTTGAGACTGTATGCCAGCAGGTTTTAGTGCATGCGCCTAATTTTAGCGAACAACAAATTGCGCATGGTGCGTTAAGTACGCTTAATGCAATGTGCGAGCGCGGTATTATCGTGACAAAAAATCAACATTAAGGTCTTTATAGATGTTTTTACTTCGTCTATCATGGCAGCCTTATTTGTCGTGCTTAAAAAAAGGTTATACCAATGTCAGATGATAAAGACTTTAAAGATCCGTTTAACGCTACTTACTTTATTGCTTTTTTAGCAGTTTTTGTGGGTATTGGCTGTTTAAATGCGATTTTAGGCTGGATCACAAGCCTAACTTAAAGCTCCTTGCTCTATTAAGGCTGTTGTTTATATCAGCCTTAAGCTTCTTTTCTTCCTCCACCATTATAATTTTCAAACCACCTTGGTATTAATAACAGCAAACTCGCATTTTAACGTCAGTTAAGGTTATAATCAGCTGCTTTGAAATATAAACTATTGAGCAATTAAACTTATGACTCAAGTAACACCCGCTATTATTAAAAACAGTATCGCAACCATTGCCGACTATCCTAAACCAGGCATTATGTTTCGTGATGTAACAACACTAATGGCAAATCCAGAAGCCTTTAAAGCAACAATCGATGCTTTTATAAACGAATATAAAAACCAAGGCTTTACAAAAATTATTGGTACAGAATCTCGCGGCTTTATTTTTGGTGCACCGCTATCTTACGCGTTAGGGATTCCTTTTATTCCTGTTCGTAAGCCAGGCAAGCTACCACGCGAAGTGATTCGCCAAGATTACCTACTTGAATACGGTGAAGACACATTAGAGCTTCATGTTGATGCTATTGTCCCAGGCGACAAAGTATTATTAGTTGACGATTTATTAGCTACCGGTGGCACAATTGAAGCCACAGCAAAGCTAGTTGCAAAATTAGGCGGCACAGCCACTGATGCAGCGTTTGTTGTTTCATTACCAGAGCTTGGTGGTGAGCAGCGTATAGAAAAAATGGGTATTAAAATCTTAAAACTGGTTGAGTTTGAAGGCGAGTAATTGATGAGTTATCAGGTTCTAGCGAGAAAATGGCGTCCGCAAACCTTTCATGAATTGGTTGGCCAGTCTCATGTAAAGCAAGCGCTTGTTAATGCGCTAACGCAAAATAGACTGCATCACGCTTATTTATTCACTGGAACCCGTGGTGTCGGTAAAACGACCATTGCGCGTATTTTTGCTAAAAGCTTAAATTGTGATGAGGGTATATCGGCATCTCCTTGTGGGCAATGTAGCAGTTGTACTGACATAGAAGCAGGGCGATACATTGACTTACTTGAAATCGATGCCGCTTCTCGCACCAAAGTAGAAGATACTCGTGAAATTCTTGATAACGTTCAATATGCCCCCACGCGTGGACGTTATAAAGTATACCTAATAGATGAAGTACACATGCTCTCTAAGCATAGCTTTAACGCGTTATTAAAAACGTTGGAAGAGCCGCCAGAGCATGTGAAATTTTTACTAGCAACCACTGATCCGCAAAAGTTACCTGTTACCATTTTATCACGCTGTTTACAGTTTAACTTAAATGCACTTTCGCAAAGCGAAATTAAAACTCAGCTTGAGCATGTCCTTACTCAAGAGGAATTAAATTTTGATAAAGATGCGCTAAGTATTATTGCAAAAGCCGCCGATGGCAGTATGCGTGACGCGTTGAGCTTAACAGATCAAGCTATTGCGCAAACTAACGGCGACATAAACAATCAAGCCGTACAAGCTATGCTTGGTTTAATGGACACCCATTACAGCCAAAGTTTGCTTGCTGCTTTGTTAGCACAAGATGGTGGCGCACTGATGGACGAAATAGCCCAAGTAGCGAGCCGTAATCCTAACTATATTGCACTACTTGATGATTTAATTGCATTAACTCACCTTATTCAATTAACTCAGCTTGTCCCGCAAGCAGCGCAACTTGATGATAAAAACGCCGATTATGTTAGTCATGTTGCACAGCATACCCAGGCTCAACAAATACAGGTTTATTACCAGTTACTGTTAAACGGTAAAAAAGACTTACAATGGGCGCCAGAGCCTCGTTTAGGCTTTGAAATGATAATGCTGCGTTTATTAGCATTTGAGTCTGCAGGTACAACGCCTGCTCAATCGCTTCCTGAGCCTAGTGACACATCAAGTGCAGCAATGCCTGCGCCTACCAGTAGTAAAGGCCGTGCCGATGCGCTGCGTGATATATTAAATAAAAATAAAACATCATCGCAAGACGAAAACCCTGCTTCGCAAGCAATGGTTGAGAAAAGCCAAAACCAAAGCACAGCGCAAAGCCAAACAATTGATGAACCAGTAGAGCAACCGTCCACAGAGCAGCTAACACGCTCGCCAAGTGAGCAACACAGCAACAGCGCATCACCTGCGGCTCAAAGCCCGCAAAACGATATAGCGAGCCCTGTGCAGCAAAGTGAGCACATTGCTAAGAGTGACGATGCTGCTGAGCGCCAAAGTGAAGACGATGCTTATTTGCAACACAGTAATATGGAGCAAAGCTTAGCTGCACAATTTGATGATGTTATGAGCAGTGCGGTAGAGCAAGGTTATAACCCTGCACCTGTAGCGCAACACACACAACCCGCGCCTGAAAACGCCGATGCTAAAGATAGCAGTGTGCGTGAACAAGAAGCTCAAGCACAATCAGCAATTGCGCGAATTTTACGGGATAGAAATATATCGGGTGCTGGCAGGCTTTCTGGGGGGAGTGTAAATACCCCTGAGCAAGCGCAAACACCAAAAACACCTGCCCAAGCTACGCCTAACAGCGAAGCAAAGCCACATAATACAAGCCCGCAAGCGAGTGAGTCACAAAACGATTCACCGCCATGGCATGACCATGCGCAAGGCGATAGCGAAAAAAAGCCAACGCTCCCAGTAACAGGGAGCCAAACGCCAGCTGAGCCAGTAACGCAAAGCCAGCCAGCACGTAAGGTTGATTTTAAAGAAAAGCATCAAACAATTACTGAAAACTTAGCGCCTGAGCTGCTTGAGCAAATTAACCCGCAAAAAAAGCCTGAGGTAATAGAGCAAGAGCCCGCTATACCGGTTCCTGATGATTTTCAAAGCCCAATTAGCGAGATTAAATTTGCGCATCAGCAAGATGAGTGGGCTTATTTAATTAAGCGTATGGGGCTTGGTGGGCGAATGCGCCAATTTGCATTACACTCGATTTTTACTAAGCAAGGCGACAGTTTACATATTGACGTGGATGAATCGCAAAAACACTTAGATACGCCCATGCTTAGGCAAAAGCTCGATGCGGCGTTATCAAGTATATACGGGCATAACGTATCGCTGAGTATTAACTTTGCAAAAGGGGTGATTGACTCGCCTTATTTAATTCAGCAAAAAATAGATGCAGGGCGTCATCAGCAAGCAATAGATGTGATCACATCTGATGAAAACATAGTACAATTTCAGCAGCTATTTAGCGCCGAAATTGACGAAAACAGTATTCAGGCATTGTAATTAAATACAATCGCCCTTATCTTCATGACAACTAGAGTTTAAAAGAAAGAGAGAAAATTATGTTTAAAGGTGGAATGGGTAACATGATGAAGCAAGCGCAGCAAATGCAAGAGCGCATGCAAAAAGCCCAAGACGAAATCGCGACAATGGAAGTTGTTGGCGAAGCCGGCGCAGGCCTTGTAAAAGTAACCATGCTTGGTAATCATAACGTGCGTCGTGTTGAGCTTGATGAAAGCCTTATGGAAGACGACAAAGACATGATTGAAGATTTACTTGCTGCAGCATGTAACGATGCTGTTCGCCGCGTTGCTGACGAAACGCAAGAGCGTATGGGCAAAGTAACTGGCGGTATGCAATTACCACCAGGTATGAAAATGCCGTTTTAAGCAAATATGCAACTTTCAGATAGTTTAACGCAGCTTATAGAAGCGCTACGTTGCCAACCGGGTATTGGTCCTAAATCGGCTCAGCGCATTGCGTTTCATTTATTAGAGCGCGATCGTAAAGGCGGTACTCAACTTGGTAACGCATTGACCAAAGCCATGGGCGCGGTTGGGCATTGTCAGTCGTGCCGCACTTTTACTGAGCAAGCGCAGTGTGATATTTGCTTAAGTACAAAACGCCAAGACAGTGGTGTGCTGTGTGTTGTTGAATCGCCTACCGATGTGTTGGCAATAGAGCAAACAGGCCAATACCTTGGTTTATATTTTGTACTTATGGGGCACTTATCGCCAATTGACGGTATTGGGCCTAAAGAAATTGGCCTTGATATACTTGAACAAAAGCTCTCGCACGGCGGTATTAACGAAGTGATTTTAGCTACCAACCCCACGGTTGAGGGCGAAACCACTGCACATTATATTGCCCAGCTTTGCCATAAATATAAAGTAGGGGCCTCGCGTATAGCGCATGGTATACCTGTTGGTGGCGAGCTTGATTTAGTAGATGGCACAACGTTAATGCATGCATTTAGTGGCCGCCGAGCGGTTATGCAGGACTAACACAACTATCTGAAATCGTTTTAAAAGCCTACATAGTAAAATATGTGGGCTTTTTTGTGTTTGCTATTTAATTACCGTATAACGTGTGTGAGTTTGCCGGTAATCATATTAAATTAATAAATGAGTTAAACTTGGCGACGTTGTGTTATAAATTATTGACTAACAACAACTAAATAACGTGATAGTTGCACGGCTCACGCGCCTTAATAATATCGCTTAAGTTGCTATAAAAACATCAGGAATTTATCTGATTAGTAAGGAGTACTATGCAAAATAATAAACACGACAATAAAGGCGGTTTACTCAGCAGTAAGCGCTTTTTACCGCTATTTCTAACGCAGTTTTTGTCGGCTATGAATGATAATGTGTATAAGCAATCCGTGCTTATATTGTTAGTGTTTCAAGCTGCCACCCTTGGCGATGGTGCGCTGTATTCAAACCTTGCAGCGGGCTTATTTATATTACCGTTTTTTTTATTTTCAGGAATGGCGGGGCAATTAGCCGAAAAAACAGAAAAATCAAAGCTGATCCGGCTTGTTAAATTTTGCGAAATACCGATTATGGTTATTGGCGCAGCCTCTATTTTTACGCAATATGTGTGGCTAATGCTGACCACCGTGTTTTTTATGGGCTTGCAAAGTACTTTTTTTGGCCCGCTTAAGTATTCAATATTACCGCAGCATGTGGCGCCTAACGAATTAACAAAAGCCAATGGCTTGGTTGAGTCTGCCACTTTTGTAGCTATTTTAATTGGTACTATTTTTGGCACCTATTACATTACTCAAACAACAGGTCCAACAATTATTAGTATTGCCGTGTTGATACTTGCGGTACTTGGCTTTTTCAGCAGCCGCTTTATTCCTATCAGCCAAGCCAATAATCCTAATTTGCACTTTACCTATAATATTTTTTCATCCACTAAAAATGTATTTAAAGCGCTTAATGCTCAAACAGAATCGGTTGGTAAATCGGTGTTGGGTATAAGCTGGTTTTGGCTAATAGGCGCGGTTATTTTAACGGCATTACCTAATTACGTTAAGCATGTAATGGGTGGCGATGAACTCGTTGTAACCAGTGCGCTGGTGGTGTTTTCGCTAAGCATTGCCGTGGGGTCTTTGTTGTGCGAAAAGCTTTCGCGCTCACGTATTGAGCTGGGCATTGTACCTTTTGGCGCTATTTTAATTACGCTATTTTTGTATTTACTAAGCCAAGAGCCGGCTATTAGTGAATATATCGCGCCCTCTGAAAACTTATTAACCCTAAAGCAAGTGCTCAATACAGGCGACATGGTATGGCATTTTGTTTGGATGGCAGGTATTGGTATTGCATCCGGTTTTTATACTGTGCCGCTGTATGCGCTTATTCAACAGCGTACCGAGGAGGCAAGTCGTTCACGGGTGATTGCTGCTAATAATGTGCTTAATGCGCTCTTTATGGTTGGCAGTGCCATATTAAGTATTGTAACGCTCTCTGTTTTAGAGTGGCATATTTCGTCGTTACTATTGCTTTTGGCGGGGCTTAATTTGCTTATCTCTATTTATATTTACACTAAGGTGCCGGAATTTTTCTTGCGCTTTGTTATCTATATTTTAGCCATATGCATGTATCGCGTGCGCACAAAAGGGCATGAAAATATTCCAAGCGAAGGCGCAGCCGTTATTGTAGCTAATCATGTAAGCTTTGTAGATTGGATGTTTATTTTAGCCACTTCGCCTAGGCCTATACGCTTTATGGTGTTTGCTCCCATTTATTACTCAAAAGCGCTGCATTGGCTATTTAAAATGGCAAAAGCTATTCCAATTGATAGCGAAAAAGCCAACCCAAAGGCGTTTGCAAAAGCATTTGATGAGGTTGCCGCAGCGCTTGAACGCGGTGAGTTAGTTGGTATTTTTCCTGAAGGAAAACTAACAAGCAATGGTGAAATGGACATGTTTAGGCGGGGCATTGAGCGGATTATAGCGCGCACACCGGTGCCTGTTGTGCCCGTTCACTTAGGTGGCTTGTGGGGCAGTATGTTTAGCCGTAAAGCCAAGTGGCAACTACCACGCCTTAAATGGTCTTTAGTATCGGTGAGTGTGGGAGAGCCGATTGAAGCTGAGCAGGTAAGTGCTAATTATTTGCACGAACAAGTCAGCGCTTTAAAAGCCCAGCACGCTAAAAATACACCGTAATTTAACTCTAAAAGCCACATTTTTATATGGCTTTTTATTTATGTCAGCACAAAAGCTGCTTTTTTAAATTTTTCCCTTGAAGTTACTCCACCTCACCCCATATTAAGTGCATAACGCAGACACTTTGCTAATTGGAGATACATAAATGACTGCAGCACAAAAAGAAACATTAGGCTTTCAAACAGAAGTAAAACAACTATTAAACTTAATGATTCATTCGTTATATTCGAATAAAGAAATATTTTTACGTGAGCTTGTATCAAATGCATCAGATGCCGCCGATAAGCTACGCTTTTTAGCGCTTTCAAATGGCGACCTTTACCAAGGTGATGCCGATTTACGTGTACGTATTAGCGCAGATAAAGAGGCAAACACAATTACCATTTCTGACAATGGTATTGGTATGACGCGAGAAGAAGTGATTAGCTCTTTAGGAACTATTGCTAAGTCGGGTACTGCTGAGTTTTTCAAAAACTTAACCGGTGACCAAAGTAAAGACTCGCAATTAATTGGTCAATTTGGTGTTGGTTTTTACTCGGCATTTATTGTGGCTGATGAAGTGACAGTGCGCACGCGTAAAGCGGGTGAAACACAAGCGTACGAGTGGCAATCACAAGGTGAAGGTGAGTACACGTTACAAGAAATTGAAAAAGAAGGCCGTGGTACGGATATCATTTTACACCTGCGTGAAGAAGAAAAAGAATACGCGGATGAATACCGTTTACGTAGCATCGTTACTAAATACTCAGATCATATTTCTACGCCTGTACAAATGTATAAAGCAGAAGTGCCTGAGTCTGAAGGCGAAGACGGCGAAAAAATCCCAGCAGTTCCAGGTGAATGGGAAAGCATTAACCGTGCAACCGCTTTATGGACACGTGATAAGTCAGAGGTTTCTGATGAAGAATACAAAGAGTTTTACAAGCATGTAAGCCATGATTGGGAAGAGCCGCTAAACTGGGCGCACAATAAAGTAGAAGGTAAAACTGAGTACACAAGCTTATTGTATATCCCTAAAAAAGCGCCGTTCGATTTATGGAACCGTGAGCGCCAAAGTGGCTTAAAACTGTATGTTCAACGTGTCTTTATTATGGATGACGCTGAGCAGTTTATGCCAAGCTACCTGCGCTTTGTAAAAGGCTTGCTTGATTCAAACGATTTACCACTAAATGTATCGCGCGAAATTTTACAAGATAACAAAGTAACGCAAGCGATTCGTAAAGGGTGTACGTCTCGTATCTTAAAAATGCTAGAGCGTATGGCTAAAAACAAAGCCGAAGACTACCAAACATTTTGGAACGAGTTTGGCCAAGTAATCAAAGAAGGCCCAGCAGAAGATACAGCGAATAAAGAAGCCATTGCTAAATTGTTACGCTTCTCATCTACGCATACCGACTCAGAAACACAAGATGTATCGCTTGAGCAATACATTGAGCGTATGAACGATGAGCAAGATAAAATTTACTATGTAGTTGCTGATTCGTTTACAGCGGCTAAAAACTCGCCGCACTTAGAAATCTTCCGCAAAAAAGGCATCGAAGTATTATTACTAAGTGACCGTGTTGATGAGTGGATGATGAGCCACTTAACTGAGTTTAACGAAAAACCATTCCAGTCAATTACCCGTGGCGACCTTGATTTAGGTAAGCTTGACGACGAAGAAACGAAAAAAGCACAAGAAGAGTCTGAAAAAGAAGTAGAAGGCTTAATTGAGCGCATTAAAACAGCGCTAGGCGAAGAAGTTAAAGAAGTACGCTTTACGCATCGCTTGACAGACTCTCCTGCCTGTGTTGTTAGCGATGAGAACGATATGAGCTCGCAAATGCAAAAGCTTATGGAGTCAGTTGGGCAACCTGTACCAGAGGCGAAGCCAGTGTTTGAGCTTAACCCTGAGCATCAGTTAGTTAAGCACTTAAACGATGAGCAAGACGAAGATAAGTTTGCACAGTGGTCTCATGTATTACTAGACCAAGCTTTACTTGCCGAACGCGGTACATTAAAAGATCCTACCGGGTTCGTAACACGTTTAAACAAGTTAATGCTTGATTTAAATAAGTAAGGCTAACAGGCTCTTTTAATTGCTAAAAGAGCCTAAAATATAACCATAATTATAAAGGAAGCGTATGCTTCCTTTTTTTATGTGCTCTAAAGTAGGCAATTAGTATAAGTTGCTTGAGTATCTGCAGCGCTTGTGGAAGAATTCAGGCTTTAAAATAAATATCCATACTAGGGGACAATGATATGCGCATTATTCTTTTGGGCGCGCCAGGTGCTGGTAAAGGTACTCAAGCTCAGTTTTTAATGGACAAATACGGTATTCCACAAATTTCTACCGGTGATATGCTTCGTGCAGCCATTAAAGAAGGTACACCACTTGGCTTAGAAGCGAAAAAAGTAATGGATGCAGGTCAGTTAATTTCTGACGATATCATCATTGGTTTAGTGAAAGAGCGTATTGCTAAACCAGACTGCGAACAAGGCTTTTTACTTGATGGCTTCCCACGTACTATTCCACAAGCAGATGCTATGAAAGAAAATGGCGTTGTGGTTGATCACGTTATTGAGTTTGACGTTGCTGATGAAGTAATTGTTGAGCGTATGGGTGGACGTCGCGTACATCCTGGCTCTGGCCGTGTTTATCACGTTGTTTACAACCCACCAAAAGTGGAAGGTAAAGACGATGAAACAGGCGAAGAGCTTATTATTCGTGCAGATGACACGGAAGAAACAGTTCGTAAACGTTTAGCTATTTACCATGAGCAAACTATGCCATTGGTTGATTACTACCAAGCTGAAGCGCAAGCAGGTAACACGCAGTACCATAAAATTGATGGTACGCAAGCTGTTGAAACAGTAAGCCAGCAACTAGCAGAGCTTTTAGGTTAATATAATCTAAACACAGCTTAGGTATTAAAAAACCGCCCTTGGGCGGTTTTTTTGTATTTAGTAGCTTTTAACAATTTAAAATTAAACCGCCAAAGGTCAACACGCCCTGTTACCTATAACGTTTTTAGCTTTTCTATTACTGGGTCGTAGTTTGGCTCGGTAGATAAATTAGACACGAGCTGTTTGTATATCACTGTATGGCTTTTATCTAAAATAAGCACAGCGCGAGTTAGTAGCCCCATATCTTTTATAATTAAGCCATATTTTTGGCCAAAGTCTCGCCATACAGAGTCAGAAAGGGCTGTTACTTTGTCGATGTTTTCAGCATTACAAAAGCGTTTTTGAGCAAAAGGTAAATCGGCACTGATGGTCAGTATTGCGATAGCAGGAAATTGCGTCGCTACTTTTTCATTAAAATGTTTAGTTTGTAAGCTACAAATGCCTGTATCTAAACTCGGCACCACGCTGATTAATACAGCTTGCCCTTTATAATCATTAAGATTTACAGGGGCAAAACCACCATCAACCACTTTAAAATTTGGCGCATTATCACCTACACTTACACCTTTACCTAACAAAGTGACAGGCTTACCTTGAGCAGAGACCTTACCTGCATCAAGCGTGTTTTCTGGGTACTGTGATGCGTGCACAACTGAGCTTAAAGCCAGTGTGCTTAGTGCAAAAATAAGAGAGCGTACCATAGGTTATTTCCTTTTAAATTAACGCAATAGGTTTGAGTGTATTATACTCAATATCACTGACCAAGCGATTAAATATCACTGTAAAAGTAATAATAAGTTCTGTGATATATAAATTGTAAACTGCAAGAACTTTTATTAACATGTAGTTACAAAATGTATCTTTAATAAAGTCATAAGGCCTATTGACAAAATTGGGTTAAATAATAGAGAGATAGTATGTCAACATCCGTATTAATATGTGACGACTCAAAATTAGCGAGGCGCCAGCTAGCTCGCTCTTTACCAGATGACTGGGATATTAAAGTAGAGTTTGCTCAAGATGGTGTTGATTGCATCAAAAAACTAAAAATAATCGAGCCCGAAATCCTTTTTCTTGATTTAAACATGCCTGAAATGGACGGTTACGAAGTCCTTATGGCCATGAAAGAGCAAGGCCTTAATATTCTAACCGTGGTTGTATCTGGCGATATTCAGCCAAATGCGCACCAACGCGTACTTGAATTAGGCGCCATTGATTTTATCCAAAAACCTTGCTCACCTGAAAAACTGGCCGATATTATCGAGCATCATGGCATTAAAGATAAAGCCATGCGCGAGCGCCTTGCTCATTCTTTAGGTGAACAAGTAGACCCAGATGTGCGCGATATATACCAAGAGCTTACAAATGTCGCTATGGGCCAAGCAGGCGATTTGCTTGCACGGCTTTTGAATGTGTTTGTAGAGCTGCCAATTCCGAATGTGAATGTGCTTGAAGTTAATGAACTGGATATGGCGCTGCAGTCAATTGACAATAATGCTGCCACATCAGGGGTGTGCCAAGGCTTTATTGGTGGTGGCGTATCGGGCGAGGCATTACTTTTATTAAACGACTCAAGCTTTAAAGAAATTGCGTCACTGATGAATTACGACGGTGAGCTTAACGACAAAGTTGAGCTTGAGCTACTTATGGATATTAGTAATATTTTAATAGGCTCAATTTTAACGGGGCTTTCTAAACAGCTAGATATGTCTTTTAGCCAAGGTCATCCCATTGTACTTGGCCAACATCGCGACGTATCTGAATTGGTTAAATCAAATAAATCTCGTTGGCAAAGAACCTTAGCGATAGAAATAAGCTACGGCATCGAAAACCACGATATTAACTGCGATCTTATGCTGTTATTTACCGAAGATTCACTTAAAACTTTGAAATACAAAGTTGCTTACCTATTAGAAGACTAAGTTATGGCCGCTGATTTAGAAATGAATGAGATCCATTGGTTAATGGATATGTTTAACACGGTTGATGTGGGCCTGGTTGTACTGGATAGAAATTATAAAGTGTGTGTGTGGAATGGCTTTATGGAAAACCATTCTGGGCTATTACCAAGTGCTGTAAAAGACAAAGACCTATTTGATTTATTTCCTTCGATTGATGAGAAATGGTTTAGAAGCAAGTCAGAGTCTGTATTTGTACTTAAAAACCGCTCTTTTACTATCTGGGAGCAGCAACCTTACATCTTTCGTTTTAAAAACTACCGCCCCATTACCGGTAAAGCAGATTACATGTACCAAAATGCGACCTTTATTCCACTTACCAACACTCTGGGTGAGGTCAGTCATATTTGTATCATTATTTATGATGTTACCGATGTGGCGGTCAATAAAAAAGAATTAGAAGATTTAAATAAGCGTTTAGAGCAAGTAAGCCAAACCGACAGCTTAACGCAGCTGTTTAACCGTGGGCATTGGGAAAGCACACTGCACCAAGAGTTTTTGCGTGTTAAGCGCAGCGGTGGCAGCAGCACATTATTGATGTTTGATATCGATCATTTTAAAAAAATTAATGATGAGCATGGCCATAGTTGTGGCGATGAAGCGCTACGCCACCTTTCAGAACTGCTACGAACGACGCTTCGCGAAACCGATATAGCAGGGCGCTATGGTGGGGAGGAGTTTGTTGTTACTTTACTCGATACCGACAAGCAAGGCGCAGCAATATTTGCCGAGCGCATAAGAGCGTTAATAGAAGCCAACCCTTTTGTTTATAAAAACACAAAAATAGAGATGACTGTGAGTGTTGGCTTTGCAGGAAATAGCCCTGACTTTGCAAAGCATGAGCGGTGGATTGAAGCCGCTGACAAAGCCTTGTATCACTCAAAAGAGCATGGCCGTAACAGAGTAACCGATTTTGAGGATATAAAAAATGACGCATAAGCGTCATTTTTATGCGCTGCTAAAATTAAGGCAGCGATAATATTACTGCTAAATTAAAGTAACCAAGGATGCATCTAATTGCGCCGCAAGCCTTGGCAGTCAATACTTAACAAGGGCTTGGTTAAAGTGCCATTTTTTATCAGCCATTTTATTCACTCTGTAGTATGGCGAGTATCATCTGCTGGGCATTGGCCAAGAGTAGACACATCGCCTGTACTGGTCTCTTGCTGTAATTGAACCTTGAATCCCCATAACCTGTACAGGTGTTTTAGCACTTCTTTATGCGAGTCAGCAAGGGGGATGTTATTGTGAGGAACATAACGCAACGTTAAAGAACGATCGCCTCTAACATCAACATTATATACTTGAATGTTAGGCTCGTGATTACTCAAATTATATTGCGCTGAAAGCGCTTCGCGTACAGCCTGATAACCGCTATCATCATGTATTGCGCCTACCTCTAGATGTGGATTACGGCTGTGATCGACAATAGTAAATAGCTTAAAATCACGAATTAACTTAGGTGATAAAAATTGGCTTATGAAACTTTCATCTTTAAAGTTTTCCATTGCAAAATGCAGTGTGTCTAGCCAATTAGTGCCTGCATATTCAGGAAACCAGCGTCTATCTTCATCTGTTGGGTTTTCGCAAATACGGCGAATATCCACCATCATATTAAAACCCAATGCATACGGGTTTATACCTGAATAGTAATTGCTGTTATAAGGTGGCTGATAAACAACGTTGGTATGGCTTTGCAAAAACTCCATCATAAAGGAGTCGGTTAATTTACCTTCATCATATAAGTGGTTTAAAATGGTGTAGTGCCAAAAGGTGGCCCAGCCTTCGTTCATCACTTGGGTTTGTTTTTGCGGATAAAAATATTGCGATATCTTTCGCACAATACGTATTATTTCTCGCTGCCAAGACTCTAATAAAGGCGCGTTTTTCTCAATAAAGTATAAAATGTTTTCTTGCGGCTCTTGCGGAAAATGCCTCTCTTGCTTTTTAGCTTCTTGCTGTTGAGCGGGGATAGTGCGCCATAGCTCGTTTACTTGAGATTGCATGTAGTCTTCACGCTCTTTTTGGCGTTTTTGCTCTTCAAAAAGGGAAATTTGCTGCGGGCGTTTATACCTATCTACGCCGTAATTCATCAATGCGTGGCACGAATCAATTAAGCTTTCTACTTGTGCAATACCGTATTTTTCTTCGCAGCGGCTAATGTAATTTTTAGCAAACACTAAGTAATCTATGATGGAGTCTGCGTCAGTCCATGTTTTAAATAAGTAGTTTCCTTTAAAAAATGAGTTATGGCCATAACAGGCATGCGCCATAACCAGTGCCTGCATAGGGAGTGTGTTTTCTTCCATTAAATAAGCAATACAGGGGTTTGAATTAATCACAATTTCGTAAGCCAGCCCCATTTGCCCACGCTTATAATTTTGTTCGGTTTGTATAAATTTTTTACCATATGACCAATGGCTGTAGCCTATAGGCATGCCAACGCTTGAATAAGCATCCATCATTTGCTCAGCTGTTATTACCTCAATTTGGTTAGGGTAAGTGTCTAACCGGTAATGCGCTGCAACACGGGCTATATCAGTTTGGTATTGCTCAAGCAGCTCAAAGGTCCAATCTGGGCCATCGCTAATTCGTTCAGTGCTCATAATAAACCTCGCTTAGGCTAAGCAGCCCCTTGTTGTTGACGATTTTTTTTAAATAGCTCCCTAAACATAGGGTAAATGTCTTCAACACTTTGAATATGTTGTATTGCAAAGTTGCTATGGGTTTGGGTGATATTTTGGTATTCGCGCCACAAGCTTTGGTGCGCACGCGTGGTAATTTCTATATAGGCAAAGTAGCGTACCGCATTAAGTAGCTTATTGCGTAATATTTCACCGCAGTGTGGGGTGTCGTCTGCCCAGTTATCGCCATCGGATGCTTGCGCTGCGTATATATTCCATTGCTCTGAATCATAGCGCTCTTTTATTATTTCGTTCATTAATTTAAGGGCACTGGAGACAATAGTGCCGCCAGTTTCTTGGGAATAAAAAAACTCTTGTTCGTCGACCTCTTTAGCTTGTGTGTGGTGGCGTATATACACCACCTCAATGTCTTTATAACTTCGGGTCAAAAATTGATACAGCAAAATATAAAAACGCTTTGCCATGTCTTTTGTGGCCTGATCCATCGAGCCCGATACATCCATAATACAAAACATAACGGCTTTGCTGGTGGGGTGGGGGCGTTTTTCATAATTACGAAAACGTAAGTCGTAATTATCAATAAATGGTACGGCTTTTATTTGCAGTTTAAGTTGCTCAATTTCCTCTTGTAATAACGCAATGATGGCTTGGTCGCTGTCGGCTTGCTCACGCTCCATCGCAAGTTGGCCTTGAAGCTCTGCTAGGCGTCTTTTTTTTCCCGCACTCATGGCGACTCTTCTGGCGAGTGAGCCCTGTAATGAGCGTACTATATCAATATTACTGGGCATACCATCGCTACAAAAACCAGCCCGATGAGTTTTCATTTGTACAAGCTTATCTAGCTGGTTTTCTTGTAAGTTGGGCAGCTCTAGGTCTTCAAAGAGTAAATCAAGGTATTCATCTTTAGAAATAGAAAACACAAAGTCATCTTGGCCTTCGCCTGAATCACTTGCATCGCCATCGCCTGCGCCACCACCTTGGCCGCCTTTAGGGCGCTCAATTTTGTCACCTGTTGAAAATTGATCGTTGCCAGGGTGAATTTGTTCTCTGTCGCCCCCTTTACCTTGGTGAAAAATGGGCTCGCTAATATCTCGTTGCGGGATAGATATACTCTCCCCTGAACTAGAGTCGGTAACGCTGCGTTTATTAACCGCATCAGACACTGCTTCTTTTATTTGCTTTTTATAGCGCCTAATAAAGCGCTGACGATTAAGCGTGCTTTTGTTTTTACCATTTAAGCGTCTATCTATAAAATGCGCCATACTGTTCCCCCTAAACTACATGAAGGTTACTGCGATTTTCTAACCCGTAAATACCACTCAGAAAGTAAACGCACTTGTTTTTGCGTGTAGCCTTTTTCAACCATGCGGTTAACAAAGTCCTCGTGTTTTTGTTGATCCTCAGCGGAGGTTTTTGTATTAAAGGAAATAACAGGGAGTAGATCTTCGGTATTTGAGAACATTTTTTTCTCAATCACAGTGCGTAGTTTTTCGTAGCTTGTCCATAACGGGTTTTTACCATTATTGTGAGCGCGTGCACGTAATACAAAGTTAACTATTTCGTTCCTAAAATCTTTGGGATTAGAAATGCCGGCGGGTTTTTCTATTTTTTCAAGTTCTGCATTTAACGAGGCGCGGTCAAATAACTGTCCTGTATCTGGGTCTCTGTATTCTTGATCTTGTATCCAAAAATCAGCATAAATTACATAGCGGTCAAAAATATTTTGGCCGTATTCAGAGTATGACTCTAAATAAGCGGTTTGTAGTTCTTTACCAATAAACTCAACATATTGCGGAATTAAATAGCCTTTTAAAAAACTTAAATAGCGCTCTTCCACTTCGGCGCTAAATTGTTCACGCTCTATTTGTTGCTCCAAAACATAAAATAAATGTACCGGATTAGCTGCAACCTCGGTGGTATCAAAATTAAATACGCGCGACAAAATCTTAAAAGCAAAACGAGTGGAAAGGCCGGTCATGCCTTCATCTACCCCTGCGTAATCACGATACTCCTGGTAGGACTTTGCTTTAGGGTCGGTATCTTTTAGGGTTTCACCATCATAGACCCGCATTTTTGAGTAAATACTAGAGTTTTCAGGCTCTTTTAATCGAGATAAGGTAGTAAATTGCGCTAACGCTTTAAGCGTACCTGGTGCACACGGTGCACTGGCAAGTTCACTATGTTGAATAAGTTTGTCGTAGATTTTTATTTCTTCGGTCACACGCAGGCAATAAGGGACCTTTACAATGTAAACACGATCTAAAAACGCTTCATTGTTTTTATTATTTTTAAATGTTTGCCATTCTGACTCATTTGAGTGGGCTAAAATCATGCCGTTAAAGGGCAGAGCGCTAATACCTTCAGTACCGTTGTAGTTACCCTCTTGCGTTGCGGTAAGGAGTGGATGCAGCACCTTGATAGGGGCTTTAAACATTTCTACAAACTCCATTAAACCTTGGTTTGCTAAACATAAAGAGCCTGAGTAAGCGTAGGCATCGGGGTCGTTTTGAGCAAAGTGCTCAAGCTGGCGAATATCTACTTTGCCCACCAATGCAGAAATATCTTGATTATTTTCATCACCGGGTTCGGTTTTGGCTATACCTATTTGATTTAAAATAGAGGGGTAGCGTTTGACGACTCTAAATTGGCTAATATCGCCGTTAAATTCTTTTAATCGTTTACCAGCCCATGGCGACATAATCGTTTTTAAATAACGTGGTTTAATACCGTATTCTTTTTCGAGAACGCTGGCATCTTCTACTGGGTCAAACAAACTGAGCGGGTGATCGTTTACCGGAGAGCCTTTAATTGAATAGATAGGCACTTGTTGCATTAAATATTTTAGTTTTTCTGCAATTGAAGATTTACCTCCCCCAACAGGGCCGAGTAAATAAAGGACTTGTTTGCATTCTTCTAGGCCTTGAGCCGCATGCTTTAGATAGGAGACAATTTGTTCTATGGCATCTTCCATGCCGTAAAAGTCTGCAAAGGCAGGGTAGCGTGCAACCACTCTATTAGAAAATAACCGGCTTAAACGTGCATCGGTTGCAGTATCAACCATTTGCGGCTCGCCTATTGCCATAAGTAAACGCTCAGGGGCGCTGGCATAAGCTGATTTGTCATTTTTACAAATTTCTAGAAATTCGCTAATGCTGTATTCTTCTTCTTGTGCTGCTTCGTATCGTGCTTGGTAGTGCTCAAAAATAGTCATAATAACCTCCGAAACCCGCTTTAAAAAGGTGCTTACTTTTTAAAGTTTAGTCAGAGATTGATATTTTTGTGCAATAAAATTAAAAATTTAAGTGAAAAAAGATCATGTGGCTAAATTAGCAATTTCGCGCGTATAAAGGCGGTTTTAATTTTATAAAGGCATAAAAAAAGACGCCGAGGCGTCTTTTTAAATCAGCGTATAATAGCTAATTAAGCGAAGTTAGCGTTCGCGAATTCCCAGTTAACAAGCGCCCAAAAACCTTTAAGGTAATCAGGACGAACGTTACGGTAATCAATGTAGTAAGCGTGTTCCCATAAATCCACAGTTAGGATTGGTGTAACACCTTCGTCTGTAAGCGGCGTTGCTGCGTTAGACGTGTTTACGATATCTAATGAACCGTCAGCTAGTTTAACTAACCATGTCCAGCTAGAACCAAAGTTATTAACCGCTTTGTCGTTTAATGCATCTTTAAACGCGTCAAAAGAGCCCCATTTAGCGTTAATAGCGTCAGCGATAGCACCTGTTGGCTCGCCGCCGCCATTTGGAGATAGACAGTTCCAGTAGAAAGTGTGGTTCCAAATTTGTGCAGCGTTGTTAAATACGCCACCTTCAGATGAACAAACAATCTCTTCTAAAGATTTGTTTTCAAATTCAGTACCTGGAATTAAACCGTTTAATTTAACAACGTAAGTGTTGTGGTGCTTACCGTGGTGATACTCAAGAGTTTCTTGTGAAATATGAGGCTCAAGTGCATCAATTGCATATGGTAGTGACGGTAGTTCAAATGCCATTTTTTTATCTCCATCTTCTTTTGGTTGATAACTCGCTTGATAGTACGTAATGCCTGATAGAACAGACCACTTACCTATACCAAACGAAAATATAGTGTTACTATAATTGTTGAGTATTTTACTCAAGTTTAAGCAAACAGCAATGCTATTGCTAAAGACTATTTCAATTGCGGCTTTATTTGCCCATTTTAAGTTATATATCTGTGGCCACAATGATTTATTTTCAAGCCCTAGGTATATCAAGCTATCGTCATTTTGAGGTTGTAGATGGAAACCATTGATAAAATTAAACAGCAGATTTCAGAAAACCCAATTATCCTTTACATGAAAGGGTCGCCTAAATTACCAAATTGTGGTTTTTCTTCACAAGCGTCACAAGCTCTAATGTCATGTGGCGAACCATTTGCCTATGTTGATATTTTACTTAATCCAGATATTCGCGCTGAGTTACCAGCATACGCAAATTGGCCTACTTTCCCACAGCTTTGGGTTGAGGGCGAATTAGTAGGTGGTTGTGACATTATCATTGAAATGTTTCAACGTGGTGAATTACAGCCACTGATCACTGAAACTGCAGCTAAGTATAAAGAAGCTGACGCAGAGTAATTGCTACTTTGCTAGATTATTAAGGCCACGTTTTACGTGGCTTTTTTGTGCCTATATAACTTTATTACGTCTTAATCTCTTGAACAGCCCATCAGTGGGTGATTAAAACCATTAATCTGTGCTCAATAGTTAGCAAACTCAGCTCTCGATTCTAGTTTAGGTGCACCTAGTAAGGATAAGTAAGCAACAAAGCTACTTATATAAGCGCGAATTTTAATTAAAATATGAGTTTTATATCAATGCGCAATAAGACGTAATCATTTTGCGGGGCTAAATGTGTCGCTATTTGCGCTAAAAAATTATTTTAGAACAACTAAATAGCGAGTTTTTTGCCCAAGCTATCAACACGTTTTCCAGCCTCAAAATAGTTCGCTCAATCAAGCGAATTGGTAATAAATAAAAATTCACTACATCTGCACTAAAAACGACACAACAATTAATAACTATACTAATGAACGCTAAAAAAGCGTGATCCTAAGCCTCTAATTTATTTAAAACGCATTAAACTATCTAAATGTTAACTGAACCTGCGGGAAATTAGTGAATATTTATTCATTGGTTTGGTTCTTTACGTTTACGTAAAGGGTATTGCTTTGGCGCCTTTGTTTTTACAAAATGTTAAAATTGACACCAGTGTCATGAAAAAATAACGCGCAAATAAGCGCTAATTGTTAAAACTTATGGGTAAAAAAGAAATCTTGCCTTGAAGTGAGAAATATTCAAGAATGTGAATATGTATTCAAAATAATATTGACTCTATTTACTATAGAGGCTAGTTTTGTGCGTCTGTTAGCAAATCGTCGAGCAGTTCATTCACGTTAACAGTGCAGCAAGGGAGGGGTCTATGTTATACGACTCAACATTAGAAAAAGATAATTGTGGCTTTGGCTTAATAGCCCAAGTAAATGGTCAAGCTAGTCATCGGCTTATTCGTACAGCTATTACTGGACTTGATCGCATGCAGCACCGCGGTGGTATTTCTGCCGATGGTAAAACAGGTGACGGCTGTGGTTTATTACTACAAAAACCTGACAGTTTTTTCCGTGCTATTGCGAGTGAGCATAATTGGCACTTAGGTAAAAATTACGCCGTAGGCATGGTTTTCTTAAATTCAGATCCCGTTTTAGCACAAGCTGCAAAACAGGTTTTATGTGAAGAATTAGAACAAGAAACACTTAAAATACTCGGTTGGCGTGAAGTGCCTACTGACCCTTCAATGCTAGGGCCAATTGCGACACAGCAATTACCTGGTTTTGAGCAAATTTTTGTTAGTGCGCCTGAAGGATGGCGCTCTAAAGATTTAGAGCGACGTTTATATGTAGCACGTCGCCGTGCAGAAAAGCGTTTAGCAGAGGATGAGTCGTTTTATATTGCGAGTTTATCGGGGTTAGTGACTATCTATAAAGGCCTTATGATGCCTGCAGATTTGCCTAACTTTTATTTAGACTTAGCTGATATTCGTATGACCAGCGCTATTTGTGTATTCCATCAGCGTTTTTCTACTAATACTCAGCCGCGTTGGCCTTTAGCACAACCATTTAGGTATTTAGCGCATAATGGTGAAATTAATACCATTGAAGGTAACCGCCAATGGGCTCGTGCACGTTCGTATAAGTTTTCATCGCCACTTATTCCTGATTTACAAAGTGCAGCGCCATTTGTAAACGAAACCGGCTCTGACTCTTCAAGCTTAGATAACATGCTGGAGCTGTTTTTAGCGGGTGGCATGGATTTATTCCGTGCTATGCGTATGCTTGTGCCACCTGCATGGCAGAAAAACCGTGCTATGGATGATGACTTACGCGCTTTTTACGACTTTAACTCTATGCATATGGAACCGTGGGATGGCCCTGCGGGCATTGTTATGTCTGATGGGCGTTTTGCAGCCTGTAACCTTGACAGAAATGGTCTGCGTCCAGCGCGCTATGTTATTACCCAAGATGGCTTTATTACACTTGCCTCTGAGGTAGGGATTTGGGATTACACTGCAGATGAAGTGGTCGAAAAAGGCCGTGTAGGGCCAGGTGAGCTGTTAGTAATTGATACTAAATTAGGCAAGATTTGGCACTCAGACGAAATCGACCAAGATTTAAAATCGCGTCATCCTTATAAGTCATGGCTTGAAGAAAACGTTAAACGTTTAACCCCGTTTGAAGAGCTTACCGAGCAAGATGCGGGTAATCGCTCTTTTGATGACGAAACACTTGCTAAATACCAAAAAATGTTTGGTTACACTAACGAAGAGCTCGATAGTGTTATTCGCGTAATGGGTGAAAATGGCCAAGAAGCAACAGGCTCTATGGGTGATGACACGCCATTTGCAGTACTTAGCGAAGGGCATCGTTCATTGTACGATTACTTCCGCCAAAAGTTTGCACAAGTAACTAACCCGCCAATCGACCCGCTGCGTGAAAACCACGTAATGTCACTGGCAACGTGTATTGGTAGTGAGCAAAACGTATTTAATGAAACCACAGGCCACGCTAAGCGCCTACAATTTGATACGCCAATTTTAATGTATGCAGACATGCAGCAGCTACTTAATGCCGATGACGAGCATTACAGCTACTGTAAAATTGATATTACATACACAGCAGAGGAAGGTTTAGAAAAAGCGGTTGCACGTATTTGCGACGCTGCACAAGAAAAAGCAGCAGCCGGCTGTGTAATGCTTATTTTATCTGACCGTAACTTTAGCGAAACCCAATTACCAATTCCTGCTGCTATGGCGGTAGGTGCTGTACAAAAACGTTTAGTAGATAATAACTTACGTTGTGAGTCTAATATTATTATTGAAACGGGTAGCGTACGCGATGCACACCAATTTGCCGTATTACTTGGTTTTGGTGCAACCGCAATTTACCCATACCTTGCATACGAGTCACTGGTTGCGATGAGCGACAGTAAAGTGATTGATAAATCGTACTGCGAAGTGACGCTTTCGTACCGAAAAGCCATTAATAAAGGCTTGTACAAAATTATGTCTAAGATGGGCATAAGCACAATTGCATCGTACCGTTGTTCAATGCTTTTTGAAGCGGTTGGTCTATCTGATGCTATGGTAGACATGTGCTTTAAAGGTGTGGCAAGTCGTATTAAAGGCGCCTGTTTTAGCGATTTTGATATTGATCAGCAAAAGCTACATAAACTTGCTTTTAGTAAACGTAAATTACTCAGCCATGGTGGTTTATTAAAATACGTTCACGGTGGTGAATACCACGCTTACAACCCAGATGTTATTCAAACGCTACAAAAGGCCGTACGTTCAGGCGATTATAAAGACTACGCAGCCTATGCTGATTTAGTTAATAACCGTCCTATTGCAACGCTGCGCGATATGTTAGCGCTTAAATTACCTGAAAAAGGCATTAGCATCGATGATGTTGAGCCGGCTGAATTTTTATACCAGCGCTTTGACTCTGCAGCTATGAGTATTGGTGCACTTTCGCCTGAGGCGCATGAAGCGCTTGCCATTGCAATGAACCGCTTAGGCGGGTGTTCAAACTCTGGTGAAGGCGGCGAAGATAAGCTGCGCTACAACACCGAGAAAAACTCACGTATTAAACAAGTTGCTTCGGGTCGTTTTGGTGTAACGCCGCACTACCTTCGTAATGCGGATGTAATTCAAATTAAAGTGGCGCAGGGTGCTAAACCTGGCGAAGGCGGACAATTACCAGGCGAAAAAGTAACGCCATATATTGCAAAGCTTCGTTATTCGGTTCCCGGTGTAACATTAATTTCACCACCACCGCATCACGATATTTACTCAATTGAAGATTTAGCCCAGCTAATATTCGATTTAAAACAAGTAAACCCAGAAGCGATGATATCGGTGAAGTTAGTATCTGAGCCGGGTGTAGGCACAATTGCCACAGGTGTAGCTAAAGCGTACGCCGACTTAATTACTATCTCTGGTTACGATGGTGGTACCGGTGCTAGCCCATTAACGTCAGTTAAATACGCGGGTAGCCCGTGGGAGCTTGGCCTTGCAGAAACCCAGCAAGCGCTTGTTGAAAATGGTCTTCGTCACCGTATTCGCCTGCAAACAGATGGTGGTTTAAAAACAGGTTTAGATATCATTAAAGCCGCTATTTTAGGTGCAGAGAGCTTTGGCTTTGGTACGGGCCCAATGGTAGCGCTGGGTTGTAAATACTTACGTATTTGTCATTTAAATAACTGTGCGACCGGTGTTGCAACGCAAGATGAAACACTTCGTCAAAAGCACTACCACGGCTTACCAGAAATGGCGATGAACTACTTTAAGTTTATAGCCCAAGAAGCACGTGAAATTATGGCAAGCTTAGGTATTGCTAATCTAACTGACTTAATTGGCCGTTTAGACTTATTAGAAGCGATTGAAGGTAAAACAGCGAAGCAAAAGAAAATAGATTTATCGTCTGTGATTGCTCAGCCAAATAACCCAACGGGCGAAACCTTATTTTGTAGCGCACCAAATAGCTCGCACTATTTAGGTGAACTTAACGAAACGTTACTAGGTAAAGCGCAACAAGCGATTGATACCTCATCGGGTATTTCGCTCGTGAGCCGCATATGTAATACAGACCGTTCAGTGGGCGCAATGCTGTCGGGTTACATAGCCTCTAAGCATGGCAACCAAGGTATGGCTGCAGATCCAGTATCTATTGAGCTACATGGTACAGCAGGGCAATCATTTGGTGTTTGGAATGCCGGTGGCCTTGAAATGACCCTTATTGGCGATGCAAACGACTACGTGGGTAAAGGCATGGCAGGCGGTAAGCTTGTTATACGCCCACCACTGGGATCATCGTTTGAAAGTCATAAAGCGACCATTGCAGGTAACACATGTTTGTACGGTGCTACGGGTGGTAAGTTATTTGCCGCAGGCTGTGCTGGTGAGCGTTTTGCAGTGCGTAACTCTGGCGTGCAAGCCGTTGTTGAAGGCGTAGGTGATAACGGCTGTGAATACATGACTGGCGGCGTTGTATGTGTGCTAGGTAATGTAGGCGTTAACTTTGGTGCGGGTATGACAGGTGGTTTTGCTTATATTTTAGATGAGCGAAGTGACTTTGAAAAACGCATTAATCCAGAGCTTGTAGAAGTAGTAACACTTGATGATTTAAGTTCGCACCAAGAGCATTTACGTGGCCTAATTGCCGAGCATTTAGAGCTTACGGGTTCATGTCGAGCAGAAACCATTTTAGCTAATTTTGAACTGTACTTACCTATGTTCAAACTAGTTAAACCAAAATCAAGTGATGTAAAAAGTTTACTCGGGCACCGCGCTCGCAGTAGCGCAGAACTTCGTGTTCAAGCGCAATAAGGGGGCAGTATGAGCGAAAATGTATATCAATTTATAGACGTGCAGCGTGTTGATCCGCGCAAAAAACCAATCTCGTCGCGTAAAAAATCTTTCGTGGAAATTTACGAACCCTTTTCTGAGAATCAGGTAAATTCACAAGCTGACCGTTGTTTAGACTGTGGTAACCCTTACTGTGAATGGAAATGCCCAGTGCATAACTACATTCCACAATGGTTAAAACTAATTAGAACTGGCCGTATTTTAGAAGCGGCTGAGCTTTCTCATCGTACAAACAGTTTACCTGAAGTGTGTGGACGCGTTTGTCCACAAGACAGACTGTGTGAAGGTTCATGTACGCTTGATGAAGAGTTTGGCGCAGTAACGATAGGTAATATTGAAAAATACATTACCGATACCGCATTTAAAATGGGCTGGAAACCAGACATGTCATACGTGACATGGACGGATAAAAAAGTAGCTATTATTGGTGCGGGTCCGGCTGGTTTAGGGTGCGCAGATATTTTAGTGCGTAACGGTGTAAAGCCAGTGGTTTTTGACCGTCACCCAGAAATTGGTGGATTACTTACTTTTGGTATCCCTTCTTTTAAACTTGAAAAAGAAGTAATGCAAAAGCGCCGTGAAATTTTCACCGAAATGGGTGTGGAATTTAAGCTAAACGTTGAAGTGGGTGTAGATATCACTATGGACGAAATTTTAGCTGACTACGACGCGGTATTTTTAGGTGTAGGTACGTATCAGAGTATGCGTGCTGGTCTTGAAAACGAAGACGCGCCAGGCGTACACGACGCACTGCCATTTTTAATTGGTAACACAAATCGCGTTATGGGTTACGATGAAAAAAACCAAGCGTGCATTGATATGGCCAATCAAAAGGTTGTGGTACTTGGCGGTGGTGATACCGCGATGGACTGTGTGCGAACGTCTATTCGCCAAAATGCAGCTAAAGTAACCTGTGCTTATCGCCGTGATGAAGAAAATATGCCAGGCTCTAAGCGTGAAGTTAAAAACGCTAAAGAAGAAGGTGTAAACTTTACCTTTAATGTACAGCCAACGGGTATTGTACTTGACGATAATGGCCATGTTGCAGGCGTTAAAATGGTTAAAACACAACTGGGTGAGCCTGATGAAAACGGCCGTAGCCGAGCAGAAGTTGTACCAGGCTCTGAGCACGTACTTGAGGCAGACCAGGTTATTATGGCGTTTGGCTTTAAACCACACAAAATGGACTGGTTAGAAAAGTATGATGTAGAAATTAACCACTGGGGCGGCATTAACGCACCAGAGCAAGGTGAATTTACTCATCAAACAACTAATCCGAAAATATTTGCAGGTGGCGATATAGTGCGAGGCTCTGATTTAGTGGTAACGGCTATTTTTGAAGGGCGTAACGCTGCTGAAGGTATTATGGATTATTTAGAGGTTTAATTATCTCGTTAAGTTTTAAATATAATAAAGGCAAGCCAACTGGCTTGCTTTTTTTTGCTTTTTTCAAATGAAAAAGTATTAAAAAGTTGTCATTAACCAATAATTAACGTGTAAATCTTGCTTAAAGTACTATTTCAGTACAAACTTGCAGCTAACTTCTTTTTTAAATCCTCGGAAAATGAGCTTTTAAAGCTCGCTTGCAAATAAAAAATAATAATATGAATGCATACTCAGACAACAGAGAAAGAAAGCTAATTGTTCGCTTTTTTTCGACCATCGGATTTATAGCTACCTTCGCTATGGCGTGTAATGCATTGTCTAGTGCTGATGTAGTGCTAGGTATTATGCTGCTAGTTTCAGCTGGTTTTTATGCGTGGGCTTTTAGCCTTTACCGCGCAGTTGAAAAATCAGCGACCACCATTTTATATAACCTTTATTGTTTAATGCTGTATTTAGTGATCTCGGGCGGAGCTGAAGGTACTGGGCCAATTTGGATATTTATTGTATCACCGGTGACTTACTCTATCAGAGGCCTTAAAAAAGGAACATTTGATATTGTTGCCTTTTTATTTGCGGTGATCGCCGGCTTTATTATTACAGATAACTTTAATATTTATGATTATCAGCCTGAAGCACTTCCGCTGAGGGTGGTCATTTCTTTTATTATTGTCGCTTTATTAAGTGGTTTTTATGAGCGATCACGCGAAAAATACAATGAAAAAATAGTCGCGCTGAGTCAAAAAAATGAGCGCCTTGCCACAATAGATCACTTAACTGATTTACCTAACAGACGTTTTATGATGAAAGAACTTGCTGAGCTTAAACATCTTCATAAAAAAAATAAGCAGCCGTATGTAATTTTGCTAGCTGATGTTGATAATTTCAAAAACATTAATGATAACTACGGCCACGACTTTGGTGATGAAGCGTTAACCCAACTTGCCAATATTTTAAAAAAGAGCATGCCAAAGCAAGGTATTGCTTCTCGGTGGGGCGGTGAAGAGTTTTTAATTGCACTACCAAACAGCGACAAAGAGCAGGGGCAAAGTATTGCAGAAAAAATTCATGCCGAATTACAAAAAAATCCAGTGCGCATGAATGGAAAATCGGTGGTATTAACTATAAGTATGGGGCTTGTGCAAAGCCAGTTAGATACAACCATAGCCCAAGACATAAAGCTTGCCGACGAGCGATTATACAAAGCAAAAGAGCAAGGTAAAAATAGAACTTGCTCTTAACGCTTGCGTTAGTTAATCCATAGAAAAACTATCAAGGTTGGGGCGGCTTTTACTTTTTCGCCGCTGTAAACTTAAATAGCACATTGCACTGCACAGTACCTGTGCTAATAAAAGTAACCATTGATTATTAGCCACTATGTTGCCAATAATAAACCACTGCCAAACACTCACCGTTACTTGATAAACCAATATAAGTTTTAAAAAGCTAAAGAGTTTTAGCTTAAATTCTGCGTGCTTAAACTTACTAAACCCAATAAGCAAAAAGCTCAAAACAACAAGTAGCCACCCAATAACATGGCAAAAATTTATCAGCATGCTTTGCATTTAAAACGTCTCTCCACTGTTGTAGCAAAAGTATAACTTAGGCGTGCGCCATAATAAGCTCTTTAGCATTTGCTTTAGCGGTTTTACTTATATTATCGCCGCCAAGTAAGCGTGCAATTTCATTAATACGGCCGTCTTTATTTAGGCTGAGCATTTGAGTAAAGGTCTCGCCTTGTGCTATTTCTTTTGCTACAAAAAACTGCTGATGCGCACTACTTGCAACCTGGGGTAAATGGGTTACACAAATAACCTGTGTTGATTTTCCTAGTTGGCGTAGTAACTTCCCTACAGAGGAGGCGGTAGGACCTGATATACCTACATCCACTTCGTCAAAAATAAGCGTTGGCGTTGTCACTTTTTGGGCAATGATCACCTGTATGGCAAGGCTAATACGCGACAGCTCACCACCCGAGGCAACTTTAGCTAAAGGTTGTAATGGCTGCCCAGGGTTAGTAGAGACCAAAAACGAGACGCTATCAAAACCTAATGCATTGGGTTGGCGCTCAGCTTCTTGGGTAAGCTGAATTTCAAAGACCCCATTTTCCATTGATAAATTAGCCATGCTTTCACTAATTAATTGATTTAATGTATTAGCATATTTATGGCGACTTTCGCTTAGCTGATCACTGGCGTGCTGGTATGCACTTAGCGCATTAGTTATTTCATCGTCTAATTGCGCCAAACGTGAGCTATTGTTACTAATTGACTCTAGCTCTTGTGTTAAACCTTGATGAAACTCAACCAGCTCTTGAGGCTTTATATGATGCTTACGGGCTAAGTTCATCGCGCCACTTAAGCGCGCTTCTACTTCTGTTAATCTAGCAGGGTCTAAGTCGGCTTGCTCTGCGTAGTTTCTTACTTCTCTGCTTGCTTCTTCAACTTGCACTGCGGCTTCATCTAATAATGCAGCTACACTTGCTAAGCTTTCGTCATAATTTGCAAGCTCGGCAAATTGCTGAGCGCTGTGTTGCAGCATTGAACAGGCATTTTGCTCATCACTTTCGTATAAATGTTGAAGTTCGCGCTGGCAGGCTTCTAAAATGGTTTGGCTATTACTTAGCTTGTAATGTTCGGCTTCTATTTGTTCAAACTCGCCGTCTTGTAAGGCAAACTCATCTAATTCGGCAACTTGGTATTCGAGTAATTGTTTTTGAGCGGCTTGTTGTAATTGCTGTTGCTCAAGCTGTTTAAATTCTTTTTGCAGGTTTGCATATAATTTAAAGCTTTGGCTAACCGCTTTTACAAGCTGATTATGGCCTGCGTAGGCGTCTAGCAGTTGCAGCTGGTGTTCAGCTTTTAAAAGGTGCTGATGAGCGTGCTGTCCGTGTATAGAAATTAAATACTGTCCCAGCTCTTTAAGTTGAGCTGCTGTAACAGCGCTGCCATTTATATAGCTTTTGCTGCGGCCATTTTTACATACAACGCGTCTAAGTAGGCATTCGTTGTCGTTACTCGTTAGCATGTGTTGTTCTAAAAATGCTTTAGCAAGAGGAAGGGCAGTTAAATCAAATTGTGCGCACACTTCTGCTTTATCTGTGCCAGGGCGAACCGCCGACGCTTCAGCGCGCTCGCCTAAACACAGTGAAAGTGCATCAATGGCAATCGATTTACCCGCGCCGGTTTCACCCGTGATCGCCGTCATGCCGTTATGCCACTCAGTGCTTAAGTTACTTACAATTGCAAAATTTTTAATTTCTAAACCAATTAACATACTGTTCATCCATCCAGTGAATTAACTGTTAATTTATACAGTGTTTAGGTTTTTTGCAAATTAATTTTTTACTTTTTAAGCAACACTCGCATTTTGAGAAAACTGCGCATCAGAGTCAGTACTTTCATCAGAAGGTGTTTCGTCAGTATTTTCAAGGCTTTCGCTTGGGTTTTCAGGTGTGTCAGTTTTAATTTGTACAATCAATGAGGGCAAAATTTCATGATAAAACGCTTTATTATATAGTATGCCTTGCTGGGGTAACTCACTCACAAAGTACTGTATATTATCTTGTAGCGCTTGGGCGTTTTCACTTTGCAGTGCTTTTTGAAACTCAATCGAAAGCGTGCTCACTAAGCTGTCGTTAATATCTTCTAAATGTTGTAGGTTTTCATCAGTATGGGGCTGAACCACAAAAAAATTGGCCACAATTGCCTGAATTTGCGCTACATATTTAGGTCTTATTATTTTGGCTTCTAATAAATTGTTTAGCTTGGTTTTAAGGCGAGTGTTTACTTGGGCAACACGTTCGTTAAATTGTTTTTTCTTGGTTTCTAACGCTTTTTTTCTATTGTTTTCAACTCTAATATAAGCGCCAAGCAAAGTGATAAGTAATAACAAAGCAAAGATAACAACATAGGTCATTGCTAGATATTCCTAGTTTGATTAATTTTTATTTGTCTTGTATTTTGCGCTAAAGCACTACGCTTGGCAATAAAATTAGTATAAACGGCTGCCCCAATTAAGTTTAGTACGTAAAACGTTGTAGTAAGAGTAGTTTTTTGGGTGAATTAAGCGCAGTTTTCTGTCGGCTTTTTTAATAACCACTTCATCGCCGGGTAAAACGGCAAGCACTACATGGCTGTCGCAACTGACTTGTAAGCTGTCGGTGTTCTCAAGGCTTAGCTTTAAGCGTACCTCGTTATCGGCATCAACCACTAAGGGTCTGCTTGATAATGTATGCGGAAACATAGGCACTAACGAAATTGCATTAAGCTCAGGTGTTAAAATGGGCCCGCCACCCGATAAAGAATAAGCTGTAGAGCCGGTAGGGGTTGATACAATTAAGCCATCAGAGCGCTGAGAAAACACAAAGTCATTATTAATAAATGCTTCAAACTCAATCATGTGGGCAACTTTGTCGGCGTGTAGCACCGCTTCGTTAACGGCTGAATTCGCACTTTTAAGTTCGTTATGGCGGTATACTTCTACCTCGAGCAAAAAGCGTTTTTCTTCTAAATATTCGCCGCTTAACACTTGCTCTAGGCTACCTTCAAAGCCCTCTGGATTTAAGTCGGTTAAAAACCCTAAATTACCTCTGTTTACGCCTATTACAGCTACGTCAAAGCGTGCAAGTACGCGTGCAGCACCAAGCATATTGCCATCACCCCCTACAACAATAGCAAGGTCGGCTTGCTCGCCTAAGCTAACAAGGTCAACTTGATGAGTATCAGGGACATCCGATAACTGCCCACCGGTGCGCTTTTCTACAATCACGGTAAAGCCAAGAGCCGATAAAAAAGTATGTAAACGCTGTAACGTAGCCGCAGCTTTAGGATGGTTTGGTTTACCTATAAGGCCAATAGTTTTAAACGGTGAGTGCATAACGGCTGCAATAAAAAGTAATAATATTTTTGTAGGGTAACTCAAAACAGAAGTGTTTGAAAACACAGATTTACCAATATGATAATGATTCAATTACACCTGTATATTGCTAAGCTCACCTAAGAGCTGATTATTGGCTCAACAGATTAAATTACCCCTTTAATTTTTGTATTTAATGCTTAAAAATAGTTGCAGCAGTGTTTTATTGTAATGCATGCAACAACATATTCACTTAAAGCGTGCTTTAGGCTTGAATTTGTTTTAACTGCCCCGATATCTCTTTCATGCAACAAGATGTAGATAACATGAATATAAACCCGCGAGATCAACAAATTTTTTCAGCAGTGATGAGCCTTTATTGTAATGGTGAAGGGTTACCCGTTCCATCAACAAAAATAGCGAAGCAAAAAGGCATGGCGGTTTGTTCTGCCACGGTACGAAATGCTATGGCGCGACTTGAAAAAGTAGGCTTGTTATATTCCCCTCATACATCGGCAGGGCGTGTGCCTACAAACCAAGGGTTTGATTATTGGTTTGATGAGTTTTTTCCGTTAGCTGAAATAGCTAATTACTGGCAGCCAAAACAAGCACAACTTGTGGAGCTGGCCCATGGATTAAGTAAAAAGTATCAAGTATGTTGTTGTGTAGGCTTACCTCAAGCAAGCTCGCAACAAGTGTTTAGAGTAGAAGTACTTGAGTTTGATTCTAACGATTGGCTTGTACTGCTAATAGATAGAGCAGGGCAAAGCCACAATATTTGTATCAACAAACCTGATGATTCCTCAGATGCCGTGCGTTATCAATTTGCAACTTGGTTAAACACAGTATTTAGCCAACAAACCATAATGGAAGGTTTGTACAGAATGCAAGCAATGGCAAACACCGCACCGCGTAATTGCCATGACTCACTGACACAGTGGACGCGCCAGCTTAGTCATAAGCTTGGATCAGATAACAGTATTGTAGTAGGCGAAAACTATTTATATAAAAAGGTCGATTGCGAACAAAGCTTAAATATTGGCGTTTCATTTTTAAATTTTGTCGAAGATAAACTCGCATTTAAAAACGGGGTATCAGTTTTAAACACTGAAAACTTACCGTTTACAGAGTGTAATGAGCTGATAGTAATTAGTGTGCCGTACTTTCAAAATCAAGAGTATCAAAGCCGCTTTTGCGTAATTTGCCCTAAATCGGCGCAAATTGAACAATTAATCCAAGAATTTAAATTATTAGAGCCATCTAACTCTTGAATCTTTTTATTCAATCCCCATAATTACCGCAGTTGTAAAGAATTGGAGCACGTATTTTATGTCTGAGCAGACACAAAACCCAGAGCAAGAAGTAGAACTAAACGAAGAAGTAGCTCAAATGGAAGCTGATGTTGAAGCAGCAGTAGAAGCCGCAGAGCAACACGAAGCAGACCAAGAGCAAAGCCCTGAAGCTGAAATTGCAATGCTATACGCAGAGCTTGAAGCCGCTAAGCAAACCATTGCGGATCAAAAAGACAGCGTTGTACGCGCCGCCGCAGATGTAGATAACATTCGTCGTCGTGCTGCACAAGATGTAGAAAAAGCACATAAATTTGCACTGGAAAAGTTTGCTAACGAATTACTTCCAGTAATCGATAACCTAGAGCGTGCTATTGAGTTTTCTGATAAAGAAAACGAAACCTTAAAGCCATTGCTTGAAGGTATTGATATGACAGTTAAAAGCTTTAACGATGCGGTTGCAAAGTTTGGCGTTGAAATTGTTAACCCACAAGGTGAGCAATTCAATCCAGAATTCCACCAAGCAATGTCTATCCAACCAAGTAACGATGTTTCACCAAACACGGTACTTGCAGTAATGCAAAAAGGATACACATTAAATGGTCGTTTATTACGCCCTGCAATGGTTATGGTATCTAAAGCAGCAGACGCTTAATTAGTCACTGTTTATAAAAAATGCCTCATTATGAGGCATTTTTTTTGTCTATTTTATAGTGGATTAACTGCACCAGCATAGTTAATAGCACGGCGCTGAACATTAAGCTTGAAAACGGCACAGCACTTTTTGCATGCACCACCGCAAGCAATGGGCCAACGAGCGCGCCACTGCCAAAGCGCAGCGTTCCAATAACAGCGGTGGCGGTACCGGTGTTTTTTTCAAACTTCATTAATATTAATGAATCAGCATTACTCGCCGTTACCCCTAGGCTCATCATTAAAGGCGCAATGGCCGCTACAATGTAATATAAAGAAAGCTGCAACAAGCTAAACGTAAGCAGTGCCAGCCCAGAGGCAAAGCCACATACAAGCCCTATGTACAGCATTTTTCGAGAGCCAATTCTTGGTACAATTCGGGTATTTAAAAAGTTACCACACATAAGTGCCATGACATTAAATGCGAATAAAATACCAAATAATTGCTCAGATACATTATATAAATCTAGGTATACAAAAGGCACTGAGGTTAAAAAGCAAAAAAAGCCAAACGAGACAAACATAGAGCTTAATATGTCTGCACGTGCATCTTTATTACTAAGTACCGTTTTATAGCTGTTGAAAAACAAGGCTAGGCCTTTTTTCTCATTTTTATGAATGGGGATATCAATTAAATACACTTGTACAAACGCTAAAATTAAAAAGCTATAGGCAGCAAGAACCAAAAATATGGTTGACCATACCGAGAACCCTAAAATAAACGACCCCACAGAGGGGGCAACTAAGGGCGCTACCATCATAATCATAGATACATACGACATGCCTTTAGCGGTGTTTTTTTGATAAATATGCCTAATTACGCCAGGCACAACCACCGTAGCTGCCGCGCCGGTGAATGCTTGCACGGCTCTAAGTACCCAAAAGGTGTGTATTTCGGTGGTAAAAGCCAGCGCAAAAGAGCTTGCACCAAATAAGGTTAAGCCAATACGGGCTAGTTTTCGTCGTCCGAGTTGATCGGCAATAGGGCCAAAAAATAACATGCCTAGCGAGTAGCCAGCCAAATAAATACTTAGCGAAATTTGTACATTTGGCATAGTGGTTTGTAAATCGTTCGCAATAACCAACATGGCCGGTAAGTACATGTCTATAGCCAGCGGCGTAATAGCAACAATACTGGCTAACAAAGGTAACAAAATTCGGGTATTAAAAGACGAGGCCGAGGCGTCCATGTAGTCACTCAACATTCACTAAAAACAAGGCTTATAGTGTAACAGGGCTATGCAAGGGTATAAACTTAGTTTGTCTGGCAAGGTCATTTATTTATTAAAAATAAAAAGCGGCGTAATAAAGAGCAAAGATTCTAAACTGGCACCGTGTTTGCTATTCTACAACTAATAAAAATTAAAGACTTGAAGGAAACACCATGAAAAAACTAGCCCTTGCCTTACTCGCAACCGCAGTTTTAGCCGGCTGTAAAACATCGCCTACGGGGCGTACTCAAATTGCGCTGTATTCAGATCAACAAATGAGTGAAATGGGCACCGCAAGTTTTGCTCAAATGAAGGAATCACAGCCAATCAATAAAGATGCAAAAACCAATGCGTATGTAAATTGTATTGCTGAAAAGGTCGTGGCTGTTTTACCAAAAGAATACGCCTCACAAAATTGGGAAGTCGTGGTATTTGAAGATGAGTCGGCAAATGCTTTTGCATTACCTGGTGGCTACATAGGGGTTCATACGGGGTTATTAAAAATAGCCACCAATCAAGATCAGCTTGCAACCGTACTAGGGCACGAAGTGGGCCACGTTATAGCAGAGCATTCAAATGAGCGTGTATCGCAAAGCTCAATTTTAGATACTGGTATGCAATTAGGCAGCGCAGCGCTTGAAATGGGCAACGTACAATACCGCAACGAAATTATGCAAGGTTTAGGCTTAGGGGCGCAGTACGGCGTAGTTTTACCGTTTAGCCGTTCACACGAATCAGAGGCCGATACCATTGGCTTAGATTTAATGGCGCAGGCTGGCTTTAACCCACAAGAGTCGGTAACGCTTTGGCAAAATATGAGCGCAGCAGGCAGTGGTAGCACACCTGAGTTTTTATCTACTCACCCTGCACCGAGCAATCGAATTAATAATTTACAAGCACAAATGAGCGAAGCACTTAGCGAGCAAAGTACGGCTAAATCGCAGGGTAAAAACCCGCAATGTACGCTGTAAATTAGTTTTTATATAAAAAGCCCCTCTAAGCGGTTTACTTACAGGGGCTTTATTTTATTAAGTATCAAGCTATTACTCACTTAGTGCTTGTTTAAACACTGCCTTAAATCGCTCAAAATCTTCTACTTGCGGTAAATGACCTAAATTATCAAGTTCAAACAGTTGCGCATCAGGAATAAGCGCAGCAGCGTGTTTTCCTAATTTGTCGTAACGCCCCAGCTGATAATCTATCCCGTCTTTTTTCCAGTTTCGGCCAGGGCCTGTTCTGTCACGCGTACCAATAATTAATTTAACGGGCACGGTTAAGTCTTTAAATTCAGTGATCACCGGTTGGGTAAAAATCATATCGTAGGTTTTAGCGTTAACCCAGGCAATTTGCTCTTTATCTGGGCCTTGTATTTGGCCTGTAATAAAGTCGGTTAATGCTGAATACTGAGCATTCCATTGACCGTCGTAATAGTTTTTTTGCTGGTACTTTTTAACACCTTCGGGCGTTTTGTTAAGCTCATTTTTATAAAAAAAGTTGGTGTCTTTGTATTTTACATAGTGTAAGTAGTTTTCAAGCCCTATTGGATTAAGCAAAATCAGTTTAGTGGTTGTATCTGGGTACATTAATGCAAAACGGCTCGCTAGCATTCCCCCCATAGAGTGGCCAACAACAATCGACTTTTCAAGCTTTAGCGAGTCCATTAATGCATGTGTATGATGCGCAAGCGCCGCAAATGAATATTGATAGTTAGTGGGCTTTGAAGACTTACCAAAACCAATTTGATCGGGGATCAGCACCCCAAACCCAAGCGACTGTAAGTAACGGGCTGTGGGGCTCCAGTAGTCGGCATTAAAGTTTTTACCGTGCATTAGCGTCACTGTTGGCATATTTTTTTGTGTGGGTTTTAAATAAATATACGCCATTTTTAGCGATTGCTTTTGTGATGCAATATCAAAATAATTTACTTTAAAATCATACTGGTAATTTGTTAAAAGTGCATCGTAAGAGAGGGTTTTAGAGGGTTCTGTACTACTGGAAAATGCATTATTAGTAAAGGCTAATAATGCAGACAAACAAATAACTTTAATCGCTGGCATTTCCTTACTCCTATTAAAGGCAAGCACATGGCTTTAATTAAAGTAAGACAATAACTAAGTATTAAAGGCTGTTCAATTAAATAGTTTTCATGGCAAAAAAAAGAGCACCGTTTAAGTGCTCCGTTTAAAAGTAATGTTGACTCTGTTTTACACTGTCTGGGCTTAAAAAGTCCACTCAACGTGTATTTGTGGAACCGATTCAGTGATCTCAGTGCCTAGCTTGTTATGCCAGTATTGCAGTTCCATACCCAGTAATAGGGTGTTTTCTTTCATTTCTAACGCGTGGCCCATATCCCATACTAAAATAGGCTGTGCAAGTATCCACGCTTCTACGTCGTTACCAAATTCATCTTCGCGCTCTGCAATGTACTCAGCGTGTCCTTTAAAGCTAAATTTTTGCGAGCCTACGGTAAACGGGTATTCAAAGGCTACATCAAACATCCAGCTGTTAGTTTCAATAGGGGCACCGCCTTTGGCTACGCCTTCACTGTCATCAATATAGGCAGTGACAAGTGTTTGAAAAAAGTTGAACCCAGGTACATCCCAGCTTAATTTAACACCCGGTAGGTATTTCATCATTTTGGCATCGCCGGCAACGTTAATTCCGCCAGTAAGGCCTACATCTAATAATGCACCAGCGCCAATTTTCTCACCGCTAATAGCCGATAAGCTTAGCGTTGAATACCATTCGCCGTAAAAGTCGCTATCTTGGTAGCCGTCGGTTGTATCGTCTTTGCTGTAATCAATAAAGAAAAAGTTATCACCGTAATCATAGCCCGATGCATGTTGCAGCGAGTAAACAGTAGTGTCTGATTCTTGTTTGGTAAATGGGTTTTTTTGGTCGCCATTATTAACATGTAATGCGGTACTGCTCCAATTAGCAGCAAGGGCAGAAGATGATAAAGCGATTGACGTAAGGGTAACGAGGGGAAGTATTTTTTTAAATTTCATAATCTGTATTTAACTATAATTTTAGTGACACGCGAAAGCGCGCATTATAGCACAAGGTATTGATTTGTAGATTATTATTTTAACATATGTTGCAGCTTATTTATTAAGCTGCAACATAAGGTTTTGCACGAAATTTAGGCTTTATTGCGGCGCAAACAAATAACGGCAATGGCAGTAAAGGCTAAAATAAAGCAGTAGTAAGATGACGTTGATACTTCCCACGGGCTAATTTTAAACGTAGCACCTAACAGTAATGCTTGAGCACCATAGGGCAGTGAGCCTTGCGTAACACAAGCAAAAATATCAAGTAAACTTGCAGAGCGTTTACCACTTATTTCGCCATCATCAGCAAGTTTTTTGGCAATAGGACCTGCAACAATAATGGATACCGTGTTATTGGCTATACACACGTTACTGGTTAATACCAACGCAGCTATACCAAGCTGATCAGCTACTTTGCGGTGCCATTTGGCAATCACTTTTGTAATGGCTTGAATTTTTTGTGCCAGAAAATCAAGGCCGCCGTTAATACGAATGAATTCAGATAAGCCACCAATAAACATAGAAAGTAAAAATATTTCCTGCATATCGGTAAAGCCTTTGTAAATATCTTTTACAAAGCTTGCGCCTTCGTAGCTGCCGGTAAAGCCCATTAGCGCAGCAAATACAATACCGCTAAATAGCACCACAAACACGTTCATACCGGCAACAGCCAATACTAAAATAAAGGCATAAGGCAGCACTAATAATAAATCAAAATCTTTAGTTTCTACTGCTTGTGGAGCAGGTGTTAAATAAAGCAGCAAAGCAATGGTTAATACGGCAGCAGGAACCGCTATTTTTAAGTTTTCTTTAAACTTGTCTTTCATTTCACAGCCTTGCGTACGCGTTGCCGCAATGGTTGTGTCTGAAATAATAGAAAGGTTATCACCAAACATTGCGCCCGATACTATAGTACCGGCCATTAGTGCTGGGTCGATGCCTGTTTTAACCGATACCGCATAAGCAATTGGCCCTATAGCACCAATGGTACCCATTGATGTACCCATTGCAGTAGAGACAACCGCAGCAATTAAAAATAGCCCAGGTAATAACAGCGACGGGGGAATAAGTGACAAGCCAGCGTTTACAACCGCATCCACACCACCGGTGGCACTTGCTACTGCCGAAAATGCACCGGCAAGTAAGTAAATTAAACACATGGTAATAATGTTGTTGTGTCCTGCGCCTTTAATAAAGGTTTCAACACATTGGTTTACAGTGCCTTTGTTTAAAATAAAGGCAAGCATAATAGCGGGTAGTATAGCAACCGGCGCTGGGAGCTGGTAAAAAGCGTAATCAACCCCTTGCGATTGTAAATATAAACCTGAGCCTAAAAAAAGGGCTACAAAGGTAAGAAGGGGAAGCAAAGATAGAATTGCTTTGTTTTTATTAAATGTTGGCTGCATTGTATTCCTCATAACCAGTTAGTATAACCACAGCCAAAACTCCTCTTTTAGCTGAATTTAGTAGATCACTCTTTAATAAAAAAGTAGATGACCACAGCGCCCGCAAGCCAAAGACCAAATCGACGCGAAAGAGAAGTTTAAATGTATAGATGGCTAAAGTAAACTGGTATTGTTATTATTATTTAATTAAGGGCTTACCTGACTATTGCACGACTTTTAGATAATATCTACCGGTGTGCGATTATATGCGGCTAATAATTGCTCAAAGCAAGTTTAGGGCGGCAAATTAGTCAGGGTACGCAACAACAGATCCAACTAAATCAGATTAAGGCAATAACAATGAATCGAATAGGTGTTTTTGGTGCTAACGGCAGAATGGGCTTAGCCCTATTAGAAGCCGCGACAATTAAAGAGCAAACACAACTTGGTGGTGCGTATGTTCGCAGCAGCTCATCGTTATTGGGTATTAATGTAAATCAAGTAAACAGCGCAGCCGACAAAGCCATTAGCTTTAGCGACGAGAGCAAGGTTGCTGATGTTGATGTTCTTATCGACTTTACGTTACCACCAGGTATGCGCAACCATTTAAAAACAGCGATGGATAAAAAACTGCCTATGGTTATAGGCACCACAGGTTTAACTAGCGAAGACATGGCATTATTAGAAAATGCTGCTAAACATATTCCTATTGTGTTTGCGCGTAACTACAGCGTTGGCGTTAATGTGCTACTTAACCTAGTGCAAACAGCAGCCACTAAATTTGGTGACGACCTAGATATAGAAGTTTTTGAAGCGCATCATCGTCATAAAATAGATGCGCCATCGGGCACAGCATTAGCCATTGGTGAATCTATTGCACAGGCTAAAGGGTGGGATCACGATGAAGTAGCGGTATACGACCGCAGCCAAGTAGAAACCGCAAAATCACAAAATGAAATTGGCTATTCAGTACTTAGAGGCGGGGACATAGTAGGTGAACACACCGCCTATTTCGCAACTATGGGCGAAAGGCTTGAATTAACCCACAAAGCAAGTTCGCGAATGACCTTTGCATTAGGAGCTATAAGGGCTGCGCAGTGGTTACAAAATAAACCAGTAGGACTTTATGATATGCAAGATGTGCTAGATCTGAAGTAGTTTAGTTACTTTTTTAGCTGTTTGGGTCTATTTTTGCCTAAAGCGACTTATTTGTAGTATTTATCTAAATAACGTTAGACCTAAATAGCATCTTCATGTAGAATGCAGCCAATTTGCCAAAAATTACTAAATGCGTGTTTCCAATTATACCCAAGTGGCTAGTAAAACCAGGGGTTTCAGTGGGAATGAAAAGAGTTTTAGGCAAGAAAAATGATTGAAGGTTTAGCGTTTTATATCGGCATCATTTAAGACTGCGTAAAACAATTTAAGCTCACAAAAAAATCTGGTTTTGACGATCCCTCTGGGTATTGGCGGGGTGTTAAGCATTTGCTTACTCCCGTTTTTTACTGTTAGGAGGTTTAACTTGACTAAATCCGCTCTGTTAGTCCTAGAAGACGGCACAGTGTTTCGCGGTACTGCAATCGGCGCTGACGGCATGTCAGTCGGTGAAGTAGTATTCAATACGTCTATGACTGGTTATCAAGAAATTTTGACTGATCCATCATACGCGGAACAAATCGTAACTTTGACGTACCCACATATCGGCAATACGGGTACCAACAGCGAAGACGAAGAAGCGAATCAAATTTGGGCTAAAGGCCTAGTGATCCGTGATTTGCCACTGCTAGCAAGTAACTTTCGTAACGAGCAATCGTTAGATGATTACTTAAAACAACGTAATATTTTAGGTATTGCGGACATCGACACCAGAAAGCTTACCCGTATTTTGCGCGACAAAGGCGCACAAAACGGCTGTATTATTGCCGGTGACGAGTTAGACGAAAACAAAGCGTTACAAGCCGCGCAAACCTTCCCAGGTTTAAAAGGTATGGATTTAGCAAAAGTTGTCTCAACCAAGGAAAATTTTGAGTGGCGCGAATCAAGCTGGACATTAGGCCAAGGATTTAAAACCCTTAGCAGCGATGATGAAAAGTTTCATGTAGTAGCCTACGACTTCGGTGTTAAACGTAATATTTTACGAATGCTAGTTGATCGCGGTTGTAAATTAACCGTTGTACCAGCGCAAACCTCAGCCGCCGATGTACTTGCTTTAAACCCAGATGGTATCTTCTTATCTAATGGTCCTGGAGATCCAGAGCCATGTACTTACGCTATTGATGCAATTAAAACCTTTTTAGAAACCGACACACCAATTTTTGGTATTTGTTTAGGGCATCAATTATTAGCACTGGCCTCAGGTGCTAAAACAGTAAAAATGAAATTTGGCCACCACGGTGGTAACCACCCAGTAAAAGACTTAGACCGCGATGTAGTAATGATCACTGCACAAAACCACGGTTTTGCTGCCGATGAAGACACACTACCAAGTAACTTACGTGCCACGCACAAATCGTTATTTGATGGAACACTACAAGGTATTCATCGTACTGATAAGCCAGCGTTTAGCTTCCAAGGTCACCCAGAAGCAAGCCCAGGCCCGCACGATGCAGCCCCATTATTTGACCACTTCATCGACCTGATGCAAGCGCGTAATAACTAATTTAACTGGAGTAATAATGCCAAAACGTACCGATTTAAAAAGCATTCTTATCTTAGGCGCAGGCCCAATTGTAATTGGTCAAGCTTGTGAATTTGATTACTCTGGTGCTCAAGCGTGTAAAGCACTTAGAGAAGAAGGCTTTAGAGTTATATTAGTTAACTCAAACCCAGCGACTATCATGACTGACCCGGAAATGGCCGATGCAACGTACATCGAACCTATCCATTGGGAAGTGGTAGAAAAAATTATTGAAAAAGAAAAGCCAGATGCAGTACTACCAACAATGGGTGGTCAAACGGCATTAAACTGTGCACTTGATTTAGATAAGCACGGCGTACTGGCTAAACACGGCGTTGAGCTAATTGGCGCAACCGCCGATGCAATCGACAAAGCAGAGAACCGTGAACGCTTTGACGTAGCCATGAAAAACATTGGCCTTGAATGTCCACGTGCTGAAATTGCTCACTCTATGGATGAAGCACACGATACGCTAACACGTATTGGTTTTCCGTGTATTATTCGTCCTTCTTTCACTATGGGTGGCACCGGTGGCGGTGTGGCTTACAACATGGAAGAATTTAACGAAATCTGTGAGCGCGGCCTAGATTTATCACCAACAAGTGAGTTGTTGATTGATGAATCACTGATTGGCTGGAAAGAATATGAAATGGAAGTTGTTCGCGACAAAAAAGACAACTGTATCATTGTATGTTCTATCGAAAACTTTGACCCAATGGGTGTACACACTGGTGATTCAATCACCGTTGCACCAGCACAAACCCTAACCGACAAAGAATATCAATTAATGCGTAATGCCTCTATGGCGGTACTGCGTGAAATTGGTGTTGAAACCGGTGGTTCAAACGTACAGTTTGGTGTAAACCCTGATGATGGCCGCATGGTTATCATTGAGATGAACCCACGTGTATCTCGCTCATCAGCACTGGCATCTAAAGCAACGGGTTTCCCTATTGCTAAAATTGCCGCTAAGTTAGCAATTGGTTACACGTTAGATGAACTTCAAAACGACATTACGGGTGGCAAAACACCAGCGTCATTTGAGCCATCAATCGACTACGTAGTAACAAAAATTCCTCGCTTTAACTTTGAAAAATTTGCCGGCTCGAACGACCGCTTAACAACGCAAATGAAATCAGTGGGCGAAGTAATGGCGATTGGTCGTAACCAGCAAGAGTCGTTACACAAAGCATTACGCGGTCTTGAAGTAGGCGCAACGGGCTTTAACCCAATTGTGGCACTTGATGACCCGAAAGCGCGCGAAAAAATCATTCGTGAACTACGCGAGCCAGGCGCTGAGCGTATTTGGTACATTGCCGATGCAATGCGCCACGGTATGAGCGTAGAAGAGGTATTTGAACTTACCAAAGTTGACCCTTGGTACTTAGTACAAATAGAAGACATTTTAAAAGACGAAGCTAAAATTGCTGAAGGTGGCATGGCCGGCTTAAATGCCGAGTTTTTACGTAAACTTAAGCGTAAAGGCTTCGCCGACCCACGTATTGCTGAAATAGCTGGTGTATCTGAAGCCGAAATTCGCAAAAAGCGTCATCAGTTAAACATCGTCCCTGTGTACAAGCGTGTTGATACCTGTGCTGCCGAATTTAGCTCAGACACAGCTTACATGTACTCAACGTATGATGAAGAGTGTGAAGCAAACCCGTCAGACAAAGACAAAATCATGGTTATTGGCGGCGGTCCTAACCGTATCGGCCAAGGCATTGAGTTTGACTACTGTTGTGTTCACGCAGCCCTTGCGCTACGTGAAGACGGCTATGAGACCATCATGGTTAACTGTAACCCTGAAACGGTTTCTACCGATTACGATACCTCTGACCGTCTATTCTTTGAACCAATTACACTTGAAGACGTATTAGAAATTGTACGTGTTGAAAAACCAAAAGGTGTGATTGTACAGTACGGTGGCCAAACACCACTTAAACTAGCACGTGAACTTGAAGCGAATGGTGTGCCAGTAATTGGTACTTCACCAGATGCGATTGACCGCGCAGAAGACCGTGAGCGTTTCCAACAGTTAGTAGAGCGTCTTGATTTACTACAACCAGAAAACGCAACAGTTACATCAACTGAAGAAGCATTACTTAAATCAGGTGAAATTGGCTTCCCACTGGTTGTGCGTCCATCGTACGTACTGGGTGGCCGTGCAATGGAAATTGTTTACGATGAGCAAGACTTACGTCGTTACATGACTGAAGCGGTACAAGCTTCAAATGAAGCGCCAGTACTACTTGATCACTTCTTAGATAATGCAATCGAAGTGGACGTTGATGCAATTTGTGACGGCGAGCAAGTAATTATTGGCGGCATAATGGAGCACATTGAGCAAGCGGGTGTTCACTCGGGTGACTCAGCATGTTCATTACCTGCACACTCTTTATCACAAGAAGTGCAAGATGTTATGCGCAAACAAGTAACCGATATGGCACTTGAGCTTGGCGTAGTGGGCTTAATGAATACACAATTTGCTGTAAAAGATGGCAAAGTGTACTTAATTGAGGTGAATCCACGTGCGGCGCGTACTGTACCGTTTGTATCTAAAGCGACCGGTATTGCACTTGCAAAAGTAGCCGCGCGTTGTATGGCGGGTCAGTCTTTAGCAAGCCAAGGCATTACTAAAGAAGTAATTCCACCGTATTACAGCGTTAAAGAAGTTGTTTTACCGTTTGCTAAGTTCCAAGGTGTGGATCCTATCCGTGGCCCAGAGATGCGTTCTACAGGTGAAGTGATGGGTGTTGGCGATACTTTCGCCGAAGCGTTCGCAAAAGCACAATTAGGTGCAAGCAACACTTTACCACGCGGTGGTCGCGCGTTACTATCTGTACGTAACAGCGATAAGTCTCGTGTTGTAGAACTTGCTAAAACCATGACAGACCTTGGTTTTGAAATTGATGCAACAGGTGGCACAGCAGAGGCTTTAAAAGAGGCCGGTATTGAAGTACGCCGTGTAAACAAAGTATATGAAGGCCGCCCGCATATTCTTGATAACATCAAGAATAAAGAGTACAGCTATATCGTAAATACCACCGAAGGTCGCCAAGCGATCGAAGATTCGAAGGTGTTGCGTCGTGGTGCATTGCAAAACAAAACCAACTACACGACAACCTTGAACGCGGCATTTGCTAACTGTACTGCTAACCAAGCGGACGACCGTAGTAAAGTGACGTCAGTTCAAGAGCTACACCAGCGATTGAACTAAGGAAATGTACCAAGGCCACTAGGCCTTGGTGTTAAGTGAGAAAAGTATGCAATCAATTCCGATGACAGTTCGTGGCGCAGAGTTACTGCGCGAAGAGCTTAACGAATTAAAAACAGTTACCCGTCCTAAAATCGTAAATGATATTGCGATTGCACGTGAACATGGTGACTTAAAAGAAAACGCTGAATACCACGCAGCGCGTGAGCAACAGGGTTTTTGTGAAGGCCGTATTCAAGAAATTGAAGCTAAGCTTTCAAATGTGCAAATTATTGACGTAACTAAAATGCCTAATACAGGTAAAGTTATTTTTGGTACTACTGTCACTATTGTAAATGTAGAAACAGATGCCGAAGTAACCTACCGTATTGTGGGTGATGACGAAGCAGATATTAAAAATAACTTAATTTCTGTTAACTCACCGATTGCGCGCGGTTTAATTGGTAAACAAACAGATGATGCTGTGACCATTAAAACGCCTAAAGGCGACGTTGAGTACGAAATCATTGACGTTGAGTATCTTTAATATTTAGCTCACAGTAATGTACAAGCAAAAACCGATGCAATTGCATCGGTTTTTTTATACCTAAAAACTAGCTAATAGCAACTTACCCCCATAAACCCCATATATAACACCCTCCTCAAAATAGACAGCTGAGTTAAACCGACTGGCATAAGTAGATCGCTATAAAAAGCGCGTGCCATTACCCGTTAAAAAATTTATAAATAAAATGGTGACTGCATAAATGCTAAACACACTCTACGCTTATTCATATTGCATAAAGAGTGTGCGTGTTGATATAGGTACATTCATATAGGTAATGTGTAAATGCATAACGGCTTTTACACAGTGGAATCACTTTATTAAAAGGAACATTCATGGCTAATATACTTTATCCAGCGCCTTTAAAAGTAGGCTCTAAAATTGCTATTTGCTCGCTTTCGTCGGGCTTAAAAGAAAAATACCATGCACGATTAGATAGAGTGATAGACGGTTTAAAACACCGTGGTTACGAGGTAGTAGAAGGGGAGTTTTTACGCCAAAATAAACCCCGCGATGAATTAGATGCAAAAGCGCATGCCAAGCAATTAATGGGCTTTTTGCTAGACGATGAGGTTGCCGCCATTATGCCGCCAATGGGCGGAGAGCTGGCAATGGAAATTTTGCCACTGCTCGATTTTAACGCCATAAAAGAGGCCAAACCTAAATGGCTGGTGGGTTTTTCTGATGTGAGCACAATTGCCTGTGCACTTACGGCTAAGTGCCAATGGGCAACACTTCATAGTGCCAACCTAATGCAGCTTCACCCAGATGAAACAAACCCCTACAGCTTACAAATTTTTGAAACCATTACCTACGAGTCGGGAAGTAAATTTGAGCAAGGGCCTTCTGCTTATTATCAAAAAAATAAACCCAATTACGCACAAAACCCTGATGAACTGCTAGCGCCAAGCGAGCCTACCCAGTGGCAGTGCCTAAATTACACCGATGAGCGCACAATAGAGATGTCTGGGCGCTTATTTGGCGGTTGCCTTGATACCGTAGGGTTATTGCTGGATTCGCCATTTTTAGCATTGCACAACTTTAAAAAACACAGTGCGAACGAAGGGCTAATTTTATACCTAGAAAATTCAGAGCTTACGCCTACCACCGTGGCACGATTTTTACTGTCGCTCAAACTTGCCGGTGTATTTGATGATATTAACGGCCTTATTTTAGGGCGCAGCGAAATAACACAAAGTCATCACGACGCATTTGATTACCGCCATGCGCTAGACGTGGCATTGGGTGGTTGCTTATTCCCGGTAATAATAGATGCTGATATTGGCCATGTGCAGCCAAATTTAAACTTAGTTAATGGCGCAAAATGCTCACTCACAGCCGATATTAACCAAGGTAAAGTACTCAATGCCTCACTAAACACTGAACTTATTTAACGTTTATTTTTGAATAACATATAAATACACGCGTATAATGCGCAGGCCGTGAACAGATAAGTTCACGGTACATTCTCAGGGCGGGGTGAAATTCCCCACCGGCGGTATGTTTTACTCATTAGTTTTTGAATAAAACGAGCCCGCGAGCGCTTTATTTAATAATCGTTTTTTAATGTATTAAATAAAGGTCAAGCAGATCTGGTGAGATGCCAGAGCCGACGGTTATAGTCCGGATGAAAGAGAATATAGCTTGTAGCGTATGCAAACACGTTGCCTGTGGCTGCGTGTTTAATACCAATTCGCAATAATACTTAATCATTTTGAGCGACACGTTTTTCCAACCTCAAAATAAATCACTTAATTAAGCGGATTGGTATAAGCTGTTTAGTGGCAAAAAGTGCGCAATTTAGTTTGTGTATTTTGCCATGCCTTTCAGTGTCCTGAATCTATTTATTTTTATGTGGAATATAATAATGATTCAGTCTTTACTTAGCCAATTTGGCAAAAGCCACACCCGTGTAGAAAATGCCATTGCTGCTTTGCAGCAAGGCCAAGGCGTACTTGTTGTTGATGACGAGAACCGCGAAAACGAAGGTGATTTTGTTTTTTCTGCCGAGCATTTAACCACCCAACAAATGGCGGAAATGATCCGCGAAGGCAGCGGTATTGTGTGCCTGTGTATGGGCGATGAGCGTATTAAGCAGCTCGAGCTACCGCAAATGGTAACTCACAACACCAGCCAAAATAATACAGCCTACACAGTCACAATAGAGGCTAAACACGGTGTTACAACCGGCGTATCGGCAGCCGATCGAGTAACAACGATTAAAGCCGCCACAGCCGATAACGCCAAACCCAGTGATTTATCGCGCCCAGGCCATGTATTTGGCTTAAAAGCACAAACAGGTGGGGTTTTAGTTCGCCGCGGCCACACCGAGGCATCTGTTGATTTAATGCAGCTGGCTGGTTTAAAACCGTTTGGGGTTATTTGTGAACTCACTAATCCTGATGGCACCATGGCGCGTTTACCACAGGTAAGTGACTATGCTAATAAACACAGCATGACAGTGGTATCGATTGAAGACTTAGTACAGTACATACAAATGCAAGAATTAAAGGTCAGTTAAGCGTTTTTAAGCATTACCTAAGTAAAACCCAGCTTTATTGCTGGGTTTTTATTTTGTAATAAGTAATTAATTACTCGTTTTTATTTGAAAATGTTTCTTGCCTAGGCGGCTTTTTCAAAAATCCTCAGCCTGTAAACTTTGCCTAAATAGTTAGTGCAGCCGCACACAGTTTATTATTTAGGTGAAACTATGAAAATTAACACGCTTTTACTAGCAAGTGCTTTAACAAGCAGTGGCGTATGGGCAGCGCAAAGTAAACTTGAACAGCAAATATCGCCGGCACCCCAAATGGGCATAATGGGTAGTTATAATCAGCACATTACCAACGCCCCTTTTTTACTTAATCTCGACAGCCAACCCAAAGAGCAAATGGGCCCATATTTAACACGCCAATATTTTCATGGTACGCAATCTACGTTTGTAAAATGGGTGGCTAAAAAAGGCGGAAAAGTACCGCTTCATAAACACCCTAATGAACAAGTAACGTGGATCATCTCAGGCGAAGCTAAAGTGTTTTCTGGCGGTAAACAATACCTTATGAAAGCGGGTGACATGATGGTGATACCGGCCAATGTACCGCACGAATTTCACTTTACCCAAGATACGGTAGATATTGATTTTTTTGCCCCAGCTCGACAAGACTGGATAGACGGCACAGCTAATTACATTAAGCAAAAGTAGGGCAAATTATGTTTTTAAATAAATCTAAATTAGGGCTAAGCGCTATAGCCTTGCTAATAAGTGCCTCGGCTTTTGCAAATGACACGGTCCCCGCTGAGGTTTACGCACAAACCGACGGTGCTGTGGGCGGTATTACGTATACACTAAACAAGCGCTTTATTTTTAGTTATCACCCTTTTTATAACCCAAAAGTAAAGGTGGGGGAGCTTTTAAAAAGTGGTGAGGTAGTGCCATTTCCTAATGCGCAAATGCAAATTCCTTATAAAAGTGATGGCAGCTTAAAAAATCCCGCTAACTATTTAAATTGGGTATTAGGGGTAAGGGCTGATGACAGAGGTAATGTATGGATACTCGACTCAGGCCAGGCGCAGCCGCGTATTACGCCAAAGCTGATATCATGGGATGCGCTAAACAATAAGCTTAATAAAATTATTTATTTACCTAGCCCTATATCGGTTGCTCAATCTCAACTTAATGATTTAGCTATATCGAGCAAATACAATACATTGGTGATCGCTGATGAAGGTATTGCAGATGGCGGAAATGGCAAGCAAGCCGCCCTTATTATCGTTAATACTAAAACAGGTAAGAGCCGGCGAGTACTGCAAGGTCACGAAAGTGCATTACCCGATTACACAATGCCAATAATGATTGATGAAGGGACTGATAACCAAAAGCAACTGAATGCCTTTATTGGTGCCGATGGCATTGTGCTTGATAACGCGCAGCAATGGCTTTACTTTGCTCCGCTTAATAAAAAGTATGTTTACCGTATAAAAATGGCCGATATTGCTAACGAGCAATTAACCGATAAACAACTAGGCGAACGTGTAGAGCAATACGCACAAAAACCAGTAAACGGTGGTTTAAGTATTGATGCTGATGATAATTTATATTTAACCATAGTAGGTGAGCGTACTGTGGGCGTTATTGATGCCAAAACACGTACGTACCGTGATTACACGTACGATAAAAACATGATTTGGCCAGATGGTGTAAGCATTGGACCAGAGGGTTACATGTACACCGGCGCTGCGCAATTGCCGCTTTCGGCACAACTTAATAACGGCAATGCTCAAAATAAAGCACCCTATTACATATTTAGATTTAAACCTTTAGCTGAGGGCGTAATAGGGCGCTAACTATAATGTGTAAATTAAGCACGCCTTTATGGCGTGTTTTTTTATGTTATTTACTTTTTAAAGCGTGATTATCAATTTTTACAAGATAAAGTTTCAACCTAAATGCGGTTTTTCTGCGCTGACTATTTGGGTATCTTACGGGCATAGGTACTTAACCCGCTTTAGGCTTTAATTAATTATGAAACTATACAGTTACTCTCATTGTCCTTTTTGTGCGCGTGTTAAATATGTAGCAGGCAAATTAGGCATTAAGCTTGATGACGTTGTACTTGATTACGACGACACTGAAACACCAACAAAACTAATTGGTAAAAAAATGGTACCTATTCTTGAAAAAGATGACGGCACTGTTATGAGTGAAAGTAACGAAATTATTAGCCTGCTTATTGAACTTGCTGGTTCTAGCGAATCAAACAAGCCAACTCAAGGGGCTATTGAGTGGCAAGGTGGCTCGTTTGCGCCTTTATTGCAAATTGGTTTGCCGCGCTGGCCATTACTGGATTTAACAGAGTTTAAAACAGAATCTAGTCGTATAGCGTGGGAAGATAACAAGCAATCAACAGAGCTTAACTTTGTAAACCTAATAGCATCAACTCCTGAGATAGTTTTACAAGTAAATGAATTTTTAATTGGCACCGAAAAACAGCTCAATATTAAAAATGGTAAAACGTCATTAAGCTTGCTTGATAGCGCTATTTATTTTTCTATATTACGCGGTTTATATTGTGAGCCAACCATTACTTGGCCAGAGCAATTAAACCAATGGATGAACTATCAGGCATTAGAATCTCATGTGCCGTTATTAAGATAACGAATACTGAAAAAGTTTTAACAGCCAGTACGACTCCCTTCGTATTGCCTTCGTTTGGCCGGTGACCTCGTCACTGGCTTTTTTTATTTAGCTCTGAAAATCACCCCTTTTAATCCAGCACTTAGCAGTGTGCGTGAGCATGGCTGCGTAGTATATTAATAACATTAAAAAATTAGTTACCTATTTACACTACATATTATTAGTGGAATTATTAAGCAGGCGTATAGAGCGCTATGAATACGCAAAATAATACCAGGAGCTATTATGTGGGATGAAAGGTATAACACTCAGCAATATGCTTATGGCAAACAGCCAAACGATTTTTTAGCTGAGCACTATAAGCAATTACCTAAAGGCAATGTTATTAGCTTAGCCGAAGGTGAGGGACGAAATGCGGTATTTTTAGCAAAAATGGGTTACAGCGTTACCGCGGTTGATGGCTCAAAAGTAGGGCTTGAAAAAGCGGCAAAGCTTGCCAAAGAGCACAACGTAAACATTGAGCTTGTACACGCCGATTTAGCGAAGTTTGATTTTGGAAAAGAAAAATGGGATGCGGTAGTGTCTATTTATTGCCCTTTACCAAGTGCCGTGCGTTCAGCGGTATATAAGCGCGCTGTTAAAGGTTTAAAGCCAGGTGGGGTGTTTTTACTTGAGGCTTATACGCCTGAGCAAGTAAATTATAATACCGGAGGCGGCCCAAGTGTCGATACTAAAACCTCAAAAAGCGATTTACAAGATGACTTAGCCGAGCTTAGCTTTGTACATTTAGAAGAGCTAAAGCGAGAAGTGTTTGAAGGCACATACCACACGGGTTTAGCGTCGGTCCTGCAAGCTATTGCTAAAAAATAAAATGAATATAAAAGCTTAGCACTCATTAGCGCTAAGCTTTTTTAATAGGTTTTTATAAAACCTGTATAACTTGCTCTTTTGCTAAGCGAGATTTAGGTAACTTAGCGTTATAATCTTCAGTGTCATCGTGGTAGCCAAGTACCAACGCTACATCACAAATATAGCCATCGAGCTCTTGTTCAAACACTTCACCAATAAGCTGTGCATCTACACCTTCCATAGGTGTTGAATCAACGCCTAAGCGTGCTGCGGCGTGCATTGTGTTGCCCAGGGCAATGTAAGTTTGCGCTTTGGTCCACATTGCATTGTTGCCTTGCTCATCGGTATTCATATCAACAAAAGCAAACGCGCCAAACGCTTGTTCGCGGTTTTCACTTTGAGTACGGCCATTTTTAATGTCTGCATCAATTACTTGTGCGTAGTCATCACGTTTATATTTGGGGTTGTAAGCAAATAAAATAACGTGCGATGCAGTTTTAATATGCGGCTGATTAAATTGAAATTTATTAGCAAACGTAGAGTGCATACGCTCTTTAGCTTCGTCTGATTCAATAACAATAAACTTCCACGGCTGCGAGTTAATAGATGAAGGAGAAAGACGCATAGCTTCGTAAATTACATCTAGATCATCTTGAGGAATACGCTTGGTTGTGTAGCGTTTAGTTGTATAACGTTTTTCTAAATCATTAATAATTGGATGGGTCATGGTTATCTCCGTTAAGTGGCTATTTTAGCCAAGTAGTGTCTATATTGAGCCTTTTAAAAAAAAACAAAGCACAAATTACTTTTTAATTGGATTGTTATTAAGCCAATTACGCGTTACGTCATCGAGGGGTTGTAAGTTTTTGCATACTTTATAGTCAAGCTCGGCAATGATCTCATTTGAAAAGCGTAATTTATCAAGGGTGTTTAACTGTGCTTGGTTAAACAGCGCTTGTTTATCTTCACGTAGGAGTAAAACAGCTCTATCAACAACGCCAAGTAACCCTTGTGGTTCTTTAAGCTCACGTATTGTGTGCTTGTAATGCAAAAATTGTGGCTTCCATAACGGCACTACGCACCAGGTTTGGGTGGCGACGGCGTTTTCAAACGCGCTAAAACAGTCATGCTCTGTGCCGGTTAAAAACTCATACCCTGCGCTCGTCAGCCCATATTCTTTCATCATATTAATAGAAAAACGGGTAATACCAGCACCGGCATTAATGCCCTGAATTGTTTTTTGCATTTTTGAAAGCACATCTGGCTTTAGCAAATCACTAATTTCGTTCACTGCACTTTGCGGTACGTAATCTGGTACGCCCCAGTGTGCATAAGGCTCATAATGTAAGCCAAGCTCAACGAGTGGCATAACTTGTTCAACATCGGCTTTATAAATACCGTGGCTTGAAGGTAGCCATGCTGAGGCGAGTAAATCTACTTCACCAGATTTAAGGTTTTTAAAGTTATCTTGATGCGGCGCATAAATACGCTCAACGTTAAAGCCCATATCAGTTAAAACATGGCTCACTAAAGAGGCCGTAACATGGTGAAACGATAAATCGGTTACGCCCAATTTTAAATGTACTGTACTCATAATGAATTACTCCATTTTATAGAGCAGCCCATGCTGGGTGTTTGCTGCTCAGGACCTTTGCCTGTGGCCGCAATTTGGCGCATGGCATTAACTAACTCAGGAGTGCGATGTGCATCGTCATTCATTTTTGCATCGTCTAAGCGGCCACGGTATTGCAGTGCCCCATGTTTATTGAAACCAAAAAAATCAGGCGTGCAAACCGCGCCATACTGTTTGCCTACGCCTTGGTTTTCATCAACAAGGTAGGGAAACAAAAAGCCGTGCTGCTTAGCAAATTTTTCCATATTAGCTGGGGAGTCAGCAGGGACACTTTTATAGTCGTTCGACATAATAGCTAACACATTTATACCTTCGTTTATTAATAACGCGGTATCTTCGCTTAAGCGCCTTGCAATACGTTGCACATAAGGGCAATGGTTACAAATAAACATGATTAACAAGGCATTTTCGCCTAGGTTGTCGGCTAAGGTAAAAGGCTCGCCTTGCGGGGTTTTTAACGTAAAATTGGGTGCTTGCCAGCCAAAGTCACAAATAGGGGTATCCAGTAGCATAACTTAACTCCTAAAAAGCCAGCGGGTATGGCTGGCTTATAAAAATAATTAATTATTTTTGATTAAAGCGAAAACGCGTTAATACGTAAGGTGGTTTTGCATTACCAAAGCCTTGGCTAAATGCAGGGTGCTGGTGGAGCTGATCTTGGGTTACATAAATCCAACCATTGCTCACTGCTAGGCTATCAGGCCATGATAATCGTTTGTCTTGAACAATTATTTCGTAGTGGCCTTTAGTCGTTAAGCCAATGGCATTGTTTTCAAGGTCGGTTACTAAAATACCGCCACCTGGCGCGTAGGTCATGCCATCGCTAGGGTTTTTAGGGCCAAACACTTCAATGCTTTTTGCTTTTTTAGCATCTGAATACGTGCTATCAGCGAGCGTTTTTGCCGGAATACGGTAAACACTTGTGCCTGTAAATGCGCCAAAGTATACCCATTCATTTTTATCATCAATGGTAATTGGGTTTAAACCAAAACGTAGGTTTGTTGTTTCACCTTTTGCTGATTTAGATGCAACAGGAGAGGCTTCGATGACAATATCGCGTTCCTCTGGCATTAGCTTAGCATTGCCCTCAAGTACACGCGTTGATTCGCCGGTTTTTAAATCAACAACAATAAACGCAGGTTTAGTGGCGCCCATAAAGTTACCAAAAGACATATCGGCAATGTAAATTTTGTCGTTACGTTCATCAATAACAAAGTCTTGTAAAAACGAGTTATCAAGTACAGCGTCCTTATTTAATTCAATGGTATTAACTAAGGTGTTGGCAACGCTGTCCCAGGCAATTAGTTTTGGAGCTACTTGCTCGCTGCCCATGTCTAAAATCCACACCACACCTTTGCTGTCGCTATGTACGCCAATTACGGCTGCAAGGCCTACTTTGCCAAGCTCGGGGCCGTCAGCCCAATCTTCGTTAGGGAAAGGTTGTTGAGCACCGTTTGCCATAATTTCAACTACTCGCGTTTTTGGTGCATCAAGCGGGTGCATGCTTACAATCATTCGCCCTGCAGGTGTTATAGTTATACCTGCGCCGCGATATTTATTAAAAGTAGTCACCGTTTCAAGGGGGCCAACGTCTGCTGCATAGGCGCTTGAAAAAGCACTTGCGGCTAATGACAGGGTTGCTATTGCTAAAGTGGTTTTTAATCGTTTCATACTGTGATACCCGTTATGCTAAAAAATAGAGTAAAGCGATTTAAATAGCCTAAATGACTTCGCTTGCGTTGAGGTGAATAATAGGTAAGAATTTTCATGCAATAAACAGGGTAATGATTGAATCTTTATCAAATAAAATTAGTTAATTGGATGGGCGAGTCCTTGCTTTAAACAAATTTGCTTTTTAAACATACTATTAATGCCCAAAAGCTGGGTTTACTAATAAACGCCTTAAAGATTGTCCTAATTTAATAAATAGTGGTTAGTGACTAGCTGTTGGGTACAGTGTAATATTTGCCTTTATATTGATAAACCGCGCAATAGATAAGCATTGTCAAATATAAATAGACAATAAATCACTTTTTGATTGCTCAATACAATGTAAGCAAACCTAAAGCGCTTAATTTTGCCAAAAATAATAATTAAATTATTAAGTTGATAATGGATTAATACACAATGCTTTTAGAAGACTTACAGGTAATTTTAAAAGTGGCAGAGTTTAAAAGTATTACTGCTGCAGCATCAAATTTAGATATGCGCACCGCCACAGCAAGTGCTGCTGTTAAAAGGGTAGAGCAGGCTTTAGGTTTTGAACTATTTATACGCACCACTCGTCATTTAAGGCTTTCTGCAGCCGGCGAGCGTTACATTCCGCAATGCCAGCAAGCAATGGCAATGCTTGAACAAGCCAAAAATACACTTAAAAGCGATGACGATATAATTGATGGTGAGCTGCGTATTGCGCTTTCTTCTGATTTAGGCCGCAACATTGTGATCCCCTGGCTTGACGAATTTATGCAAACCCACACTCAGCTCAGCCTGCGCGCCAATATTAGCGACAGTAATATCGACTTTTATCGCGATTCGGTTGATATAGCACTGCGCTACGGCAAACCTAATGATGCCAGTATGTATGGTTTTAAAATTTGTAACGTACCGCGAGTATTATGCGCTACGCAAGCGTATTTAGATGAGCAAGGCACGCCAATGCACCCACACGATTTAGCTGCGCATAAAGGCTTGTTTTATCAACTGCAAGATATAATTAAAGATGTATGGGTATTTAGCGATGCCAGCGAAGAGTTTAAAGTAAAATTGCATGGTGGCCATGCGGCTAACGATGGCGATTTAGTAAGGCGCTGGTGTGTGTCGGGCAAGGGGCTGGCGGTTAAATCGTGCTTAGATATGTCTAATGAATTACTTGCCGGTAATGTCATAAGTGTTATGCCAAACTTTAAACCCACGCCTACAGAGCTTTGGTTGGTGTGCCCAAGTAGGCAGTCAATCACTCCGGCGGTGCGCTTACTTCGCGATGCCTTTAGAGAAAAAAGCGCCGGTATTTTAAAAGCCCTTATTGCAAAAGGGATTATTGATAAAAGCGTGCTTGGCTAATGAAGGACTGATAATGCAAGTTGATGATATTAGAGTGTTTGTGCCGTGTAAAAATTATCAGCAATCGTGCGACTTTTATCAGGCGCTTGGCTTTACTATTGAGCCTGCATCAGCTGATTTAAGTATTGCAACATCAGGTGAATGTAGTTTGTTTTTATACCAATCGTGTTAAGTTATTAGGCATTTATAGCGACAGATAAATAGCGTGATAACAAGGCATAAATATCGTCATGTAGTTGCTCTACATAAGAAATTTATAACGCTGTTAGCGCTCTATTTAGCACGCTAGGATGATTAAATATTTAAGTCGATTGGTATTAAGCGTTACTACAACCAAGAATTTGCTGAAAATTTAATGCTGCAAGTGTGCGTATTAAACATAAACGAAGCCTTTAACACTATTAGTAAGTTAACTCACTTTGATATTCGCTTTGAAGGGATAAAACAAGAACCGTGGGGTAAAGTGATTTATTTATGGGGACCTTCTGGTGAGCTTTTACACATTACAGAGCTCAATTAACTTAAAAAATGCCACCCATCTTAAGCTGGTGGCATTACCTTATTATTAACTTAGTTTTTCATTAAAAAACGCTAAGGTACGCTGCCAAGCAAGTTCTGCTTTTTGCTCATCATAACGCCCAGTAGAGTCGTTATGAAAACCATGATTAGCGCCTTCGTACATGTGCATAATGTACTCAACATTGTTAGCTTTTAAGCTTTTTTCATAATCAGGCCATGTAGCGTTAACGCGTTTATCAAGCTCACCTAATTGAATCATTAAAGGCGCTTTTATATTTTTTTGCAGTGACTCACTGGCAGGAGTACCATAAAAAGGCACGCCCGCGCTCAATAAGTCACTCTCAACCGCCGCTAAGTAATTAACAATGTAACCACCAAAACAAAAGCCTACAGCTCCCAGTTTGCCGTTACTATTCGAATGATTTTTTAAAAAGTGAGCTCCAGCTACAAAATCGTTTTGAATTTTAGCTCTGTCCATGGTTTTTTGCATGGCGCGGCCTTCATCGTCATTGCCCGGGTAGCCACCAAGCGCAAAGAGTGCGTCGGGTGCAAAGGCAATAAAGCCTTTTTTGGCTAAGCGCCTGGCTACATCTTTAATATATGGGTTTAAACCACGGTTTTCGTGAATAACTAATACAACCGGCAGTTTACCTTCAATTTTGCTAGGTACTGCTAAGTAGCCTTTGCCTTTAGCATGCCCGTTTGGCGAATCAAATTCTTCGTAGGTGGCTTTAATATCATCATCGTTAAATGATACTTGCTCTGCAAACGCGTAATTAGGCAATAGCGCTGATGTAAGTACACTCATTGAAAAACCAAGTGCAGCTAACCCACCTAGTTTTTTCATAAATGTACGTCGGTCCATTAAACCGTGGGCGTATTCGTCGTACCAATCAAAGGCTTCTTGCGGGATATGATCTGATTGCGGGGTATTCATGGCTGCTCCTTAACTTTATTATGTATATTTATTATTTAAATACCATAACGTATTAGGGATAAAAAACGAGCAGTTTATCTTTTTAAATTTATAGATCTCATTAATATAAAATAAAAGGCTAGCAAACTTTAACTTATCTACCTTCATAGCCCTTCATCAATATTTATAAAAAGCTCGAGAAATTCCGAGCTTTTTTAGTGAGTTACCTAAGTGACGTGTTACGCCATAGCGTCGTTGGCTACAGGGTATTTAGGGTCTTCAACAATGTTAACCTCAACTAAATCACCGGCTTTTTGTAATAACTTGGCAGACTCTGGGCTCAAATGGCGCAAATACAACGTTTTATCTAATGCTTTATAACGCTCACTTAAACCATGTATGGCTTCAATACCTGATTGGTCACACACTCTGGCATTGGCAAAATCTATACACACTTTTTGTGGGTCGTTATGTGGATTAAACCCTTCTTTAAACGAGGTTATAGAGCCAAAAAATAGATTACCCGTTACTTGGTAGGTTTTTTCGCTTTGCGATTCATCGCTGCATTTAATACGAATTTCTTTTGCAGAGTTCCATGCATAAACCAAGGCAGAAATAACAATACCTATGCCTACGGCTACGGCTAAATCGAGCAATACGGTAACGGTAGATACCACAATAATGATAAATATTTCAGACTTTGGAACACGGCCAAATAAGCGCAAAGATGACCACTCAAACGTAGCAATAACCACCATAAACATAACGCCAATTAAAGATGCCACCGGTATCATTTCAATTAAGCTTGGAAAAAACAAAATAAATACCAGCATAAATAAAGCGGTAGCAATACCTGCTGCACGCCCTCGGCCGCCTGAGTTTAAACAGACCATGCTTTGGCCAATCATGGCGCAGCCACACATGCCACCAAATAAACCGCTTAAAATATTGCCCGAGCCTTGCGCTACCGACTCACGATTACCTTGGCCGCGGGTTTGTGTTATTTCATCAATAAGCGAAAGCGTCATAAGGGTTTCTATTAGCCCCACAGATGACAAAATAAGCGCAAGCATGAGCACGGTAATGAGTGCATCGAGCGAGTCGCTATTAGTTAAATCCCAGCTAATTTGCGGAAAGTGAAAACTCGGTAATGCACCTTTTAAACTGCCATCAAGTGGGTCGATGGTTTCTTTTAAGCCCTCAGCTACTTTTTGCGCTTCGTTAGCTTGCCATTTAGCCGTAATTTGCACATCGGTTGGGCGCTCAAGTGCAATATTTTGCGCCACTTCGCTGTATTGCCCATGAGGTACTTGATTTTTTATAGCTGCAAAGTTTTCAGTAATGATCTCTTTTTCAATCATTGAAGTACGCTGCGTGTGCACAACATCGCTAACAAGTTTTGACTCAAGTGGAGTAAAGGTGACCAGCGCCGTACACACTGCTATTGCAGCAAGAGGGGCAGGAATTGCTTTAGTATAGCGCGGTAAAAAATACACAATTGCCATAGTTAACGCAATTAGCCCCATCATGGTAAGCATAGCTGGGCTGGTTAGTTGCATCCAATCGCCTGCGTAGGTAAACATATCGTGTTGCTTATCGTAAACTACGCGAACGTTTTCTTTAAATTGGCCAAATTGCGCCATACCAATCACAATAGCTAAGCCATTTACAAAGCCAAGCATTACAGGGTGAGGTAACAGCCTAATAAATTTGCCCATTTTAAAAGCGCCAAACACAACTTGCAGCACACCGGTTAATACCACGGCGGCCAACAAGTATTCGAGCCCAAACATAATAATAAAGGCGGTGGTGACTACAGCCATAGAGCCAGCAGCACCCGAAATCATACCAGGGCGGCCGCCAAACACGGCGGTAATAAAGCCAACAAAAAACGAGCCATAAAGCCCCATCATTGGGTCAATTCCCGCTACAAAGGTAAACGCAACGGCTTCGGGAATGAGCGTAAGCACGGCGGTTAAGCCGGCTAATACATCATTTTTTAAATTAGCGCTGCGTTTGCTTATTAAATCAAACATAGGGTTCCTTAGGGTGCATAAATAAACTAGATGCCATAGCGCTTTAAGCGGATAGCAGTATGTTTAGGTGTTTTAAATTTACGTGTATAGGGCGTGTTGATCTTTGCGGATTGAGATTTGTTCAATCTAGGGGCGATCAAATCGCGGCGCGAGGTTTGTAACCTAGTGGGCTCGATAACTGCTCCTGCGTTATTCTAATGACTTACATCCCTGTAAGAATAAGTAAAAACCGAGCAAAGCTTCCGCGTCCTGCTCACGCCCCTTACCTACATCCATGTAGGCAACAAAGAGTTTATCGCCCCTAGGCAGAACCCAAAGGGCAGCGTATGTTTGGCATTTATGCTACGTTATCGCCTATTTATGGGGAGTAACCACACTTCATAGGCTCTGCCTTGCCTAAAAACCAAACATACTGCTGCAAATTCAAACGCCAAAGGTCAACACGCCCTCGTTATTAGAACTAAGTGGAGGGCACTTAACTGACAAGCGGCTCAAAACCATTGCGGTGTGAGCTTAATGCTAAGCAATAAAATTATAATGCGTTAGCGGTGCTTTAAATTGAGGGCGCATAATACGCTGATATAATTAAAATAATTACCCATAATTTATTTGAAACACTTTATAAAAAGTATTAATAATGCAGCGCAATATTTAGGCAATAAAAAGCTCGGCGTATTAGGCCGAGCTTTAATGGTTGGGAGAGAAACTTTAATTATTTGGCAGTGGGTGTCGGTTGAACACTTATAGGCTGCGATTTACCAAGTAGCTTGCGGGTAAGGCGCTTAGCGTCTTCTAGTGCTACGTATTGGCAAGGTATAAGTATTAAAGTAATTACCGTGGCAAATAGCACTCCAAAGGCCAGCGATACCGCCATAGGAATAACTATTTTAGCCTGTAAGCTGGTTTCCATAATAATTGGCATTACCCCAATAAATGTAGTGATTGAGGTAAGCAATATAGCTCTAAAGCGCTTTGCACCAGCTTGCATAACGGCCTGTTTTACGGCCATGCCTTCTGCGCGTGCTTTGTTTACAAAATCAACCATTACGAGGGAGTCGTTTACGACTATGCCCGCTACGGCAATAATGCCAAACATAGACAGCCCGCTCATAGTCATACCTAATATTACGTGACCAAACATTGCACCTACTACACCAAATGGAATAACCGACATAATAATAAGCGGCTGTGAGTAAGAGCGAAGCGGAATGGCCAATAAGGCAAATATAATCATCAGCGATATAGCAAAGTCGCGTAACTGCTCATCGGCGCTGTCCATTTCTTCTTGTACGCGCCCAGCCACATTACTTTTAACGCCTGGGTAGCTTTTAAGCAGTGAAGGTAAATAGGTATCGCGAATTTCTTGTGCAATAGCAAACGGCTCAACTTGGTCAGTATTTACTGCTGCCCACACATTAACAGTACGGTTTGAGTTTTCACGGCGAATACGGTTTACACCATCTACTAGCCTAACTTCGGCTACTTCGCTTAACGGTACTTCTGCGCCGGTTGGGGTAATAATACGCGCATTTTGAATGTTGCTAATTGAGTTACGCTCGTTTTCTGGGTAGCGTATCATTACTTTAATTTCTTCGCCTTCGCGTAAAATACGCTGTGCTTCTAACCCGTAGTAACTAAAGCTTACTTGCGATGCAACGTCGGCAAGTGTAAGTCCCATGCTGTAGGCTAGTGGTTTTAAATCTAGCTGTACTTCGTCGGTGGCACTTTGCAGTGAGTCGTTTACATCGCCTACACCTTCCATGCTTTGTAGTTTAGCTTTTAATTTACCGGCTACTTCTTTTAGCTCATCGGCATCTTTGCCTTGTAGCCTAAAGCTTACGTCGCCGTCATCACGTCCGCCGCTAAAAATATTATCTTGAATATTAAGCGTTTTAACACCTGGAAGCGGGGGCATTTGTTCGCGCCACAAAGTGCTTAATGCAAAGGTGTCGATAGGGCGCAAGTGTGGCTCTACTAAAATAGCCATAATGTTTGCTTGAGTACGCCCACGTAGGCTTACCGATAAATCGCGGATCATGCTTTGGCCGTATTGCTCTTCAAGCTCTTTATCTACTTTGAGTAATACATCTTCTATTTTACGGGCCGTTTCAAGGGTGGCTTGCTCCGAAGAGGCCAGGTTCATTTCAAGCGTAATACGCGGAAAATCATGCGGTATTTTAGGGTTAGGCACAAACTTAACTAAGCCGCCTGCAAACATACCTGCACTGACTATTAATATACATAAAAAGCCAATAATTACGGTATAACGATAATGTATACAATGGCCTATAAAAGGCGTGTAATAGTTTTGTACAAAGTGTTTTAAGCCACTATCAACCACATTACGCAGTTTATGTAATGGGTTTTTAGGGTTAGGTTTACGTGGGTTCATGGCTGCAATATGCGCAGGTAATATTAGCTTTGATTCAATCAGCGAGAAAATCAAACACAATATAATAACCACACCAATGGCTTTAGAAAACGCAGCGCCTGGGCCCGATGCCATAGCTTGCGGTAAAAACGCCGCGATAGTGGTTAAAACCCCAAAAGTGGCAGGCATTGCAACGCGCTTAACTCCGCGAATAACATTATCAAGGCTATGGCCGTGTTTTTCTATTTCGGCACTGGCAGACTCACCCACGACTATGGCATCGTCGACCACAATGCCAAGTACAATAATAAAGGCAAATAACGACACCATGTTTATGGTGATGTCTAAAAAGCCAATTGGCATAAACAAAAAGGCACCTAGAAAAGACACCGGTAAGCCCATCATTACCCAAAAAGCTAAACGCAGCGGTAAAAACAGTGCCAGCACTATCATTACTAAAATACCGCCCCATACCATGTTGTCGATCATCATATCGAGTCGACCTTCAAGGTAGTAAGTTAAATCAACAATAGGCGAGAGCTTTACGCCTTGTGGAAGTTTCGATTGTTTTTCTGCCATGTAGCCTTTAAGAATTTTAGCTACATCGGTAATGTCTTGATCTTTTGAGGCATCTACTTCAAACGTGAGTGAGTTTTTACCGTTATATTTAGAGTAAAGTAAGCCTTCTTCAAAGCCATCATTAATCGTTGCTACATCGCCTAAGTTAATCTGTGCGCCATCGGCAAGCGTTATAAGCGGAAGCTTTGCAAATTCACCACCACGGTAGGCTTGTTTTTCAACACGCATTGAAATATAACCAGTGTCAGAGCGAATTTGCCCTGCCGACATATTGGTAGAAAAATTTTGCACCGCACTTGAAACATCTCTAAAAGTTAGGCCATATTCGCGTAGTTTGTCGGGGCTTATTTCTATGCCTATTTCGTAATCTAGGCCACTGTAAAAATCGACTAAATTAACCCCAGGCAAGGCGAGTAGTTCATCTTTTATGTCGTTACCTAGCTCTTTAAGCTGGTAATAACTCATGTCGCCATAAAGCGCGAGGATCATCACCTCTTGCTGAAATTTTTCACGTTGAATAACGGGGCGCTCCATTCCTGCCGGAAAGGTATTGATAGAATCAACTTGTGCTTTTATTTCGTCTAGGGCTTCTTGTAGGTCGTATTTTTCTTCTATTTCTACCCACGCTTGCGCATAACCTCGGTTAGAGTAAGTGATTAAGCGTTTTATACCCTCGGTACCCTCAAGGTTTTCTTCAATTTTTATGGTTATGCCTTCTTCAACCTCTTGCGGGGCTGCGCCTGGGTATACCGCTTGAATACTCACCCAGTTACTTTCAAACTGCGGGAATGCCTGTTTACGAATTGTCAGCGCTGTTAAAAGCCCGCCAATAAGTATAAAAATCATGATGAGGTTTGCCGCCACTGGGTTACGTGCAAACCATGCAATTAAGCCTTTTTCTGAGGTACTCATGGTGTATCCTCTTTAAGTGCTAATTGAGTCACATCGCTTTTAGGCTCAGTGCCTTCCAGCTTAACCGCCATGCCTTCTGTTGGGTATTCAAGGGCAGAGGTAATAAGTTGCTCACCACTGTTTAAGCCTTGGTCCGCAATCACCATACCGTTTTGTTCACGTACAATATTAAGCGTTTTAAAACTCAGGGTGTGATCGTCGTTTAAAATAGCAATTTTGTTATTTTTAACTAAATGGTGCGGCACTATAATCGCGTTATCAAGCGCGCGGCCTTTTATGGTGGCATTTATATAAGAGCCAAAACGCAGTGGTTTGGTGTTATCAGCGTACGGAGTCGGTAACTGAGCAACTAAATAGCTCATACGGCTGGTTTGATCTACCACACCTTCGCTTCGTACCACCTTGGCTTGCCATGTTGTTTGTTTGCCGGCAAATTCAGCATTAAGTGTAACCAATGCGCCAATACCGCCGTTATCTAGGTATTGCAGCTCTTTATCTGCAACCGGTAAACGCACCTCTGCAACCGAGGTAGCGCTTAGCTCGCCAAACTTGCTACCCGCACTAACCACTGAGCCTAAGCTAATGGTGCGTTGGTTTATTATAGCGTCGTAAGGGGCTTTGATGTACGTGCGTTCTAAATTACGTTTAGTGCGTTTTACACGGGCTTGGGCAGAGCGAAAGTTTGCCATTTTTTCTGCAAGTTGTGGTTTACGTAAATAAAGCTCCGATGCAATTGCATCGCTTGAGTCTGATTTAATACGTTCCCATTCGGCTTTAGCTACGTGAGCTTGCGCGCGTTCTATTTCAAGCGCTGAACTTGCTTGGGCAAGGCCTGCTTCGGCCTCAATTAAATCGGCCTCGTAATCATTTGGATCAATTCGTGCTAAAATATCGCCTTGCTTAACAAACGCGCCTTCAACAAATTGTTCGGCTACTGAAATAACTTGCCCGCTTACTTGTGCAACCAGTTCTGTACGGTCTTTAGGTTTTACTACGCCGTACGATTTAACATCGAGCGTTATTGCATCAATGTTTACGTTTTGCGCAGCAACAAGTGGGCGAGTGTCTTGCTCTGGTTTTTCTTCTGGTGGCGTTTTCATGGCTGAAAGGCCAAAAGCGAGTGCAATCCCGGCTGCTAAAACCGCGACTGGTAATAAAATTTGTTTTTTAGTAGCCACAAGGCATTCCTTCATATATTTGGTGACAAGACAATAATACGCAATAAAGTGTTTACAAGGCGTTTTAAGATGTAACAAAGCATTACATATGTGTATTACAGATAAATAATGGGCTAGGCAGGGTGTAAATTTAAATACAAAGGCCTGGCTTTAACTGACAGAGGTATTTATGAAAACAGAGCCTATGGCATGTCGCTTAGGCTGCGGTGCGTGTTGCATTGCCCCAAGTATTAGCTCCCCAATCCCAGGAATGCCAAATGGTAAAAAAGCCGGAGAGCGTTGTATTCAGCTTGATGAGAACAATTTATGTAAACTATTTGGCGATGAAAGCCGCCCTAAAGTATGTAGCGATTTTAGCGCCACGCGCGATGTATGTGGGTCAACTAATGCAGAGGCTCTAGCGCTTATTACCGAACTTGAGCAGTTAACCTAGCTTACGAAGTTAATACACATATATTTACATTTATCTATTACTGAGTAATTTTTTAAGTAATTAAAAGCTGCGCCTTTCACGCGAGCAAGCTCTGCGTCTACCGCAAATGTGTAGATATACGGTTACTTTATAGACGTAAAGCTTGCTTACGTGACAGGCAAAGCCTGCAAAAGTGGTTTATTTACAAAGAGGTTAAGGGGCGCTGCACTTTTTGAGGAATAGATTAACTTTAAGCAGTAGTTGGCTTTTGTTTTCTCATTTACTACTCATTCGCTTCTCTTTGTGCAATATTTTTTGCATAAAAACTATGCTTTTGTATCAATAAGCACAGCGTTTACAAACCAAAGTTTAAATTGAGTTTGTAAACGCCGCTTTAATTTTACCAACTGTACGTTGCGCTTAATGTATATTGTTCACCACGCCCTGGTGTACCAGGTATTTCTTCAAACGACTCATCCCATAAGTTATCTGCCGCTAAAGTAATAAATAAATTGCTTAACTGAGGCGGGGTTATTTTAAGCGTTAGCTGGGTAAATAACGCGTTGTCGTCGCCGTTTCTAAGGGCGTTTTTGTGCTGTGTACGCCATTCGTTATCTATTCTAAATTCTAAAATATCAGTTGGGTTATACACAGCGCCAAGTGTTAAACGGTGATCGGGGAAGTTTAACGCGTAAAAACTGGCATTAATATCGGCTGCGCCGTAGTTTTCTGATTTATGTAAATAGGTGTAGCTAGCAATAAGTTTTGCTGTATCAAAGTGCTTAGTCGCTAAAAATTCAACCCCTGCAGTATCAATATCAACCGGGTTTGCAAAGCGCGCCGAGGTAGAATCAAAATTAAAGGTCCAGTCGGTTAAGTTATTATCTTTTCGATAAAAAATAGCCGAATTCAACTGCCAGCTTTGCTCTTCAAGTAGTAAGCCTAGCTCTAAGTTTGAAGTGGTTTCGCGCTCAAGGTTGTAGTTACTTCTAAATAACCCGCCAGAATCGCTACCGCCAATGGCTGTATAGCCTGCAACTTGACTCGCCTGCGCGTACGATAAATAAAGGCTTTGCGCTGTGCCGTCATTATTTTGGGTATTTAAGGTTATATCACCAATGGCAGATACCTCAGCATCATCACGGTTTGTATCGTCATACGCAGCCCCTAAACGAAATATAAGCTGTTGGTTAGCTTTTAGCGCCATAGTGTATTGAGGCAATAAGCTCAGCTTATAATATTTTCGTGAGGTAAAATTGTTTTCAAGTGTGGTTGATTCAATCGAGTCATCAATAAATTGTGCTGAGTAATTAATTGCAAACGCATTGCTTTGTGCATGGCGGCCCGAAAGAGCAAGCGATTTAACTTCACTTTTATGAAACGCTTCAAATGCACTTGGGTTTTCGCGCGAGTAAATATAGTGATCGTCATGGGTGCGGTAATACGCCGATACTTCAAAATTACTGTTTTTAGCGTAGTTTTGCTTGTGGTTAAGCATCCAAAGGCGGGTTTCTAAATCTTCAGTTTCGTTAACGCCAAAAGGGGTATACAAGTTAGGCCAGCCAAAAAACTTATCTTGCGAGCCATAAAATAAATCGGTTTGGCTATGCTCGCTTGCCAATTGCACGCGAGCTGAGGCGCGCGAAAAGTCATGGTCACCATTATCAATAGTGCCATCACTTTGCGAGTGAGAATATTCACCTTCAAAACCTAAGGTATAGTCAGCTAAGCTATCAAGTTGTGTGTTTTTAGCAGCGTGAATACTTTGAAGATTAAAGTCGTTCGTACCAGTACCAAGCGATACACTACCGCCAGTAATAATCGGTTTCCAACCAAACGAAACCGTACCTACAGAGCTGTTCATACCGTACAGTGCGTTATCGGCACCGGTTAAAACGGCTGGGCCGCTTAGCATTTGCGGGGCAATGGGAATTTCAGCAAAATAATGACCAGATTGCGGGTCAAGCAGGGGAGCACTGCCTACTCTAAAGCCGGTGTTTTCAAAAATACCGCCACGAATAGTTACATCAGCTTGTGCCTCAGCCATATTTCGTGATTGGAGATCTACACGCGGATCGTATTCTAAATTAGAAATAGGCGAGTCAAATGTACCTACAGGCAGTTTATTCGCAGTAGGTGAGGCTTCAACCGTTATTTGCTCGATTGAAGACTCATCAGATAACGTATTAGCATAAGCAAATGGAGTAACGCTGCATAATAGTGCAGGCAATATAATGTGTGGTGTGCGGTTCATGTGTTTCTCATCGTTTTTTTATTTGTAGCTGCGGTTACAATTAATTTCAAAGCTTAGATTTGGGCATGATAAAATAGCCAAATGTAACAGCAGTAATTTTGTGCGCGATTGTACATTAATTTGTTAATATCTGCATTTGATAACCATTCACACTTTTCTCATTAGGTAACATTTATAATGGATATTAAAGAACACAATACTATTTACTTTGCTGGTGGCTGCCTATGGGGCGTACAAGAGTTTATGAAGCATTTGCCAGGTGTTGTTAGCACACAGGCAGGGCGCGCTAATGGTTTAAGTAAAACTACAGATGGCGAATACGATGGTTACGCAGAATGCGTAAAGGTAATTTTTGACCTAAACGCCGTTAGCCTAAATAAGCTGTTTGACTACTTTTTTGAAATTATTGACCCACACAGTATTAACAAACAAGGAGATGACGTAGGCCCTAAATACCGCACTGCTATTTACAGCAAACACCAAAGCCATTTAGAGGCAGCAAACAACTATATCAAAAAGCGCAGCGATGCCGATAAAATTGTAGTACAGGTAGAGCCGCTAACTAATTACGTACCAAGCGATCCTGAGCATCAAGACCGTTTAACCAACCACCCAGATGACTATTGCCATATACCTTTTGAGTTATTGTATAAATACAAAACGAGTTAATAAAAACTATTGTTTATTTTTTCTTTGAGCTTTTTTGTTTAGTTTTTTCTCTTTTTTACGCGGAAACATGTCTCTACTTAGGTACGGTATAGCTAAAAAAAGATCCACACCCTAAGTAAAAGAAAAGGTTAAAAAGATAAGCAAATGGAGAGGTAGAGAAAAAATAAACCTCAGATTCAACTCGATAATCTGTTGGTGTAAGCACATAACCGTCGTATATAGATTTTACTGCGATTATTATAAGTAATAACCCTAAAGCAAAAGAAAACAAAGAGAATGCTACTTGGTTCAACAGCATTCTAGTATTACTAATGTTAGCGTGTTTTATTTTTGGCTTCTTTTTTGTTTTTTTATTATTTGATTGATTCATACTTACCAAAAAAAGTAATAAGCATAGCTATAAATATTCCAACAAAGCCAACGGTTGAGAAAACCAAGCTATATTCACTTTTAATGCTGAAAATATTTAGAAGACTAGTTATTAGTAAAAGTGATATTCCAGCAGCTTTTATAATTTCTTGTGTTTTATTCAAACGTATCCATGTTTGACAATATGGGCACTCGACTTCAAAAAATATCCCTTTTTTATTGGTATTCTTATTTCCGTACTTTTGATCTTATGATGGCAACAAGGGCATGTAGGTTTCATTTTAATCCTTTATTTAACCTTTTTAATTTCTCTTAAGACCCTAAAACCAATAGAATTAGCTCTCGAATTTATAGTAAAACCCATTCTAAGTGAGTGATGCACATGAGGCTGTGGCATGGTCCAACTAGCCCCTTTAACCGTTTTATTCTTACAGTTAATTATTTTAATAGGAGCAATAGTCTTTGTTGCATTGTTATGATTATCTACATAACAGTCCTCTACCCACTCATAGACATTAGAAGTGACATCGTATAAGCCAAAAGGGTTTGGCTTTAACGTACCTACATGCCAAGGGTGTCCTAAATCAGCCCCCTTTGGACAATCCCCTAAATCTCTATCGCAGTGATCAATGCCTTGTTCATAATCATTACCCCACCAAAACTTACTCGTTGATCCAGCGCGAGCTGCGTATTCCCACTCAACTTCGCTAGGCAGGCGATAAATATTGCCAGTTTCTTTGCTCAACCACTTTGTGTAAGCAACAGCATCAAACCAAGATATATTTACAACAGGTTGCTTACCACGCCCCCAGCCTTCATCGTTAGGACACGACCTAATTCCGGTTTTACAAAACTGATCATATTGTGCAAAAGTAATCTCGGTTTCACTTAGTGCATAGCTTTCTTTTATTATTGCTTTAAAAATAGGGGCTTCATCTTGAAAAGAGCGAAAATTTTCACCGCCTATGGTGCCTGTACCTGGCGGTATTATTACCATTTTAGGTGATAATTCACCGCTTTTAAGTTTATCTTGTATATAAGTGATTTTATGGTTAGAGATTTTAAAACTAGGCCAGCTAATATTAAAAAAGCCAATACATAACCCAATAAAAACGACAATAACAATGAAATATTTAATTTTTAATCTAGAAAACATGTATCACTCTTAAGTTACGCTAAATGACCAAAATGGTTGATATGAACATTAGATAATTTAGCTATTCGTTTACGATTTAGCATTTGAATAACCCTGTATTAATTTGATGCAATCATTAATTACTATAGCGCTCTCAGCTTTACCTTGAATATTATGGACTGACATATTCATTGAGCTAGAGCCTTGGGCTGCAAAAAACTCTTTATCTAATACGGTCAATATATATTTGAGTGTAGAGAGGTTGAAGGCGCCATATTTAGCTAAATATTTGGTTGTATAAGGATAGTAGCAGTAGTCATATGTAGACGAGGTACTCTCTGATGGTTGAGCAATAATGTTTTCGAACATACTCTTATTATTTAAACATTGCTCAATTAGGTCTAAGGACAAAATTCTTCGTTGTTTTTTGATGAAGACTTTTCTTTCCATTAAAATGAAAACCATGGCTAAAGCTGCATCCTTATCGTAAGGAGAGTTTTTACCTATTATGTCTAAAAATTGAGTAAAAGAATCTGTTAAATACGCTTTTATGTCACTCATTATTTTGATTTCCGTATTCTGATTTTAAAGTGATTTGTGTTAAAACTCTTTGGCTTTATGATAAATAACATTACAGCGTTACAAATATTTTCGAGCTAAGTTCACGGATAAAATGCGGTTAAGAAATTGCTCAATTTAGGTTTAGCAAGCACTCTAATTGTGCATGGTACGCGGAATCAATTTTCTTAAACAGATTATTAAATTGTAACAAGCCAGACTATAAAATTACCTTTCAAAACTAATGTAATATTTTACAACATGTGCCACCTTAAGCCGCCTCAGGTTGTTGTATATTAAATTTTTGATCGCGCTCTTAGTTTCGCTGAAATGTACTATTACTACGTTTTTTAAATGAAAACTAGGCAGAATTCGTTACGTACGTCAGTGTAATAGCTGAAAGTTAGATTCTCCCTCCAGCTATCTAGTGGCTAATTTTATTCATCTATAGAGTTTGCTATTCGCTCAACGGTGACTTTTTCTAACCTGTTCGCGCGGCCTTTCCAGTACTGCATAATCTCTGCTTCTGTAAGGTTGTTTTCAACAGCAAGCTCTAGGCGTAAGGCCCAGGCAATCAGGTGGTTTGGGTTTAGCCAGTGATCATAAAGCCCGTAAGTATGATGGTCGGATAAGGAAATCTTACCTCCTTCATCTTTTGTCATAACAAACCAGTCTCCTATGGGATCTGTTCCCAGGGAGAAGTATTCGGTGTTCGCGTCGAAGTCATCGAGATTTTCCTTAAACTCAAACCCCATACCGTATTGACGCATTGGCCATAAGGATGGTAGCTTGCCTTCGGTGTACATTTTTATATAGCACTTTACCCAATCGTGCCATTCACTAACCACACTTTTATCTAATTGCTCGAAAATACTGTTAGGAACACTTTCTTTGTCATTGAGTTCTGGATTTTTCAATTTTTCCCACTCTTTCAAGAAGGTTTTTGTTAAATAATCTTTATCCACTGGATTTGTTATGATTTCGAGTAATTCAGATTTGTTCATATACGATTTTCCATTCCCGTTGCCTGTGTATACTAAAATAGTATGGTAAAATGTTAGCAAAACCAAGCTTTTAATTAATAAGGTTGCAAACATTATCGAGTCAATTTGAAGCTATTTCCTTATTGATTATTTGTAATATGACCAAAGCTGGCTTTATACAGGTACACCATAAATAGGATGTAGTGTGGTGATAGAAATTGAATACCCAAACTTACCGCTATATGAGAGGATATTTATAACCATCCTGGTCAATCTGCAACTTATATTTATAAAACGAATGAGTAAGGATTTTCAATCAAAGTAGAGCAGCTATGTTGTTGTGCCCTTACTCTAATATCGACCATTTAGCTGATACCTTATTCCAATGTACAGCAGAAAATAAACTAGGTACCCCAACTAAAAAGCCAAAGTTGCTACAGAGTATGGCGATAAATTGAAAGGAATGAACCAAAGGGCTAGTTAGAGATCATGAAGTAGAGATTTTGATAAAATATTCAGATGATAGGGCAGCTTTAGAATCGTTACTTGGTGGCTATAAGTAGGTAATGGAACCCAATTAAGCTTGAGTTTGATAATTAAGGAATAATAAAGTGTTTGAAACAATTGATGATATATACAACCATTTAGGGCTAAGTATGTTTGAACATCTCCCAGAAAAATGGGAAAAAGCATACTTAGAGGTGAATCTACATCAAGTAAACGTGTCAGTCTCAATCGATTCAAAATATATATATAATGGAAAGATATTTGATTTTGATCTTGACGTCATTGATGGCATTTATAAAAACTCAATGTGTAATAAAGCTTTTTATGCTCTTTATACGATTATGCAAAAAGATAAAAATGATGTCCCTTGGAATAAAGCACGTTTCGAAATGACATCAGAAGGCGACTTCTCAATTGACTTTAAATATGATGAAGATTTTGCGTGGTATAAGTCACTCGACATTGATAGTCAAAAATATGATGAACTTGATATAAACGTTATAAATAAAATAAAGTCATGGGATGGTTTGCCAAAGGGTTATCCGAGATATTGGACAAAACGCTGAGAACGATGATTTAGGATTTTATAAATGGATATTTATAGAAACTTTTAACCTAAGTTAAAAATAAATTTTAGCTCTTTTCAATAAGCCCTTTCCTATAGGTACTTTGGTAAAAGATTAAAACAAATTCCACGCTTACCTTAATTTTTGTATCGTTAACGAACGAAGTATTTGGCTTTTGTAATTATAAAATCAAGCAGGGCATTGTATAGCCACTGTAAAAAAGCATTTCTAACTGTATGTGTAGTATATTTTATGTGGACATGACGTTTTAAGGGTAAGTCTTATTAGTGTAGTGGTCAACTAATTTTGGCCACAGTTTTAGAATCTTGATATCTAACCTCAGATTCATTTGGCGCTAAACCGGCATTATAATGATGCGGCCTAACGTTGTTGTAATATCCGTTGATATAATCACTCACGCTATATTTAGCATCTATAAAATTTCCATATCCAACCTTTGGCATCCATTCCGTTTTAAAGCTTCTAAAAAATCGCTCCATTGGTGCATTATCCCAACAGTTTCCACGCCTACTCATACTTTGTTTGATTTTATAGCGCCATAAACGTTGACGATATTTTAAACTTGTATAATGACTACCTTGGTCTGAATGAAACATCAGTCCTGTCGGTTTTCCTCTGCTTTTATACGCGAGTTCAAGTGCTTTTAGCGTTAAATTAGTATCTGGCGACAACGACATGGCCCAGCCAACTACTTTACGTGCAAATAAATCAATAACAACGGCTAAATAAGCCCAGCGATTACCTACCCAAATATACGTCACATCACCGCACCACACTGTATCTGGCTCAACAACATCAAATTGTCTATCAAGCAGGTTTGGAATTTCAAGGTGTTCATTACCGCCGCGTTTATATGAATGTTGAGGTACTTGGCAGCTTTCAAGCTTTAATTTAACCATTAGCTTAGCAGCACGATAACGACTCAATTCAAAATCATTGTTCGTTGCTATTGCCGCGATTGCCCGCGCCCCAGCTGAGCCGCCGCTCATTGCATGTATTGCTCTAACTTCAGCTTCTAGCCTTATTTGCTCTGGTGTAGGCGTTGTATCCCGTATAGCCCAATATTTATAGCTGCTACGATGCACATTGAATACGTTACACAGCACACTAATTGGGTAACGCTCTCGTTGGTTTAGTTTCTCAATTAACGAGAATTGTTCAGGGAGTCGGACATCAAGAGGCGGTAGCCTTTTTTAATATATCCTTTTCTAATTCGATGCGTTGAATTTGCTTTTTAAGTTCGCGGATTTCAATTTGTTCGGGCGTAATTGGCGAAGCAGATGGTGTCTGGCCACTCCGCTCTTGCTTTAATTGAGTAACCCACTTACTGACGGTTGATTTACCCACCCCCATCGCTTTGGCTATAACTTTGGTCAACTACAAGCTGAGCTGTTTCTAATTTTATTGCTGCAGAATACGTTGCGCGTTTTAATTTCGTCATTTTTTCACCCAAATTTGTATGCTTATCAGCATAACATTTCTTTCTTAATGGGTGGCCAAATTAACTATGCCACTACAAGGGACATGGGGTTCAATAATGGCGAACCTGATGAAGACGGCATAAATATTAATGAACTTAACTCAGGTATTGTTTATGAGCGCCGATACGGCATGAGGTGGGTTTTAGGTTATGGTGAGTCGTGGGACGATGTGCCAACAGATACATAATAATTTACGCCTGTACGCTTTAGATTTGACGTGGCTTGCTTCGTTGAGATTTAGCTGGTTGTTAGTAGTTTCGCTCTATTATCCATTTGTATAAAGCTATGACTGGTCTCAATATAAAGGCTCTTAAGTTTAGTGTTATATTGGGACATATGAACATCAAAAATAAGGCTATTGTTTAGTTTGCTATGATTAGAGTTGGCTTGGATTTAAGAGTTTATTTAAATGTAGGAAGTCCACATATCATTTGGGCTAGGGTATAAATCTGAAATTTAAAATAGCCTTAGGTAATTAGAAGCTTCGCTTCTCGCGTAAGCAAGCTTAGTGCTTACAGATAAAATAAAGCCTAGCGTTTACAGGTAAAGCTTAACCGATGTTTTGTAGACGTGCAGCTTGCTGACGTGACGAGCGTAGCTCGTAATTTATAGTTGATATTGTGCGCTATAAGTCATTAGAAGCTTCGCTTCTCGCGCAAGCAAGCTTAGCGCCTTGTATCTCTCGTTGATAAATGATTAGCTCTCATTTATCACATCGAAGTCAGTGAGCTTGCCTTTGCGCCTAGTATTTAATACTGCTCCGTAGATAAAGCCCTGACTTT